>NZ_JARWKQ010000030.1:0-235 GCF_029846355.1 Cobetia sp. 2AS
GCGAGACCGTCACCGAGACCTATACCGTCACGCTGAGCGATGACTCGACCACCACGGTCGACATCGTCATCACCGGCACCGACGACCTGCCGGTCATCACGGCCGATTCTGGCGCCGTGGAAGAAGACGGCACTCTGGAAGCCACTGGCACGCTGACCGCCACGGATGCCGACAACCCGGATCTGGCCTTCGTCGCCGCCACCGATGACAGCAGTGTCTACGGCAGCTTCGAGGT
>NZ_JARWKQ010000031.1:0-231 GCF_029846355.1 Cobetia sp. 2AS
TCGCTCAGCGGGGTCTCGGCGTCGACGCTGTAGGTACCGTTCTCGACGGTGGTGGTGACGGTCTGCTCGTTGCCATCGCTGTCGGTGATGACCAGGGTGACCGTGCTGCCGTCTTCGGCATCGGTGGTGCCGACGATGGTCGGCGTGGTGTCGAAGGTCAGTGCCGGGGCATCGACGGTCAGCGCCGGCGCGCTTGCGTCGATCTCGCCCACGTCATTGCTGGTCGCGGTG
>NZ_JARWKQ010000032.1:0-229 GCF_029846355.1 Cobetia sp. 2AS
CACCGACACCAACGTCACCGACGACGGCATCACCAGCAATGGTGAAGTCACCGTCAGCGGTCTGGAAGCCGACGCCACCTGGGAGTATTCCCTCGACGGCGGCAGCAACTGGATCGATGGCACCGGCACCACCTTCACCCTCGCCGAAGGCGGCTACGCCGATGGCGTTGTGCAGATCCGTCAGACCGATGTGGCCGGCAATGTCAGCGACGCCGTGAACCTGGGCGAC
>NZ_JARWKQ010000033.1:0-228 GCF_029846355.1 Cobetia sp. 2AS
CTAATTGCCCGTGAGGCTTGACCATATAACACCCAAGGGGTTTGCGCAGGCAAACGCCGGGATTGCGACAGGATCGAGGCATATCGGTCAGCATGATTCATATTGCGAGTCGCGAGGCCACAAGCCTCGGGACTCAGGCATCGCAAGATGTCACCGTTTCGCCTGACGACCATAGCGAGCGTGAACCACCCGATCCCATGCCGAACTCGGAAGTGAAACCGCTTAGCG
>NZ_JARWKQ010000034.1:0-228 GCF_029846355.1 Cobetia sp. 2AS
ATGACCAGCGTGACGGTGCTGCCGTCTTCGGCATCGGTGGTACCGACGATGGTCGGCGTGGTGTCGGAGGTCAGTGCGGGAGCATCGACAGTCAGCGCCGGCGCGCTGGCGTCGATCTCGCCTACATCATTGCTGGTCGCGGTGTTGCCGACCGGATCGGTGACCGAGGCCTCGACGCTGTACTCGCCTTCGCTCAGCGGGGTCTCGGCGTCGACGCTGTAGGTACCG
>NZ_JARWKQ010000035.1:0-218 GCF_029846355.1 Cobetia sp. 2AS
CTGGTCGCGGTGTTGCCGGCTGGGTCGGTGACCGAAGCCTCGACGCTGTACTCGCCTTCGCTCAGCGGTGTTTCGGCGTCAACCGTGTAGGTGCCGTTCTCGACAGTCACGGTGACGGTCTGCTCGTTGCCGTCACTGTCAGTGATGACCAGCGTGACGGTGCTGCCGTCTTCGGCATCGGTGGTACCGACGATGGTCGGCGTGGTGTCGGAGGTCAG
>NZ_JARWKQ010000036.1:0-216 GCF_029846355.1 Cobetia sp. 2AS
TGGGATCGGGTGGTTCACGCTCGCTATGGTCGTCAGGCGAAACGGTGGCATCTTGCAATGCCTGAGTCTCAAGGCTTGTGGCCTCGCGACTCGCAATATGAATCATGCTGACCGATATGTCTCGATCCTGTCGCAATCCCGGCGTTTGCCTAAGCAAACCCCTTGGGTGTTATATGGTCAAGCCTCACGGGCAATTAGTACTGGTTAGCTCAACAC
>NZ_JARWKQ010000037.1:0-212 GCF_029846355.1 Cobetia sp. 2AS
GTGGTTCACGCTCGCTATGGTCGTCAGGCGAAACGGTGGCATCTTGCGATGCCTGAGTCTCGAGGCTTTTGGCCTCGCGACTCGCAATATGAATCATGCTGACCGATATGTCTCGATCCTGTCGCAATCCCGGCGGTTTGCCTGCGCAAACCCCTTGGGTGTTATATGGTCAAGCCTCACGGGCAATTAGTACTGGTTAGCTCAACACATTG
>NZ_JARWKQ010000038.1:0-201 GCF_029846355.1 Cobetia sp. 2AS
GGAACCTGGGGCTGGATCACCTCCTTATCGACACTGTCTACTGCTCGCGGCAAGTGCTCACAACGAATTACCTGATCTTATTGCTGGCTTAGCCGGCAGTGGCAAGCGTGCTCAACAGAGCGCGCTTCTCACTGTTCTCTGAACAGCCGCTCTTTAACAATGTGAATCATGCTGACGATAGATGTGTGCGCCAAGCGCATG
>NZ_JARWKQ010000039.1:0-200 GCF_029846355.1 Cobetia sp. 2AS
TAGACATGCGCTTGGCGCACACATCTATCGTCAGCATGATTCACATTGTTAAAGAGCGGCTGTTCAGAGAACAGTGAAAAGTCACACAACCTTCACGAGGAAGGCAATATGCTTGTCACTGTAGACTGTGCAGCGTTATCAGGTAGTAGAAGCTGAACCGGACTTTCATGGTGGAGCCAAGCGGGATCGAACCGCTGACC
>NZ_JARWKQ010000003.1:0-485095 GCF_029846355.1 Cobetia sp. 2AS
TCGGAAGTGAAACCGCTTAGCGCCGATGGTAGTGTGGAGTTTCTCCATGTGAGAGTAGGTCATCGTCAGGCACTTATCCCGAACCGCCCCTGCAGCCTTGCTGCAGGGGCGGTTCTCTTTGTGGTGAGGAAAAGTGGTGCAGAGAGTCCTGCATGCGAATCAGCTGTGGGCGAGAGAAAAGCTTTGCCCAAGCAACGTGCAAATGACACAAGAAGGCCCCTGTCGAGATATCGACAGGGGCCTTTTGTCTTCGGGGCCTTTTGTCTTCGGGGCCTTTTATCTTCAGGGCCAGTGCAATTTCAGTGCGCCATCACATCAGGGCGCGACTTCGTAGAGTTCGATGGGCGTGCCGTCGGGGTCTGCCAGGAAGGTGAAGCGGGCGCCGGTGTATTCATCGACACGTATCGGCTCTGGCGTGGCGCCACGCGCGATCAGCAGCTCGACACAGGTATCGATGTCTTCCGTCGCCAGCGCCAGGTGACGAAGGCCACAGGCTTCCGGATAGCTGGGGCGTTCAGGCGGCGAGGGGAAGGAGAACAGCTCCAGCTGGATCCCGCCCGGCAGGCGCAGGTCGAGCTTGTAGCTGTCGCGGGCCTCACGATAGGCCTCGTTGATCACCTGCGCATCCATGACCTCGAGATAGAAGCGCCTGGCGCGTGGGTAATCAGCGGTGATGAGCGCCACGTGATGCACTCGCGTCAGAGGCAGGTGGGGTGTCGAGGATGAATCCGAAGCCTTGGCGAGACTGTCCGTTGTCATGTTGTGCTCCTGCAGAGTGTTCGGTGCGATGAACGGCACGACGAGCTGTGTGACGAGCTGTGTGGATGGGCCGTGCGGTGAACTCCTGAGTGACATCCTGATGAAAGAAGGCGCCCGTGGGCGCCTTCTTTGATTGGAGCAATCACTGGCCAGGCCGTGCGCTATCTCAGCGACACAGGGTTTCCAGGGCTTCGATCAGGCTGTCCATCTCGGCATCGGTACCGATGCTGATGCGCAGATAGTCACGCAGTGCGTCGGTGTTGAAGTGGCGCACCAGGATGCCCTGTTCGCGCAGGCCGATGAACAGCTTGCCGGCATCGTGGGTCGGGTGAGTCGCCAGCACGAAGTTGGTCTGCGAGGGCAGGATCTCGAAGCCCAGCGCGGCCATGCGATCGCGCGTCTGCTCGCGGGTGGTGATGACGCGTGTGCGGCACTCATCGAAATAGTCGGGATCACTGAGCGCGGCGACGCCGACCTGTTCGGCCAGGCGGTCGATGGGGTAGGAGTTGAAGGAGTCCTTCACGCGCTCCAGACCTTCGATCAGCTCACGCGAGGCCACGGCATAGCCAAGACGAATGCCCGCCAGGCTGCGTGACTTCGAGAAAGTGCCTGTCACGACCAGATTCGGATACTGATGAATCAGCGGGATGGCGCTTTCGCCACCGAAGTCCACGTAGGCTTCGTCGACCAGCACCACGCTCTGCGGATTGCGCTCCAGCAGCGCGGCAATCGCCTTGCGGCCATGGCCATGCCCTGTCGGGGCGTTGGGGTTGGCGAAGATGATGCCGCCATTGTCGTTGCCGAAGGCTTCCAGGTCGACTTCCCAGTTGTCGGTCAGTGCGATGCTGCGCGACTCGATGCCATACATGCGGCAGTAGACCGGATAGAAGCTGTAGCTGATGGACGGCAGCAGCAGCGGCTTGTCCTGGCGGAAGAATGCCTGGAAGGCCAGCGCCAGTACCTCATCGGAGCCATTGCCGACGAAGACTTCCTCGGCGGCCACATGGAAGGTATCGGCCAGGGCGGCGCGCAGCGAGCTGGAGCTCGGGTCCGGGTAGCGGCGCAGATCAGAGGCATTGAACTCGCGCAGCGTCTGCTCCACGGCGGGCGCCGGCGGGTAGGGGTTCTCGTTGGTGTTCAGCTTGATCAGCTGCTCACGCGGTTGTTCGCCGGGGACGTAGGGGGTCAGGTCGTGGACCTGTGGGCTCCAGTACTTGCTCATGATTTCTCGCCGCTGGTGACAGTGCATGACCCGTGTCATGGATGCTTTTCATGTTGCCCGCTGGATCGTCGCGGTACAAGCATCGGCATGCGCTCTGAGTGAGTCATGAGGGGCATTGGAGCGGTGATTGAAGGCTGTTCGAAGGTCTGTCGCGAAGGATTGTCGAGAGACTGTTGCGAAGAACTGTCGGGAGAGGGTGTTGTGAAGGGCTGCCGAGAGGGGGTGTTGAAAGAAGCCCAGGAGTAGCCGCACGGCGGTCCTCGCCCATTGTTGCCATGCCAGCATTATTCTCGTGCGATGCGCGTGCTTGAAGCAGCGCGTGGTGTGCCGCATGTCACAGGCATGCTTGCCTAGCTCGTGCGACCTTGCACGATGAGGACGCTGGGCGAAGACCTGCAATTCAAGGAGTCCCGATGACTGCCAACACCAATGCCCCGTACGCTGACACCCTGCTCGATCCGGTCAAGCTCGGTGATCTGACCCTGCCCAACCGCATCCTGATGGCACCGCTGACACGTGCTCGTACCCCCGACAGCGTGCCCGGTGAGCTTCAGCAGGCCTATTACGGTCAGCGTGCCGGTGCCGGCCTGATCATCAGCGAGGCGACCAACATCTCGCCCACCGCACGTGGCTATGTCTACACGCCGGGCATCTGGACCGATGAGCAGGAAGCGGGCTGGAAGGGCGTCGTCCAGGCGGTGCACGCCAAGGGCGGACGCATGGCGCTGCAGCTGTGGCACGTCGGGCGTGTCTCGCATGAGATGGTGCAGCCGGACGGCCAGCAGCCGGTCGCGCCGAGCGCCCTGCGTGGTGAAGGCGCCCAGTGCTTCGTCGAGTTCGAGGACGGCACCAGCGGACGTCATCCCACCAGTACGCCGCGCGCCCTGGAGACGGACGAGATCCCCCAGCTGATCGAGGACTATCGTCAGGCCGCCGTGCGTGCCAAGCGTGCCGGCTTCGACATGATCGAGGTGCATGCCGCCAACGCCTACCTGCTCAACCAGTTCATGGCCACCGGCACCAATCAGCGCACTGACCAGTACGGTGGCTCGGTCGAGAACCGTGCGCGCCTGACGCTGGAAGTCGTCGATGCCGTCGCCGAAGTCTTCGGCCCTGAGCGTACCGGCATCCGCCTGACGCCCTTCATCGAGATCTTCGGTCTGACCGATGACGAGCCGGAAGAGATGGCCTTCTACATGGCCGAGCAGCTCTCCAGACGTGGCATCGCCTATGTGCACGTCAACGAGCCGGACTGGGCCGGTGGCGACATCAAGTTCAGCGATGACTTCCGTCGTGCCCTGCGCGAGCGCGTCACGGGCGCGCTGATCTTCTGCGGCCACTACGACGGTGAGAGCGCGGCACGCATCATCGATGAGGGCATCGCGGATGCCGTCGCCATCGGGCGCCCGTATATCGCCAACCCGGACCTGGTCGAGCGCATTCGCCTCGGCGCTGAGCTCAATGAGCAGGACCCGGACACCTTCTACGGTGGTGGCGCCAAGGGTTACACCGACTATCCGTTTCTCGACAATGGCCATGATCGCCGGGGCTGAGGCCGACACGATTTAGCGAATGGTGTTCGATAAACGCCATCGGGGGTGGCCTCTCGGGGCGGATACCCGCTATTCTTGAGCGTGGAAGCTTGTGAGCGGTCTGCCTGCCAAAGCGGGTAGACCGCTCGCCGTCGATAGCGCTGATGCTGCTATCGAGTCATCGCCTTAAGGAGGATTCAATGCAGATCAGGACTCTGATGGTGGGAGCCGCGCTGATGGTCGGTCTCGCCGGGTGCGCATCAACGGCCCAGACCAATGACGGTGCCGCTGACAACAGCGCCACCGAGACAGCCAGCGAGCAGGTTGCCGTCTACAAGGGCACCCTGCCGTGTCGTCGTTGCACGGGCATTGACCTCGATGTACGCCTCAAGGGTGCCGAAGAGGCAGCCCAGGATGAGCGTACCTTCAGTCTCGATGCCACCTATCGTGATCATCCGCAGCAGCCGGACCCGGAGCATTACGAAGGCCAGTGGGACGTGCTGTCCGGCACCGTGACGGACCCGAACGCGACCGTCTATGAGCTGACGCCGGACGGCGAAGGCCAGACCTACTACTTCCTACGTCTGGATGCCCAGACCCTGGAGCTGGTCGACCCGCAGAAGCGTCGCTTCCAGAACGGTGAGACACTGCGCCTCAAGCGCCAGTAAGCGTGCCGTGCGCCACAAGGCGATCGTGAGCACAAGGAAGGCGGCGCAAGCCGCCTTCCTTGTGTCTGGCCGTTGGAAATCCGCGGCTGACGACACCCCGCCGCGGCGCCGAGAATCATTTCTTCCCGACAGGATTGTCTGATGGCGAAAGCAAAGAGCGCCTTCGTATGTACCGAATGCGGTAGCGAATTCTCTAAGTGGCAGGGCCAGTGCAGCGGCTGCCGCGAATGGAACACCCTGCAGGAAATCCGCGTCGGCGCCACGGTATTGCCCGGCGCTGCCCCCGCTGCGGGGGCCGTCGCCGGTGGTGCCGCGCGTAGCGCCAGCAATGGGCGGGGCGGGTACGCCGGCACGCTCAGCGACAACGTGACCGATCTTTCCAATGTCTCGCTGGCCGAAGTGCCGCGCTTCTCCTCGACCTTCGGCGAGTTCGACCGCGTGCTGGGCGGCGGGCTGGTGCCGGGTTCCGCCGTGCTGCTCGGTGGCCACCCGGGGGCCGGCAAGTCGACGCTGCTGCTGCAGACCGCCTGCAAGCTCGCCCAGCAGAAGCGCTCACTCTATGTCACTGGCGAGGAATCGCTGTCGCAGGTGGCGATGCGCGCCCATCGTCTGCAGCTGCCGACCCAGGGGCTCAAGATGCTGGCCGAGACCAGCGTCGAGACGATTCTGGCCACCGCCGAGCGCGAGAAGCCCGAGGTGCTGATCATCGACTCCATCCAGACCATGCATCTGGAGGATCTGTCATCCGCGCCGGGTGGTGTCTCGCAGGTGCGTGAGTCTGCCGCCGCGCTGACCCGCTTCGCCAAGCGAACCAATACCGTGCTGCTGCTGGTCGGCCACGTGACCAAGGACGGCTCGCTGGCCGGCCCCAAGGTGCTGGAGCACATGATCGACGCCTCCCTGCTGCTGGAAGGCGATGGCGATTCGCGCTTCCGCACGCTGCGTGGCCAGAAGAACCGCTTCGGCGCGGTCAACGAGCTGGGCGTGTTCGCCATGGTCGAGCTGGGTCTGAAGGAGGTGAAGAACCCCAGCGCGATCTTCCTGTCGCGCAGCGAGGAGCAGTCCTCCGGCAGCCTGGTGATGGTGGTGTGGGAGGGCACGCGACCGATCCTGATCGAAGTGCAGGCCTTGCTGGATGACTCGCCGTTGGGCAATCCACGCCGTGTCGCCGTCGGCCTGGACGGCAATCGCCTGTCGATGTTGCTGGCAGTGCTCAACAAGCATGGCGGCCTGTTCACCGGCGATCAGGATGTCTTCCTGAACGTGGTCGGCGGGGTCAAGGTGCTCGAGACCAGCGCCGACCTCGCGGTGCTGTGTGCGGTGGTCTCTAGCCTGCAGAACCGTCCGCTGCCGCGTGAGCTGGTGGTATTCGGCGAGGTGGGGCTGTCCGGCGAGATCCGTCCGGTGCCGAGTGGCCAGGAGCGCATCGTCGAGGCCGCCAAGCATGGCTTTACGCGCGCCATCGTGCCCAAGGGCAATGCCCCCAAGAATCCGCCCAAGGGCATGACCATCGTGGCGGTCGACAAGCTGTCCCAGGCACTGGAAGCCCTGTGATATCTGCGCCTGGCGCATGAGCCTGCCGCACGGGGACATCGTGGTGTGATGCTGCATACAACGAACAAGGCCAGCCTCGCGGCTGGCCTTGTTCGTATGGAGTTTTCTCCGAGCACGAAGCTCAGTCTGTCTTGTCAGTCCTGCTTGTCAGCCTGACGGGCGGCATGAGCACAGGCCTTGAGGCGTGAGACCAGACGCTCGACACCGCGCTCTCGCATGAGTTCTTCATTGCGCCCCGGCACCTCTTCGACATCGCCTGCGTAGGCATTGATGGCGGCTTCGACCGAGCTCTCGCGCAGCAGGTGCAGCATCGGGTAGGGCGAGCGGTTGGTGTAGTTGGCCGCGTCGTCTTCCTCGGTATCCTCGAACACGTATTCCGGGTGGAAGCTGGCCAGCTGATAGATGCCTTCGTAGCCCTGCATTTCCAGCAGCGCCTCGGCATAGTCGAGCAGCTCGAGGTAGGTATCGAAGTCGCGGAAGCCGTCCTTGAAGATCACCAGCGTCGTCTCGGCGTCGCGATTGGCGTCCAGGTTCAGCAGCTCATCGCCGAGTGCCTGCAGGCTGCGCTCGAGGCCTGCACCGGGCACCACGGCATACTGGATGCTGTTGCGTGCCATCTCGCGCGCGGCGAACGGGCACAGATTGTCGGCGATGATGTGCGTCTCGACCCACTGGCGCGTGGCGTCGATGGCCTCGGCTTCGCTGGCATCCAGCGGCGGGGTGTAGCCACCCGCCGTCTCGGGAGTCGTGGTATCGGTCGGCGTAGCGTCGGTGGTCATGGCGTCAGGGTCCGCAGCGGTGTCAGGAACGGGTATTGTCACTGCTCGGGCGCGGCATGGCCAGCGCCGTGTCTTCTCGTCTCTCTTCGTTTCTCGTTATCGTGTCTCGTCGCCGTGTTTCTTGATCATGTCTCTTCAGCGTATGTCTTTATAGTGGGAGGACCGCAGGGTCACAGGTCGTTGTCGGGTATGTGGCGGCCCTGTTTCATTAGTGATTTCAGCGATAGACTTATCACCGCTGGTTTCAAGCCTGCCGCGAATACGCTCAGGGACATTGCGGCTACCGGCTGACGACTTCTTTCCTGCCTCGCCACGGAGATACTTCTTGTCCGCTGATACTCCGCCTCCTTCCTCGCCGCCCCCCGAACCTCCCGAATCTACCGAGACGGCAGAGGGGCCCGAGCACACCAGTGCCGCGGCCTATCGACTGTCGCGACTGTTGCCCTTTCTTGGCTGGATGCGTCAGCTGTCGCCCGGGGATGCGCGTTCTGATCTGATCGCGGGCCTGAGTGGCGCGGTGCTGGTGCTGCCCCAGGGGGTGGCCTATGCGTTGATCGCCGGCCTGCCACCGGCGCATGGGCTGTATGCCGCCATCGTGGTGGCGATCATCGCCGGCCTGTTCGGCAGTTCGCGGCATATGGTCAGTGGCCCGGCCGCGGCGATCTCGATGGTGGTGTTCGGCACCGTCTCGACCCTGGCCGCGCCGGGCAGTCCCGAATACCTGCCGCTGGTGCTGGCGTTGACCTGCATGGTCGGCATCATCCAGCTGTCGTTGGGGCTGATGCGCATGGGGGCGCTGGTCAATCTCATCTCGCATACGGTGGTGATCGGCTTCACCGCCGGCGCCGGGGTCTTGATCGCCACCAGTCAGCTCAAGCATCTGTTCGGCATCGCGCTTGGCGATGCCTCGAGCTTTCTCGGCACCTGGTGGGCGCTGCTCGGGCATCTGGGCGATACCTCGTGGGCCACGTTGATCACGGGACTCAGCACCTTGCTCACGGCCGTGCTGGTTCGGCGGCTGAATCGCAAGCTGCCGTGGATGCTGGTGGCGATGGCCGTCGGCTGCGGTGTCGCGGCATTGCTCGGTGGCAGCGCGGCAGGTATCCCGATGGTCGGCGCCCTGTCCGGCAGTCTGCCGCCGTTTACCCTGCCGCCGCTGGGCTTTGACACCCTGCGCTCGCTGGGCGGGGCGGCCTTCGCGCTGGCGGTGCTCGGCTTGATCGAGGCGATCTCCATCGCGCGCGCCATCGGCGTGCGCTCGCATCAGCGTATCGACGGCAACCAGGAGTTCATCGGTCAGGGATTGTCGAATCTGGCAGGCAGTTTCTTCTCGTGCTTTGCCGGTTCCGGCTCCTTCACGCGCTCCGGCGCCAACTATGATGCCGGCGCCCGCACCCCGCTGTCGGTGGTGGTGGCGGCGCTGATCGTGCTGGCGGTGCTGCTGCTGGTGCCTGACGTGACCGCCTGGCTGCCGTTGCCTGCGATGGCGGGCCTGATCATGGTGATCGCCGCCAACCTGATCGAAGTCGCTCATATCCGCCAGATTCTGGCCGTCAGCCGTGAAGAGGCGGTGGTGCTGGTGATCACCTTCCTCGCCACCTTGCTGTTGCCGCTGGAGTTCGCCATCTTCGCCGGGGTGCTGGTCTCGCTGGTGCTGTATCTGAACCGCACCTCACGGCCACGGCTGGTCGAGATGGCCCCAGACCCGGAGCATCCGGAGCTTGGCGTGCGCAATGCCGAGCGTTATCAGCTGGCCCAGTGCCGGGAAGTGGTGATTCTGCGTGTGGATGGTTCGCTGTTCTTCGGGGCGGTCGACCACGTCCAGCGCAAGCTGGCGCGCTATACCGGCAAGCACGTCATCCTGCTGGGCACCGGCTGCAACTTCATCGATATCGCGGGCGCCGAGATGCTCGAGATCGAGCAACGTCGCCTGCGCGATGCCGGCGGCAGTCTCAGCATGTGCGGCTTTCGCATGTACGCGCTGGAAGTGATGGAGCGCGGTGGCTTCCTCGAGCGCATGGGGCGTGAGAACTACTTCCATACCGCTGAGGCGGCGATTGCCTCGTTGCGCGACTCGGTCGCCGAAGCGCATCGCGCCCACGGTGATCAACCCGCTGCCTGCCCCGATTGTCAGCTGTTCGGCCCGGCCGGGATCGGGCCGGGGCAGGGGGTGCGCCTGACGCCACCGTTGGCGTGAAAGCACAAGGCTGGGGGCGGCTGCACGCTTGCGATAGAATATGGCCCCTTGATGGTGCGGCCAGTCAGCCAGTCGCCGCCCATTGCCTCAATCCTGTTCTGTCTGCCGAGAGATGCCCATGAGTTTGCCCACCGTGGCGGCCAGCTGCGACCTGATTCGCGACGGCCGTCCGTTGATCGATGTGCGCGCGCCGGTCGAATTCGCCGCTGGTGCCTTGCCGGGTGCCGTCAATCTGCCGCTGATGGATGATGAGGAGCGTCATCGCGTCGGGGTGCAGTACAAGCAGGTCGGCCCGGAATCGGCGGTACATCTTGGCCATCAACTGGTCAGCGGCGGGATCAAGCGCGCACGTATCCGCGCCTGGGTCGAGCACGTCGAGCGGCACCCTGACGCGATTCTCTATTGCTTCCGCGGCGGCATGCGTTCCCAGCTCAGTCAGCAGTGGCTGCAGGAAGCGGGGATCGAGCGTCCGCGCATCGAGGGCGGCTGGAAGGCCATGCGTCAGCAGCTCTGTCAGCATATCGATGAGCGTGCCGAGCAGGCCCCGATGCTGTTGATCGGCGGGCTGACCGGCTGCGCCAAGACCGAGCTGATCCATGCGCTGGACAATGGCATCGACCTGGAAGGCTGTGCACGCCACAAGGGTTCGGCCTTCGGCCGCCATCCCTTCCCGGCGCCGAGCCAGATCGACTTCGAGCACCGCATCGCCGCCGAGATGCTCACGCTTGAGGATGAAGCGCCGACCATCATGGAAGACGAGTCGCGTTTCATCGGCAGCGTCAACATTCCGCTCGCCACCTGGCGCGCGATGGAGCAGGCGCCGTTGATCCGCGTCGAGATGCCGCTGGATTGGCGAGTCGTGCAGATTCAGAAGGACTATATCGAGGGGCTGTGGTCCACCTACAGTCGTCACTATGGTGACTTCCTCGGCTGGACCCTGATGCAGCGCCAGCTGCGTCAGGCACTGCTGCGTCTGCGCAAGCGCCTGGGCAGTGCGCGCCTTGCTCGTCTGGTGCGCATGCAGGACATCGCCTTCCAGGAGCACAAGCGCGGCAATCCCATTGCCCATGAAGGCTGGCTGGCGCCGCTGCTCAGCGAGTATTACGACCCGATGTACCGCTATCAGCTCGAGAAGCACGAGCGCACCTTCCTGCACGTCGGCGACTGGGACAACAGCCTTGCCTTCGCGCGTGAGTGGAGCGCCAATCACCGCTGGCAGCGCTGACATCCCTCACGGGCGCCGGTCAGCGCTCACGCATTCAGCCAGTCCACCAGCAGGCGGTCCAGCAGGGCCGCCTGACGATCAAAGCGCTTCGGGTCCTCCAGCAACGCCTCGCGTGACTGCACGCCATTGCCCTCCAGGGGCGCGGGATGGTGGGCCAGGCGGTCCTGCGTGGCCGCCGCATCCATGTGCGGATGGAAGTTGAGCGCCACCACGCGGCCCTCATCCCAGCTGAAGCCGGCCACTGGCGTATGCTCGCTGCTGGCCAGCAGCTCGCAGTCTTCCGGCAGGCCGCAGATCTCCTCATGCCACATCAAGGCCTCGAACTCGGCGGGTAGCCCCAGCGGGCACTCGTTGCTGCGCGTCAGCGTGGCCCAGCGACGCTGTGGCACCACGGCGGACGAGACGATCGCCCCCATCTGCTCGGCGATCAGTCGCGCCCCCAGGCCAATCCCCAGCAGCGGGCGATTGCTGTTCAGCGTGCGCCGAATCAACTTGCGCTGCAGGCGCAGCGACTGCTGTTCGGCGGGCGAGGCGGGCTGTGCGGCGCTCGACAGGCGTTGCGGGCCATCCAGCACCACCAGCGCATGGAAGTCATCGATGCCCGGCAAGGCTTCGCCTGCCAGCGGGAAGCTGGTGTTGAAGCTGTGCCCCATGCCGGTAAGCCAGTCCTTGAGGCGTAGCGGACTCTGCCAGTCATGCGCTAGCGTTGCGGTATCGGCGGCTGAATCTGGTTCAGTGTCAGGGAGTTGCCCCTGATGTATGAAGTAAAGATGCATGGCTTCATCATGCGTGAGCGCCATGTCAGCGTAAAGGCCCCAGTACTTGCTTCTCAGTGCCTGCATCTCATTACTTGCATAGTCAGTATCTACATCTCAGTACCTGCACCGGGCGAACTAGCCGCGACACGACAAGGAGAGAACCGCATGCGGGCCGAACTGCTCGAACAGATCTATACCGTGGTGGCGCAGATTCCCGAAGGCCGCATCACCACCTACGGGCGTATCGCCAAGATGACCGATGGCGCCAGCGCGCGCATGGTCGGCTCGGCGATGCGTCACCTGCCGGATGGCCATCAGTTGCCGTGGCATCGCGTGATCAACGCCTCGCTCAAGGTCACCGAGCACGGCGGGGCGGTGCGCCAGCGGGAAAAGCTGCGCAGCGAAGGCATCCTGTTCGATGGTGCCGGCCGCGTGCCGACGGAGTGCCTGTGGCCCTGAGGTATGCAGCAGCACGGCAGCGCTCGAGCGGGAGCGTGTTCCTCCGGCCACGCGCGGGCGCTACCCTTTCGCCTATCCTATCGCATACCCTATAGCGACCTCCGGTGACATCGCGGCTGGCGGAGCCAAGACGCCAGCGTGAACGCCGCATATTGAATAATGAAGTGAGAATAGAGCCGTCATGACTCAGCCTGTATCCGGTTTCCGTGCGCGCCTTGATGCGCTGGCCCCCGTGCGCCGTACTGCCTTCATGGCGGCGCTGACCGAGCGACTCCTGCCCAATGCCGGCTTCTACGCCGAAGCCAACGGCACGGCCAGCGCGCTGGACACCACGCGTGAGCTGCGCAAGCTGCTGGACCTCGTCTGGGAGCAGCTGCGCGTGCGCGATGCCAAGATCGATTTCTCGCTGCAGGCCGAGAAGGTCACCGCCTTCGAGCCCGCCGAGGACGATGACAGCTTCGGCGCGCGCCGCGCCCTGGAAGCCGTGATGGCGCTGACCGCCTGCATCGATGTGCTGATCAGTGAAGAGCCGGAAGCCGCGCTCAAGATCAGCCGTCTGTCCGCCGATGGCGTGCGCGCGCTGATCGACCTGCAGGCCGGTGAGGGCATCGAGCAGGAAGCGCTGGAAGCCATGATTCGCGAGCATCCGTTGATGATCGATGAGCGTGATTTCCAGGACGCCGTGCTCGAGAGCGTCGAAGCCCCGCAGCTGTCCCGCGATGACTGGCGCGCGCTCAAGCAATTGGGCCGCAATGAAGATGTCAGCAATCTCGGGCTATCCTTGCAGGACTGAGCGGCCCGATTCGGGCCATCCTGGTGCCAGTGAAGACTGGCCAGCCGTTGTTGGAGAGACAGATGAGCGACACCCGTCAGCAGGATTCTTCTCCGATGAACGCAGCGCTGAATGGCGTGATTCAGACGCGTCTGGACGCCATGCGTGAGCGTCTCGCGCAGCCGACGCTGAACGCGGCGGATGTGCATGCGCTGCGCGTCGACTGCAAGCAGCTGCGCGGCTGGTGGCAACTGCGGCGCGAGTCGCTGGGCAAGTCGGCGGTGAGTGAGCATCAGGCGCGTCCGCGCGCCGTCGCCAAGGCATTGGCCGGGCCGCGCGAGGCGCACATGCTGCGCAAGACCCATGGTCGCGCCTACGCCTGGGTGGATGAGCGCAGTCAGCGTCTGCTGGATGCGCTGCGTCCGGGGCTGACCAGTGCCTCGCTCAGCGAGCCCGAAGGCGAGCTGGATCACGCGCCGCTCGAGACGCTGCTGAGCGAAGAGCGGGCGGCCTGGCAGGTGGCACCGCTGACGGTGGAGGAGCTCAATATCGGGCTGGAATTCAGTCGTCATCGCATCAGCAAGCTTGCGGCGCAGGTGGCCAGCAAGCGTGAGATCGAGGCGTCTCACCGGCTGCGCAAGTGGGTCAAGTACCGCATGTTCCAGCTGGCACTGGCGCACGAGGCGCTGGGTGAGGCAGCCGCGCGGGAGCTCGAGTCACCGAGTCACGGGCGGCGCCGCGAGCCGGAACTGCTCGACAAGGCGGCCGCGCGGCTGGGCAATCAGCATGACCTGGCGGAGCTGGCGCTGTGGGTCGGGGAGCGCGTGATGCTGCCTGCCGCCGAGAAGCACCTGGTCGCGGACATCATGACGCTTGCCGACCAGCGACTCGCGCAGGCGCTCAAGCCGCTGAAGAAGCTGGGCTACGTCTGAGCGCTGTTCTCGCCTGAACCGAAGTTGCTTTTCTGAAGACACGAACGCCGCCATCCCCTGAGGAGATGGCGGCGTTCGCGTTTCTGCCTGAACTACCCTGCGGCTGCGCTTACAGGCGCATCTCGATACCGCGCGCGGCCATATGCGCCTTGGCCTGGGGAATCGTGTACTCGGCGAAGTGGAAGATGCTGGCGGCCAGCACCGCATCCGCACCGCCTTCGAGCACGCCATCCACCAGATGGTCGAGGGTGCCGACACCGCCGGAGGCGATCACCGGCACGCTGACGGCGTCGGAGATGGCGCGTGTCACGCCGAGATCGAAACCGGCCTTGGTGCCATCGCGGTCCATGCTGGTCAGCAGCAGTTCACCGGCGCCCAGCTCGACCATCTTCTTCGCCCACTCGACGGCATCGAGTCCGGTCGGCTTGCGGCCACCGTGGGTGAAGATCTCCCAGCGCGGTGTCTCGCCGTCCTGGCTGACGCGCTTGGCGTCGATGGCGACCACGATGCACTGGCTGCCGAAGCGTTCCGCGGCTTCACGCACGAAGTCCGGGTTGAACACGGCCGCGGTGTTGATCGAGACCTTGTCCGCGCCGGCATTCAGCATGGTGCGAATGTCTTCACAGGTGCGGATGCCGCCCCCCACCGTCAGCGGGATGAACACCTCACCGGCGATGCGCGACACCATGTCGACCGTGGTGCCACGGTTGTCGACGCTGGCGGTGATGTCGAGGAAGGTGATCTCGTCGGCGCCTTGCTCGTTGTAGCGCTTGGCGACCTCGACCGGGTCACCGGCATCGCGGATACCGACGAAGTTGACGCCTTTCACGACACGACCGGCGTCGACGTCCAGACACGGGATGATGCGTTTGGCGAGTGCCATGATCGCTCCCCTCAGGCCTTGCGGCCGGTGATGGAGTCGGACAGCGCCTGCGCTTCGGCGATGTCCAGGCTGCCTTCATAGATGGCGCGGCCGGTGATGGCGCCGAGGATGCCCTGATCGGCCACTTCGGCCAGGCCACGGATGTCATCCAGGTTGGTCACGCCGCCGGACGCGATCACCGGGATACCGCCTTCGCGGGCCAGTGCCACGGTGGCTTCGATGTTGACGCCCTGCATCATGCCGTCGCGGGCGATGTCGGTGTAGACGATGGAGGACACGCCGTCGTTGGCGAAGCGCTTGGCCAGCTCGGTGGCCTTGATGGTGGAGACTTCGGCCCAGCCATCGGTGGCCACGAAGCCGTCACGCGCATCGAGACCGACGATGATGCGGCCCGGGAAGGCGCGGCACATCTCGGCGACGAAGGCCGGTTCCTTCACGGCCTTGGTGCCGATGATGACCTGACCGACGCCGGCTTCCAGATAGTGCTCGATGGTCGCGGCATCCCGGATGCCACCGCCGATCTGGATCGGCAACTCCGGGTAGGCGCGGGCGATGCGTGTCACCGCGTCACCATTGACCGGCTTGCCTTCGAAGGCACCGTTGAGATCGACCAGATGCAGGCGGCGACCACCGGCCTCGACCCAGCGCGCGGCCATGGCCAGCGGGTCATCGCCGTAGTTGGTGGAGTCTTCCATGCGGCCTTGCTTCAGGCGTACGCACTGACCGTCCTTGAGATCGATCGCGGGGATTACCAGCATGTCGGGTGTCCTCTCGGCGTGTCTTGGCACGCCTGAATTGTCGTCGGTATATCGAAGGCGGATGAATCGGTGCCCGACTCGCAAGGCAGGCACCGACGGTCACGCAGGTGAGCCCTCAGGGCTGCCAGCGGACGAAATTCTCGAGCAGCTTGAGGCCGGCGGCCGCACTCTTCTCCGGGTGGAACTGCACCGCGAACAGGCTGCCCTCACCGATGGCGACGTGCGCCTCGGCACCGGCGTAATGCGTCGCGCCGAAGACCTGTGAGCGCTCGGCAGCCGAGACATAGAAGCTGTGCACGAAGTAGAAGCGCGAGTTGTCCTCGATGCCTTCCCACAGCGCATGGCCCTGGGTGTGGGCGACGTGGTTCCAGCCCATGTGCGGCACCTTGAGACGCTGGCCGTGTTCGTCCAGCTGCTTGTCATCAAAGCGTTTCACGTCGCCCTTGAAGTAGGCGAGGCAATCGATGCCACCGTTCTCTTCACTGCGCTCCATCAGCATCTGCTGACCGACACACACGCCCAGCAGCGGCTTGCTGTGGTTGCTCAGCAGTTCGCCGACCAGCCCGCGCAGTTCGGCGCGCTCAAGCTCGCCCATGCAATCGCGGATGGCGCCCTGACCGGGCAGCACCACGCGGGTCGCACCACGGATGGCTCGCGGGTCACTGGTGATCACGACATTCTCGTCAGCCACATGCTCAAGTGCCTTGGCGACGGAGTGCAGGTTGCCCATGCCATAGTCGATGACGGCAATCGTCATGTCTTTCTCCCGCAGGCCGGAGGGGACTCCGGCATTGGATGTTCATGCAGAGGAAGTGCCACCCGGTGCCCGGCAAGCGGCAATGGCTGGCGACACATCCTCTGGCCGCGCGTCACGACGCTTACAGCGAGCCCTTGGTGGAGGCGATGCGGCCTCCCATGCGCTCGTCCTCTTCCACCGCCATGCGCACGGCACGGCCGAAGGCCTTGAAGATGGTCTCCGCCTGGTGGTGGGCATTGAAGCCCTTGAGGTTGTCGATGTGCAGCGTGGCGCCGGCATGGTTGACGAAGCCCTGGAAGAATTCCCAGAACAGCTGCGTATCGAAACGCCCGATGTTGCCGCGCGTGAACTCGCACTGCATGAACAGGCCCGGGCGACCGGAGAAGTCGATCACCACGCGTGACAGGGCTTCGTCCAGCGGCACGTAGGCATGGCCGTAGCGGCGGATGCCGGCCTTGTTGCCGAGCGCCTGCGCGAAGGCCTGGCCGAGAGTGATGCCGATGTCCTCGACGGTATGGTGGTCGTCGATGTGCAGATCACCGTCGCAGTCGACGTCGATGTCGATCACGCCGTGACGGGCGATCTGGTCCATCATGTGTTCGAGGAAGGGCACGCCGGTGTTGGCGCTCAGCTTGCCTTCGCCGTCCAGATTGATGCGAACCCGAATCTTGGTTTCCGAGGTGTTGCGATGAACCTCGGCGATACGCTCTGCCATGATGTCTCTCCAGCGGTCGGTGACCTCACCGCGGCTTCGGGGCTGATGAGGTCTGGCGCAGTCTGGGGCCTGGGTGTGAGAGGCGTATGTCCAGTCCGGCCGGGAAGTGCGCATCATGTGGTTGTTGTCATGTGATGTCGCAAGTGAAAGCGTGATCCAGTGACGTTGTCGAGGTTGCGGGTCACTGATCGATGGCAGACGCGTCGTCCTTGCCTGCCCAGCCCGTCATTATAGAGAAAGGACAACGGCATCCGCTACAATGGCGGGCATTCATATCGCGGGCGAGGATCTCACCATGCCGGTCACTCTTCAGATGATCGATCACGCACGCTGGCAGGCCGATGAGCAAGTGCGCATCGACCTGTCACGCATCTATCACGAAGCCCCCAGTGAGCGTCTCCCGCTCGCCCCGGATGACTTCATTCAGGCCAATCTCGCCGCGGGACACCGCTTCTGCAGCGCCTTCTTCAACGATCGTCATATCGGCGCGCTACTCTGCGAGGATGAAGGCGATGCCTGGAAGATCAGCCATTGCTGCGTGCGCAAGAGCACGCGTCGACGCGGTGTCGGTACGCGCCTGATGGCGCTGCTGTCGCTGGAAGCGGCCAGTGCCCAGCGTCTGCTGGTCGTGCCGAGTCAGGGATTGACCCTGGCCGACGAGCTGCTGGTATCACGTCTGGGCTATGTGCGAGACCCCGCCCGCGACGGCTTCGTGCTGGCGCAGGAGTGAACCCGGTCGTTGCCGGATGCGGAACTGACGTCAACGCGACCTGTCCACCGGCTGTGTCATCATCGATGTTGTCTTGAGGCTGTCTCGCTGTGCGGGAGGATGGCGCGCAGCGCTCGAGCTAGATGATGAGCGGGAGAAAGGGCATCGCCTGATGCCATGAGTCCCCAGCGCCATTCCATGTGCTGCCCTCTGGAGTGAGGGCACCGTAGCAATTCTCATCGTGTCAAAGGGAGGACGCAGATGAAAGCACTGTTCAGAGCCTTGCTGGCCATCGTCGGAGTACTGGCGTTGGTGGTCGTGGCAGGGGTGATCTATGTCACTACCTTCCTCGATCCGAATGATCTCAAGCCGCGACTGGTCAAGGCGGTCAAGGACCAGGCGGGGCTGGAACTGGCCCTGAACGGCCCGCTGGACTGGTCCTTCTATCCGCGTCTCGGCGTCAGCGTCGAGGACGCCGAAGCCTGGCTGCCGGAGCAGGAGCGTGACCAGTCACCGTTCGCCTCCTTTACCCGCGCGGAAGTCGGCGTGTCCTTCACGCCACTGCTGAGCGGTGAGGTCGAAGTCGAAGGCGTCTTCCTCGACGGCCTCAAGCTGGCGCTCGAGCGTGATGCACAGGGGCGTGGCAACTGGGAAAGCCTGCTCGAGCATGCGGCGACGGCCGCCGACAGTGGCGCGGCGGATGAAGCGCTGCCGCCGGCCAAGAGCGCCGGTGTGGCGCTGGCGGATGACACGACGCCGTCGGTGCAGAATGGCGCCGGCAGCATGGCGGTCAATCTCGATATCGCCTCGGTGCAGGTCACCAATGGTCAGATCGCCTATCAGGACGCGGCCAGCGGGCTCGACATGACGCTCAACGACGTGGCGTTGACGTCCTCCAACGTCAGCCCCGACAAGGCCTTCCCGGTCGAGCTGTCGTTCGTGGCCGATGGGCGTGAGCCGGAGCTTCAGAGCACCGTCAGCCTCGATGGCAAGGTGGCGCTGGACCTGCAGGGCGGCCGTCATGTGCTGACCGGCGTGAGCCTGGATACCACCACGCGCATGCCGTCGCTGGGTGACAAGGACCAGAGCGTGGCGCTGGACATCGACACCCTGACGCTGGATACGGAAAAGCAGCTGTATCTGGCCGATGGCGCCGAGCTGGACGCGACGCTCCATCAGGCCGCGCTGGGTGACAAGGCCCTGCCGCTGAAAGCCACCTTCGGTGCCGAAGCGGATCTGGCGGCGGGCACGGCGAATCTCGAGAACCTGCTGCTGACCTCCGGCAGTGACCTGCGCCTCAGCGGGGCGCTCAAGGCCAAGGACATCACCGGCGATGCGCTCAGCTATAGCGGCCAGTTCAAGCTGGCACCGCTGTCGCCCAAGGCGTGGATGACGCGTGTCGGCATGGAGGCGCCGCAGACCGCCAAGAGCAGCGCGCTGACCTCGCTGGCCTTCTCCAGCCCGTTCAAGGGCGACATGTCGCAGGTGCAGCTGACCAACCTGGTGATGGCGCTGGATGACACCACCATCAATGGGCGCCTCGGCTCGTCCTTCGATGCCTCGCAGATCACCTTCGATCTGGATGTCGACGCGCTCAATCTCGATGACTACCTGGCACCGGCGGGCGCAGACGAGAAGACGGCAAGCCTGGGGGAAGCGCTCACGGCGGGCGTGATCGCGCCGGTCTATGCGGCCGATGGTGACGCGGAGCTACTGCCGGTGGCATTGCTCAAGACGCTGGGCCTTCAGGGGCAGCTGGATATCGGCACGCTGATCGCCTCGGGTCTCGAGATGAGCAAGGTGACCGCCAAGCTGTCCGGTCAGCCGGGTGTGCAGCAGCTCGATAGCCTGACGGCCAGCCTCTATGGCGGCTCGCTGGCGGCCAATGCACGCATCGACAGCCGCAAGACACCGCTGAGCATGAGCTTCGGCGAGAAGCTGACCAATCTGGATATCGCGCCGTTCCTCAAGGCGCTGGCGCCGGAGCAGAAGGACATCCTGCGCGGTCGCCTGACGCTCAATGGTGACTACACCACCAGCACCAATCAGATCGACAGCATCAAGCGCAATCTGAACGGCAAGGGCAACTTCGAGATTCGCAATGGCGAGGTGCTCGACGTCAATATCTCCAGGGAGATGTGCACTGCCGTGGCGACGCTGAGTGGCAAGACCTCCTCGCGCGAGTGGAAGGCCAATACGCCGCTGGAGCGCGCGCAGGGCAGCTTCACGGTCACCAATGGCGTGATCAGCAATCAGGATCTCGCCCTGGCGATTCCGGGCATCGCGCTGGACGGCAAGGGCCAGCTCAACCTGCCGACCGAGGCCTTCGACTACAACGTGGCGGCGCGCTTCATCGAGGGCGCGGATGACGCGGCCTGTGAGGTCAATCCGCGTCTGATCAAGCTGCGCTTCCCGGTCCAGTGTCAGGGCAACCTGAGCGGTGAGCCGGGCGAGTGGTGTGGCTTCGATCAGAAAGGCTTCCAGAGTGCCGCAGCGGAACTGGCCAAGGATGAAGCCAAGCGCAAGGCGGGCGAGAAGGTCAGCGAGAAGCTGGATGAGAAGCTCGACGAAGATACCCGCAAGAAGATCGACGACAAGCTGGGCGAAGGCGCCAGCGACAAGCTGAAGGGCGCGATTCAGGGGCTGTTCAACTGATCACGCGCTCCCTTCGCAGCAAGACCGGCACGCCAGCTCCTCGGGGCTGGCGTGCTGCCGTTTGAGCCCAGGCCATGGCGTCGACCATGGCACGAGCAGAGGAAGTTTTGATGGCGCGACCTGACACTGCTACCACGCCAGACGTGACAGCTCCCGAGAGCCACGCCACACCCGGCTTCGAAGACATCGCCCTGAGCCCCGAGGCGTTTCAGGCGCGCGTGTTCGACTGGTTCGATGAGCATGGCCGCAAGCATCTGCCCTGGCAGGAGAACACCACGCCGTATCGCGTGTGGGTCTCGGAGATCATGCTCCAGCAGACCCAGGTCGCGACGGTGTTGCCGTACTATGCCCGCTTCATGGAGCGCTTCCCGGATGTCGCGGCGCTGGCGGCGGCGGATATCGACGACGTGCTGCACCTGTGGACGGGCCTTGGCTACTACGCGCGGGCGCGCAATCTGCACAAGGCCGCGCAGCAGGTCGTGAATGAGCACGACGGTGCCTTCCCGGTCGAGAGTGTCGAGGCACTGTCGGCCTTGCCGGGTATCGGGCGTTCGACCGCCGGGGCGATCATCAGCATCAGCACCGGACAGAGGGCGCCGATTCTCGATGGCAACGTCAAGCGCGTGCTGGCACGCCTGCATGCCGTGGAGGGCTGGCCGGGCCGTCCGGCGGTGGAGCGTAAGCTGTGGACGCTGGCGGAGCGCTACACGCCGCAGGTGCGGCTGGCGGACTGGACCCAGGCGATGATGGATCTCGGAGCCACCCTGTGCACGCGCGGCAGCAAGCCGGATTGCGCACGTTGCCCCTTCGAGGAGGTATGCGTGGCGCATGCGCGTGGCGAAGAGAAGCGCTTCCCCGAGAGCAAGCCCAAGAAGACCATTCCGACGCGTCAGACGCTGATGTTGCTGGTCAGTGATGCGGCGGGGAAGATCCTGCTGGAGCGCCGTCCGCCGACGGGCATCTGGGGCGGTCTGTGGGCGCCGCCACTGGTCGAGGACCGCGAGGCCGCGCGGGAATGGGTCGCTCGCGAGGCCCGCGGCGCCCATCTGGAGGCGCCACTGGCAAGTTTCGAGCATGTCTTCAGCCACTTCCGGCTGACCATCACGCCACAGCCGATACAGCTGGGGGAGGCAGGGCTTGCGCCAGCTCAAGCGGCCGGGAGCGTCAACGAGTCAGCCGCCGACCGCCGCTTCGTCGACCCTGCCGCGCCGGACGCCGTGGGCCTGCCGGCGCCGGTCAAGGCGCTGCTGGCGCGCTGCACGGATGATCTGTTCGGCCTGTGAGGCCTTGCTGGCGTCGGCATCGGCCGCACGTCTGGGGCAAAGCGGCTCAAGCGTGCGAGAATGAGGCAACAGTAAGGGCGTCTGGCGAAGGCTCGGCGCTCATCCGCACTGACATCCAGTTCTCTTACGGAGTTACCCATGCGCACCGTACATTGCCGCAAGTATGACCAGGACCTGCCGGGTCTCGATTTTCCGCCGCTGCCGGGCGAGAAGGGCCAGGACATCTGGTCCAACGTCTCGAAGCAGGCATGGGAAGAGTGGCAGGCGCTGCAGACGCGTCTGATCAACGAGAAACACCTCAACATGATGGATGCCGACAGCCGTCGCTATCTGATGGAGCAGATGGATCGCTTCTTCAACAACCAAGAGACGGACCAGGCCGAAGGTTTCGTGCCGACGGATGCCGCCGCCAAGGGTGAATCGCAGGGCGGACAGGGCTACGAAGTCTGAGTGGACGGCGAGGACGGCGGAAGGCGAATTACGACGCCAAATTCTTGATAAGCAAGGGTTGACGTCGGGAAAGGTTTTCTATTTAATACGTCCTCGTTGGCAAGGGCCAGATAGCTCAGTTGGTAGAGCAGGGGATTGAAAATCCCCGTGTCGGCGGTTCGATTCCGTCTCTGGCCACCAAGTGTTGGGGTATAGCCAAGTGGTAAGGCACCGGTTTTTGGTATCGGCATTCCCAGGTTCGAGTCCTGGTACCCCAGCCAGCTGACATGCAGTAACGTAGTAAGAAGACTCATATCATGAGTTCTTTGTGCCGGCTTAGCTCAGTTGGTAGAGCAACTGACTTGTAATCAGTAGGTCGAGGGTTCGACTCCTTTAGCCGGCACCATCTTCAGGCTTCTGTAGATGAGCGAAGAACACACGATATAGAGGTCGCCTTGGCGGCTTTTTTTGTGTCTTCAGGTTGGCCAGATAGCTCAGTTGGTAGAGCAGGGGATTGAAAATCCCCGTGTCGGCGGTTCGATTCCGTCTCTGGCCACCAAATTGGGGTATAGCCAAGTGGTAAGGCACCGGTTTTTGGTATCGGCATTCCCAGGTTCGAGTCCTGGTACCCCAGCCAATTCTGGCTAGCTGATGAAGTCGCAGGATGAATTCGGCAGCCAACAGAAAAGCCACCCCTCGGGGTGGCTTTTTTGCGTCTGGAGTATAGGTCAGGAGGGCGAAGGGCATGCCTCGGCCGGCGCTCATCTCAGTGCGAGGTGGGCTCGTCCGGGTGCATCGCCAGCCAGCTCAGGCGCTTGCGATAGATGGTGGAGGGCGCGATCTCCAGTATCGCCGCAGCGCGGGGGATACTGCCATCACAGGCGCTGATGACGCTCTCGATCGCCTCGCGTTCGACCATCCACAACGGGCGCAACGTGGTCTCGCTGTCCTCCGGCGCGTTGTGGCTGAGAGGCGTGCGATACGCCGTGCTGCTGGGCAGGTCCAGCATGTCGGCCGTCAGCACCTCACCATCATTGAGGATGATGGCGCGCCGTAGCGTGTTTTCCAGCTCCCGGACGTTGCCGGGCCAGTCATGGGCCAGCAGCTGACGCTCGGCGCACGCACTGAGTCGTGTGAAGCGTTTGCCTTCGTGGCCTGCCATGCGCCCCAACAGCCCGGTGGCGATCTCCAGGATATCCTGACCGCGCTCGCGCAGCGGCGGCACCTTGAGCGGGATGACGTGCAGACGATAGAAGAGGTCTTCCCTGAAGCGGTGAGTATCGACCAGTACCCGCGGGTTCTGATGCGTGGCGCACACGATGCGGCAATTGACCTCTACCGTGCGCGTGGCACCCACCGGCATGACCTGTCCTGTCTGCAGAAAGCGCAGCAGCTTGCTCTGCAAGGGGAGCGGCAGCTCCGCGATCTCATCGAGAAACAGCGTCCCCCCATCTGCCGCCACGGCGAGCCCCTGCTGGGCGCTCACGGCCCCCGTGAAAGCCCCGCGCACATGTCCGAACAATTGCGACTCCAGCAGCTCTGCCGGAATGGCGGCACAATTGACGGCGATGAACGGGCCGTCACGTACCGGGCTATGGCGGTGAATGGCAGTGGCACACAATTCCTTGCCGCTGCCGCTTTCGCCGGTGATGAAGATGGGAGCGTCCGAGTGGGCGACCTGGATGAGAGTGCGATAGAGCGTCTGCATGGCCGATGAGTCTCCGATAAACTCCCCAAAACCGCGAGGTCGCTTTACCGGTAGTTCCCTTACCCGCGAGGTAGTGGAGATATCGTCAGCCAGATTCAATGCAGTAGCCGATGATGCAGCCTGATGAGCTTTCAGTGCGGTCATGAGTGTTGTTCCCTTGCTGCTGGTCTTTCTGCATTGCCTGCGCTTCGTGCAAGCGGGCTGCGAAAGAATAATTGTCGGGCTGCTTCTGGTGACAGCCTCACCGGAGAGTCTGGATTCTCCAGCGTTGAGTGTTCGTCTTGGGGGGTTATCGAGTACCCATATAGAGGTTAATGACTTGTGCGAGATGATCATGGCGGCTTTTAGTGCGTTTTTTCCGCTCCCCCTGAGTGGCAGACTTCTCAGTCTCGACGCTTGCCTGGCTGACCAACTCTCTACTCACGCTGAAAGGGTGAGTTCTGGTATCTGACGGTCTGTCTTCCCGCGGATGCCTGTCCCGAGCAGTGCATCACTGGGCGTCTTCCTCCTCATCTTCGTTGTTGTGGGTAATGGTGAAGTCAGTCGACGACGTCTGAGAGCTGCCATCCGCGGACTGATCCGCAGTGCTGTCGATGGTGCCGGTGGAGCCATCACTCAGCGTCTGTTCGATCTGTTGCCAGTTGCCGATCGAGGTGCTGCTGCCGGTATTGAGGGTATATTCCCCGATATTGGTATCGGACCCTTCCCCCAGGCTGCCGGCCTTCTTGCTCTCGTAGAGGATCAGGGCGGTTTCTGCGCTACGTGCCGGAAAGTCGTAGGGGAAGGGCCCCATCAGCGAGTTGGCGCTGACCGTCGTGGCCAGCAGGCATCCCGCGCTGACGACCCCCAGGCTGATACGTGTAAAAGCATTCATGTCTTGCTCCTTTCGCTCTGTGAAAGATGCAGTGTCTGATGCGTGAAGACTCTTATGCCGGCAGGTACTGAAACACACGCGGGTCGCCCCGCGTGTGTTGGTTGCCTGCTGAGGATTTACGGAGTAACGGGACCGACGGAGACGGACATGTTGTTACCCACAGAGGTGGCCGTATTGCTGATGACCGGGCCATCGAAGCCTTCTGCCGGTGCCAGACCCAGGGTAATGTCCTTGACCTTGGCGGTAGCGGTGATGGTGGCGTAGCTGGTCTGGGTATTGTCGGCAATCAGGGCGGTATCAATGCCATAAGTGTCCTGGGTGACCGACAGGTTGTTGCCCACGGAGGTCGCGGCATTATCCACACTCAGGTTGAGAATGTTCTCGACCTTGGCCAGTGAATCGATCTCGGCACTCGACGGGCTGAAGGAATGACGACGGTCACTGCCCATGCCGCTGCCTGCCAGGTACTGCTCATTATGCAGGTTGACCATGGCATCGCTCTCGATGGAGGCGTTGTTGCCCACTGATGTCGCCGCATTTTCCAGGCTTTCCAGATTGACGATATCCTCGTTCACGATGCCGTCAGTATCAGTGGTGATGGTGTAGGTACCAGCGATGGCACCAGCGCCAGCAACGGCCCCAGCGGCACTGCCACCATGCTTGCCGCCTGTTGCGACTGCGCCTGCGGCTGCTCCGGCAGCGGCACCCGCGAAGCTACCTGTCTCGACGGTAGTCTCCCCGGCAGTCGTGCCATAGGTGACATCCTTGACGATGGCTTCCGAGCTGACGTCACCGATCTGCTTCTGGAGGTTCTCGACCATCACCAGGCCGCCCGGATCCTTGATCTTCGGGTCGATATCGGCTTTTACCTTGATCTTGCTCTCGACCTTGCCGTGCCAGTTCCACTTCACGTTATCGAAGGCCTGCGCCTGGCTTGCCATCATCATGCCGCTTACGAGACCGATGGCGACTGCGAGCTTATTATAGGTAGTCATTGTCATGTTCCTCATGAATGTTGACTTATTGTGCTGCGCTTGATGCTGCCGGTACTTCTGATGCGGGTGTTGCTTGCAACGGTGTTGCGACTGCTTCATTGCCACTTGCTGCATTGCTGCTGGTATTGGCTGCGGCCACTTGCTGCGTGTTGCTATCGTCATCTGCAACATGCTGTCCCGGGTGCAATGCACATTCCTGTCCCGCAGGTACAGGAAGTCCCAGGCCTTCAGTCAGAAGCTGATACGCGCCCATCTCCACGACTGATCTCACGCCCAGCTGCAGTGGCTCATTGCGCACTGCGCCGGAATCAAACTCGATCAACTGATTGCCGAAGAAGCGGTAGATACCGGCTTCGACTTCGTAACCGACCACCTGCTTCTGCAGGCTGGTGACATAGACGGTGCGGAAGGTGCGGATATCGACCATGCGCAGGTCCAGGCCGACGTTGATGACTGCAGTGCGCAGTCCAGCCCCGATTCCGCTGACGAACAGGCGGGCACCGCCGCTTGAAATGTTGTAATTGAGCTCTGTCAGTGCACCGAGAACCACGAAATGCGAAGGAAGTACCGCGAGGTTCCGGGGGGTATAAGCCAATGCCTTCTGCTCGAAAAGTTGCTGCTCTGCCAGCGGGACTCGTACATCGAGACGCTCGGTAAGATGTACCTTGCGAGTCTTGTAGAGGGCACTTATCAGCATCTCGGATACGCCCTGGGTCACGGCAGCGCTCTCTGTCACGGTGGAGTAGCTGCGTTGACCGGTCTTGTCCGTCACCTGACCCACTGCAATCACAGGCAGGTTGGTGGCGCCTTGCACCCGGCTGAGTGATACGAGGCATTCACTATATGGCGTGTTGTTTGAGGTGACTGGTGGCCCTACGACCGGTTCGACATTGTCGAATTTCGGTTCGACAGCTGCGCAGCCCCCCAGCACTGTGGCCATGCAAGCGGCCATGCATATCCGTGGCTTAAACATGCTGGAAGTTCCCCTGGTGTGACGCATGATCCTGCGCCGTTATTTTTTCTCTGATATGTCTCTATCAGTTGTTCTGCCGTGTTTTCTAAAGGGCACGAAGCGTGCCAAACAATTTCACAATATTTCACAGACACTTACGCATTAATGCGCAATGTTGCGTGCGATGCGTTTTGCAAATGGCGAAGCGAAGTGAGGGGAAATACCACGGGCGTGGTGCCAGTGATGAGTCGCTGATTAAGCTGCTTGTCTCACGGAAGATGAGAATTCGTGGCAACAGGATGAGTCGGGACTGGCGAGAGGGGATGACTGAAGGAATTTGTCATCCGCGAGGCACAGGCAGCCTCATGTTTTCTTGAGAAGGGTGATGGCGGGTGTGGTGTGAGATTGGATGGTCTTTTAACGATCTTGTGGATCAGATCTCTGTGCTTATTTCATGAATCTCGGGGTTGAAGTCTGTTGTATGGCCCATAGGTGGGACAGTGCGGGCAAGCCGCATGCTAGAACGCCAGATTCCACTTTCCTCAATGCAAGACATTGATGCCTTAAGGAGAGCATGATGACAGCTTCACGCCATATGACCTCGTACAACGCCACTTCTGCTCTTTCATCCAAGCAACGCCAGCATGAGCAGACCGATGGTGGCAACGTCAGCGCCGCTGCAGAAGCCTCCAACCAGCAGCTGGACGCCCGTCAGACCAATGCCGATCGTGATCAGGCGCCGGAAGCCTATCTCGACAAGTCGGGCAGCGACCGAGGCTCCGATCACTCGCGAGACGCCTATCCGACGCGCCTGAGCCAGCCGCCGGAGCATCTGTGGCAGAAGCGCCGCGAGCCCGTCGTGCACTCGCGTGCCGATGAGGGTCCGCTGGGCGCCGAGCAGCTCAAGCGTTTCAAGAGTGACGGCTTCCTGTTCGAGCCGGAATTCCTGGCGCCGGAGGAAGTCGAGGCGCTGAAGACCGAGCTGGCAGCGCTGCTCGACAACGAAGAGTGGCAGGGGCGTGATTTCACCATCACCGAGCCCAAGAGCCGCGAGATTCGTTCCATCTTCGCCGTGCATTTCCTGTCCGAGCGCTTCCGCCAGCTGGCAGAAGACCCGCGCCTGGTCGATCGCGCGCGCCAGATCCTGGGGGGCGATGTCTATCTCCACCAGTCGCGCATCAACTACAAGCCGGGCTTCGAGGGCAAGGGCTTCAACTGGCACTCGGACTTCGAGACCTGGCACGCCGAGGATGGCATGCCGGAGATGCGCGCGGTCAGCGCCTCGATCATCCTGACCGACAATCACCACTTCAATGGTCCGCTGATGCTGATCCCCGGCTCGCATGAAGTCTTCGTGCATTGCCTGGGCGAGACGCCGGATGACAACCACAAGTCATCCCTGCAGACCCAGAAGGTCGGTGTGCCCTCGCGTGAAGCACTGAGCGAGCTGATCGCCGAGCGTGGTATCGAAGCCCCGACCGGTGCCGCCGGCGGCCTGTTGATGTTCGACTGCAATACGCTGCATGGCTCCAACGCCAACATGTCGCCGGACCCGCGCAGCAACGCCTTCTTCGTCTACAACCGTGTCGATAACGCGATGCAGGCGCCCTTTGCCGCCGCGCGTCCGCGCCCGGAATTTCTCGCGCACCGTCTCGATGGTGGCTGGGACGAACTTGAAGACTGAAGTTGAAGACCGAGCTTGAAGACTGAAGTGGAAGACCGAGCTTGAAAGCTGAGCTTTGAAGATCGAAGTGAACTGAACTGCACAACGCCGGGTTGCGCTCAGGCGGCGAAATCTCGGACGTTGGTGTGGTAGTGGCAGGCTGTCGGGGCGACGTATCATTGCGATATCTCTCATTGATCGTCTTTCATTGATCCTCCATCACGCCCCGACAGGAGTTCTGCATGCCGCTTGCTCAGCGTTTCACCCCGCGTTTCAGCGATGGTCGCGTCTTCGCTCATGACCTCGGCAAGGTGGTCTGTGTCGGCCGCAACTACGCAGCCCACGCCGCGGAGCTCGGCAATGAAGTGCCCAGCGAGCCGTTGCTGTTCATCAAGCCCGCCACCAGCGTGACGCCGATGGACAAGCCATTGGCGATCTCGCGGCGTCGCGGCCAGTACCACTATGAGGCCGAGCTGGCGCTGCTGATCGGCAAGCCGCTGTGTGAAGCCAGCGAAGCAGAGGCGCTGGAAGTACTGGCCGGCATGGGGCTGGCACTGGACCTGACCCTGCGTGAGCGCCAGAGCAAGCTCAAGGCCAAGGGCCAGCCGTGGGAGCTGGCCAAGGCCTTCGATGGCAGCTGTCCGTTGTCTTCCTTCGTGGCGCTGGAAGGGTCGCGTTGGCGTGATGCCGATGGCGAGCTGCACAGCGTGGATTTCCAGGCGCTGCACTATCGCTTTGCCATCGATGGCGAGCAGCGCCAGCAGGCGGATACCAGCCTGATGCTGTTCCCCGTCGCGCGTCTGCTCAGTGAGATCAGCCACAGCTTCACCCTGCTGCCCGGCGATGTGGTGCTGACCGGCACGCCGGAAGGCGTCGGCGAGTTGAATCCGGATCAGGCGCTGGCACTGGCGCTGGATGCCCCGGATGGCAGCGGCGAGCTGCTGCGCATCGAGACACGCACGCGCGGCGTGGCATGACGTCTGGGGCTGAGCCAGCCCTGAGCGAGTTCTGAAAAAGAAAAGCCCCTGCCGGGCCACCGGCAGGGGCTTTTGCTGTCTGGGTTTTAGCTTTTGAAGCTGATCCTTCCAAACTCGGTTCATTGAGCCAGGGCCCGAGCCTCGGCAGTGTTTCAGCTCTCCAGGTAGGTATAGCCGTCGAGACCGGCCTTCAGGTCTTCGAGCAGGTCTGCCTGTTCCAGCGCATTCAGGTTGGATGACTTGAGCTGACGCGCGAGGCGTGCGGCCAGCTGCTCCGGGTCGAAGTTCACGTAACGCAGCACCTGCGCCACGCTATCACCCTGAATCGCATGGGAAAGCTGCCACTGGCCATCGTCGTCGAGGCTGGCATCCACGGAATCGGTATCGCCGAACAGGTTGTGCAGGTCGCCGAGGATTTCCTGATAGGCGCCGACCATGAAGAAGCCGAGCAGCTTCTCTTCATCGGCATGCCATTCCGGCAGCGGCAGGGTGGCGTCCAGGCCCTGGTCATCCACATAGGTGTCGATGCGGCCATCGCTGTCGCAGGTGATGTCCTGAATCACGCCACGTCGTGTCGGCGCGCGGTCGAGACCGGTCAGCGGCAGGATCGGGAAGATCTGCTCGATGCCCCAGATGTCCGGCAGCGACTGGAACAGCGAGAAGTTGACGAACAGCTTGTCGGCCAGTTTCTCGTTGAGCTCATCGAGCACCGCACGGTGCGAACGCTGACGTGCATCGAGACGCCCGGCCAGGCTGCGACACACGTTGGTATAGATGGCTTCGGCCTCGGCGCGGATGGCGATGCTCGCCAGCCCCATCACGAAGCGCTCCTGCACCTGATGCTGGGCATGCACCACGGCGTGGTAGATCTCCACCAGCTCACGCGGCTCCAGCTGACCTTCCAGCCGAGCAGCCTGCGCCCACAGCGCGGCGATCTGGGCATCGTCCTCGCGGCGTGCGGGCAGCGGCAGGTTCACGCGCTCCTCGCCGATCACGTCCGTGACCAGCACCGCGTGATGAGCGGTCAGGGCGCGGCCGGATTCGGAGATGATGTGCGGATGCGGCAGGTCATGGGCATCACAGACGGCGTGGAAGGCGCCGACCACATAGTCGGCGTATTCGCGCATCGAGTAGTTGAGCGAGCAGGCGCTTTCCGAGCGCGTGCCTTCATAGTCCACCCCAAGGCCGCCGCCGACATCGACGATTTCCACGCCGGCGCCAGCTTCGTGCAGACCCTGATAGAAGCGCGCGCACTCGGCCAGGCCGCGCTGGATATCGCTGATGTCCGCGATCTGGGAGCCAAGATGAAAGTGGACCAGCTTGAGGCAGTCCAGCGCATCCACCTCGCGCAGACGTTCGACCAGCGCGACGATCTGGCTGGCGGTCAGGCCGAACTTGGACTTCTCGCCGCCGGTGTTCTGCCAGTTGCCCTTGCCGATGGTAGCCAGGCGCGCGCGCAGGCCGATGCGCGGACGCACGCCGAGGCGCTGTGCCTCTTCCAGTACCAGTTCCAGCTCGCTGGCCTTCTCGACCACCAGATGCACGCGGTGGCCAAGCTTCTCGCCCATCAGCGCCAGACGCACGTATTCGCGGTCCTTGTAGCCATTGCAGACGATCACCGACGGGCCGCTGTCCGACAGCGCCAGCACGGCGAGCAGTTCCGGCTTGCTGCCGGCTTCCAGCCCGACACGCCCGCGTGAGCGCTCGCTGGTCGCCAGCAGTTCCTCGACCACGCGACGCTGCTGATTGACCTTGATCGGGTAGACGGCGGTGTAGCTGGCGCCATAGCCGCGCGAGCTGATGGCGGCATCGAAGGCGGCACACAGCTGCTCGACGCGGTCATGCAGGATATCGGCGAAGCGAACCAGCAGCGGCAGGCGCAGGCCCTGGGCGCGTGCCTTGTCGATCAGCGAGATCAGCGGCAGCGCAGGCGTGCCCGGCTCGCCATGCGGGCGCACCAGTGTCAGGCCATCCTGGCCCACGTCGAAATAGCCGCTGCCCCACTGGTCGATGTTGTAGGTGCGGCGTGCTTCGGCTGCAAAGGAGGTCATCGCGGTCTCCGGAGATGGACGGCGTGAAGGCAAGCCCGGCGGTGCTCAACAGGTGTGGGCAGCGTCGGAGAAGACAATGACGCCCGCAGGAATGCGGGCGCTCAGAGGGCGCATTATGCCTGCTGGGGGCCAGCAGGCAATTGCTTTGACGACTCGGTCAGTACGGAAGGTACCGATCAGGCCGGTTGCGTGGCCTCGGGCAGCGGCAGAGCGCCTTCCTCGATGCGCCGACCCAGCAGCTGGCGATACTGTGCCGGGTCCTTCGGCGTCAGGCTGTGGGCGGGCGGGTCCACGTAGACCACCAGCAGGCGCGACAGCCAATAGCGCAGCGCGGTCATGCGCAGCATGCTCGGCCACAGGCGGCGTTCGTCGGCGTTCATCGGGCGCTCGGCCTGATAGGCACTGAGCAGGGCGTCATAACGCGCCTGGTCCAGACGGCCATCGTCATTGGAGCACCAGTCATTGACCAGAATCGACAGATCGAAGATCAGGTCGCCGGTGCAGCCGTTGTAGAAGTCGATGATACCGCCGAGGCGGTCGCCGTCGAACAGAGTGTTGTCGCGGAACAGGTCACCGTGCAGCGCGCCCTGCGGCAGCTCGACACCGCTGAAGACGTCTTCGCAGACATCGATCTCGTCGGCCATCAGCGCCTGGTCTTCCGGGCTCAGATACGCCAGCACCTTGTGGTGCATCGGCTTGATCCAGTGCAGGTCACGGGTATTGGGGCGGTGGCCGGTGAAGTGCTGCGAAACGGCATGCATGCGCCCCAGCGCCGCGCCGATCTCGCGGCACTGGGCCACGTTGGGCGAGACCGGCCAGTTGCCCGGCATACGCGGGAACAGCAGCGCCGGCTTGCCTGCCAGCACCTTGAGTGCCTGGCCGTCGCGGTCGTGCAGCGGGCCCGGCACCGGTAGCTTGTGGCTGGCGAGGAAGTCGAGCAGCTCGACGAAGAAGGGCAGTTCCGCATGCTCGCCCTGCTCGAACAAGGTCAGCACCATCTCGCGGCGATCGGTGGTGACGAAGAAGGTCGAGTTCTCGGTGCCGTGCGCGACATCCTCAAGCGATGTCAGCGTGCCTGCGTCGTACTCTGCCAGAAATTCTGCGACCTGAGCGTCGCTCAGGGGGGTAAAGACTGCCATGGGTGACTCTTCTCGCCGAAATGTGTCCGCCCCGCCAGTGGCGCGCCGCCGGAGCGAAGCGGCGGCAATGCGCTGACAGGAGTTGTTGTAGGTATGCAGGAAGGATGCCGCCACGCCCGGGGGCAAGAGATGTGCCGCGGGCGTGACGCCTGTCGCTGCTGGCTCAGCTGTCGCGTGAACCAGATGCCGAGCTTATCACTTTTTCAGTGCCCAGCCGGGTACCTTGAGCTGGCTGGCACTGGTGACGCTGGACTTGATGAAGTTGCCGTTGCCGTCACTGTCGAGCAGGAAGAAGGGCGCGCCGCCCTTGGGGATGATCTCGATGGCATACAGATGGCCATTGACGCGGTATTCGCGCAGCTGGCGGTCATCCTGCTGACGGCTGGTGATCTGCGGCTTGGGGGCCTCGCTCTCGGCGACGGCCAGCGGCGCACTCAGGGCGGTGACGGCCAGCAGCAGCCCGGTGGCCAGCAGCGTGGGCAGGCGCAGCAGGGAATGCGGAGCAATGGAAGCAGTCGAGCGCATGACAATCCTCCTTTACACAAGCGCAGCCTGTATCAGGTTCCGCGTGCGAAAGTTCTGTGAGCAAGGGGCCTGCAGGCAGGGTGCCTGCGAGCAAGCACCCGGTGCGTACCCGTGCAGAAGACAAGCGAATCGGCGCTGGCCTGAAACCTTGCCTGATGGGCGCAGTTTACGTCCCTTGTTGGCAGTGTGCACGACTTCCCGCCATCAATGCCCGGCGCAGAAGACACACGCGCCGAGGGTGGCGACTGTGCCTCGCCGCAGCCCTTGCGTATCATGGCAGCCATAGCTGCCGAGAGGTTTTCGGCCCCGACTCTGCTTGCCCCAAGCTCACCCTTCAGCCTACGGATGCGACTGCTCATGGCCGCCACGCCGATCGTTCTCGTCGATGGATCTTCCTATCTCTATCGTGCCTTTCATGCTCTGCCGCCGCTGACCACCTCCAAGGGCCTGCCCACCGGCGCGGTGAAGGGCGTGATCAACATGCTCAAGAGCCTGATCCGCCAGTACCCGGACAGCCCCATGGCGGTGGTCTTCGATGCCAAGGGCAAGACCTTCCGCGACGACATGTACCCCGAGTACAAGGCCCAGCGTCCGCCGATGCCGGATGACCTGCGCCTGCAGGTCGAGCCGCTGCATGCCTGCGTGCGTGCCCTTGGCCTGCCCCTGCTGTGCGTGGAAGGCGTCGAGGCCGATGACGTCATCGGCACCCTGGCGCGCATGGCGACCGAGGCTGGGCGTGACGCCGTCATCTCTACCGGCGACAAGGACATGGCCCAGCTGGTGAACGAGCACATTACCCTGGTCAACACCATGAAGAACGAGACGCTGGACGTGGACGGCGTCACCGAGAAGTTCGGCATTCCGCCGAACCTGATCATCGACTTCCTCGCGCTGATGGGCGACAAGGTCGACAACATTCCCGGCGTGCCGGGCGTGGGCGAGAAGACCGCGCTGGGCCTGCTGCAGGGCATGGAAGGCGGCCTCGACACCATCTACGGCGATCTCGATCGCATCAAGACGCTCAGCTTCCGCGGCGCCAAGACCCTGGCCAAGAAGATGGAAGCGCATCGCGAAGATGCCTATCTCTCCTACCGTCTCGCCACCATCAAGCTGGACTGCGAGCTGGAATATGGCCTGGATGACCTCGCGATCGCCGCACCGGACACCGCCGCGCTGGTCGAGCTCTACAAGGAGATGGAATTCCGCGCCTGGCTGAAGGAGCTGCTGGAAGGCGGCGACATGGCGGCCACGCCACATGCCGACGAGAAGGACAGCGGGGTCGCCGGCAGTGACCTGTTCGGTGACAGCATTGCGCCGGTCGCTGAAAAGGCCTCAGGCAAGGGCAAGACCGCCGCTGCACCAACCCCTGATCTGGAAGCGGCGGAAGAGGGCGACGAGATGCCCGATGCGCTGCCGCCGCGTGAGGAGCGCAACTACCGCGCCATCACCGAGCAGGCCGAGCTGGATGCGTGGCTCGAGCGCGTGCGCAACGCCACCTCGCTGTGCTTCGATCTCGAGACCACCAGCCTCAACTACATGGAAGCCGAGATCGTCGGTATCGGCATGGCGCTGGAAGTCGGCGAGGCCGTCTACATTCCCGTCGCTCACAGCTATCTGGATGCCCCCGCGCAGCTGGAGCGCCAGGCCGTGCTGGAAGCGCTGACGCCGATTCTCGCCGATACCGCCATCACCAAGATCGGCCAGAACCTCAAGTACGACATCGAGGTGCTGGCGCGCTACGACATCGCGGTGGCCGGCCCGCTGGCCGACACCATGCTGATGTCCTACGTGCTCAATTCCACCGCGACCCGTCACGACATGGACTCGCTGGCGCTCAAGTATCTGGGCGAGAGCACCATCAGCTTCACCGACATCGCCGGCAAGGGCGCCAAGCAGCTGACGTTTGATCAGATCGCACTGGAAGAGGCGATGCCGTATGCCTGCGAGGATGTCGACATCACCCTGCGCCTCGCCGCGCTGCTGATGCCGCGCATCGAGAAGCTGGGACGTCTGGATGAAGTGCTGCGTCAGTTCGAATATCCGCTGATTCCGGTGCTGGCGCGCATCGAGCGCAACGGCGTCGCGATCGACCCCGAGCGCCTGCACGTCCAGACCCGCGAGCTGACCGAGCAGATCCACGACATCGAGAAGCAGGCCTTTGAGCTTGCGGGCCGCGAGTTCAACCTCTCTTCCCCCAAGCAGCTGGGCGAGATCCTCTTCGAGGAGCAGAAGCTGCCGGTCAAGAAGAAGACGCCCAAGGGCGCGCCGTCCACCGCCGAAGCAGTGCTTGAGGAGCTGGCGCTGGACTACCCGCTGCCCAAGCTGATCATGCGCCATCGCGGCATGACCAAGCTCAAGAGCACCTACACCGACAAGCTGCCGCAGCTGGTCAACCCGACCACGCGTCGCCTGCACACCAGCTACCATCAGGCCGTCACCGCCACGGGGCGTCTATCGTCGTCTGATCCGAACCTGCAGAACATCCCGGTGCGCAGTGACGAGGGCCGTCGTATCCGTCAGGCCTTCATCGCGCGCCCTGGCTATCGCATCGTCGCGGCGGATTACTCGCAGATCGAGCTGCGCATCATGGCGCACCTCTCCGGTGACAAGGGTCTGCTCTCGGCCTTTGCCGACAACCGCGACGTGCACGCCGCCACCGCCGCTGAAGTCTTCGGCACCGAGGAATCGCGTGTCAGCAGTGACCAGCGTCGCAGCGCCAAGGCCATCAACTTCGGGCTGATCTACGGCATGTCCGCCTGGGGTCTCTCGCGCCAGCTGGATATCGAACCCGGCCAGGCCAAGACCTACATCGAGCGCTACTTCGAGCGTTATCCTGGCGTCGCCACCTACATGGAAGACACGCGTCAGCTCGCCGCCGAGCAGGGCTACGTCGAGACCATCTTCGGCCGTCGTCTCTACCTGCCGGAAATCGGCTCGCGCAATCACGCGCGTCGCAGCGCCGCCGAGCGCACTGCCATCAACGCCCCGATGCAGGGCAGCGCCGCCGACATCATCAAGCGCGCCATGATCGACGTGGACGCCTGGCTGGCGGGCAGCGACGGTGCCGACAGATACGACGCCATGATGGTCATGCAGGTACACGATGAACTCGTCTTCGAAGTCGCCGAAGCGCAGGTCGAAGACTTCATGAAAGACGTCGCCCAGCGCATGCAGAACGCCGCCTCCCTCGACGTCCCGCTGCTCGTCGAAGTCGAGCAAGGCGACAACTGGGAAGAAGCGCATTAATGGTTCAAGCATTTTAAGCTATACCAGAATGCTGCATTAAGTGGCTATGAAAAATAAAACAAGCATCTTGTCGCCAAACGATGAGATGCTTGTGTTTTAGAATCGCTACTTAAAGATTAATGTCATTGGTCCTCCAATCGTAGGGCTTATCGTCGCAAAATCTTCTGGTGGTTTAAATAATGTCGGCGGTGGTTCAATTCTGTTGCTCACGGTTATCTCTTTGTGAAAAATTAGCTCTAGACAAAATAGTGCCGCTGCAGAATTTAATGTGTTTTGTAGATTTGCTTCTTGATAATGGTTGTTCCTTTCATGCTTTACTTTGTTATGGCATGACCACCAGTTAGGTGATTTGTTATTGCTCCAGTTTTCCCAAGGGGCTAATGTGAGCGAGTATCGTGGTATTGTAATTTCCATGCTTTCGAGAAATGGATAATTCTCTCTTAATTCTGACCTATAGTCTCCGATGTTTCCTGCTTTGGAGTTTGAGTTTCTTATTTGGCAAATTAGCTTGGATAAGACATCAACTTCTGAACAGCACGCTAAAAGTATATTCGTTAGCTCTGTGGAATAAGTTTTATAATTGTCTTTTGTGAATTCTATATATCTTGCTAGATTCTCAATGTCAGATTCTAGGGCAAGAAAATAATTCCAGTGCAGTAATCGTTCGCCTTCTAAAATACCCATTCCTTTCTCTCCCTCTTGATTTTTATTTAGGATATATGTCTGGATGATGCTGAGCGATATCTTATACTTTAAAAGATTTATCGGTTGACTGGTCTTTCTATGCTCTAGTTCCTGTAGATTAGCCTTTTTTTATCTTTATATCTAAATTTGGAGTTCTACGACCACTGGCTACGTTGATCCTTGGCGGCGGTAGGCCGATGCTGTGGGGGGTGTCCGGTTTTCCGGACGCTGGCTGCGTGATGGCGCGGCCCATAACAATCAGATCCGGCGGGTGTGGTGGCAGAGGGATACGGCTACCCACGATGACCGGACACGCCAAGGGAGAGCGGTGATGGCTCAGCAGATGCCTGTGTCAGGCGCGGTGGGCGGGGAGAAGATGGCTGCCCCGCTGCGCGATGATCTACCTGCCACCTCGATTCATCTGGAGCGGGCGCGCCGCGAGTTGCTGCGTGCCGCGATGGATGCGGTGGAGGAGTGGGTCGTGGTGGTGGATGCCCAGGGTGGTATCCAGTTTCTGAATGCGCCCTATGCCGAGTTTCTCGGCGTCGAGGCCAGCGAGGTGCTGGGGCGCGATGTCAGCGAGGTGATCGAGAACACCCGCATGCACGAGGTGCTGGAGAGCGGACGTGCGGAGCTGGCCCAGCTGCAGTTGATTCGTGGCCACCACATGATTGCCCACCGTTACCCCATCTTCCGCGATGGCGAGCTGATCGGCGCCATCGGCTCGGTGCTCTACCACGACACCTGGGAATGGCGGCAGGTGAATGCTCAGGTTCAGGCGCTGGAAGCAGAGGTGGACTACTACCGCCAGGCGCTGGAAACCCCCACCGGCGCGCGCTGGCAGCTGAGTGACATCATCGGCGATTCGCCCGCCATGCGGGAACTTGCCTGCAAGGTGCGCAAGATCGCCCCCGGCGGTGCCTCGGTGTTGATCCGTGGCGAGTCCGGCACCGGCAAGGAGCTGTATGCCCATGCGCTGCACCGCAGCTCGGCGCGTGCCAAGGGCCCCTTCATCAAGCTCAACTGTGCGGCGATTCCCGAAGCGCTGCTGGAAGCGGAGCTGTTCGGCTATGAAGAAGGCGCCTTCACCGGCGCCAAGCGTGGCGGCAAGCCCGGCAAGTTCCAGCTCGCGGATGGCGGCACGCTGTTTCTCGATGAGGTCGGCGACATGCCGCTGGCGATGCAGGCCAAGCTGCTGCGCGTGCTGCAGGACCGCGAGGTCGAGGCAGTCGGCGCGACCCGTCTGGTCAGCGTCGATGTGCGTGTCATCGCCGCGACTCACCGCCCGCTGGAAGCGCTGGTCGAGAGCGGCGAATTCCGCGAAGACCTCTTCTATCGCATCAATGTGGTGCCCCTGAAGGTGCCGCCGCTGCGCGAGCGCCGCGACGACCTGCCGACCCTGGCCACGCACCTGCTGTCACGTCTGGCGCGACGCAGTGGTCGCCGCCCACCGATTCTCTCCGAAGCCGCTCTCGAACGCCTGTGCGCGCATCACTGGCCCGGCAACGTACGCGAGCTGGAAAACGTGCTCGAAGCTGCCTTCTATCTGGGCGGCAGCCATATCCAACCGACCGACTTGCCGGATGCCATCGGCGCCCGGCATGGCGATGCGCGGCATGGCGATGCCCGGCACGCCGCTACCCATCAAAGCGACTTGTCCACACCCGCTTCAGCGGCCGAGTCGTCCACAACCGCCCGGGAGTTGTACACGACGCCGACCACGCTGCGTGAGGCGATGGCCCAGGCGGAGCGCCAATTGATCGAGGACGCGCTGCGCGCCGCCGAGGGCAATCGCACCCGCGCCGCCCGTCAGCTCGGCATCGCCAAGTCCTCGCTCTACGAAAAGCTCAATCGGCATGGGCTGTTGGCCGAAACGCCCTGATTGACCGGCATTTCACCTCCCCGCCACCAACGTGTGGCCAAAGCGTCCGGAATCTCGGTCAGTGACCGGAATTCCGGACGCTTTGCGTTTCTCGCCACCCCACGGCCTGCATACCCGCATGGGGTCTGTATTCCTCTATCGGCATATTCGACTGGAGTCGTAGACAGAATTCATGAAAGCGCGCGACCTTGGTCGCAGCCTCGGCAGCTTGAGTGTCCGGCTTTCCGGACGCTGTCGTAAGCCGATATTGCCGCGCGGGGCGCGGTGAGTCGCCTCGCGCGGGCCTTGCTCTCGTAGCTCTCTGAAATCATTGACGTTGTTGTGGCGTGGTCAGCCGCTTGCGTTGTCATCGGGTAAGTTGACGTAAGCGTCATCTTGCAACGTGGCTCATGTCCAGCAAGCCACAAGCCGTACGACCAGCGAGCACAACAACAAATCAGGGAGCCGCACCATGTCGCAACACGCCACGCCGTATCAATCGACGCCGACCCGCCGCCTGCGCCTCGGAGCTGCCATTGCGGCGGCCGTGGCCACCACCACCTTGATGGCCGCCGCGCCAGCCCAGGCGGAAGGGCCGAAACAGCTCGACGTCGCCAGTACCTTCTCGACCAAGAACTTCCTCGGTGCCGGTGCCGTGCGCCTGTCAGAGGAACTCAAGAGCGCCACCGGCGGCGAAGTCGGCCTGCGCGTGCACGAGCCGGGCGACCTGGTGCCGGCCTTCGAAGTCTTCAACTCCGTCTCCTCCGGTGCGGTGCAGGCCGGTTGGGACTGGATGGGCTACTGGGCCGGCACGGTGCCGATCACCAACCTCTACGGCGCACTGCCGTTCGGCCCGAGCCCGGAAGCCTTCATGTCCTGGATGTGGGCCGGTGAGGGTACCGAGCTTGTGCAGGCCGCCTACGACCCCTACGGCGTGAAGGTGCTGCCGTGCTTCATCTCGCCGCAGGAAACCGGCGGCTGGTACAACAAGGAAATCAACTCGCCGGAGGACTTCAAGGGCCTGTCGATGCGCATCTCCGGCCTTGGCGCCAAGGTGCTCAACAAGCTGGGCGCTTCCACCCAGCTGGTGCCGGGCAGCGAGATCTACCTCGCGCTGGAGCGTGGCCGTGTCGATGCCACCGAGTTCTCGGTGCCGCAGGTCGATCAGGCGATGGGCTTCAATGAAGTCGCCAAGTACTACTACTTCCCGGGTTGGCACCAGAGCGCCAGCTGGTTCTCGCTGCTGATCAACCAGCAGGTATGGGACAGCTACAGCGATGAGCGCAAGGCGCAGTTCCAGACTGCCTGCCGCGCGACCCTGCAGTGGGCGATGGCCGAAGCGCCGCCGGCTCAGGTGCGTGCGATCCACGAGCTCGAGGAGAAGGGCGTCGAGGTCAAGCGCTTCCCGGAGCCGGTAATGACCGCGCTGCAGGAAGCCTGGGGTGAAGTGCTGGCCGAAGAGAAGCAGACCAATCCTGACTTCGCCAAGGCCTACGATTCGCTGATGAAGCACGCCGCACTGATCGACGAATGGTACGAGCTGCAGGCCATGCCGCAGCCGATGGCCATGAAGCAGGCAGACAACGCTGACGAGGGTAGCGCCCAATGACCGACCCCCGCCTTGCGCCCTGGCGGGCACAGGGCGGGGCGGTGTGTGACGCCCTGGGCCGACCGCTGGTCGGCCTGGGGCTGTGGGTGGGTCGCCTGACCAGCTGGTTGGGTCTGGCGATCATCCTGGCCGTGCTCACCACCGTCACGCTCAACGCCCTGGGCATCAATGAAATCGCCAACTGGGGGTCGCCCGACGTGCTGCTGTTCGGCACCGCGATCACCATCAATTCCGTCACCGAGTTGCAGTGGCACCTGTTCGGTCTGCTGACGCTCTTCGGTGGCACCTACGCCCTGCACAGCGATACGCATGTGCGGGTCGACCTGTTCTATCAGCGCCTCTCGCCGCGCGGACGCGCCGTGGTCGATATCCTCGGCCACATCATCATGCTGATTCCCTTCTGCCTGCTGATCGCCTGGCTGTCCAAGCACTTCGTCACCATGTCCTACATGTCCGGCGAGAAGTCCAACTATGGCGGCCTGGTGGACCGTTATCTGATCAAGGCGATGCTGCCGACGGGGCTGGTGTTCCTCGCCCTCGGTGCGCTGGGGCAGATCTTCGAGAATCTGGCCTGCCTGTTCGACCCGGCGCGCACCCCCGAGCGCCTGAAAGACCACGAGATTGCCAGTCTGGCCGGCCTTGCGGATCAGCAGAATGCTGCGCAAGCGACCACCGACGCCACGGCACCCCAGAATCATGCAGACGGGAGCCATGACAATGCTCGCTGAATACGCCTTGCCCATCACCATGGTGGTGGCACTTCTGATCGGTATCTTCTCCGGCTACCCGGTGGCCTTTCTGCTCGGCGGGCTGGGCATCCTGTTCGCCTTCATCGGCGACATCCCGCTGCCGTTTCTCGGCACCGTCGGCTCGCGCATCTTCGGCGGCGTGATCGAGAACTGGCTGCTGATCGCGATTCCGCTGTTCGTGTTCATGGGGCTGATGCTGGAAAGCTCCGGCGTGGCGCGCAATCTGCTGATGACACTGCAGCGGCTGTTCGGTCGCGTGCATGGCGGTCTGGCCGTCTCGGTGGCGCTGCTGGGCGTAGTGATGGCCGCCAGTACCGGCATCATTGGTGCCTCGGTGGTCATGCTGGGGCTGCTGGCGTTGCCGGTGATGCTGGGGCAGGGCTACAAGGCCGAGATGGCCTGCGGGGTCATCGCGGCCTCCGGCACCCTGGGCATCCTGATTCCGCCCTCGATCATGCTGGTGCTGATGGGCTCCATCCTGCAGATCTCGGTGGGGGCGCTGTTCAAGGCGGCGCTGATTCCGGGGCTGATGCTCGGCGCGCTCTACGTCGCCTATCTGCTGATCACCGCCAAGCTGCGCCCGGACTGGGCACCGCTGCCGGACCAGTCGCTGCTCGGCACCGACAAGACACCGCTGCCGCTGGCACTGCTGCGTGACCTGCTCGGCCCGATGGTGCTGATCGTCGCGGTGCTGGGGTCGATCATGACCGGTATCGCCACGCCCACCGAGGCCGCGGCCATTGGCGCGGGTGGCAGCCTGCTGCTGGCGCTGGTGATGGGCGGACTGTCCTTCTCCACCCTGCGCAACACGCTGCGCGATACCTCGCGGACCAGCGCGATGATCCTGTTCGTCGTCATCGGCGCGACCTGCTTCTCGGTGGTCTTCAAGCGCCTCGGCGGTGACTACCTGATCGAGGATGTCATCACCGGCACCGGCCTTGGCCCCTACGGCCTGCTGTTGCTGCTGATGGGGCTGATCTTCGTGCTCGGCTTCTTCCTCGAGTGGATCGAGATCAGCTTCGTGGTGCTGCCGCTGGTGGCGCCGGTGGTCGAGGCGCTGGACTTCGGGCTAGGGCTTTCCGGCCAGGGGCTGCTGGTGTGGTTCGCGATTCTGGTCGCCATCAACCTGCAGACGAGTTTCCTGACGCCACCCTTCGGCTATGCGTTGTTCTATCTCAAGGGCATCACCGCCGGGCAGGTGTCCATCGGCACCATCTATCGCTCGATTCTGCCCTTCGTCGGCCTGCAGCTGGCGGGTCTGATCCTGTGCATGCTGTTCCCGGCGCTGGTGCTGTGGCTGCCGGGGCTGATGCCCTGACACGCGCCACTCGGGGCATCACAGGGAGGTGATGTCTGGGTAAGCAGAGAGCTGAGCAGAGAGCTGAGCAGAGAGCTGAGCAGCGCTATACGGCGTGAGGTCCGCAGGGGTGACCCTTCGGGGGTTCTATCAGGGAGAATGAGATGCTGCCACGACGCAGGGTATTGATTGCGGGGCAGGGGGAGTGGCTGGAGGCCATGGCGCGCACCTTCCTGGAAGATGGCGCCATCATCGCCCTGATGGGCACCGCGTCGGCGGACCTCGAACGCGTGCTGGATGCACTGGGCGGCGAGCAGTCGGACCGCTTCGGCCAGGTGGTCGGCGAGGGCTGCTTCGAGACACTGGTGGCGCGCCTCGGACGCCTCGATGTGCTGGTCTGCATGCCGCCGCAGGCCATGGCCGGGCAGTCGCTGGAAGCCTGCCTGGTCGCGCAGGTCGCCGGCCCCGGCGCCTTGCTCAAGGCGGCCTGTGCGCGCATGTTGCGCCACGGCGGACGCCTGCTGGCCGTAGCGCCACCGCTGCCTTCGCAGCCGTCCTCGTCGCTGTCCTCGCAGCTATCATCGCAGGAGCATCACGGCACTGCCATGGCACAGGCGGCGCTGAGTGAGTTGATCCAGCGACTGGCATCACGCGCGCCGGACAAGGTGCGCGCCAATCTGTTGTGCCCCGAGGGCAGCCGACCGGACGCCGTGGCGGAATGCGCGCGCTTTCTGGCCGGTGGCGCCGGGCGCTCCCTCAATGGTCAGGTGCTGCACCTGAGCGACTGATCTCCCGACAGACGTTTGACAACACAAGCGGCCGTGGCATTGCCACGGCCGCTTGTTGGTGTCTGCTGGTCTGACATATGGCCAATTTGATCAAATATACGTCCAATTATATCAATCCGCTCTGGCTGAAGTGATTAAGGTAGAAGGAGACTCAGCGTCGCACCAGCATCCGCGAGCAGGTACCTGACCAGTAAAACAACAGTGCCGCTCCCTCAGCCGTGGAGATCATCGAGTGCCCAGCAGACCGCATTCCCTCAGCCTGAAAGACCATGGACAACAACTGCATCTGAGCCACGCCGAGGGCGATCTGACCCTCGAGGCGCTCTGGCTGCGTGAGCGGAGTCCCGATGAAACGACGCTCGATTCCCTCACCGGTCAGCGCCTGATCGAGGCGGCGGACCTGCCGCTGGACCTGAGCCTGACTCAGGCGCAGCTGGATGGCGATACGCTGTCGCTGGCCTTCAGTGATGGCCATGCGGCGAGCTTCTCGCTGGCGGCCCTGCTGGCGGAGTGTCAGCCGTGTGAGGCCTATCAGGGCATGACCTTCTGGCAGGGGAGTCTCGCCCAGCTGCCCGAGGCCGACTTCGCGGCGGCGCTGGACGATGACGCGGCCTTGCTGGACATGCTCGAGCAGTTGCAGCGCTTCGGCTTCGTGCGGGTCAGCGGCGTGCCGGACACGGAGGACGGCATGCAGGGGCTGATCCACCGTATCGGGCCGCTGCGGCGCACCAACTGGGGCGGTATCGCCGACGTGAAATCCGTCGCCAATGCCTATGACCTCACCATGACCCAGCGCGGGCTGGAGCCGCATACCGACAATCCCTACCGCGACCCGATTCCGGGCTACATCTGGCTGCACTGTCTGCGCAACGCGGCCCAGGGCGGCGACAGCATGCTGGTGGATGGCTTCAGCGCGGCGGAGCACCTGCGCCGTGAAGACCCCGAGGCCTTCGCCTGCCTGACAGACGTCAGCCCCGGCTTCCGTTATCACGACGCCACCACGCGCCTGGAGAGCGAAGGCCCGCTGATCGAGCTGGACAGCCGTGGTCAGGTCGCCCGAGTACGTTTCTCCAACCGCACCGAGCGGGTGCCGGCGCTGCCCGGCGCGACGCTGCGTCGCTACTACGCTGCCCGCCAGGCGTTCTATCGCCTGATCTCCGGTGACGACTTCACGCTGCACCTCAAGCTGGCACCGGGCCAGATGCTGATCATGGACAACTATCGCCTGTTCCATGGTCGCAGCGCCTTCCAGCTGGAGGGCGGCATCCGCCATATGCGCCAGGGCTACGTGGACCGCGACTCCACCGCCAGCCGCCGTCTGCTGCTGGCCGATCAGCTCGCCGGTCAGTTCGCCAATGAGGAGGCCAGCGCATGAGCGAGCAGGCCCGCTTCCGCAGTTTCGAGGAAAGCACGCATGCCGAGTGGGCGCTGATCGATGCGCGCTTCCGGGAATATCAGTCCGATGCCTGCCGGCGTGTGCTTGAACATCTGGGGCGCCTCAAGGGCGATCACCACGGCTATCCGGTCGATCGCTACGAACACTGCCTGCAGACCGCCACCCGCGCGCTGCGCGCCGGCGCCGATGAGGAGATGGTGGTCTGCGCGCTGCTGCATGACATCGGCGATGACCTGGCACCGGCCAATCATGCCGAGATCGCCGCCGGTATCCTCGAGCCGTTCATCGACCCGCTGAACACCTGGATGATTCGTCATCACGAGCTGTTCCAGGGCTATCACTACCGCGAATTCTTCGGTCAGGACCGCCACGCCCGCGAGGCACATGCCGGGCATCCCGCCTATGAGCGCACCGTGCGCTTCTGTGACGAGTGGGACCAGACCAGCTTCGACCCCGAATACGACACCCTGCCGCTCGAGCATTTCATCCCGATGCTGGAGCGGGTGATGGCGCGCGCGCCCTTCGGCGGCTTGCCGGATCTGGTGCCGGAGCCAGAAATTGAGGCAGAAATGGAGCCAGAGCTTGAGAAGGGCATGGACAGGCAGGCCAGTGCTCGCTGAAGACGCACTCCTCTGGAGGGTAAAGTTCCAACGAATCAATTGCTTGCGGCGAATTCAGCGACGCAGCAGGGCGGAGAAGACACAAGCACCGACAACATCAGCGCCGTGAGCGACGGACACGCACGACGACCGCCATATACGAAGCCTTTCAGCCCCGACAACAACAAGGCCCGGCGCGACCGGAACCGACAAGGAAAGACACGATGACCACCACCCCGTACCCCCTGACACCTACGACGAAGCACGGCGCCCGCCGTGGCCTGCTTGCCCTCGCGACGCTGCTGCTCGGCACGGCTAGCCTGGCAGCCTCGGCCCAGGACAAGGATGACGAGCTGACGCTGATCGTGCCGCCGTGGCCCGGCGTCACCGTCAAGAGCGAGATCGTCGCCCAGATTCTCGCCCCGCTGGGTTACGACGTGGAGCGACAGGAAGTCAGCTCCACCGTCGGCTACAACACCCTGACCACCGGCGACAGCGACGCCTTCCTCGCTGGCTGGCTGCCTGCCCAGAAAGACAGTTATGACGCGGCCATGGCCGCCGGTGCGATCACCGATCTCGGCAACAACGTCACCGGCGCCCGCATGGGCTTCGCGGTGCCGGGCTATGTCTACGAGGCCGGCATCCACAGCGCCGCGGACCTTGCCGCCCACGCCGAGCAATTCGACGAGACCGTCTACTCCATCGAAAGCGGCTCTACCGTCAGCGACATGCTCAATGGCGCCATCGACAATGATGTCTATGGCCTGGGCGACTGGGATGCGATGGAGTCCTCGACGCCCGGCATGCTCAGCGAGGTGCGTGCCGCCCAGCGCGAGCAACGCTGGATCGCCTTCTACGGCTGGACACCGCACTGGATGGTGCCGGAATTCGACACCCATATCCTGGCAGACCCGGAGTCAGTGTTCGGTCCCGACAATGGCGCCAGTGACGTCAAGACCGTCGTGCGCACCGCCTACGCCGAAGCCAATCCCAACCTCGCCCGCTTCCTCGATCAGCTGGTCTTCAGCTCCGAAGAGCAGAGCGGCTTCATCCTCGACTACAGCCTCAAGGAGCGTGACCTCGATGAGGTGGCTCACGACTGGCTGGCCGCCAATCCAGACCGGCTGGCGGAATTTCTCGCCGACGTGACCACACGCGATGGCGAGGATGCCCTGGCCGCCGTGAAGGCCAGCCTGTGAGGCTGACCTAGCCTTGCTGCCGCCTTGACGGCGTGGGCGGGCGCCGAGGGATGGCTCCCGCCCATGGCCTCGTATTGCTTGAGCCTCGTAGCGCCCAGGCCACGTCGCGTCCAGGACGCGCAATCCGTGAACCACGACCCTGCTTGCCATGCCTCTGGCGTGGAAAGTCGCAATGTGGAACGCCTCTTGCTATACAAGTGTATCAATAGTCGTTCGCTCGATTGCAGCTCGATCGCCGATTGCGCAGCCCGCCGCGGCAAGACAGGCCTCATCCGCGCATCGCCCGTCAGGACCGGCAGCATCACGCCGCACCAGCAGGGTGCGTCACGCCGCTAGCGGCTGCACGATCGCCCATTTCACGCCAGCCACAGCCACCCACTTGTGAGTCGCTCATGACTATCTCGCCCTCGAACGTATCTCCCATGACCCGCTCGAAGAATGCAGACAGTGACGGCATCTCCCAGCCTCCGCAGGCGCGCCCGGACGCCCAGGCAAGACCCGCACGCGCTGCCTCGAATCGGGTCGTCGTCGAAGCCAGCAACATCGTCAAGCACTACGGTGATCTGGCGGTGCTGCACGACGTGTCCTTGCGCGTGAAGGAAGGCACCGTCACCACCATCATCGGCGCCAGTGGCTCCGGCAAGAGCACCTTGCTGCGCTGCATGAACCTGCTCGAGCGCCCCGACCGGGGCGAGCTGTCGATCGCCGATGAGCATGTGCGCTTCGACCGCGACAGCCGTGGCGGCCTCATCGGGCTGGATCGTCGTCAGATCCAGCGCCTGCGCTCCAAGGTCACCATGGTCTTCCAGCAGTTCAATCTGTGGCCGCACCTGACCGTGCTCGGCAATGTCACCGAGGCGCCGATGCGCGTGAAGGGCATGTCACGCCGCGAGGCGACACGCATCGCGGAGCACTATCTGGAACGTGTCGGCATGCTGGAGCGCGCCGACAGCTATCCGGCCTTTCTCTCCGGCGGCCAGCAGCAGCGGGTCGCGATCGCGCGTGCGCTGGCGATGGAGCCGCGCGTGCTGCTCTTCGATGAGCCGACCTCGGCGCTGGACCCGGAGCGGGTCAGTGAAGTGCTCGGCGTCATCCGCAGCCTCGCCGATGAGGGCCGCACCATGCTGATGGTGACCCACGAGATGGCCTTCGCCAGAGAAGTCTCCGATCAGATCGTGTTCCTCGATGAGGGCAGGGTAGGCGTGGCCGGAAGCCCGACGGAGGTCTTCGAGCAGACCGAGCACGAGCGCTGCCGCCGCTTCATCGCACCGGCCGCCTGAGCTCCGCCTGTATCACCCCGGCATGGACCTCCCCGCCATGACGTAGATGGACCCACAACAACAGCCAGGAGATGGCCTGATGACCTTGATGAACGATGCTGGATTCGCTGCCAAGACACCTTCACTGACCGCGCGCGGAACGCCTGCCTCTGATTCCACTTCCACCTCTGCTCTTTTCACCTCTGCTCTTTTCACCTCTGCTCCCACCTCTGCGCTGCGCAAGCTGGCCGGCGCCCTGATGATGGGGGGACTGGCGGTGGGTGGACTGACGCTGGGCGCCGCTCAGGTGCATGCCGCCGACACCCTCAAGATCGGCATCTCCGCGGAACCTTACCCGCCCTTTACCTACACCTCCGCCAGCGGCGAGTGGACCGGCTTCGAGGTCGAACTGGCCGAGGCGATCTGTGACGCCATGCAGCGTGAGTGCGAGATCACACCGACCGGCTGGAGCGGCATCATCCCTTCGCTGAAGGCCGGCCGCATCGACATGATCATGAATTCGATGACCATCACCAAGGCCCGCGAGAAGGTCATCGACTTCAGCATCCCCTACTACAACTCGCCCGGCGCCTATGTGGCCGCCAAGGATCTCGAGCTCGAGATTCCGGACGGCCTCGACGGCAAGATTCTCGGCACCCAGGCGGCGACCACCCACGCCAACTTCGCGCGTCGAGCGCTGCGCAGCACTGGCGTCGATGTGCGCCTCTATGACCAGCAGGAGCAGGTCAACAGTGACCTGCTGTCCGGGCGCGTGGACGTGATTCTGGCCGACGAGATCGCCATGAGCGCACTGGTCAAGCGTGATGAGGCCAGCAACTTCGAGATCAAGGCGACCACGCCACAGCACGAGGCCTACGGCATCGGTGCCGGTGTCGGGGTACGCAAGGAAGATGGCGCGCTGAAAGAGGCGCTCGATGGCGCCATCCACCAGGTCTATGCGGACGGCACCTGCACGGTGCTCTCGAACAAGTACTTCGATACCGACGTCTGCCTGGGCTGATCCTGCGCGTGCTGGCCGGACGGCTGAGGCCGTCTGGTCAGCACGCCTCGCGTATCGCATCCGCCATTTCCTACTGATACGAGAAGGACGCTGCTCATGTCCCAGTTCGCCCAGGAAGGGCTCGCCGATTGGGCGGCCCCGATACTCGCCGGTGCCGTCACCACCCTGCAGATCGCCTTCGCCGCCTATGCCATCGGCTTGCTGCTCGGGCTGGTGGGGGCGGCGTCACGACTCAGCCCCTGGGCGCCGCTGCGCGCGCTGGCCACCAGCTATTCGACGGCCGTGCGCGCGGTACCGGAACTGCTGCTGATCATCCTGCTGTACTACGGCGGCTCCCAGGCGCTCACCGCCCTGATGAATGCGTTGGGTGTCGCGGGCAAGGTCGAGATCAGCGGCTTCGTCACCGCCGTCGGCGTGCTGGCCTTCGTGCAGGGCGCCTACATGACCGAGGTCTTCCGTGGCGCCATCCTGGCCATTCCCAAGGGCCAGCTGGAAGCGGCCGATGCCTACGGCTTCTCGCCCATGGCGCGCTTTCGCTACATCACGCTGCCGGGCATGTTGCCCAACGCACTGCCGGGCATGTCCAACCTGTGGCTGATCCTGATCAAGGACACCGCCCTGATCAGCGTCATCGGCTTCAGCGAGCTGTTCTTCACCGTGCAGCAGGCAGCCGCCAGTTCGCGCGCCTACTTCCTGTTCTACAGCGTGGCGGGGCTGCTCTATCTGCTGATGACCCTGACCTCGAGCGCCGCGTTCAGTCGTCTGGAGCGCTACGTGCGCCGCGGCGAACCCGATATTTCAGCCCAGGAGGCGTGACATGGATTTCAGCTGGTTATCGGACCCCTATTATCAGGAATCGCTGTGGACAGGGTTGATCAACACCCTGGTGCTGCTGGTGGTATCGGCCGTGCTCGGCTTCACGCTGGCGGTCGGCATGGCGATGGCGCGCATCAAGGGCCCCAGGCCGCTCGCCTGGCTGGCCAGCGGCGTCTCCATCGTGATGCGTGGCACGCCCCTGCTGGTGCAGCTGTTCTTCTTCTATTACGGCATCGGCCGCCTGCTGGAAGGCATTCCCGGCATCCGCGAGAGCATGTTCTGGGGCATCCTGCGTGATCCGTTCTTCTACGCCACCCTGACCTTCACCCTCTCGGTGGGCGCCTACTCCGGTGAAGTCCTGCGCGGGGCACTGCTCAGCGTGCCGCCGGGCGAGCGGGAAGCGGGGCGCGCCTTCGGCATGGGGCCGTTTCAGGTCTTCAGTCGCCTGTGGCTGCCGCGCGCCATCCAGCTGTGCCTGCCGACCCTGACCGGCGAGATGATCCTGCTGCTCAAGTCGGTGCCGCTGGTCTCGACGATCGCCATGATGGACCTGCTGCAGGTCGCCAACATCATCCGCGACGAGAACTTCCTCACCTATGAGCCGCTGCTGTTCATCGGCGCCATCTACCTCGTGCTGACCATCCTGCTGACCCTGTGCCTGCGTCAGGTCGAACTCAACTTCCCCGGCGTACGCGCCCAGGCACGCAGCGGCGGGTGGTTGGCGCGCCTGCGCCAGCCAAGGCCCGCCTGAGGCCACTCGCCTGGCGGCCATCGCTGATTTCCCGCAGAAAGCACACAAAGACGCCGAGTCAGTCGACTCGGCGTCTTTGTGTCTGTGGGCCGATGATCAGGCACCTCAGCCAGCAAGCTTTCTAACTTGCTCCGAAGCCAGCAAGCTTTCTAACTTGCTCCGAAGCCAGCAAGCTCTCTAACTGCCCCCGAAGCCAGCAAGCTTTCTAACTGGCACCGAAACCTGCCAGGAATACGCGCACACAGCGTCTGACATGTGGGCGGAGTTGTTCGGGACTTGCGGTATCGGGTGGGCAGCCGAGCAGGGCGTCGACATGCAGCGGGTTGAGCAGCATGCCGGTGAGCAGGTTGGCGGCGGCCAGCGGTTCCTGGCCGAGGCCGGTGGACGGCAGGTGGCCCTGGGCGATCTGACGCGACAGGTAGCCTGCCAGGCGTTGTCGGGTCAGCTTGGGGCCGTTGTCGAGGAACAGCTTGCCGAGCTGCGGGTTGCGGCCGCTCTCGAAGGCGAGGCCACGGAACAGGCGGATCAGTTCCGGCGCGAGGGCCAGCGCCAGCATCGCCATGCCGAAGTCTTCCAGCGCTTCCTCGACGCTGCGTGTCTCGTTGGCTTCGTGGTCCATCACCGACCACACCGTCTGCGCCTCCTGCTGCATCACGGCCAGAAACAGGCCGTCCTTGTTGCCGAAATTACGATACAGCGTTGCCAGTGATCCGCCGGCCTGCCGGGCGATCTCATTGATGCTGGTCGCGGCGAAGCCGTGTTCGAGGAAATGTTCGCGGGCGACTTCCAGTTGGCGTTTGCGGCGTGCTTGCCCGCGCGGTGAGGCGCGAGTCGTGGTGCTTCCCGAGTCAGGGGCAGTCTCTGATGAGGGCGAATCAGTCATGTGAGTGTCCTGTCTGTGATCCGGGAACCGCCTGAAACAGGCAAGGTTGCGATATTGCGAACGAGAGACGCTGTCTGTCGAAACTGTCGGGGCTGCCTCAATGAAGTGTAGTATTCATTACACTTTGTGGCGATGCAAGATGACAGCCGTGGCCTGAGCGCTCGCAAGCGCCGTGGCCGCCTCATCCGCAGCGTCAGACAGATTACACGCCTGTCACCGACAGGCAGCAAGAGAGAGTCGCCGAATGAACAAGGCAGGCAAGGGTGTCGTGGCACTCATCGTGGTGGCGGGCGTGATCGCTGGCGGAGTGATGGGGGTCGAATGGTGGCAGGTCGGGCGCTTCATGCAGGAGACCGACAACGCCTATGTGCGTACCGACAGCGTCGCGGTGCGTTCCGAGATCACCGCGCGGGTGACGCGCATGCTGGTGCATGACAACCAGCCGGTGAAGAAGGGGCAGTTGCTGGTGCAGCTGGATGACGAAGATGCCAGGGCCAATCTGGACCAGGCCAGTGCCGCGCTGGACAACGCCCGTACCGGGGAAGTCCAGGCCGAGCGTCAGCTGGACCTGCAAGACGCGAAGATCGACGAGGCCAAGGCCGCGCTGGCCTCGGCCAAGGCCGAACGCGATCAGGCGGCGTTGCACCTCAAGCGCTCCAGAAGTCTGGAGAGCCGCAGCTACGCCTCGCGTCAGTCCTATGAGGATGATCAGGTGACCATGCGAACCGCCGAGGCGAGCGTTGCCCAGAAGCAGGCCGCGCTGGTGTCTGCCCGGCAGCAGCTTGAGGTCTACAAGGCGCAGCTGGAGTCGGCGCGTGCCCAGGTGGTGTCAGCGGCGGCGGATCTCGCCTACGCGCGCCACCAGCTGGAGAAGACCTCGATCTACGCGCCGCAGGATGGCGTGGTCGGCAATCGCAGTGTCGAGGTGGGCACCATGGCCAGCGCCTCGTTGACCCTGATGCAGCTGGTGCCGGTGAAGAGCGCCTATGTGGTGGCCAACTACAAGGAAACCCAGACCGAGCGCATGCGCGTCGGCCAGCCGGTCAGTCTCGAGGTGGATGCCTACCCGGACATCGAGTTTGAGGGCGTGGTGGACAGCCTGGCGCCGGCGACCGGCACCGAGTTCAGCCTGCTGCCGACCGACAACGCCACCGGCAACTTCAACAAGATCGTCCAGCGTGTGCCGGTGCGCATTCGCCTGACCGGCCCAGTGGATGCGCTGCCGCGTCTGCGCGCCGGCCTGTCGGTCATCCCCAGCGTCGATACACGAGAGCTTTCGGACACCGGCACCTATGCCGTCGATAGCCTCTCCAGGGACGTCATCGCGCCCGATGCCGCGCAGGTCGCCAGCGCTGATCGCGGAGCGCAGTAAGCATGGCCGAGACGACCCAGTCCTCGGCTCAGCCCCCGAGCCAGACCCCGAGCCAGCCCCCCGCGGGCACCGCCAGTGACATGCCGACGCGCCGCCAGCAGATCGGCTTCGTGGCCGCGGTGTTCGGCATGTTCATGGCGATTCTGGATATCCAGATCGTGTCCAGCTCGCTCAACGAGCTGCAGGCGGGCCTGGCCGCCAGTCAGGACCAGATCTCCTGGGTACAGACCAGCTACCTGATCGCCGAGATCGTGATGATTCCGCTCTCCGGCATGCTGGCGCGCATCTTCTCGACGCGGCTGGTGCTGACCGTCTCGGCGCTGGGCTTCACGCTGGCGAGTCTGGGCTGTGCGCTCTCGACCTCGCTGGAAGCCCTGATCGTACTGCGTGCGGTCCAGGGCTTCATGGGCGGGGCGATGATTCCGCTGACCCAGGCGGCCAGTTTCTCGATCTTCCCGCGCCGCATGATGGGCAGCATCCAGGCGGTGATCGGCCTGGTGGCGACCATGGCGCCCTCCATCGGGCCGTCCGTCGGCGGCTACATCACCGAATACATGAGCTGGCATTGGCTGTTTCTGGTCAATCTGGTGCCGGGCATCATCGTGGCGGCGCTGGTGTGGCGCAATCTGGAGATCGACAGCGGCGACCGCGGCCTGCTCAGTCGTCTGGATACGCTGGGCCTGGCGCTGATGGCGGTCTTTCTCGGCAGCCTCGAATTCGTGCTCGAGGAGGGGCCCGGCGATGACTGGTTCGCCAGTTCGCTGATCCTGTTCTGGAGCGTGGTGTGCGCGGTCGCGGCGGTCGGCTTCTTCTGGCGCGTGCTGACGACCAGCAACCCCATCGTCGACCTGCGGGTGTTCAGGGACCGCAACTTCGCGCTGGGGGCTATCATCGGCTTCTGGATCGGCGTGGTGCTCTATGGGCTGGTCTATCTGGTGCCGCTGTTTCTCGGCTCGATTTCCGGCTTCTCCAGCGTGCAGATCGGGCAGGTGATGTTCGTCAGCGGCGTGGTGATGTTCCTGATGGCGCCGGTGGCGGGCAAGCTTTCCGACCGCATCGACCTGCGCCTGATGCTGTGCATCGGCCTGGTGCTGACCGGCCTCGGCACCGGCATGAACGTGCACCTGACCTCGGACTCGGGCTTCGATGACTTCTTCTGGCCGCAGGTGATCCGCGGCGCGGGCCAGATCATGGTGCTGCTGTCGGTCTCCCGGCTGGCGATGGGGCGTCTGGCGCCCCACGAGATAGGCAACGGCAGTGGCCTGTTCAACGTGATGCGCAACCTGGGCGGCGCGGTTGGGCTGGCGCTGATCGACACCATCCGCGAGCTGCGTGAGGACTATCACTGGAACCAGATGATCGGGGCCATCGACCAGAGCCGCCAGGTGGTGATCGATCAGCTGGCAAGCTATCAGTCGACCTTCGCGGGGCTGGCTGATCCGTGGCAGGCCGGTGTGCAGATGATCGCCCAGCGCATCAGTATCCAGGCCGAGGTGCTGGCCTTCGACAATATCTTCCTGTGGCTGGGCGCGGTCTATGTAGTCGGCAGCGTGGCGGCCTTCCTGTTCCGTCGCCCGCAAGACCCGGCCAACAAGGCGGATGCCAGCGAAAGTGGCGAACAGAGCCCAGCGCACTGATGGCGCCTTGAAGGCTCCTTGAGCGTACTTTGAGAAAAAGTCACATGTCGCTGAAAGACAAAGACCCGCCAGTCGGCGGGTCTTTGTCTTTCAAGCCTTGGTGTGTCAGGCCTTGAGCCTCTGTCAGTCAGTCAGCATCCAGCCAGCAGGGCGTCACCAGCCCCAGAACATCAGATACCAGACGCCCAGTGCGGGCAGGCAGGCCAGCGCGACACTCGCGGTACCGATCAGCCGTGCAGCGTTGCCGGCGAGCAGGCCGCCGTTGCGCTGCTCACCGTTGTGCTGCTCGCCGTTGCGCTGCTCACCGGTAATGCGCCAGGCCAGCCGCAGCCCCCACAGGCAGGCCAGTGCCAGCAGGGTGGCGCGCAGATCATTGGCCCAGGTGAGATTGATGCCATCACCGCGCAGCAGCGTCATGGTGGTGGCGGAGAGGCCGAGAAACACGCCCAGCCCGCCCAGCGGAATCAGACTCAGCGAGAGGTGCCACAGGCGTGACAGCGTCGCCTTGCCACCCATCAGCCAGTTGCCCAGCAGCAGCGGCAGGCTGGTGAGCGCGCCCAGCAGGCCGCCACCGACCACGATCCACAGCGTGATCAGGCTGCCATCGAGCAGGTTGAAGACATCGTTGTGCTCGGGGTAGTTGGTCAGAATCCAGGTCGGCAGGGTGGTGGTCAGCGGCCACATCAGGTCGTGATCGATCAGCCAGAAGGCCAGCTGCTGCTTGAGGGCGACGAACCACGGGCTGGCGCTCCAGCTGAAGGCGCCGATGGCGATGCCGAGCAGGCCGAACACCAGCACCGAGTAGTGGGTGAAGCGCACCGGCTGCGGCGGCTCGACCAGCTCCACGCCCGGCGCACGCCACTCCAGCTGCATCGCGTCCTTGTAGCCGCTGCAGCGTCCGCAGACATGGCAGTCACCGGCGCTGTCGAGCTGCTTGAGCGGAATCAGCGGCGCGCAGTCAGGGGCGTGCATGCGTACGGCGTCGCCCTGACGGACGGCCTGATTATGGGCGTTCCAGCGGGCCTGATCGGTACGGAAGTGGGTCGGTGACAGGCGCGCCAGCAGATTGAAGACCCCATTCACCGGACATAGCTGACGGCACCAGACGCGCGTGCCCTTGCCGTAGATCAGCCCGACGATGATCGCGGCCACCGTCGAGCCTCCCAGTACCACCAGTGCGCCCAGCGGGTACTGATAGACGCTGGCCAGCTGGCCATACAGCGTGGTGCCGAGGAAGGCCACGAAGGGCCAGCCGCCCCAGCGCATCCAGCCGGGAATCGGGCGACCGAGGCCGATGCGACTGGCGGCTTCGGTCAGGGTGCCTTCGGGGCAGAAGACACCGCACCACACGCGGCCCATCAGCACCATGCTGATCAGCACGAAGGGCCACCACAGCCCCCAGAACACGAACTCGGCGAACACCGTCAGATTGGTGAGGATATGCGCCTGGTAATCCGGCAGCGGCAACAGGGCCGGCACTACCAGCAGGAAGGCATAGATGCCGACCACCAGCCATTGCACCAGCTGGATCAGACCACGCCGCTGCTGCATCGCCTGTCCGAAGCGCGCGATGCGCGTGGCCTGACGGCCCGGCGAGGTGCCGCCATCACTGGCGATGAGGTTGGCGATGTCACCGTGGGGGCTGGAGCCGCAATTGGCCATGACTATCGTTTCTCCTGACTGGCAGATCGCGTGAACAAGACTCAGCTGCGCGCGCGGGCAGTGAGCTGACGGCGCTGGTCGACGCGCTCCCTCTTGCGCTGACGCTTCATGAGGCTTGCGACGATGACCCAGTAGCCGAGATAGCCGACCACCATTGTCGTGGCAGGCCAGGCGCGATAGCCGGCGAAGGTCGCCAGCAGTCCGCCGAGGCCGCTGCCATCATCGAGCAGCCAGCTGGAATCCCACAGCGGGTCGAGGCCCGCCGGCAGATAGCCGAGGCCGATCAGCTGTTCGAGGCCCGACATCAGCAGCGACGCCGCCAGCAGCAATAGCAGGATTTCGGTCACGCGGAAGAACAGCTTCCACGAGAACAGGCGTGAACCGAGCTGCAGCGCCATGAAGGTCGCCACCGCGAGGGCGAAGCCGAGGCCTGCGGCGAGCGCGAAGCTGGCGATGCCGCCGGACTGCAGGCTGGCGGCGCCCATGCCATAGAGGAAGACGACGGTTTCCGCGCCTTCGCGCGCCACGGCGATGGCGACCAGCGTCGCCACGCCCCAGTAGCTGCCGGAGGAGACGGCGCTGGCCAAGCCGCTCTCGAGTTCTGCCTTGAGCGTGCGGCCCTTGGTGCGCATCCACAGCACCATCTGGGTGATCAACAGGCAAGCGGTCAGTACCAGTACGGCCTGGAAGACCTCCTGCGCGGTGCCGGTCAGCCAGGTGTTGGCGCCCATCAGCGCCGCCCCCATCAGGCCGGCCAGCACCAGGCCGGCGACGACCCCACCCCACAGGTAGCGCAGGCCCGCGCGGGTGCCGGACTGCACCAGCCAGGCGTGCATGATGCCGATGACGAGAATGGCTTCGACGCTTTCACGCCAGACGATAAACAGGATCTGATCAAACATGCGGACTCTCTTCTACTGACGTTCGGTGCGCGCCATCGATGACGAAAAAGGCGTCATTGGCACAGGGTGGCCGAGCTTATTCGGCGACGACCTTGCCACGCGCGTCCGGCAGGTGGAAATCATCGAAGAAGTCATAGCTCCCCGCGCGCAGCGGATGGATGACGACGAACGACTTCACGCCCGGCGCCAGCACCTTCTCCTTGCGCAGGGAGTTGCTCTCGAATTCGGCCGGCGTATTGCCCGCGTTGTGCAGCTGGATGACGAATTTCTCGCCCGCCTTCACCTCAAGGACCTCAGGGATGAGCTTGCCGTTGTCGAGGGTCAGGTCGTAGGACGGCATGTCGCTGGCAGCCGCCGGCCGAGGCAGCAGGGCGAGGAGCAACATGGCGAGCGCGGGCAGCTGGGCGCTTGCTCGACGGGGCAGGTGACAGGGCGGGCGAGAGGGCAAGAGTGAGGGCAAGAGGGAGGGCAAGAAAGAGGTCTGGCGCATGGGACACTCCGGACGATGAGGGAAAGCGCACACTGACACCAGCGCAAGGCGCTGGTGGTAGAGCGACCAATGGCCGCGAGTGCAGGTCAGCACAGGCGGCCATCGAAGGAGCAAGCGGCAATGGCCGCCTCACGGGATGCAGACATTCAGGGTCATGCAGCAAGGGCAGAGCGGCGCTCAGTAGCCGCCTTTCTTGCCGACGCCGGCATAGACGAAGTCGTAGTCGGTGGTGATGGTCTGCGGCCACTCGGCGACGCCGGTTTCCTTGTCGATATGACGCGGCATGTCCGGATGCTGGATCTCGAAGGTCAGGTGGTACTTGCCCGGGCCATCCAGCTTGACGTTCTTGCCGTAGTGGGTGCCGTCATTGGCGATCATCGGCACCAGCTCGCCTTCGATCGGCGCCTCGCCACCCTGTTTGGTCAGGGTGTAGTGAATGCCGAGATAGGGAATCCAGTCGCCCGGCGCGAAGCCGTTGTCGTTTTCCATCAGCGCGTGGATATCGGCTTCCAGGTGGATATCGGCCTGATTGGCAGGCAGCTTGCCGGCCGGGGCCATCACCACCGGCTGCAGGTAGACCGCAGCGATTTCCATGCCGCCTTCCTTGACCGGCGTGCCGATCGGGTATTCCAGTGCCGAGGCCTGACCCGCCACGAATGTTGCCGCCAGGCTCAGGGCGAGCAGGCAAGGCTTGAGCGCGCGGGGCAGAGCAGTGGTGAGGGAGTGACGCTGTGGCATCGGGGGGGCTCGCAATGATGGGAAGTGGAGCTTCATTATCCCGATAAGCCTAAATATAACCATTCTCATCCCTGCGCCGCTTGCGTTGCTCATCTTGCAACGGGGCGTTGTATGAGCATGAGCTTCTTCTCAAGTAAAAGGCGCGGGTGGCAGGCCTGGCGGCCGCGCCGAGCAGAACGCGGTTTTCTTGCAACGGCCTCACGATTGCCACACGGCTGCCTCGCGACTTTCTCGCGCCATCTGGTCTGCTCATCTGGTCTGGCACGCTGCCATGCGGCATGCTGCGCGACATGACGACTCCTCCTTCAGATTCTCCTTCTCGCATTGATCTGCCCGCCCTCGAGGCGTGGTGCCGAACGCTGCATCAACATCTGCTCGCGCGGCGTCAGCGTGCCTGCCTGTGGATCAGCGGCGATGACCCTACTGGCGCCGCGCAGGCGATCTGTGAGCGTTGGCCAGCGCCTGAGCCTGCCCCGCTGTGGCTGGGCACAGGTGAAGCCTTGTCGACACAGGGCGCGACGCCGGTGCGTGCGTTGGCGATGGCCAAGGCCGCCACCCAGCTGGGCGGTGAGCAGTCACTGGTCATCTTCGATGCAGCGCAGCCGGCGACGGGCTTCGACCCCGATGCCTTCGGCGCCGTGGTCGGCACCCTGAAGGCGGGGGGGCTGTTGGTGCTGATGACGCCTGCCGCCTGGACCGCGGGAGACCCTGCGCCAGTGCCGGATGGCGATCACGCGCGGCTGGCTCACTGGCCCTTCGAGCGGCAGCAGCTGACGGCACGCTATCTGGCGCGGCTGGCGCGGCGTCTCTCATCGCATGCCAGTGTGCTGCACTGGCCACAGGGAGGACACTTGCCTGCGCCATCGCTGGATGGCGGCAATCAGGCGGCGCGAGCAGACGCCATCGCCGACAGCGACTGCCTGACGCAGGACCAGGCCGCCAGCGTGGCTGCGCTGGAGGCACTGGCGCCTGCGCGACCCGTGGTGATCAGCGCCGATCGCGGGCGTGGCAAGAGTGGCGCGCTGGGCATCGCGGCGGCGCGCTGTCTGGCGGCGGGGGAGGATGTCTGGCTGACGGCGCCACGCCCTGCGGCGGTCAGCGCGATCTTCGAACGCCTGGCGGCCCTGCTGCCCCGGGGACAGCGCGAGGGCAATGTCTTTCGCTTGCCGGCTGGACAGGCGGAGGGCGACACGGCTTCCGGCAGCGAACTGCGCTTTCTGGCGCCGGATGCCATCGAGGCGGCTCGCCTCGCCTGCCACGATGAGGTGCTGCCGCGGCTGTTCGTCGATGAGGCCGCGGCCATCCCCACGCCCTTGCTGAAAGGCTATCTGGCGCATTTCCCGCGCATCGCCTTCGCCACCACCGTGCATGGCTATGAAGGCACCGGTCGCGGCTTTCAGTTGCGGTTTCGCCATCACCTCGAGCGCCAGTGTCCCGGCTGGCAGGCGCTGGAGATGACGACGCCCGTGCGCTGGGCGCCCGGCGACCCGCTGGAAGCATTGACCGATGACCTGCTGCTGCTCTCGGCGCAGCCGCCTGAGCTGCCTGAGCCATGCGCGAAGAATGCTCAGCAGTGGCTGGAGGGCTGCGACATTGTCGTACTGGAGCGTGATGAATTGGCGCGTGACGAGGCGGCGTTGCGGCAGCTGTTCGGCCTGCTGGTGCAGGCGCATTACCGCACCACACCGGCGGACCTGCGCCAGCTGCTCGACATGCCGGGGCTCACGCTGATGGCGATTCGTCAGCGCGACGTCACGACTGGGCGTGATGCCTGGCTGGGGGTGGTGGCCGCCGTCGAGGAGGGCGGCTTCCCGACGCCCCTGGCGCATGACATCTGGTGCGGCAAGCGGCGTCCGCGCGGGCATCTGCTGGCACAGTCGCTGGCGGCGCATGCAGGCCACCAGGGCGCCGCCGAAGCCCGCTGGTGGCGGGTGCTGCGTATCGCGGTGCATCCCGAGCTGTGGCGGCGTGGTCAGGGCGCGCGCTTGCTCCAGGCGCTGGAGCAGCAGGCGCTGGCGGCAGGCGTCACGCGGCTCGGCACCAGCTTCGGGGCCGAGGCCGATCTGGTCGCCTTCTGGCTGGCGCAGGGTTTCGTGCCGCTGCGCATGGGCCTCAAGCGCGATGCCGCCAGTGGCGAGCACGCAGTGATGATGGGCAAGGCCATCGGCGAGAGCGGGAGTGGTGAATCTGCGCCGCGCGGGCAGTTGGCGCAGGATGCCTTGCTCGGCGCGCTGCAGCAGGACTTCCAGCGCCTGCTGCCCAGCCTGCTGAAGCATGAGCTGCACGGCTTGCCGCCCGCCTTGGCCGACAGGCTGAGGCAGCGGGGAAGTGAAACTGACCTGGCCACGCTGACGCCAGCCGCATGCGCGCAGCGACTGGACTGGTATCGGCGTGGTGGCGGGGGGCTGGCGCTGGTGCGGCCGTGGCTCGAGACAGCACTCGAGGCCTGTGAGCCTGCACGACTCGATGAGGCGTCACGTCACGGGCTGGTGCTGGCGCTGGGCGGACAGGATGCGCCTGCCTTCGTCAGCTGGGCCGAGGGGCAGGGCATCGTGGGCCGCAAGGCGCGCGATCGCTGGTGCCGAGCGGCCGCCGGGCGCCTGATCGAACAGAGCGAATGACAAGGCCGTCTGACAAGCTCATCTGACATGAGCATCGGTCAAGCCTGTCAGACAAGAGCAGAGCGGCCGTTCGCGGCTCAGAGGCCCGGAATGCCGATCGGGCCGGGCATGTCAGGAATCGGCGAGCAGCCACTCAGCATCAGCAGGCCGGCAGTGGCGGAGATGGCGGTCAGCAGCAGTAGTCGACGAGGCATAAAAGGCTCCGATGAAGGTGGGGAATGGCATGCAGCTGTCAGCAGGGTCGTGATTGTCATCCTTGCATATTCGAAGTCACTGATCGATAGGTGTCGACAACCACTAGCCACGCCCGTCCGCTGTTCCGTATGCTCATTGATGACAAGAACAGGAATCTTCGCCATGAATGAGCATATCGATACGTTGGACCCCGCCATCCTCTGGCGTCATTTCCGCACTCTGTGCAATATCCCGCGCCCGTCCGGGCATGAAGCCGCGCTGGTGGCCTATCTGATCGACTGGGCCGAAGCGCGTGGTCTCGCCCATGATCGCGACGCTTTCGGCAACCTGCGTCTGCGCAAGCCCGCCACCCCCGGCCACGAGAGCGCAGCGGGCATCGTGCTGCAGGGCCATCTCGACATGGTCGCCCAGGCGGCCAGCGACAGTGATCACGACTTCACCCGTGATTCCCTCGACACCTATCTGGAAGACGGCTGGCTCAAGGCGCGCGGCACTACTCTGGGGGCCGACAACGGTCTCGGCGTCGCGGCGGCGCTGGCCGTTCTCGAAGACGACAGCCTCGTGCACGGTCCGCTGGAAGCGCTGTTCACCCTCGAGGAGGAAACCTCGATGGGCGGCGCGCTGAATCTGGCCGAGAACTGGCTGGAAGGGCGCTACCTGCTCAATCTGGATTCGGAAGATCGCGGACAGGTCTATATCGGCTGTGCCGGCGGCGCGGACATCAATGTCGCCCACGAGTTTGCCACCTCGTCCCTGAAGGATGCCGAAGCGGAGCTGGAGCTGACCATCGGCGGCCTGGTCGGTGGCCATTCCGGACTCGATATCCACCGTGGGCGTGGCAATGCCAATCGCCTGATGTCACGCGCGCTGGTCGCGCTGGCCGAGTTCAAGCCGCGTCTGGTCAGCTGGTCTGGCGGTACGCTGCGCAATGCCTTGCCGCGTGAGGCCACGGTCGGCGTGGTGATCTATGACGAGCGCGTCGCCGCCGCGCGCCAGCGCCTCGCGGACTTCGAGGCCCAGATTCGCGACGAGCTGCGCGAGACGGACCCGGATGTCTCGCTCAGCGTGACCCGTGGCAACGCCGAGAACGCGCTGTCCGTCGAGGACACCCAGCGGCTGGTCGCGGTGCTGGATGCCGCGCCCTACGGGGTCGAGCGCATGAGCGCGGCGGTGGAAGGCGTGGTGGAAACCTCCAACAACCTCGGCGTGGTGCAGCTGCGCGAGGGGCGCTTCCATCTCTGCGCGCTGGTGCGCTCGCTGCGCGATGATGCCGTGACCATGATGGAGCAACGCATTCGTGGGCTCTTTGCGCTGATCGGCGCGACCACCGTGGCCGAGAATGCCTATCCGGGCTGGCAGCCGGCGCCGGATGCGCAGCTGCTGGCGCGCTTCTGCAGCCTGCACGAGAGCGTCACCGGCCGTGCGCCGGAGATCAAGGTCATCCATGCCGGACTCGAGTGCGGCATTCTGGGGGCCAAGTATCCCCAGCTCGAGATGATCTCCTTCGGGCCGCTGATTCGCGGCGCCCACTCGCCCAGCGAGCGGGTCGAGATCGAGTCGGTCGGTGAATTCTGGCAGGTGCTCAAGGGCCTGATCACGGAACTTGCCGAGCCTGCCAAGGCCGCTTGATCAACTCTCAGGCAAGACTCGTCACGTAGACGAACGACGCCCCCGCAGGTCAGCCTGCGGGGGCGTCGTCATCTCTGGGCGTCGTCATCTCTGGGTGTCGTTATCTCTGGGCATCAGGCGCTGGCGTGGCCTGATGAGAGTGCGCAAGCTCAGTTGATATTGATGCGGATCGCCGGAATGCCGATGCTCACGCCGTTATGGTAGCGGCGGATGCCATGCCGACCGGAGTCATGGTTCTGGTAGTAGTACGGGCGGTAGCGGTCGTGTTCAAGACGCCCATGCTGATGGTAGCGGCGCTTGGGGACATGGCGGCGGATGTCATGACGCGAGTGATGGCGCTCCACGCGCGGCTCGTCGAACATCCTGAGATGGCGGCGCTTGATCGCCTCGTGGCGACTGTGCGGCGTGCTGTGGCGCTCGCCGTGCTGGCCCTGTGCGCGATGGCGATCATCCGCGGCGACCAGCGTCGGCGTGGCGAGCATCAGCGTCAGTCCCAGCAGCAGGGATGGCAGCAGAGACGTAAGGGCTGTGTTCAAGGTAGAGATATGCATGGGGCGGTCTCCCGTATGGTCGGTCAGTCACCCAAGAGGATCCTTGTCGTCAGAATATCGTGTCGCAGCGCCTTTTACGAAAGGCGTTCGCTAATGTCTCCGTGAGTCGCTTGTCGTGTTGTTGTGGAACTGAGTTGTCCAGATTGCGTTGCCTGTAGCGTAAGTGGTTGCTCGCAATGAGGTTCTACAACGCACGGCTGCAGAATGGCCAACGAACCTCGGAGATGAGGGGTTCAGCCAGTGCTGCGAGGACACTTCACTTCTGCCGCCAAGGCACCGGTTTGCGCCCTTGAGACAACGAAAACGCCCCTGCCGAAGTGGCAGGGGCGTCTGTCTGTTCAAGCTTCAGAGCTTGCGGATCTCTGGCTTGCGGCTGTCTGGCTTGCGGCTCTCTGGCTTGCGGCCTCAGGCGTGCTGATGCTGGTGCTTGCCTTCGGCCAGTTCCTCGAGCAGCTTGGCATTGAATGCATCAAGGTCTGCTGGCTTGCGGCTGGTGACCAGCGCGCTGTCACACACCACTTCGCTGTCCTGCCACTCGGCACCGGCATTCTTCAGGTCCTGTGCGACGGAGGGGAAGGAGGTCATCTGACGGCCTTCGACGACGCCGGCATCGATCAGGATCCACGGCGCGTGACAGATGGCGGCGACCGGCTTGTGGGCCTGGAAGAAGCTGCGCACGAAGCTCAGTGCGCTCTCGTCCTGACGCAGGGTGTCCGGATTGAACAGGCCACCCGGTAGCACCAGGCCGTGATAGTCGTGTTCGCTGGCATCGCTGAGCGGGGTGTCGACCTGATACTTCTCGCCCCAGTCGGTTTCGGCCCAGGCGCGAATGCCGTCTTTCTCCGGCGAGACGATGTCTACCTCGACGCCCGCCTCCTGCAGTGCGGCACGCGGCACCGCGAGCTCGGATTCCTCGAAGCCATGGGTCGCGAGAATGGCCACGCGCTTACCTTGCAGTTGTTGACGTGTCTGCTGATCGGTCTGCTGTGTCATGCGAATCTCCTTTCCGTGCTTCGGCTCTTGCGAGCGTGTTGGGCAGAGTGGGGGAGAATTCTGCTCTCGGTGTGCGTCACTCACCGCAGTGAGCACTGCACGCTGATGGCAGGCAATTCCCTTCCTTTCGTGCCCTGACACTCAAGACATGGATGCGCGATACTGACTTTCAAGGGGGGTGACCCCGCTGCGTTTTCACAGGCCATGGAGTGCCCGATGTCGCTGCTTTCTGAATCTTCCGCCGTGATGTGGTTGCTGGTCGGCGTGCTGTTGATGCTGTCGTTGGCTCTGGGGCTGGGCTGGCGGCGAACCCGCGAGCAGCTCCATGCGCTGCAGGAAAGCCGTGAGGAGGAGCAACAGTCGATGCAGCAGACGTGGCAGGCCTCGCTGGACGAGTCGCGTGAGCGCCAGCAACAGGCCGATCAGCGGGCGGCCCTGATCGAGCAACGTGCCGCACTGGATGAGCAGCAGGCGGAGCAGCAGCAACGCTATCTGAGCCAGTCGCTGGAGGAGGCGCGCCAGGCGCGCGATGCGCTGACGGAGCAGCTCGCCACGCTGCGCGAATCGCTGCAGGGGCGCCTGGATGAACAGTCACGCGCCCTGAGTGAGCAGCAGACGCTGGCGCGCAGCCTGACCCGCCAGCAGGAAGTGCTGGAGGCGCAGCTGCTGGAGCGTGAAGAGCGTCTCGAGACACTGACCGAGCGCTACGCCGAGCTGCGCGAGACGCATGCCTCGCTGGTGACGCGTCAGCGTCAGGAGGCCAGCCATCACGAGCAGCAGCTGGCATTGCTCAACGAGTCGCGCGAGCGCCTGAGTCAGGAATTCGAGCAGCTGGCGGGCAAGGTGTTCGAGGAGCGCCAGCAACGCTTCACCGCCGCCAGTGGCGCCCAGCTCGAGCAGCTGCTCAAGCCGTTTCGTGAGCAGGTCGGCGACTTCCGTCAGCGCCTCGAGCAGCTGCATGGCGAGGAGGTGCGTGAGCGCACCAGTCTCAAGAGTCAGCTCGACCAGCTGGCGGGGCTCAACCGCCAGATCACCGAGGAGGCAGCCAACCTGTCGCGGGCGCTCAAGGGCGACAGCAAGATGCAGGGCAACTGGGGCGAGATGATTCTGGAGACCGTGCTGGAGCGCTCCGGTCTGCGTGATGGCATCGAGTTCAAGCGCGAGGTGTCGTTCACCGGTGAGGGCGGACGCCAGCGTCCGGATGCCATCGTCTACCTGCCGGACAACAAGCATCTGATCATCGATGCCAAGGTCTCGCTGGCCGCCTACACCGAGTACGTCAATGCCGAGGATGACGTGACGCGAGCACGCGCACTGCGCGCGCATCTGACCTCGGTGCGCGGCCATGTCACCGGACTGGCGCGGCGCAACTATCCCGCCATTGAGGGGCTGGGCTCACCGGACTTCGTGTTCCTGTTTCTGCCGATGGAGCCGGCCTTCGCGCTGGCCTTCGAACACGATGACAGCCTGTTCCAGGACGCTTTCACCCAGGGCGTGGTGATGGTGACGCCGACCACCTTGCTGGCCAGCCTGCGCACCGTGGCGAGTCTGTGGAGTCTGGAGCGCCAGAACGACAATGCGCGCGTGATCGGGGAGCGCGCGGGAGCGCTGCTCGACAAGTTCCGCGGCCTCGCCGAATCCCTCGAGGAGCTGGGCACTCAGCTGGGGCGCACGCGCGAGGCGCATGATACCGCCATGAAGCGGCTGGCCAGCGGGCGCGGCAACCTGATCAGCCGTGCCGAGGAGCTGCTGGAACTCGGCGCGCGTATGAAGAAGCCACTGCCGGAAGCGCTGGTGCGCCAGTCGCGCGACACCCTGCATCAACCCGAGCAGGCGCTGGATCAGCATCCGGCATCCGCGCCGCCGACGCTTGATCGCCAGCCCGCGCCCGAGCCGCCTGCCAGTGAAGAGGCGGCGGCCAGTGAAGAATCGGCAGCCAGCGAAGGCCAGGATGTCACCGGAGCGCCGGGCGCCGAGGCATTGGACACAGAGACACTGGACACCGAGTCAGGGCAGGCGCCTGCGTCGCTCTCGCGTTGGGAGCTCATGGAGCGCAAGTGGCAGGGCGATAGCTGATCGGCCTCATCGCCTGCAGCACTGCAGGCAGCCGTTGCGACTGACGTTACGAAAACGTTGCGACATGCCCTCAGACAGCAGATGACAGTCGACGCCAGCGGCCCCTATATGGGGCCGCTGGCGTTTGCATGGAGAGGTCAACGCAAGCGCGGGGTATCGTTTCCGCATGCGATGAGGGGAGTGCGGTCAGCGCGATATTGTCGAGTCGCGGCAAGAATTTCGATCTTTTCTGCATCCATCTCCCCAAGCCCCCCGTAAGTTGGATTGAGCCCGCAGCGCAGGGGTGAAAGTGATAGATAAATAACGTTTGGCTCATTAAAGAGCATTTTCTCAGGAGATGTGCCCATGTCTACCAAGACGAACAAGTCCGCCAAGACCGCTTTTGCCCTGGCCTCCGCACTCGGAACCGCTGTCGCTCTGTCTACCGCTGTCGTCTCCCTCCCGGCCCACGCGGCGGGCATGGAAAAGTGCTACGGCGTGTCGCTGGCCGGTGAGAATGACTGCGCCGCTGGCCCGGGCACTTCGTGTGCCGGGACTTCCACCGTCGATTATCAGGGCAATGCCTGGAAGCTGGTTCCGGAAGGCACCTGCACCTCCATCGAGACGCCGAATGGCACCGGCAGCCTGGAAGAGATCAAGTAAGCATCACGCCTCGGGGCTGGCTCGGACTTCCCCGGGCATCCCCCCGAACTTAACGTCCGGTGGCCTGGCGCCACGCCGCCACCGGACGTTCGCCGCCTCGAGAGGTCTTCATGCACCAGCCATCCCCTTCCTCCGGCAGTCCGGATTTCGGTACGGCCTATCCGTCCCTCGACGAGATGGCCGTCGGTATCAGCCTCAAGGCGCAGCATGTGCGTGAGCTGATGTCGTCGCGCCCGGCGCTGGGGTTTCTCGAGATTCATGCCGAGAACTACATGGGCGCCGGCGGGGCACCCCATGCCCGGCTGGATGCGCTGCAGGAGTACCCGCTCTCGATTCATGGTGTCGGCCTGTCGCTGGCATCGGAGCGCCCGCTGGATGCCACGCATCTGGCGCGCCTCAGAACGCTCTGCGAGCGTCATCCGCCCACCAGCGTATCAGAACACCTGGCCTGGGCCGGCCATAGCGGCCACTTCTACAACGACCTGCTGCCGGTACCGCTGACGGACGCGATGCTGGCACGGGTCAGCGATAACCTGATGCAGTTGCAGGACACCCTGGGCCGTCAGGTATTGATCGAGAATCCCGCCCACTATCTGCGTTTCGATGCGCGCGAGCTGGGGGCGGAACTGATTCCCGAGACGCATTTCCTCACTCGCCTGGTCGAGCGCAGTGGCTGCGGACTGTTGATCGACGTCAACAATGTCTTCGTCTCGGCGCACAACATCGGGATCGATCCCGCGGCCTGGCTGGAGTCAATTCCGGGCCACGCCGTCGGGGAAATCCATCTGGCGGGGCATGGCGAGGACACGCGTGAAGGCCTGCTGATCGACAACCATGGCGCGCCGGTCTGCGATGAGGTCTGGGCGCTGTATGCCGACTTCATCAATCGCATCGGGCCGCGTCCGACGCTGATTGAGTGGGATACCCAGGTGCCGGCGCTGGAGGTATTGCTGGGGCAGACCACGCGCGCTCAGGCGTTGCTGCACAGCACACGGGCGCAGCAGCTGACGCGCTCCGGTATGGAGGGCGACCGATGACCTCTCTCGAGCGGCATGCCAGCGCTGAGCGCCAGCCCGACTGGCAGCGCGCCTTCATCGAGGCACTCACCCAGCCCGATGCCGCGCTTCTGGGTATCGAGGCAGGCCATCAGCAGCGCCTCGATGTCTATCGCAACAATGTCTGGGCCAGCCTGATCAGTGCGCTGGAAGAGGCCTATCCGGTGACCCGTCAGGTGGTGGGCGAGCGCTTCTTTGCGGCCCTGGCCCACGATCATTCCCGCCAGCATCTGCCGCGCTCACCGCTGATGATGGAGTACGGGGCCGGGCTTGCCGAGACCCTGCACGCGACCCTGACCACGCTGGTCGAGACGCGTCAGGTGTCGGCCGCTCAGCTGCCGTTCTATGCGGTGGACCTGGCCCGCTTCGAGGCCGCTCGTCTGGTGGCCTATCACGCGGCGGACGCCGGAGCCCTGGTGCCGACCCAGCTGGCGGGGTTGCCGCCCGCGGCGGTGATGGAGCTCAGGTTCTCGGCGCACCCCGCGGCTTGTCTGCTGCACCTGGAGCATGCGGTGCTCGAGATCTGGCAGCGCCATCAGCATGCCGGTGCGACGCTTGAAGGGCTGGCTATCGCGCGGCCGGAGCGGGTGTTGATCACGCGCCCGGCGCTGGAGATGCAGGTCACGGTGCTGTGCGAGGCCGCTGCCTTGCTGCTCGAACTGCTGCTGGCGGGGCAGACGTTGGCGGACGCGGCAGCGCGGCTCGCGGACGCGCACCCCGAGCAGGAGCTGGGGCCGCTGCTGGCCCCCCTGCTGGCAAGCGGTGTGTTCCTGGCGCTGGACTAGTCGCGCATCAAGCAGGTCATTACAAGCCAATCATTCCCTTTTTAGCGCCCTGGCGCACCCTTGAGGAGGCCTCATCATGAGCCTTGAATCATCAACGACGCCTGCGGTTCGTGCCGGTGTGGCGGGGCAGGTCCTGAAAGTGTTCGTCTGGCTGGAAAACCTGCGCATGGATGCGGTACTGATCCTGATGCGCATCATCGTCGGCGCGGTATTCTTCATGTCGGCGCAGACCAAGGTCGACGGCTTCTCGATCAAGGACAGCACCTTCTTCCTGTTCGAGCACGAATACGCCTTGCCGCTGGTCTCGCCGATACTGGCCGCCTGGCTGGCGACCATCGCCGAGCACCTCTTCCCGGTGATGCTGTGGCTGGGGCTGGGGACGCGCTTCGCGGCGCTGGGGCTTGCCGTCATGACGCTGACCATCCAGCTGTTCGTCTATCCCCATGCTTGGGTGACCCACGGCTTGTGGCTGTCCAGCCTGCTGGTGCTGGTACTGCAAGGCCCGGGACGCCTGTCGCTCGATCAGCTGATTCGCTCACGCATCGCCTGAGGCCGTCATTCGGCTGAGTCGTTCGGTGAGGCAGATGTCAGTCGCGCACAACGCAAGACGGAGACCCTGGGGTCTCCGTCTTGCGTTGTAGTACCACGATAGTGCCGCTATCTATCCGCTGACTATCGAGACGCTCAGGCCGGCTCGTCGGCGAGTTGATGCTCGATCTCGGCACGTACCATCTCGACGCTGGCGGCATCGATGTAGCCGTTGGCATGCGCGTGGTGCGCCATGTCGAGACTGTCGGTGCTCAACAGCATCACGCAGCCGAGGGCGGCCAGCTCCTCGCCGAGCTGGTCCAGCTCGGCCTTGCGCGAGTCCGAATCGCCTATCTGGCGAATGTAGATCGCGCAGATGCGACCGGGATAGCGGCGCACGACCTCGGCGTAGACTTCCGGGTCATGCTGGCCGCTGTCGCCGATGAGCAGGAACTGCATCTCGTCATACAGGCCGAGCATCTTCTCGATCAGCGCCTGCTTGTGGTCTTCGGAGCGTCTGGGCAGCGGGCGTTGCAGCGTCAGGCCCCACTCGCGCAGAAACAGGATTGGCCCGACCGGAATGCGGTTGTGCTGGAAGAAGACCTCCAGCATCTCGTAGATGCTCCACGGGCCACGCGACACATAGAGCAGCGGGCGCTGCTGCTGGCCGTCATCACCCTCATGCAGCGCCTGATAGAGCGCGGCCACGCCGGGGAAGGCGGTGCGGCGCTCGGCGGACTCGATGAACAGGCGGTAAAGCATCTTGAGCTTGTTGGCGACGCCGGTGTACATCACGGTGTCGTCGATATCGCTGATTACCCCGAGGCGTGTGCTGATGGGCGGCAGATAGACCTGCGCCTCGCCTTCCACCGGGGGCTGCTTCGGCGGACACGCGGTGATGCGGGCGGTATGCCACTGGCCCTGGTGCTCCAGCGGCTCATCGAGCGGCAGATGTACGCTGAAGTAGCCATCGCGGTCGGTGATGGCGGTGGTGCGGTTGTCCCCCAGCGCGACCTCTACCTCGACGCCGCTCTTGCCCCAGCGCAGCATGCGACGACCGACATCCATCAGGTCGCGCCCGGCGCCGGGGGCCAGCTGGCTGCGTGAGCCGGGCTGGCGGAAGATGCGCCCCATCAGAAAGGCTTCGCTGTGCGAGCCGTAGCCACGATAGGCGTGAATGACGTAGCCATCCTTGCCCTGGGCGTGGCGCATGGGCTTGGCAGCCACATGCAGCAGCTTGCGTAGCAGACGTGTCAGCGGCAGTGACATGCAACCCTCCTGGTCGGTATCTGGCGGGCCTTCATGGCCACATGACAACGCCGCCTTTCGAGTCCCGCGTGTGCAGGGTCGAAAGGCGGCGTTCACACTGCGCGAATGCCTCGCGGCCCAGTGTCAGTCAAGTACAGCGTCAGACAGCAGCATCAGAGATCCGCGCTGCCATGCCCTGGCGCTGCATTGGCTTGAGCGCTTACTCGCCCAGGTAGGCGGACAGCATCCACACGGTCTTTTCCTGCTCGCGGATGTAGTCACCGACCAGTGAAGCGGTACCTTCATCGTCGGCGTCAGACGCGACGGACATGATCTCGCGCTGCAGTTCGATCAGGGACTTGTAACCGGTCAGCAGACCCTTGACGCAAGCCGTGCCGTCGCTGACGTGGGTGTCTTCCTTGATGGTGGCGACACGCGCGTAGTCACTGTAGGCGTGCAGCGGCTCGTGACCCAGAGTCAGGATACGCTCGGCGATCTCGTCGACCTTGGTCAGCAGGTCGGTGTAGGTTTCCTCGAACTTCACGTGCAGCTCGAAGAACTGGTTGCCCTTCACGTTCCAGTGGTAACCACGGGCATTCATGTAGAAGGTCTGGTAGTTGGCCAGCAGGATGTTGAGGTGCTCGGCCAGCTGAGTGGCGCTGGCAGTGTGCAGGCCGATGGCATTGGTATCGTTGGACATGAAGACTCTCCTGAAAAATGTGAAGTGAACGGCATTGTGGGGAAAGTGGAGATGCAGGTGGCGAGCCGTGCTGCCAGTATGCCACCAGTGTAGAGGCTGGGCGGGATGCAGGGTAACGAATTCACTGTATCGCTCTCATCGGCCACCCCTATCGTCGCCGGCGCACCACCCTCAAGCCGTAGATGAATGCCTGGTAAGAGATGTGGTGCGCGCACGCGGTTTTCAAGGTCGCACATGGATATTGCAGCCAATGTCGTCGGCTCGGACATTCTGATTTCGGCCACATACGCAAAGGCCCCGCACGGGGCGGGGCCTTTGCGACAGCCATGTCATCAGCTGTCATCACTTCTGCAACGCTCAGGCGTCAGTTGCGCGCCATGTGCAGGAAGTGCATGTGCTTCTCGTACTGGTCCAGCACGTCGCCGATCACCTGCTCCTTGGTGTAACCCATGACGTCATAGGTCTGGCCACCTTCACGAAGGAAGACCTCGGCGCGGTACTGACGTTCCACGTCGCTGGTGCCCTTGCGCTTGACGTTGCGCAGCGCGAAGGCCGGTGCTGCATATTCGCGCACCCGCACACCGTAGACGAAGTCGACTTCCTCGCCGTGGCTGACCTGCAGATAGCTGCGGTCTTCCTCGTCATTGACGCGAGTATCCAGGCCCTGGGCCTCGAATTCCTTCGCGACATCCGCCAGTGCCGGCGTGACGGTGTTGATCAGGTACTGCTCGACGTTCTTCTGGCGCGGCGTCTCGACCAGGGTCTGGACGCGCTTCTGCCAGCTGCGTGCGCCACCGGCGGTGTGGCCCGGCGTGTTGCTCAGGTGCTGCATGGAGCGTTGCTTGACGCCCTCGAGACGCAGTGCCTTGAGCAGGCCATAGCAGACGAACATCAGGATGATCGCGAACGGCAGGGCAGAGGCCAGCGAGGCGGTCTGCAGAGCGCCCAAGCCACCCGCCATCAGCAGCGCCACGGCGACGAAACCTTCGGAGAAGGCCCAGAAGACACGCTGCCAGACCGGAGATTCGTCGCCTTCCTTGGAGGTCAGCATGTCGATGACCAGCGAGCCGGAATCCGAGGAAGTGACGAAGAAGGTCACGACCAGCAGGGTGGCCAGCATGGAGGTGATGCTACCGAACGGGAACAGCTCCAGGAACTTGAACAGCGCCACGGACGCATCGGCGGAGACCGCTTCTGCCAGGTTGCCCGCGGTATCGGTCAGCAGCATGTGCAGGGCGCTGTCGCCGAAGAAGGTCAGCCACAGGAAGGTGAAGCCCATCGGCACGAACAGCACGCCGTAGACGAATTCACGGATGGTGCGGCCACGCGAGACGCGTGCGATGAACATGCCCACGAACGGGGACCACGCGATCCACCAGCCCCAGTAGAACAGGGTCCAGCCACCCAGCCACTTGGACGGGCCATCTTCCGGGATATAGGCGAACATGTTGAAGGTCTTGTCGACCACTTCGCTGAGGTAGCCACCGATGTTCTGGATCAACGTCTGCAGCAGGAAGATGGTCGGACCCACGCATAGCACGAACAGCATCAGCGCCAGTGCCAGACCAAGGTTCAGCTCGGAGAGACGACGGATGCCGCCGTCCAGGCCCATGACCACGGAAATGGTCGCCAGACAGGTGATGATGGCGATCAGGATGATCTGGGTGGTCAGGTCGTTGTCGATATCGAACAGATAATGCAGACCGGAGCTGACCTGCAGCACGCCCAGACCCAGCGAGGTCGCGACCCCGAACATGGTGCCGAAGACGGCGAAGATATCGACGGCATGGCCGATCGGGCCATGGATGCGCTTGCCGATCAGCGGATACAGCGCAGAGCTGATGCGCAGCGGCAGGTTGTGGCGGAAGCTGAAGTAGGCCAGCGCCAGCGCCACCACGGCATAGACGCCCCAGGCGTGGATGCCCCAGTGGAAGAAGGTGGTCTTCATGGCTTCACGCGCGGCCTCGACGGTGCCGGCATCGCCGACCGGAGGCGCAGTGAAGTGGAAGACAGGCTCGGCGACGCCGTAGAACATCAGGCCGATGCCCATGCCCGCGGAAAACAGCATCGCGAACCAGGAGCCGTAGCTGAAATCAGGCTCGGAATGGTCTGGCCCCAGCTTGATGTCGCCATAGCTCGAGAAGGCGAGACCCAGCGTGAAGATCACGAACACGCCCATGGCCAGCAGGTAGAACCAGCCGACTGTGTCGATGATCCAGGTCTGGACATGACCGAAGGCGGTCTGCGCGGTATCCGGCATGGCGACTGTAAAGATCACGAACGCCAGAATCACGACGGCGGAGCCGAAGAAGACTGGCGGATTGATCTTGGCGACCGTGGGCTGGTCGGCATTTTCTGACATAAATTTCTCTCCCTGATTGCCTATTCGTCGATAATGGTAACTTATTGAACCTGTAGCGTCGTGAGTTGTCCGCGCGATATCGTTTCCATATGTAACCAGTGTTGCGCGCGCTGACCGGCGGTTTGCGCGCCGAGCGAGCGGCCCTGGCAGCGCTGGCGTTGCGTGTTCATCGTGCGAAATGGCAATGGCGATACGGTCTTGGCTTGCATTGTCGGGGGCTGGATACGGTAGGCGCTGGCATGGCTGGGCGCTAAGATGAGGCTTCCTGCATCCAGGGTATTCCGCTGTCTCGATACCATAATTATGCAGAAACCCTACAAGACTTATGTGTCAGTCTAGTGCCTCTGGTGTGTCTCATGGTGTGAAAATCGTGATGCAGCGCCGGCTCAAGTGACTGACCGGAGACGTTCGCATGCTCCATCGACTTCCCGAATTTCCCGCACGGCCGAGCGTGGCTGACACGTCAGCGCGCTCACGCCTGCCGCGCATGACACTGCTCGCAGTGGGGCTGGTGCTGCTGAGCGGCTGCTCGGCCTTGTCCGGCAAGGACCCGCTGGCCGCGAATGACAGCGCTGGCCTGCCCGAAGCCTGCATCTTCCCGCGTGAGGGCGATGCCAATCAGTGGTTGCGTGCCGCGGCGCAGGTCGTCGAGGCCCGTGGCTACAAGATCCGCGAGAGCGAACAGGCGCTGGGCGTGGTGACGGGTGAGCGCAAGGTGGACCAGCCGGGGCTGGGGGCGATCGATGGGCCCTTCGGCTCGCGCATCGGCTTCTCGGTGGGCTATGGCGTCGCGGCGGGCAACGATTTCGGCGTGGGCGTCGGCAACGACACCTTCCGGGATGACCCGATCAGCTTCGAGCGCATCTCGCTGGTCGCGCCGGATGAGCGCGTGCGCGTGATCCGCGATGAGCAGGTCATCAATCAGGGCGGCTACGTCATCGATGCCCGCCCTCACAATGACAGCGAAAGCTGCCGCCAGATCGAGCGTCAGCTTCAGGCCGCGCTGGCGGGTCGTGATCCACGGGAGGTTCGCTGATGAACATGCGCAAGGCATCTCCACGCTCGCTGTGGCAACGTCTGGGGCTCGCGACGCTGCTCGCCGGTCTGCTGGTACTGGGTGGCTGCATGAACCAGCCGACCCATGCGCCGGACTCGCGCACCGCGGTGATCGCCCCCAACAGCGGCACCCTGACCTCCCAGCAGGTCTTCGTCACCCTGCTGACGACGCTGGCGGAGCGTGGCTTCATCATCGAGCGCGCAGACCCGGATCTCGAGCGCCTCGATGCCAGCTACGCTGCCCGGCCGCCGCTGGCGCTGGAAGCCTGGGTGAGCGAGGTCAACGGCCAGATTCGTCTCAGTGTGAGCGGTGACAGCAATGGTGCCGATATCGCGCCGGGCCGCCTCGACAACCTGCTGGTGGAGGTCGCCGTGGCCCTGGATGCGCGCACCGTGCCGGTGATCGGCGCGCCGTGACCGCCTCGCGCATGCCAACCCCACGCATGGCAACCCCACGAGGCGGCCCTCAGCGTCGCCTCTCTGGCCTTGTCCACCACTTTGCAGGCGGGCAGTACCGGAGCCCGGGCGAGCCCGCGCTCGCGCGGTGTGATGGCCCATGACGCTGAGTGCGCTGCGCCGTCGGCGTCTGGCCTGGCTGGCGCTCTCGGCCAGTCTGCTGGCCGGGCTGATGGCCTTGTTTGCTCTCTGGCACTGGGAGCTGGCGCGTGGCGAGCGTGATGCTCGCCAGCACGCGGCGACTCGTCTGAATTTCTACGCCAGCACCCTGAATGCCGAGTTGTCGCGCTTCCAGTGGCTGCCGGAATTGCTGGCGCGCCAGGCCCGTGTGCGTATCATCCTTGGCGAGCAGGGCGTTCCGCCTGCGGCAACGCCGCCTGTTATCCCCTCAGACGAACGCGACGCCGCCAATGCCGCCGCTCCCCTCGGTTCGAGCAGTGATCTCAACCAGCATCTGCGGCGTGTCGCGCGTGCCTCCGGCGCGGCGGCCATCTTCCTGACCGACCGCGACGGCATGACCGTGGCCGCGAGCAACTTCGATGAGCCCGACAGCTTCGTCGGCTATCGCTACGACTACCGCCCCTACTTCATCGATGCCCTGGCGCGCGGGCGCGGCGAGTTCTTCGCCGTCGGCAATACCACCGGGCGCCCCGGCTATTTCGTCTCGGCGCCGGTACTCGGGGCCGAGGGCGAGCCGCTGGGCGTCATGGTGGTCAAGGTCTCGCTGGAAGCGCTGGAGGATACCTGGCGCCAGGCGGGGGAGACGGTGCTGCTCGCCGATGCCAATCGCATCGTGCTGCTGGCCTCGCGGCGCAACTGGAAATATCGCGCGCTGGAGGCGATCGAGCCGCAGGCGCTGGACAGCATTCGGGCACAGCAGCAGTTTCGCGGGGCGCCGCTGACACCGCTGTCGCGGGAGCTGGAGGACGGCAGTCTGGTGCTGGGCGACAACCACGAACTGTCGGCATCGGAGATCGCGCGGCTGCCGACGGCGGCGATGGGCCAGCGCTATCTGGATGAGTCGCTGGCCAGCGGGCCGTTGGGCTGGCAGCTGCATTTTCTGATGCCGCTGCGGCCACTCTATATCCAGGCGCGCAATGTGGTGCTGGTCGGGCTCGCCGTGATCCTGGGACTGGCGATGATGGCGCTGTGGATGCGCGAGCGTCAGGCGCGCCTGGGGCTGATTCGGCGTGAAGCGGTGATGATGCGCGAGATCAACGAGCGCCTCGAGGAGCGGGTCGCCCAGCGCTCTCGCGAACTCGAGGCCACGCGTGACGAGCTGGTGCAGGCCGGCAAGCTGGCCGCGCTGGGCACCATGGCGGCCGGTATCGCCCATGAGCTCAATCAGCCGCTGGTCGGCATTCGCACCTACGCCGCCAGCGGCGGCAAGCTGCTGGCGCGGGGCATCGCCTCTGCCGCAACGCGCCCCGAGCTGACCGCGCGTGCCGCCGAATCCGCCGCCAGCAACTTCACGCGCATCAGTGAGCTGTCCGAGCGCCTGGCCGACATGATTCGCCAGCTGCGCGTCTTCGTGCGTCCGGCCAGTCAGCAGGCGCCCGTTGCCCTGGCGCTGGCGCCGCGCATCGACTTCGCGCTGGAACTGCTCGCCGAGCGAGTCACCGCCCTCGACCTGACGGTGGAGCAGGACGCGCTGCCCCGGGACATCATCGTGATGGGCGAACAGGTGCGTCTCGAGCAGTTGCTGACCAACCTGATCCGCAATGCGCTCGATGCGCTGGAAGGGGAGCAGAAAGCACAGCAGGTCGATCAACAGACCGATCAGCAGAGCGACGAGCCGGACGACAAGCGCGCGGCCCCGCGACTGCGCCTCAGTTGGCAGGCCTGGCCGGCAGTGGCCAGTCTCGAGGGGCAGCCAGGCGGATGTCTGCGCATCGAGGACAACGGCCCCGGCATCGACCCTGCGCTGCGTGCCACGCTGTTTGATCCTTTCACCACCACACGCGAGGTCGGCGAAGGCATGGGGATGGGGCTGTTTCTGAGTTATGGCCTGGCGCGCGACCTCGGTGGTCAGCTGCGTCTGGCCGATGGCGCTTCTGTGTTTGAACCGGCTGAGGGCTCTGCGCTGGGCGGCGCCTGCTTCGAATTGTGGCTACGCACGCCGGCGTCGGAGGCAACGCATGCAGCCGACGGCACCGAACAACAAGGCAGCGGGCAGCAATCCGTGACATGACGGGGTATACGCACGAATGACAGGCTATACGCATGACAGCGATGGCTTCGAGGGCACAGAGGAGTTTGCCGCCACGGGCCTGGACCCGGCAGAGCTCCGCCTGCAGCAGGACAGCGATCTGACCCGCGAGGCGCCGGTATGGCTGGTGGATGATGATCCGGCGGTGCGCGAATCCCTCGCCCAGTGGCTGGAGCTGGCCGAGATCCATCTGCGCTGCTTCTCGCGCGCCGAGGCGCTGCTGGAAGCCCTGGCCGCCGCCGAGCCGGTCAGCGTGGTGATCAGCGATATCCGCATGCCGGGCATGGATGGCCTGACGCTGCTGGCGCGGCTTGCACTAAAGGCGCCGGAGCTGCCGGTGCTGATGATGACCGGTCACGGCGATGTCGCCACGGCCGTTGCCGCGATGCAGGGCGGCGCGCGCGATTTCATCGAGAAGCCGTTTGACCCCGAAGCGCTGGAGCTGAAGCTGCGTCAGGCGCTGGCGGGGCGGCGTCTGAGTGATGAAAACCAACGCCTGCGCCGCCGCTTGAGCGTGCGTGGCCTCAGTGGTCTGCTGCGGGGCGAGAGCCGTCAGATTCGCCAGCTGCGTGAGCGACTGCTTGAATTGCGCGGGCACCCGGCGCGGGTCTGGATCAGCGGCGAGGCGGGCAGCGGGCGCAGCACTCTGGCACTGGCACTGGCCGAGCATGCGCCACCTGCCGACGCATTGCCCTCAACTGCCGCCATGCCGACGGCGGCGACGGCCTTGCTGGCGCGAGTGGAATGCGCGCCCCTGTCGCAAGCCAGGGCAGAGGGCGCGGAGGCACTGGCTAGCGCGATCGAGGATGCACTCGCGGCATGTCCTGCGGCCAATACCTTGCTGCTGCATGAGGTGGACCACCTGAGTGGCGCGCAATGGCAGTGGCTGGATGGCTGGATCGCCGCGCGTGAGGACGGCGCCCGACAGGCGCCACGGCTGGTGTGCAGCGCGCAGTGCAGCGTGGGCGACGTGATGGCAAGTGGGCCGCTGACGCGTACTCTCGGGCATGCACTGGCCGAGATCGAACTGACGACACCCGCCCTGCGCGAGCGGCGCGAGGACATCCCGTTGCTGATGGCGCATTTCAGCCGTCAGGCCGCCGAGGTGCATGAGGTGGAGGCGCAACCCTTCGCCAGCGGTGAGCTGGCCGCGTTGATGGCGGCGGACTGGCCGGGCAATCTGTGGCAGCTGCGCCAGGCCGCCAGTCGCCGCGTAGTGCTTGGGGAATTGCCCGCGAGCCGGCAGTCATCCGCGCCGGTCAGCGCCTCAGCGGAGCAGGGCGCAGGCGAGATCGGCAATGGCGCGAGCGACGAGGCGCTGGCAAGCAGCGAAGAGCATGGGCTGGCGGCACAGGTGGCGATGTTCGAGTCGACCTTGATTCGCGCCGCCCTGACTCGCGCACGCGGCAACATCGCCCAGGTGCTGGAGGAGTTAGCGCTGCCGCGGCGTACGCTCAATCTCAAGATGCACAAATACGGGCTGCGCCGTGAAGACTTTCGCCATGGCCATGATGATTCGGCGAACTGACCGTCACCGTTGCCTGTCGAAGGTGTCCTCGGGCCGCGTCGGGATGCCGCCCGTTTTGTCATGAAGTAACATCCTGCCAATCCCTTCCTGTCGTCCCCGTGACGTTCTGCCGGAGTTTCCCGATGTCTGTTGCTGTTCATCGCCTGGTGGCGGCGCTGTCGTCCGCGCTGGCGCGTTTCCCATCTCGTCACAGCCTGCGCTCTGTAGCCTGGCTGACGCCGTTGCTGATGCTGGGCACCCTGGTGGCCAGTCAGCCCGCCGCCGCGCACCCGCACGGCTGGGTCGATCTGCGGGTGACGCTGCGCCTCGATGACCAGGGGCGGGCCGTCGCGATGCGCCAGTATTGGCTGCTCGACCCCTTCTACAGCCTGACGCTGCGTCAGGAGCTGGCCGCGCTCGAGGACGATACCAGCATGGAGCAGCGCCTCGATGTGCTGGGCAGCGAGATTCTGGCCAATCTGTCGCAGTTCGATTACTACACCCATGTCACGCTGGACGGTGAGCCCGTGGCGCTTGGCAAGGCGACGCGCCAGACCACCTGGCTCAAGGGCGAGCGTGTCGCCTTCCAGATGGAGCTGCCGCTGGCCGAGCCGGTGGCGATGGCTGGCCATACCCTCAGTTATCGTATCTACGACCCCACCTATTACATCGAGATTCTGCATGACCCGGATGCCATCGCCGTGCAGCAAGGGCTGGTGGTGAGCGGGCTGGAAGGGCAGGACTCGGCGCTGAGCTGCACGCCGGGCATCACGCCGGCCGACCCGGACCCGTCCAAGGTCGCCGAGGCCTCGATGCTGGATATCAACGCCACCGCACCGATGGATCTCGGCCAGTACTTCGCCGAGGTCGGCAGTGTCAGCTGTGAGGTGGCTGATGAGCAGTGAGCCGAAGGACACCAGCGGGCTTGGTGATATCAAGAGCCTCAAGGGCATGCGCGATGGCTTGCTCAAACCCGCCTCCTCGCGGGGGCGGCGCCTGGCCGGCTGGCTGGCGGTCGGCTGCGGGCTGCTCGTGCTGGGCATGGCGCTCTGGCCAGGCCTGGTGCAGGGCTGGGGCGAGGCGCTGGGATGGATCTTCGCCGAGCAATCGCGTTTCCAGCGCTCGCTGGGGCGCGCCATGAGTGAGCTTGCCGCGCATCCCGGCACGCCCTGGGCGCTGATCGGGCTGTCCTTCGCCTATGGCGTGCTGCATGCCGCGGGCCCCGGGCATGGCAAGGTCGTCATCAGTACGCTGCTGGTCAGCCAGCCCATCGTTCGGCGCCGTGCACTGTGGCTGTCGTTGCTGGCGGCCTTGCTGCAGGGCGTCAGTGCGCTGGTGCTGGTCGGCCTCGGGGCGGGGCTGCTCGACTGGGCGGGGCGCGATGTGCTCGGACAGGTCGAGAAGGTCACCCTGCTCAGTCATCTCGGGGTGCTGGTGCTGGGGCTGTTGCTACTGTGGCGCGCCGCTCGCACGCTATGGCGTGTTGTCAGGGCACAGCCTGTCTCTAGCGTGGGAGCGCCGCAGGCGCCAGCGATGCAGGGGCTAGCGTTCGAGCCGTCGCCTGGCCGCGACCACTCACATTCTCACTCTCACTCTCACTCTCACCCTCACTCTCATTCTCACGGCCACGCTCATTCACACGGGCATGACTGTGGTTGCGGCCATGCGCATGGCGTGACGGCGGAGCAGGCCAGTGGCGACTGGCGCACCATGGGCATGGCGGTGCTGGCGATCGGCCTGCGCCCGTGTTCCGGCGCGATTCTGGTCTTGCTGGCCGCGCTGGCGCTGAACATGGTCGGCAGTGGGGTACTGGCGGTGCTGGCGATGTCATTGGGCACCGCGCTGACGGTGGGTAGCGTGGCGATGGCCACCTTGATCATGAAGGCCAGTGGACGCCTGGCGGCGGCCGGCTCGCGCCTGGGTGGGTCGCACCCGGGCAGCCGCGCGCGTCGTCAGTGGCCGTGGGCGGCCCTGGTCGGTCTGCTCGGCGGCATCATCATCACGGTCTTTGGCGCTTTGCTGGTCGCCAGCAGTCTCAAGGCGCTGGACTCTCCCACCGGTCGCGGTGCTTCGCCGTTTGATCGCTCGGCGCCGGGCACCTCCCTCCAGAGCCCTCTGGGCCCGAGGTCATCAGGGCAGAGCTCAGGCGACAAGTGAGGTCTGCGGCGTCGCCGCTAATTACCTGCTACACACTACCTGCAAGTTACAAGAACGGGCCCCATTGGGCCCCGTTCTTGTAGATGACAGTGTCTGTGAGAGTGCAGGTGACGGCATCGGTGACAGCTGATTCGCCGCAGCTGGCAGGAGGCTGAGTCAGTAGGAGTAGCTCGGCAGCTCGGCGATCTTCATGCGCAGGGTGTCGACCAGCACCGTCAGCGCTTCGCTGTCGTGGGGCTCTGCCGTGCCGACGCCCCACACCGGCCCTGGCCAGGCTGCATCATCGCTGCGGCGGGCGATCACGTGCATGTGCAGCTGCGGCACCATGTTGCCCAGTGCGCCGATATTGAGCTTCTCGCCGCCGCTTACCGTCATCAGCAGCTCGCCCAGTTGCGTGGTTTCCTGCCACAGCTGCTGCTGGGCGCTGCTGTCCAGCTCGTAGATCTCGCGGACGGCATCGCGGCGCGGAATCAGTACCAGCCACGGATAGCGCGCATCGTTCATCAGACGCACGGTGCACAGCGGCAGGTCGGCCACGAAGTGGGTGTCGGCGTCCAGCTGCGGGTGAAGGCTGAAGGGGGTCATCGTCTCTCCTTGATCGGATGGAGCAGGGCGGGCGGGAGTCGAGGGCAAAGGGTAACCCGAATCGTGGCGGACTCCCTGGCGTGAACGCCCGCGGATGCCCTCAGTGTGACCAGATCGGCAGAATCCTGCCACTTTGCGGATTGCCCGTGCGCGCTGTGGAGGCTGCGCAATGCCCCCATCGCCAAATACCGCGCCGCGCGGACAGTTGCTAACCTTCTTCCTACGCTGAAGCAGAGGCTCGCAACGAACGCCCCACGCAAAAGAGGGCTACCTTGCGCATTGTCGGTCGCGACATGGCCAGCACCGTCCAGGGCCAGAGCCTGCTCAGCCGCAATGTCCGTCTGCCTAACCACATTACAAGAATGCTCAACCTGCGCCCGGCAGGTTCGCCAAGGAGTCACTCCATGCAAAAGCGCCAGTTCCTCAAGGCCGGTCTCGGTCTCGCCATCGCAGCCTCTCTTGGTCTCAGTGCCGTGGCTCAGGCGGAAGGCAAGTACATCATGGGTACCGCCACCACCGGTGGCACCTTCTACCCGGTCGGCGTGGCACTCTCCACGCTGATCAAGGTCAAGCTCGAGCCGACCGCCGGCATCTCCGTGTCCGCGATTTCCTCGGCCGGTTCCGGCGAGAACCTCAAGCTGATGGAAGAGGACCAGGCCCAGTTCGGCATCATCCAGGGCCTCTACGGCGCCTGGGCATGGAATGGCACCCCGCCGGTCAACAAGGCGCACAAGAACCTGCGCAGCATCTCGATGCTGTGGCAGAACGTCGAGCACTTCGTGGCCCGCAATGATGAGGTCAAGTCCGGCACCATCGAGGACATGACCAACTTCTACGGCAAGAGCTTCTCCATCGGCAAGAAGAACTCCGGTACCGAAGGCTCGGGTCGCTTCATCCTCGAGCAGCTGGGCATCGATGCCGACAAGATGGATCTGGCCTACATGGGCTATGGCCCGAGCGCCGACGCGATGCAGAACGGCAACATCGACGGCATGAACATTCCGGCAGGCGCACCGGCCTCCGCCGTGACCCGTGCCTACGCCAACCTGGGCGGCGAGATCACCACGCTGGACTTCACCGAAGAGCAGCTGGCCAAGGTCAACTCCCAGTTCGAGCTGTGGACTCCGTACGAAATCGCCGCTGGCACCTACCCGGGTCAGGACGAGGCGATCAACACCATCGCCCAGCCGAACATCCTGGTGGTGCGTGACGATGTCTCCGAAGAAGACGTCTATCAGATCACCAAGACCATGTACGAGAACCTGCCGTTCCTGAACAACATTCACCCGGCCACCAAGGCCATGGCCATCGACAAGGCCATCGCGGGCCTGCCGCTGCCGCTGCACCCGGGTGCCGCACGTTACTTCAAGGAGCAGGGCATCGAGATTCCGGCGCGCCTGATCGCCGAGTGATCCACATCTGATGTTCCCGCTGCCCTCATCGCTCGCCTCTGGCGGCGGTGAGGGCAGCGCAGTTTCCCAGACCAATAAACCACCGCCGGTCCGGCGCCATGACACTGCCCCGCGTGGGCAAAGTGGCAGGACCAGAGCAGTGCCCACGAATGATCGCGGTAGAAGCCCGTATTCTCCTCGCAAGCCCGGGCGCATGGTGACGCAAGTCGCCGCTGCGCCATCGCTGTCTGATCCCGTTTTGAGGCAACGCCATGCATGATTCCCGCTCGCCAGAGCCCTCTCGTCCCACTGATAGCGAAGCGCAGGAGCCGGATCTCTCCGGTGTGCGCGACGAATCCGCCGAAGCTGCGCCGTGGCGCATGGAGCTGCCCTGGCTGGGGCGTGCCGTCTTCGTGATCTCCATCGTCATCTGTCTGGCGCACCTGTACTTCAATACCGTCTCGACCCTGTCGGAGCTGTGGGTGAGCGCCTTGCACTACGGCCTGTTCGGTCTGCTGTGCGCGCTGACCATTCCGATGCTGACGCCGGCCAGTGATGGTGCCAAGCGCTGGGTGCTGGGCGTGGATGTCATGCTGGGGCTGGCGGCACTGGGTTGCGGCCTCTACCTGATCGGCTTCGAGGATGCGCTCTATGACCGCGGCGTGGTGTTCTCCACCGCGGACTGGGTGGTCTCCATCGTCGCGGTCGGCCTGATCCTCGAGTTCGCGCGTCGCACCACCGGCTGGTTCATCCCGGTGCTGTGTCTGATCGCGCTGACCTACGTGGCCTGGTGGGGCAAGTATGTCGGTGGCGTGTTCAACTTCCCGGGCCTGACCTGGGAGACGGTGCTGTTCAGAAGCTTCATCGGCGGCGAAGGGATGCTGGGCTCCATCGCACGCATCTCCTGGTCCTACGTATTCATGTTCATCCTGTTCGGGGCCTTTCTGGTCAAGTCCGGCGCGGGTGACTTCATCATCGATCTGGCGCGCTGCGCGGCGGGTCGCTTCAAGGGTGGCCCGGGCTTCGTGGCGGTGTTCGCCTCCGGTCTGATGGGCTCGGTGTCCGGCTCGAGTGTCGCCAACACCGTCTCCACCGGCGTGATCACGATTCCGCTGATGCGACGGGCCGGCTTCCCGGCGCGCTTCGCGGCAGGCGTCGAGGCCGCCGCCTCGACCGGTGGCCAGCTGATGCCGCCGGTGATGGGCGCGGGCGCCTTCATCATGGCGTCCTACACTCAGGTGCCGTACCTGACCATCGTCGGCGTGGCCGCCTTGCCGGCGCTGCTCTACTTCCTGTCGGTGGCCATGTTCGTGCGCATCGAGGCCAAGCGCTCCGACGCCACGGCGCTGGATGACCCGCAGGGTCCACGCCTCAAGGACGTGCTCAAGGATGGTTGGCACTATCTGGCACCGCTGTTCGTGCTGGTCGGCGCGCTGATCTACGGTTTCACGCCGACCTACGCCGCCGGCATCGCGATCCTGTCCGTCATCGCGGCCTCGTGGCTGTCGAAGAATCCGATGAAGCTCGGCGACATCATCGAGGCGATGCTGGCCGGGGTGCGCAACATGACCACCACGGCGATCCTGCTGATCACCGTCGGCCTGATCGTCAACGTCGTCTCCACCACCGGTATCGGCAACACCTTCTCGCTGATGATCACCGACTGGGCGGGTGGCAGCCTGCTGATCACCATCATCCTGATCGCGCTGGCCTCATTGATTCTGGGCATGGGACTGCCGGTGACGGCGTCCTATATCGTGCTGGGCACGCTGTCCGCTCCGGCGCTCTACAACCTGATCGCCCATTCCCAGCTGGTGGATCTGCTGGCGGCGGGCAACCTGCCGGAGCAGGCCAAGGCCATCTTCATGCTGGCAGCGCCGGACAAGCTGGACCTGCTGGGCGCGCCGATGAGCATGGACGCCGCCCGCGAACTGCTGGCGCTGGTGCCGGATACCTTCCAGAGCCAGCTGTATGAGCAGGCGCTGTCGCCGCACGTGCTGACCATGGCGCTGGTGAGTGCCCACATGATCATCTTCTGGCTGTCCCAGGATTCCAACGTCACACCGCCGGTCTGCCTGACCGCCTTCGCGGCAGCCGCGATCGCCCGCACACCGCCGATGAAGACCGGCCTGATGGCCTGGAAGATCGCCAAGGGCCTCTACATCGTGCCGCTGCTGTTCGCCTGGAGCCCGCTGATCTCCGGTGACATCGGCGAGATGCTGACGGTGTTCGTGTTCGCGCTGTTCGGGATCTACGCCATCGTCGCGGGCCTGGAAGGCTATCTGGAGCACGAGCTGCCCTGGTGGCTGCGTCTGGCGATGTTCCCGCTGGGTGCGCTGATGCTGTGGCCGCATGGTCAGCTGACCTACGACCTCGCGGGTCTGGTCATCTTCCTGGGCGTGCTGACCTACAGCGTGCGTCAGAGTGGCCGGCAGGAAGCGCTGGCGCACTGAGCCAGGCGTGTCGGATGAGCGCCAGACGCGTCAGCCGATGTGGCTGAAGCAGGCGTGACGCGACGCGATATGCTATGAACGATGCCCGGCATCACTTTCCCCCGCTCAGTCACGCGAGGGTGGTGTGTCGGGCATCGCGCGCTCTGGGGCCTGTCCGCCTTGGGCGTCTTCACTCAACGGGATGGCGGGACAAGGAATGTCGACATGATGTCGGATGTTGCAGGGCTGACCAGCGGCCTTGATCTGATCAGCGTAGTGGCGCTGATCGCACTGGGTGGCGTGGCCGGTTTCATCAATGTGCTGTCGGCGGGTGGCTCGATGCTGACGCTGCCATTGCTGATGTTTCTCGGCCTGCCGCCTGCGCAGGCCAATGCCACCAACCGCGTGGCGATCGCGTTGCAGAGTGCGACCGCGACCAGCACCTTCCTCAAGGCGGGCGCGCACAACATGGGGGTGGCCTGGCGACTGGCCGTGCCTGCCGTGGCAGGCGCCATGCTGGGCGCCTGGCTGGCGACCCGCATCAGTGCCGAGGCCTTCGAGAGCGTCCTGATCGTGGTGATGGTGGTGTGTTCGATCATGATGCTGCTGCCGACGCCGCGCATCGACACCCGTGAACTGACGCCGGAGCGCATCACGCCCGTGGTGTTGCTGGCGATGTTCGGCATCGGCATTTATGGTGGCTTCATTCAGGTCGGTGTCGGCGTGCTGTTCATCGTGGTGCTCTACCGGCTGCTCAAGATCGACCTGACCCAGGTCAACGTCTTCAAGGTCTTCATCGTGTTGATGTATACCCTGCCGGCGCTGGCGGTGTTCGTGTTCGATGGTCAGGTGCGCTGGGCCTACGGTCTGGTGCTGGCGGTCGGCAACATGAGCGGCGCCTTCCTCGGCGCACGGGTCAACATGAGTCCCGCGGGCGCGCGGTGGGTCAAGTGGCTGACGGTCGCGGTCATCTTCATCATCGTGCTCAAGCTGGCGCTGACCTGATGCTGGTCTGATGCTGAGCTGTTGCTGACCTTATGTTAGACACGGAGTAAGCTCGCGGTAATCTGAGCGAAATGCCAGTCTGTCCAGTCGACACTCCGGCACGCCGCTCACCCCCTATTCATGATGGCGCCGAGCCCGGCTATGGCGTCTCTTCCTTCATCGTTCAGGAGTCTTTCCTCATGCAAGCCATGGTCATCGAGCAGTACGGCGGTCCCGAAGTGTTCGTCGAGCGCGAACTGGAGACCCCGACACCGGCGCGGGGGCAGGTGCGTATCAAGGTGACGGCTTCCAGCATCAACCCCATCGAGACCAAGCTGCGCAGTGGGCTGGTCAAGTCGCACCCGGAATTCCCGGCCATTCTCAATGGCGATGTCTCCGGGGTGATCGATGCCGTCGGCGAAGGCGTGTCGGACTTCTCCGTCGGGGATGAAGTGCTGGGCTGTGCCGGTGGCGTGAAGGGCTGGCAGGGTGCTCTGGCGGACTACATGATCGCCGACACCCGTGTGATCGTGAAGCGCCCGAGCCTGGCGGCGCTGACGCTGGAAGAGTGCGCGGCCTTGCCGCTGGTGTTCCTGACAGCCTGGACGGCACTGGTCTCGCGCGGTCAGATCAAGGAAGGCGAGCACGTGCTGATCCACGCCGGCACCGGCGGCGTCGGCCATGTCGCGGTTCAGATCGCCAAGTATCTCGGCGCGCATGTCACCACCACCGTGTCCAGCGAAGCCAAGGCGGACCTGGCGCGCCAGCTGGGCGCCGACGAGATCATCAACTACCGCGAGGAAGCGGTCGCGGACTACGTGACGCGCTTGACCTCCGGGCGTGGCTTCGATCTGGTCTTCGACACCGTCGGTGGCGACAATCTGGATCGCTCCATCGAGGCCACCGCGACCTCCGGTCGTCTGTGCTCCATCAATACCCGCTCGACCCACGACCTGACCCAGCTGCACTCCAAGAACCTGTCGCTGCACGTCATCTTCCGCTCGGTACCGCTGCTGACCGGTATCGGCATGGACGACCAGCCGGAACTGCTCAACGCCCTGAGCGAGATGCTGGAGGCCGGCGCGGTACGTCCGCTGCTCGACGAGCACCAGTTCAGCTTCCGTGACGTCGCCAAGGCGCATGAGTTGCTGGAGTCCGGCGAGGCGCTGGGCAAGATTCTGCTGGTAAATCGTTGAGTATTGGCACCTTCGGTCAGTGAGGGTGTCTTACCTTCATTGGCCGTTGATCAGGAAGAGAAGTGATGAGAATGACGCGTTTGATGGTGGCTGCCCTGTTGGTGGCCAGTGTGAGTCTGGCCGGCTGCAATACCGTGGCCGGTTTCGGCAAGGACCTGGAGCATCTGGGCGGTTCGATCGACAACGCCGCCAGCTGATTGCCCGAGAGAGAGGAATGCCCATGCGACGATTCATGATGATGACTGGCACCGCGCTGCTGTTCGGCCTGCTGTTGGGTGGCTGCAATACCGTGGAAGGTTTCGGGGAAGATCTCGAACACCTTGGGGGTTCCATCGAGGAATCGGCCAGTTGATGGCACTGTCCATGGCATGGGCGGCGAGTGAACAAAACATGAATCTCACCCCTTGAAAGCCCATGGGGCGGCCCAAGGTATGAGGGTAGAGGCGCAGGAACTGGCGTCTTTACGAGATTTCTCGATATTCACTACCGCAAGGAGCATGACCATGTCCCGCACCATTGCACTCATCTTCGCCTCTTTCTTCACTCTGGCCGCGCTTTCCGGCTGCAACACCGTTGACGGTGCCGGCCAGGATGTCGAGCATGCTGGCGAAGCTGTCCAAGACGCCGCTCAATAAGCGACGCCCCGGATAGTGGTGATATCCAACGCCCGGCCATCGCGCCGGGCGTTTTCGTGTCTGATCGCCAGACATGCAGGCGTGCTGACTGACGGGCCGCCTTGCGTCATCATAGCGCTGACGGCATGCGCCCCCAGCGTGCGTCACTCCCGCCACCGCGAGCCAAGGGCCCGACATGGATCATCGACAGTTGAGTTTTCTGGTCGCGCTGGCCAGTGAGCGCCATTTCGGTCGCGCCGCACGGGTCTGTCATGTCACCCAGCCGACGCTGTCGGCGCGCCTCAAGCAGCTCGAGGAGGAGCTGGGCACGGCGCTGATACTGCGCGGCCATCGCTTCGAGGGCTTCACGCCGGAAGGGGAGCGCGTGCTGACCCACGCACGGCGCATTCTCGCCGAGCTGGATGAGCTGAAGGGAGACCTGTCGCCGGACGCGGTGCTGACCGGCCGCCTGTCATTGGGCGTGGTGCCGTCGGCGCTGGCGGCGGTCGGCGAGTTTCTGCCGCTGCTGCGGGAGGCCTTTCCGCAGCTCTCGCTGCGCCTGCGTGAGCTGTCGACCTCATCGCTGGCCCAGGGGCTCGAGGATGGCGAGCTGGATCTCGCGGTCGGCTACCCCGCGGCGCCGGCCATGAGCGGCTTTGCCTGTCGGCCGCTCTATCAGGAGCATTCGGCGCTGATCGCCAGTCAGACGCATTTCCGCCTGCCCGACGCGCCGCAGTGGGAGTGTCTGCGTGACTATCCGCTGGTGTTGCTGACGCCGGAGATGCAGCAGCGGCGACGCCTCAATCAGCAGTTCGAGCTGCTGGGGCTGCAGCCCTCGCCCTTGTTGGAGGCCAATTCGATTTCCGGTCTCGGCGTGATGCTGGAGGCTGGCCTGGGAGTCAGCGTGCTGGCGGAGAACCTGGCCGATTCGCGGCTTGGTGAAGGGCTGATCGCGCGTCGGCTGCCCGGCGAGGGCGAGACGGTCGGGCTGTTGTGGCGCAGTGGTCAGCAGCGTAGCCGACGCCTGAATGCCGTACTGGAACTGCTGCGTTCGTTGCCTCACTCGGCGGGTGTGGCCGATTGAGTGAGCCTGCAACGCAGAACACCCCGTCGAGACGGGGTGTTCGGGTAGCGAAAGCGACGTTGGCCGCTATCAGCTCTTCTCGCTGGACTTCTTGCTGGCCTCCAGCGCGGCACGACGGGCGGCTTCACGCTGCTGCTGCTTGGCATCGCGCCGTGCCTGCATCTGGGCGACGGCATCCATGCCCAGATGAGCTTCGCCACGTTCTCTGGCGAGGCGGATCTGGTTCTCGCGCTCGGCGAAGCGCGCCTTCTGGGCATCGCTCAGCTTGTCGTAGCAGCGCGGGCAGCTGACGCCTTTCTGGTAGCGCTCGCTCTGCTTGTCTTCCTCGGTGATCGGCAGGCGGCAGGCATGGCACTGATCGTACTGGCCGGGACGCAGCTGGTGGTCGACGGTGACGCGCTCATCGAACACGAAGCACTCGCCCTGCCACAGGGTCTCTTCCTCTGGCACCTCTTCCAGGTACTTCAGGATGCCGCCCTTGAGGTGATAGACCTCATCGAAGCCCTGCTCCTTGAGATAGGCCGTGGACTTCTCGCAGCGGATGCCGCCGGTGCAGAACATCGCCACCTTGCGATGCTGTGTCGGGTCCAGCTCACGCGAGACGTAGTCCGGGAAATCACGGAAGGCAGTGGTGTTCGGGTTGACGGCACCGGCGAAGGTCCCCACTTCCACTTCATAGTCATTGCGCGTGTCGATCAGCAGCACCTCAGGATCGGAGATCAGCGCATTCCAGTCCTTCGGCTCCACATAGGTCCCGACGGTGTGACGCGGGTCGATGCCCTCGACGCCCATGGTGACGATCTCGCGCTTGAGCTTGACCTTGGCGCGCAGGAAGGGCGCCTGCTCGGCCAGTGACTGCTTGGTGTCGAGCTCGGCCAGGCGCGGGTCGCTGGTCAGCCAGGCGAGCAGCGCATCGATGCCGGCGCGTGAGCCGGACACGGTGCCGTTGATGCCTTCGCGGGCCAGCAGCAGGGTGCCGCGGATGGCGTGCTCGTTCATCACCGCCAGCAGCGGGTCGCGTAGCGCCTCGAAGTCCTCGAGGGTGACGAACTTGTAGAGCGCACAGACCACATGCTGCGGCGCCAGCGGGCTGGGACGGGCGGAGGCAGACGTGCTGGTCAGCTGCGGGGCGCTGGCCTGATCAGACGCGGCAGTCAGGTCGGGAGTGTCGGTCATGCGAAGGGTCCTCATGCGGGCCGGAACGTAAATCCGGAGCAGGATGATCGAGAGATGAGAGCGGCCGGCGGACGGGTGATAGCGCGACAGCAGGAGCACCCTCAAGGGTCGGCGACGCATTTTACGCGACTCGCGCGCGAATTTCTCGCCCACCACGATGGCCCGCATGCCTGTCACCGGCAGGACGCCATCTTCATTGGCGGTGTCTATCAATTGGCGACTCGGCTCAATTGGTCGCCCTCACGGCATGCCGGTAGGATATTCCCATATTGCGCAGAGGTCGGGTGAGGGTTGCGCGCACCGTTCTCGCCACGCATCTGCGCCACGGAGAGCCGTAATGAAAGATTCGCTCTATCAACAAGCGCCAGGCGCTGCAGGCTATGCGGATGCCCGCGAGGTGCCGCTGCGCGAGCTGGATGGCCCATCGGAGCTACCGGTGAGCCTGGCGCTCAATGACACCGCGATGGGCACCTTGCTGGCCAGCCCAGAGGCCCTTGAGCCGCTGGCGCTGGGGCATGCCTTCACCGCGGGCTGGATCACGCGGCGTGACGAGGTCTCGGCGATCCATCTCTCGCGGCTGCGTCATGGGCTGGCGGTGCGTCTCGAGGTCAGTGACTCGCTGGCGCGCAAGGCTGAGCGTCATCAGCGGCGTGAGAGCAGTGTCTCGAGTTGCGGCGCCTGTGGCGTGCAGGACGAAGCGGAGCTGATGGCGGGACTCATGCGTCTGCCGCCACGGACAGCGCTGGCGCCCGATGCGCTGATGCGTGGGCTGGAACGCCTGGAGAGCGCCACGCGCCGCGGCATGCATCTGGCGCTGGGGCTGGACGCCGAAGGCGGTCTGATCTCGCAGGGCGCCGATATCGGTCGCCACAATGCGCTGGACCGCGTGATCGGCATGAGCCTCGACAGTGGTGTGTGGCCCGAGGCGTTGCTGGTGTCGAGCCGCTGCAGCCTGGAGCTGGTGCAGAAGACCATCCGTGCGCGCATTCCGACCCTGATCACCCTCGCGGTGCCCTCGCGACTCGCCGTCGAGACCGCCCGCGCCTGCGATCTCAATCTGATCTGTGCCCACCGCGGGCGTCGACTCGAATTGCTCAGCGGTCACGCTGATCGCCCCCGTTCATCCTAGCCAGTGGATCCTGACATGACCGACATTGCTGCCCCCGAGATCGAGACGCCTGCGTCTGCCAGCCTGCCCCGCGAGGATGCGCAACAGACGCGTCATCCGCGCATTGCCGCCTATTCCGGGCCGGCGGGTGGCTGGGGCGCACTCAAGAGCGTCGGTCAGCATGTCAGTCACTCCAAGGCGCCGTGGAAGAGCGTGCGCTCCCTGCTCAAGGCCAATCAGGACAAGGGCTTCGACTGCCCCGGCTGTGCCTGGGGGGACCCGGAACACGGCTCCTCCTTCGAATTCTGCGAGAACGGCGCCAAGGCGGTGGCCTGGGAAGTGACCGCCAAGCGGGTCACGCCGCGCTTCTTCGCTCAGCACACCGTCACGGAGCTGCTGGGCTGGGACGACTTCATGCTCGAGGATCAGGGGCGTCTGACCGAGCCGATGCGCTACGACGCGGCCAGTGATCGCTATATGCCGATCAGCTGGGACGCGGCCTTCGAGCTTGTCGCCGAGCACCTCAGCGCGCTGACATCGCCGGATGAGGCGCTGTTCTATACCTCGGGGCGTGCCAGCAACGAGGCGGCCTATCTCTACCAGCTGTTCGTGCGTCTGTTCGGCACCAACAACTTCCCCGATTGCTCCAACATGTGCCACGAGGCCAGCGGTGTCGGCATGAAGGCGAGCCTCGGCGTCGGCAAGGGCACGGTGCTGCTGGAGGACTTCGAGCACGCCGATGCCATCTTCGTGTTCGGTCAGAACCCCGGCACCAATCACCCGCGCATGCTGGGTGATCTGCGGCGTGCCTCACGGCGTGGCGCGCGCATCGTCAGCTTCAATCCGCTGCGTGAGCGGGGGCTGGAGCGCTTTGCCGACCCGCAGTCGCCGCTGGAGATGATGACCCTCTCCAGCCAGCCCATCAGCCATCGCTATTACCAGCCACGCATGGGCGGCGACATGGCGGCGGTGCGCGGCATGGCCAAGGCGCTGTTCGCGATGGAGGCGCGGGGCGAATTCATGCGCGCCGCCAGCTTCATCGAAGCGCATACCCGGGGCGTCGAGGCCTGGCAGGCGCTGGTCGAGGCGACCGAGTGGGCAACCCTCGAGGACCAGTCCGGCCTGACGCGCGCTCAGCTCGAGGAGGCGGCGACCATCTTCGCGGGTGCCGGCAACGTCATCTGCACCTGGGCGATGGGCATCACCCAGCATCTGCATGCCGTCGAGAGTGTGCGCGAGATCGTCAATCTGCTGTTGCTCGGCGGGCACTTCGGCCGTCCCGGTGCCGGTGCCTGTCCGGTGCGTGGCCATTCCAACGTCCAGGGCGATCGCACCATGGGTATCGACGAGAAGGCGCCCACCTGGCTGATCGATGCGCTGGAAGCGCGCTACGGCGTCAGCATGCCGCGTGCGCAGGGCTACAACACCGTGGAGAGCCTGGCGGCGCTGGAGCAGGGCAAGGCGAAGACTTTCATCGCGCTGGGCGGCAACTTCACGCGCGCCACGCCGGACAGCGAGCGGACCGAGGCCGCGATGCGCAACCTCGAGCTCAACGTCCAGATCAGCACCAAGCTCAACCGCAGTCATCTGGTGATGGGCAAGCAGACCGATGCGCTGATTCTGCCGTGTCTCGGTCGCAGCGAGATCGATCGCTCCTCACAGGTGGCTTCCCAGCACATCAGCGTCGAGGACTCGATGTCGATGGTGCACTCCAGCGCCGGCATCAAGGCACCGGCCAGCCCTGAATTGCGCTCCGAGCCCGGCATCATCGCGGCGATCGCGCGTGCCACCCTGGCGCGCGTGCTGCCGGCGCGAGGTTTCAGTGATCCGGTCGATTGGCAGGCACTGAGCGAGAACTATGATCTGATCCGTGACGAGATCGCGGCGGTCATCCCCGGCTTCGCGGACTTCAATTCACGGCTGGCACACAAGCGCGGATTCCACCTCGCCAATCCGGTACGCGAGCTTGCCTTCCCGACCTCCAGCGGCCTGGCCGAGTTCTCGCACATGCCGCTGCCAGAGTCGGTGATGCATCAACAGCTGGCGCGGCGTGACGGCTGGCTGACGCTGCAGACCATGCGCAGCCACGATCAGTACAACACCACTGTCTACGGCTACAACGACCGCTATCGTGGCGTGTCCGGTCAGCGGCGGGTGATCTTCATCAATGGTGAAGACCTGGCGCGGCTGGGGCTGGCCGATGGTGATTGGGTCGACATGCTCGGCGAGCCGCGTCCGGACGGCAGCGAGCGACGTGCGCCACAGTTCCGTCTGGTCGAGTACGACATCCCGGCCGGTTGCATCGGGGCCTACTATCCGGAAACCAACGTGCTGGTCGCGTTGGAAAGCCACGGCGCTGATACCGGTACGCCATCCTCCAAGGCGGTGCCCGTGCGTCTGGAGCGCAGTTCACGCATCGCCTGATGGCGCGAGACGCCAGCAGCAGGGTGCATGCATCACCACACTGCCGTGCCGCGAGGAGACTCGTCGCGCGGCAGTCGTGTGTCTAGAATATTCCCGTGCGCCGAGCCAGCTACGCTCGGCGCACGTCTTTTCCGTCCTCAGTGCTGCCCCAACCACCGTTCAAGAGAGTGATCCATGCAATATCTGCACACCATGCTGCGTATCCGTGATGTCGACGCTTCACTGCATTTCTTCCGTGACCTGCTCGGCATGGTCGAGATCTCGCGCAAGGATTCCGAGAAGGGCCGCTTCACGCTGATCTTCCTGGCAGCCCCACAGGATGCCGAACGTGCCCGCGAGATGCAGGCGCCGATGCTGGAACTGACCCATAACTGGGACCCGGAAGAATACGAAGGTGGGCGCAACTTCGGCCATCTGGCCTATCGCGTCGAGGATATCTACGCTACCTGTCAGCATCTGATGGACAACGGCGTGACCATCAATCGCCCGCCGCGTGACGGCCACATGGCATTCGTGAAGAGCCCGGATGGGATTTCGCTGGAGCTGCTGCAGGCCGGTGACGCCCTTGCGCCGCAGGAACCCTGGGCCTCCATGAGCAACACGGGCAGCTGGTAAGCAAGCAAGGCCGCATGTTGACGTGTGCGTAAGCGTCGCATCCAGGCAACGCAATAGCCGAATTATGACTGGTGCATCGCCCAGCAGGGCTTATGATGTAATGAAGTTCATAAGCCCCGTAGCATGATGTGTGACATGTCGTGCTCGGCCTTTGTGGAGTGTCATCGCGGCAGGCAGCTACACCTTCTTCCTTTCTCTTGCTGCCCGCCTGCCGCGATGTTGCACCTTCTGGAGTCGCGTGAGGGACCGCCACGCGGACACTGCCTAGCTGGCAAGGACTGCCTGATGCCGAGAGTCATAAGCGCCTGGCTACGTCATGAACCACGATTGCTCGCCGTGGAGCATCGTCGTTTCTACCATGCCTATCTTTGGGTCTATCTGATGCTGATGGGCCTCTTCGTGGTGTGGGTTCCCTTCTTCACTCTCTTCAACGAGCCGCGGCTGGCATTCGTCAGCGGCATCATGGCGCTTGTGTCCGTGCTGGGCGTGATGCTGCACCGGGCGCATCAGCTGACCTTGGGGCTGGCCCTGATGATGAGCGCCTTGACGCTGATGGCCTGGCTCTCGGTTTTCTGTTTCGGGCTCTCTGCGGGCTATGAGTACTATTTCTTCATCGTGATGGCCGGTATTCACCTGGCCCCGCTGGCGGCGCGTGTTCGAGTGGTGACGACCCTGATGCTGTTCATGGCAGCTGTCTCGGCACTGATGGTCTCGCCAGTCCTGCAAGAGGACGGCGTCCTGTCGGCCTGGGTGCTGCAATCGACCAATCTGTTCGCGGTCTTCCTGATGATGGTCACCTTCCTGTGGCGCATGCTGGCACTTACCGAACACTTCGAGCGCCAGTATCTGAAGGATGCCAGTCGTGATGAGTTGACCGAATTGCTCAATCGCCGCCAGATATTGCGCCACGCCGAGGACTGGTGGCGTGACGGAGTGCCCTGTGCGGTCTTGATGCTGGATGCGGACAACTTCAAGCGCGTCAATGACCTGCATGGCCATGCCGTCGGAGATGAAGTGCTGCGTCATCTGGGCCGACTGCTGACGGCCACATTGCGTCAGGGCGATCGCGCCGGACGCGTCGGTGGCGAGGAGTTCCTGGTGCTGCTGCCACGTATCGGGCGCACCGAGGCCATTTCCGTGGCGGGACGCATGCGCTCCCTGCTGGCCAAGTCTCCTCCGGTCTTCGCCGGCACGCCGGTGCCGGTCACGGTTTCCATCGGCGTTGCCATCAGTCATGAGGTCGATTCGCTGGATGAGCTGATGCAGCTGGCCGACAGGCGGCTGTATCACGCCAAGCATAATGGGCGTGATCAGGTGGTGGCCGGTGGGGAACACGAGATGACAGGCTTTGCCACGCCCGATGTCAGCCCTCCGCCCCCCGGCAATGACGGCGGCGGACTTGGCAAGGCAGAGGCCGTGGAGGAGGGCGCTCGCGACAAGGAGGATGACCGCCAGGAAAAGCGGCACCACAAGGACTCCAGCCCTTTCTCGCGGACACCCCTCGTCGGCTGACCTGAGTTCAGGTTCTTGAGTGCAGGTTCACGAATGCTGCTTCAGGAGCGCTGCTTCAATCGGGCCAGCGCGTTTTCCATGCCACGGGCAACGGTGGTCGCCAGTGGTGTGCACAGCACCCAGGGTAACACGATCAGTGCAATGCTGAGCGAGCCCAGATAGACATCGCTGAACCAGTGAGCGCCGACCATGATCCGCGGAGCGCTCAGCAGTACCACGAACGCCAGGCTGCACAGCGCGATGCGGCGCGGTGCGAAGGCCAGCATGAAACTCGCGAATACCATCAGCATCAGGCCGTGATCCCCCGGGAAGCTGTTCGACGCTGAATCCTTGGTCTTGAAGGACACCAGCTCGGAGAGATGCTGTGCGTGGCTGAAGAAGCGCGTCGGGCTGGCATGGCCATAGCTGATGGCGCGCAGCACGAACAGCGAGAGCAGGCCCGCCGTCAGCAGCATGGTGATGCCGATGCTGGTCCAGCGGCGATAGCGGGCAGGCTGCTGATCATTGAGCATCGCCCAGCAGAACAATACCCCCATCATGGCGAAGGCCACGGCGTCGAAGGCGCGCGTGTTCAGAATGCCGAGCAGCGTGTCCCAGTGCGGATTGAGCGGTGTGATGAACTGGTTGAAGTCCCAGAAGACCTCGCTGTCGAGGGTGGGCCAGAAATCCAGCGCCGGTATCCACCAGCACGCCAGCAGCGCCACACCCAGCGCATTCAGGAGCACCAGTCGTCGCAGGTTGAATCCTGTCTGCGCCCTGCGCGGGCGGAGCGGGGGCGAGGGTTGCACGTGCGGGGCCTGCTGCGAACCAATGACTCGCTGTGAAGACGCAGTATCAGCGGCATGTATGGAAGGACTATCGAGGGCGGCGGGAGTCATGTCGTGTCAGCTCTGCAGGGCTCATGTCGGGACAGGCGCACTCAGGCCGGTAGCTCGTTGGCTCGGTGGCCAGAGGGCTCGAGACAGGCGACGCTGAGTGGCGATCTGGTCGAAATTCTAGTGCAGGCTTTGCTTTGAAAACACTGTTTTCAAAGTTGGCGAGGTGGACAGATGGTTGCGTCCATCGCGCTGCTGGTAAGCTGGCGGCAGTCCGGCAGGTGACATTCAGGCGCATGGCGTGAGGGCCTGTCGTTCATGACAGCCGTGCGCATGATCGCTACCCTTGCTGTCATGTCCGTTCCTTACCCACCGTTCTTTCCGTCTGCCGGGTGACTGCCGTTGCCGGCAATGCCACTGGCGGGCGCCACAGGAGTCATCCATGTCCGTTACCGTGCGTCGTCTATCGCGTTATACCTCCGTGGGGTTCGCTATTTCCTTGCTGGCTGGCTGCGCGGCCATGACACAGCCTCCGCAGGGCAGTGACTCATCGGGTGCCGCTGCTCCTGTCCTGGTGGGCACCCAATGGAGTTTCTCCGCCACGGATGCCAGTGAAGAGGCTGCCAACTTCCTGTTGCAGCCCCCCAGCCAGCAGCAGCTGGCAGACGAGGAGGATGACCGTCTGCGCCTGGTCGGCAGCAATGGTTGCAATCGCCTGATGGGGCCGGTGGTGCTGGATGAGTCGCGTCAGACGCTGGACATCGGTCCGCTGGCCTCGACCATGAAGATGTGCCCCAACCCCGAGCAGTCCAACGCCTTCAATCGCATGCTCGAGGACGTGGCCAGTTACCAGATCATCGGCAGCGGTGAGAGTGCTCGGCTGCGCGTGATGGATGACACCGGCTATCTGCTGGCGACCTTCATGCCGCTGGCAGGCCCCGCCGAATAATTGCTCGGCGCGCTTGTGAGGGCGATTCGCGAGCGGGCTGCCAGAAACGAGAAAGCCCCCTGCACCGTTCGGTGCAGGGGGCTTTTGCTTGCGTGAAGCGCGAGCGTGACTTACAGCGCTTCGATCTTGACGCGCTGGCTTTCCAGCAGCGCAAGTTCCGCCTGGGCGTCGGCCAGCTTGGCGCGCTCCTTCTCGACCACATCAGCCGGTGCACGACCGACGAACTTCTCGTTGCCGAGCTTGTTCTCGAGGCCGGTGATGACCTTCTGCTGCTTCTCGTGCTCCTTGTCGATGCGCTTGAGCTCGGCTTCCTTGTCGATCAGGCCTGCCATCGGCACCAGCACTTCCAGCTCACCGACGCGCTGGATGGCGGACATCGGGGCTTCGTCGCCTGCCGCTAGGAAGGTGATGCTTTCCAGACGTGCCAGCTTGGAGAGGAACAGGCGGTTGGCTTCCAGGCGCTCGGCATCGCCAGCCGCGCCGTTCTGCAGGAAGACTTCCAGCGGCTTGGCCGGTGACAGGTTGAGCTCGCCGCGCACGTTGCGGATGGCGATGATGATGCCTTTCAGCCACTCGATATCGCGGATGGCCTGCTCATCGATCCGGTCGGCTTCGGCCTGCGGCCACGCCTGGCTCATGATGCTCTCGCCTTCCACCGGCTTGCCGGCGTGCGGTGCGATACGCTGCCAGATCTCCTCGGAGATGAACGGCATCATCGGGTGGATCAGGCGCAGGATGGTCTCGAGGGCGCGCACCAGGGTGCGACGCGTGCCGCGCTTGGCCTCGATGCTGGCGTTGTCGTCCCACAGAACCGGCTTGGACAGCTCCAGATACCAGTCGCAGTACTCGTTCCAGATGAACTCGTAGAGCGCCTGGGAGGCGTGGTCGAAGCGGAACTCTTCCAGCGCGCGGGTGACCTGCTGCTCGGTCTGCTGCAGGCGCGCGATGATCCAGCGATCGGCCAGCGACAGTTCGACGGCTTCGCCGTTGATGCCGCAATCCTGGTCCTCGGCATTCATCAGCACGTAGCGCGCCGCATTCCACAGCTTGTTGCAGAAGTTGCGATAGCCATCGAGACGGCCCATGTCGAACTTCACGTCACGCCCGGTGGAGGCGAGTGACAGCAGGGTGTAGCGCAGCGCATCGGTACCGTGAGGCTCGATGCCTTCCGGGAACTCGTTGCGCGTGGCCTTGGCGATCGCCTTAGCCTTCTTCGGCTGCATCATGTTGCCGGTACGCTTCTCGACCAGCTCCTCGATGCCGATGCCGTCGATCAGGTCGATGGGATCGAGCACGTTGCCCTTGGACTTGGACATCTTCTGACCGAGGCTGTCACGCACCAGACCATGCACGTAGACCTTGCGGAACGGCACTTCACCCTTGAACTTCAGGGTGAACATGATCATCCGCGCCACCCAGAAGAAGATGATGTCGAAGCCGGTGACCAGCACGTCGGTGGAGTGGAAGGTCTTGAGTTCTTCCGTATCCGCCGGCCAGCCGAGGGTGCCGAAGGTCCACAGCGCGGAGCTGAACCAGGTGTCGAGGACGTCTTCGTCCTGACGCAGTTCGACGTCGGCACCCAGATTGTTCTCGGCGCGGACTTCCTCTTCATTGCGGCCGACATAGACGTTGCCGTCGTTGTCGTACCAGGCCGGAATGCGGTGGCCCCACCACAGCTGACGCGAGATGCACCAGTCCTGCAGGTCACGCATCCACGCGAAATACATGTTCTCGTAGTTCTTGGGCACGAACTCGATGTCGCCGTTCTCGACCGCTTCGATGGCCGGACGCGCCAGCTCCTCGACGGCCACGAACCACTGGTCCGTCAGCAGCGGCTCGATGACATCGCCGGAGCGGTCACCGTGCGGCAGGGTGTTGTTGACGGCCTCGACCTGCTCCAGCAGGCCCAGAGCGTCCATGTCGGCGACCAGCTTCTCGCGCGCGACGAAGCGATCCAGACCGGCGTAGGCGGCCGGCAGGCTGGCGTCTTCCTGGGGCTGCGGACGGCCCTGGAGGTCATAGATCTCGGCGCGCTCCAGGATGGTGGCATCCTGGCTCATCACGTTGATCAGCAGATGGCCCTGACGCTTGCCGACTTCGTAGTCATTGAAGTCGTGGGCCGGGGTGATCTTGACGCAACCGGAGCCCTTTTCCATGTCGGCGTGTTCATCGGCGACGATGGGGATGCGACGGCCGACCAGCGGCAGCTCGATGAACTTGCCGACCAGGCTTGCGTAGCGCTCATCCTTGGGATTGACGGCCACGCCGGTGTCACCCAGCAGGGTTTCCGGGCGCGTGGTGGCGACGATGACGTAGTCCTTGCCATCGGCGGTCTTGACGCCATCGGCCAGCGGATAGCGGAAGTGCCAGAAGCTGCCCTGCTGATCGCGGTTCTCGACTTCGAGATCGGAAATCGCGGTGTGCAGGGTCGGGTCCCAGTTGACCAGACGCTTGCCGCGGTAGATCAGGTCTTCCTTGTGCAGGCGCACGAAGACTTCCTGTACCGCCTTGTAGAAGCCGTCATCCATGGTGAAGCGCTCGCGCTTCCAGTCGATGCTGGTGCCCATGCGACGCAGCTGGCGGGTGATGTTGCCGCCGGACTCTTCCTTCCACTCCCAGATCTTGTCGGTGAAGGCTTCGCGGCCGAGATCATGGCGGGTCTTGCCTTCTTCGGCGGCGACCTTGCGCTCGACCAGCATCTGGGTAGCGATACCGGCATGGTCGGTGCCTACCTGCCACAGGGTGTTGCGACCCTGCATGCGGCGCCAGCGGACCAGGGTGTCCATGATGGAATCCTGGAAGGCGTGGCCCATGTGCAGGGAGCCGGTGACGTTGGGCGGCGGGATGACAAGTGAGAAGCTCTCGCCCTGGCCTGACGGCGCAAAGCGGTTGTCGGATTCCCAGCGCTCGTACCAGCGCGTCTCGATGGCGTTCGGTTGGTAGGTCTTGTCCATGGGTCTGCATTGATCCGGTTGGGCGGGGCGTCCCGCGCCGGCTCAAGGAGCGGTCAGCGCAGGCAGAAAATGGGCTCGATTATAGCGCCGCTGATGACGGGCGTCATTCGGTCTTGGCGGGCAGGCCCTCGTGGCGTCTGGCAGACCCTGTTTTCACAAAGCAGGCAACATCCACGCACTGATGCCGTATCCTGTTGCGACCTCATGAGCCGAGGCTTGCCGCCTCGCACACTTCCCATTCTCTCACGCTCGCGGAGCCGCAATGTCCAAGCCTCGCCCCACGGACGGTGCCCCTCGTCCGACACGTCGTTGGGTCTGGCATGAACTGCTGCGTCATGCGCTGGTGCCATTGCTGGTGCTCGAGGTGGCGCTGCTGGGCTGCTATCTGGTGTTGCACTGGCTGGTCTCCGGGCAGCAGGACTCCACGCGCAGTGAGCTGGTGAATACCCAGCTCGAGCAGCTGACCCATTACGAGGCAGAGCACATCAGTCTGCTGGCGGACGACTGGCGCAGCGATGCCCGCCAGCTGGCGCGCAGCACTCTGCGTCACATGGACACCCCCGTGACGTCCCGCCAGCGCGAGCAGGAGCTAAAGCGCCACATGAGTGCGGGCGACGGCACCCTGTACGTCGCCGAGAATGATGGTGGCGCCGGCTCCTATTACTCCTCGCTGGTGCCCAGCTATCTGCAGGACCACGACAAGGTGGTGCGCCTCTCGACAATGGACGCCCAGGTGTCGGACATGCTCGCCACGCAACCCGATCTGCGCCAGATCTGGTTCTCCGGCTACGACGGCTACTTCCGCATGTTGCCGTGGACCGATACCCGCAACATCTTCACGCCCGGCGTCGACCTCACCAGCTATGGCTTCTACTACCTGGCGGATGACCGCAACAACCCGAGCCGTGGCGCCGTCATCACGCCGCCCTACCAGGACCCGGTCGGCAGTGGTTGGCTGGTCTCGACGCTGATGCCGGTCCATCGCGGCGACTTCCTCGAAGGCGTGGTCGGGATCGACGTCACCCTCGATTCTCTGGTCGAGCGGCTCGAGAATGCCGAGCTGCCCTGGGGTGCCTATCTGATTCTGGTGAGTGACGATGTCGTCATGGCCATGCCGAGTGTCGGCGAGCAGGATTTCGGCCCCCAGCCCGCCCCTGAAGTGGTGCCGATGCCGCTGCTGCACGATCGCTTCCTCGCTACGGCGCATGATGTCGAGAACTCCCCGGCCATGGCGCACCTGCTGCGCAGCATCTCGGATGAGGCGCAGGGCGTGCGCAGCGTTTCCTTGCTCGCCGGTGAGCGGCTGGTCGGCTGGCAATCGGTGCCGGGCACCGACTGGCGGTTGTTGGCGGTGGTGGATGCGCAGCAGGTGAACAGCGACATCGATATCTGGAATGAACGCTTCAATCAGCTGGGCTACGTGATGCTGGTGGGGCTGATCCTGTTCTTCTTCGCTCTGCTGGTGGTGATGCGTTGGCGGGCCGAGGCCATGGCGGCCACCCTGTCCGAATCACTGGCACGCCTCAGCGACATGGCGCTGCGCATCGGTCGCGGCCAGCCCGTGGTACGCGAGCGCTTCCAGCTGCAGGAGCTGGATCAGGCCGGTGAGGCGCTGCGCGAAGCGGCCCAGCGGCGCGACCAGATCGAGCTTGAACGCGCCGAAGGTGCGCGGCACGTCGAGATGGTGATGGCAGCCTCCGGCGATGCCACCTGGCGCTATGACTTCGATCAGGACGATCTCTACCTGCACGAGAATTTCTTCCTGATGCTGGGGCTTCCGGTCCGCGCCAGCATGCATCTGGCGGACCTTGACGCCATGACGCACCCGGAAGACCTCGTCGATCTGCTCGAGGCGCGCTGGCGGGTCATGCACGGTGAGAGCTGGGCCGAGGCACGTGACGTGCGCTATCGGCATGCGCGTGGTCACTGGGTCTGGGTGCAGATTCGCGGCCAGATCACCCGGCGTGATCATGAGGGCCGGCCACAGCGCGCCACCGGGCTGGCGCTGGATATCCAGCGCCACAAGCAGTCACTCAAGCTGCTGGAGGCGGCCCGCGACAGTGCCACCGAGGCCAGCCAGTCCAAGTCGCGTTTCTTCTCGAGTTTCAGTCACGAGATTCGCACCCCGCTCAACGCCATCATGGGCTTCACGGATCTGCTCTGCGAGGAAGCCGACCTGACCCGCGAGCAGCGCCGCTACGTGGATGAGGCCAGTCATGCGGCGGCGCAGCTGTCGGCGCTGATCGAGGACGTGCTACAGATGTCGAGTCTGGAAGCCGGTGATCTGCCGCTGGATTGCCAGCCCCTCTCGGTGGGTCAGAAGCTGATCCGGCTGGCGGGTCAATATCAGCCGCGCCTGGAGAGTGCCAATCTGACGCTATCACTGACACTGGAAGGCGAGTCACTGTGGCTGAATGCCGACCAGCGTCGTCTGGATCAGATTCTCGGCAACCTGATGGGCAACGCCATCAAGTACAACCGCGAGGGGGGCTGGATTCGTCTGGCCATCGGCCAGGAGCGCAATGCCAGCGGAGTGGAGATGGGCTGGGTGGAAATCACCGATGGCGGCTTCGGCTTTGATTCCGCGCAGGCGGTCCAGCTGTTCCAGCCGTTCTCGCGTCTGGGGCGTGAAGATTCAGGCATCGAGGGCACCGGGCTCGGGCTGGCGCTGTCGCGGGAGCTCGCCCGCCGCATGGGCGGTGACATCACGGCGCGGGGCGAGCTGGGCGAGGGCGCCAGCTTCCGGGTCTGGTTGCCGCTGGCGGATGTCAGCGCCCATGAGCGCGTCGTTCAGGCGGCGTGGTCGGCGGAGAAGGTGCTGCCGGTACCCTGTCGCTGGCTGGTGATCAGCACGCGGGCGCAGGACCGTCTGCGCCTCGAGGTGATCGGCAGTCACGTCGCCAATCTGGAGATCATCATCGCCAGCAGTGCGGCCCAGGCGTTGCGCCTGGTGCGAGATGTCAGCCCGTGTCTGGTCATCTTCGGCGATGTGCCGGACATGAACGTGGCGGCGCTGTTCGCCGAGATCCAGCGCATGCCGCGCGAACTGCCGTTGTGGGCCGTGCGTATCGGGGAGCGTGACGCCAGCGAGGCCGCAGGCGGCCTGCCCGAGGCCTTCTTCGACAGTGGTGAAAGTCCGCCCGGCATGGACGATATCGAGCGCTGGATGACGCATCTGATGGTCAGCTTCCAGCGTGCCTGCGATACGGACCGCTGACGCATGGCGTGTCGCTCAGCTGACGCCCTTGAGCTGATGCGAGCGCACGGCATAACCGCGTGACTTGTAGGTGCGCCAGCATTCGCGCTTGGTCACCAGCACATCCTGATGCTGATTGATGATCTCGGCGACGCGCTCGAAGCGTGAGAACCACTCGGGGATCTCGGGGTGCAGGTTGAGCAGCGCCTCGATACCCGGCGCCGGGGCGTCCTGCCAGCCGATGGTGACCGGTGGGCGCGGCACGTCATCAGCGTGTTCGGCCTCGCGGGCGGCCATGTCGAGATCGATATCCAGCGCATGGGGCACGAAGCTTTCCGGGCGGAACTGCCACAGATGCTCATCGAACTGACGCGCCATCGCCTCGTCCTCGACATGCACATGCAGGCGAAAGCCCTTGGCGTGTATGGTCTCGGCCAGCCGGCAGGCGAATTCCAGCCGGGCTTCCAGCGTGGTGTCGGGCAGGATGTAGAAGTCGATCTGGGTCATGGGCACCGCTCGGGCAAGGAATTCTCGAGCGCTCAGGATACCGCACTCGCCGCGCGGCTTCGATGCAGCCTGCCTCCCGTGACGTCTTTCCGCAGTCAGATATCCGTGCGCCAGAAACCCCAAGGCCCGCCTCTTTCGAGGCGGGCCTTGGGGTTTCGGTCATCCTTCAAGCCACAGGGGCGGGCTCGAGGGCTTGTTGCCGTGCACTCATGTCAGCGCACTCATGTCAGTGCACTTAAGCCAGACGCGTCATCCAGCCACGCGTGTCTTCGGCGCGACCGTATTGCAGATCCAGCAGCTGGCTGCGCAGACGCATGGCGACATCACCGGCGTTGGCGGTCAGGTCGAGGCGACCTTCTTCACTGACCAGCTCGCCCACCGGGGTGATGACGGCGGCGGTGCCGCAGGCGAACACCTCGGTGATCTCGCCGGAGGCGATGCCTTCACGCCACTCGTCGATGCTGATCGGGCGTTCTTCCGGCGTCAGACCCAGATCGGTCGCCAGGGTCAGGATGGAGTCACGGGTGACACCTTCCAGAATGGTGCCGGTCAGACGCGGCGTGACCAGGCGGCCATCCTTGAAGACGAAGAACAGGTTCATGCCACCCAGTTCCTCGACCCACTTGTTCTCGGCGGCGTCCAGGAACACGACCTGGTCACAGCCATTGGCGGAAGCTTCGCTCTGCGCGGCCAGTGAACCCGCGTAGTTGCCGCCGCACTTGGCGAAACCGGTACCGCCGGCGGCCGCACGGTTGTAATGCGAGGACAGCCAGATGGAGACCGGCTTGATGCCGCCCTTGAAGTAGGCCGCCACCGGTGAGGCGATCACGTAGTAATCGACTTCACGCGACGGACGCACGCCGAGGAAGGCTTCGCTGGCGATCATGAACGGACGCAGATAGAGGCTGCATTCGTCACTGACGCTGGCCGGAGTCGGCACCCAGGCGCTGTCCTGCGCGAGCAGGGCCTTGAGCGAGCCGACGAAGTCCTCGTCGGACAGCTCCGGCAGTGCCAGACGGCGGGCGGAGTTACGGAAACGTGCGGCGTTCTTCTCGGGGCGGAAGGTCCACACCGAGCCGTCTTCATGACGGTAGGCCTTGATGCCTTCGAAGATTTCCTGGGCGTAGTGCAGTACCGAGGCGGCGGGGTCGAGGCTCAGCGGGCCGTAGGGGCGGACTTCATGGCCGTGCCAGCCGCCGTCGGCGGTCCAGCGTACATGGGCCATGTGATCGCTGAAGTGACGGCCGAAGCCGGGATTGGCCAGAATGGTGTCACGAACGGCAGCATCCGCCGGTTGCGTGGACGCGCGGACGTCGAAGCCTTTGGTCACGTGGGTGTCTCCGTAGCAGCGAGACCCCCGACGCGGAACGCCGGGGGTCGAATCATTTTTATAGGACCTCTCGGGTCAGCGGTGCCGAGTGGCGTCGCGACCCGCGTGTCTCAACGCTAGCACGCTATCGAGAGCATGCGAAGCCTCAGACGGTCTCTTCCTGCGGGGCGCTGAGTTCCGCTTCGCGATCCAGCAGGTATTGGGTCAGAAGGCCCACCGGGCGGCCGCTGGCGCCTTTCTGCTTGCCGGACATCCAGGCGGTGCCGGCGATGTCCAGATGCGCCCACGGGAAGGTGTCCGCGAAGCGGGACAGGAAGCAACCTGCGGTGATCATGCCGGCTTCGCGACCGCCGATGTTGGCGATGTCGGCGAAGTTGGAATCCAGCTGCGTCTGATACTCGTCCCACAGCGGCATGTGCCAGGCGCGGTCCCAGGCTTCTTCGCCGGCGTCGAGCAGGTCGAGCGCCAGGTCATCATCGTTGGAGATCAGACCGGTGGCGTGATTGCCCAGCGCGATGACGCAGGCGCCGGTCAGGGTGGCGATGTCGACGACGCTGGCCGGCTCGAAGCGCTCGGCGTAGGTCAGCGCATCACACAGCACCAGACGGCCTTCGGCGTCAGTGTTGAGGACTTCGACGGTCAGCCCCTTCAGGGTCTTGATGATGTCGCCCGGCTTGGTGGCGCGGCCGTCCGGCATGTTCTCGGCGCTGGCCACGATGGCCACCACGTTGAGCTTGGGCTTGAGTTCCAGCACGGTGCGCATGGTGCCGAACACGCTGGCCGCGCCGCCCATGTCGTACTTCATCTCGTCCATGCCGGCGCCCGGCTTGAGCGAGATGCCGCCGGTATCGAAGGTGATGCCCTTGCCGACCAGCACGTGCGGGGCTTCGTTCTCGTCTTCCGCACCGCGGTATTCCATCACGATCAGGCGGCTCGGCTCTTCACTGCCGCGGCCGACCGACAGCAGGGACAGGGCGCCGAGCTCCTCGAGCTCTTCCTCGCCGAGCACGGTCACTTTTAGGGCGCCATCCGAAGCGGCACCCAGTTGCTCGGCACGCTCGCCCAGGTAGCGCGGCGTGCAGATGTTGCCCGGCAGATTACCCAGCGTGCGCGCTTCATTGACGCCCATGCCGATGGCGGCACCGACGCGCAGGCCGGCTTCCAGTTCGGCCTGACGCTGCTTGTCGGCACTAACCACGCTCAGGCGGGTCAGAGAGACGGGCTCGCCCGGCTTGCTCTTCATCTCGGTGAAGCGATAGGCAGTGCGCAGTGCGCTCTCGGCGATCATGCGCGCCATCCAGTCAGCCTCACGCAGCTCGAGATTCAGCTCGAGGCCAGCGAAGGCCGCGTCTTCGATGGGCAGCTTGAGCAGAGCGGTCATGGCGGCGTCGAGGCCACGCTTGTAACGGCTTTCGTCGAGCTTTTCCTCACTGCCGAAACCGGCCAGCAGTAGGCGCTGAGCGCCGAGGCCCGGAGCGAAGGGCACCAGCAGGGTATTGCCGAGCTCGGGCTTGAAGTCGCCGCGCTCGATCAGCTGGGAAATCAGCTTCTCGCTGGCATCGTCGAGTCGTGCCGCAGCACCGGTGAGGTCGCCCTCGATGACAGGTACCACGATGCAGGCGGTTTCAAGCTGGGCCGGATTGGCAGTGACTACAGGAAATTCCATGGCAACTCCACGCGCGCGAGTGAGGGTACGAAGATGAACAGTACAAGGATGAAGGATGTCGTCAGGCCAGGCGTGCCCGGCTCGCGACGACATCGGGGTCATGGTCTGGATGGGGGCGCAGACCGCTCATGACAAGCTGAGCTGGCATGCACGAGTGAGGGCAGTCCATCATGTCAGGCTGTCCACGTGCAATGCCTGCAGCCGCGACAAGGCAGCATCCTTTCTGGATAATGCTGCTGCATGAGGGGGGCCGCTCCCGTCCAGTCTTCAGACCCGTGCCGCCAGTGTACGCAAAGGCTGCGCACCATGCATGAGGGGGATGATGCCTTCATGTGATCACGACCATTCCTCCACCGGCTATCATCGATCTGGTCAACACGCTCGCTTGCGAGCGGGAAACAGGAGTTCCACTTGATCATCTTCCGCTACCTGACACGCGAGATACTCACCACCATGGCCGCCGTGGCCGGGGTGCTGATGCTTGTCATCATGGGCAGCCGATTCATCCGCTATTTCAGTGATGCGGCGGAGGGGGATTTCCCGGCGTCGATTCTCGGCAGCCTGATGCTCTATCACCTGCCGGGTTTCTTCGAACTGCTGCTGCCGCTGTCCTTCTTCCTCGCCGTGTTGCTGGCCTTCGGTCAGCTGTACATGAACAGCGAGATCACCGTGCTGGTCGCCTGTGGTGTCGGCCCGGAGCGCCTGCTGCGTGTCACCCTGCTGCCGGCGCTGTTGATCACGGCGCTGGTCGCGGCCTGCAGCCTCTATCTTACGCCTGCCGGCGCGCTCAAGAATGAGCTGTTGCTCGAGCAGCAGAAGCAGAAGACCGACTTCTCGATTCTCGGCGCGGGACGCTTCCAGGAGATCGGCAATCGCACCGTCTATGCCGAGAGCATGAGCGATGACAACAGCGAGCTGGAAAACGTCTTCATTGCCGAGGCAGGTGACAGCAATGCCGCCAGCACGCCCGACAGCGAACCGAGCCAATCGGTGGTGCGCGCCGAGCGTGCCTTCCAGGAAGTCAGCCCCGAGACCGGCAGTCGTTATCTGGTGTTGAGCGACGGCACGCGCTACGGGGTGGAGCCCGGCAAGGCGATCGCCCAGCGACTGGGCTTTGATCGCTACGGCGTGCGCATCACCGAGGGCCAGGACGCTGCGGCTCTCAAGGAGGACATCGAGCTTGCGACCACGGCACAGCTCTGGGCTTCCGATCTTCCGGAGGCCAAGGCCCAGCTGCAGTGGCGCATCTCGCTGCCGTTGATGGTGCCGATCCTGATGCTGATCGGCCTGCCGCTGGCACGCGTCAATCCGCGTCAGGGGCGTTTCGCGCGCCTGCTGCCGGCCATCTTCGTGCATATCACCTATCTCAGCCTGTTGATCGCGGCGCAGAATGCCGTCGCATCCGAGAAGTACCCGGCCGCCATCGGCCTGTGGCCCATTCACGGCGTCTATCTGGCGCTCGGCATCTGGCTGAGCTGGCGCGACAACCGCGGAGGTGGCCGCTGATGCTGCTTGATCGTCTCGACCGTTACATCGCCCGCAATGTGCTGGTGGCCATGCTGGTGGTGCAGATACTGATTCTCGGGCTCGACCTGATGATCACTTACATCAATGATCTGGGGGATGTGAAAGGCGACTACGGCGCCTTTGAAGTGCTCCTCTATCTGCTGATGCGTCTGCCGTCGCGCTTCTACGAATTCGTGCCGGTCGGCGTACTGCTGGGCGCCCTGATCGGGCTGGGCAGCATGGCCTCGAGCAATGAGCTGACCATCATGCGCGCCGCCGGTCGCTCACTGACGCGCATTCTGTGGGGCGTGATGAAGCCGCTGGGGCTGGTCATCGCCATCACCATGGCGGTCGGTGAATACGTCGCCCCTGTCACCGAACTGCAGGCTGACGCCTGGCGCGCCGAGAAGCAGCAGGGCGCAGGCGCCGTCTATGCCGAGGGTGGCGGCTGGCAGCGCGAGGGCAACGACTACTACCGATTCGGCTCGATTCGCAGCGATGATGTGGTGCTCAACGTCACCCGCTATCGCTTCGATGACGAGCGCCACCTGACCCAGGCGCTCTACGCCAAGCGCGCCGTCTGGGAGAGCGATGGCTGGACGCTGGAGGCGGTGCAGACCACCACCTTCGAGTCCCAGGATGGTGAGCCGAGCGCCACCACGGTGGCTCAGCAGGAGACCCGCGAGTGGGACACCCAGCTGACGCCGGACCTGCTCAAGCTGGTCATCAGCGACCCCAAGCAGCAGTCAGCCTCCGACCTGTGGCGCTATTCCCGCTATCTGCAGGACCAGGGGCTGTCGGCCAACCAGCCACTGCTCTACTTCTGGCAGAAGATTCTGCAGCCGCTGACGCTGGCGGCGCTGGTGCTGGTGGCCGCCTCCTTCGTGTTCGGGCCCTTGCGCACGGTGGCGGCGGGGACGCGGGTCTTCTACGGCATCGTGGTCGGCCTGCTGTTCAAGTATCTGCAGGACCTGCTCGCCCCGGCCTCGGTGGTGTTCGGCTTCGCGCCCATCTGGGCGGTGCTGGCGCCGATGCTGGCCTGTTACGTGATCGGCCTGCTGCTGATCCGGCGCAGTGGCTAGGGGCGCCCCGCACTCTCGCCGCCGTCTCGACCCGCAGGGAGCACGCCCTGCGGGTCTGATGCGGCGTCTGGGCGGCGTGGTCTATGACGCCTTCCTCGTGATGGCGTTGTTGATCGTGCTGGGCTTCATCGGGGTTGCCGTCAATGGCGGTGAGGCCAATCAGTCGCCGCTGTTCCGCAGTCTGTTGCTGGTGGCGATGTTCGCCTTCTTCGGCGGCTGCTGGAGCCGCAGTGGCATGACGCTGGGCATGCAGGCCTGGCGGCTGCGCATCGAGACGCCACAGGGTCATGTCCCGACGCTGCAGCAGTGCCTGATACGCTTCGTGGTTGCCGGGCTGTCATTGGGCGCCTGCGGGCTGGGGTACGTCTGGCAGCTGTGGGACCCTGAGCAGCGCAGCTGGCAGGACATCGCCTCCGGCACTCGCGTGGTGGTGCTGCCCAAGCCGCGGCGCGAGTGAGGCACCAATAGGGAGCCTCTGGCGCGTGCGCCATGCAGGAAAGCAGTGAGCTCATCCAGAAGTCATCTCAGCCAGACGTGAGCTCAGCCAGAAGTGATCTCAGCCAGACAAGAAAACGCCCCGCCAGTCATCGACTGGCAGGGCGTTGTGTTTCCGCGAGTACAGGGCGTGATCAGACGCCCAGCAGGCCATCCAGGCGCGTGATGATGCGTTCCACGCTGGCGCGTGACACCACCAGGCTGTCTTCCTGCGCCGCCGTCTCGGGCAGCTCGCGCGGCAAGTCGATCACCGCGGTGCCCATGCCTTCCAGGCGCACGCCTTCACGGTAGCGCACGAAGGACAGCTGACCGATCGGACGCTGGCCATCGTGATCGAGGCGCGCCAGACGCGTGAAGGCGCTGACGGTATCGAGCACCGGCGCGCTGGTCAGCGGCAGGTGTGTCAGGCGCCATGCCAGCCAGCCATCAATGTCAACGGCTTCATCGCGCAGGGTGGCGAACCAGTGGCGTGCCTGATCCAGGCGGTAGCGAGCACGGCCCTGCTTGTCGAGCCACAGCACGTCGGCGCTGGCCTGACGCGGGCTTTCCAGCTCGCCCGGCAGGTACAGCCAGGATTCGGTCAGGCGCTGCAGGGCGCCCGGCAGCGGCTCATCCAGGGTGCGCTCGTTGAGGGAGTCCAGCGCCGCGCTCAGGTCGCCCTGTTCCGCGCTCTCGCCGGTGTTGGAGTAACCGACGTTGTAGCGCCAGACGCGGTCGGAAATTTCCTGGGTGACCACGTGGTCATGGGGCAGAGCGATATGGCTCATCAGTTCACGTGCGTTGCAATGCTCATCCACCAGGCCTTCACGGCGGGCTTCACGATAGAGATTGCGCAGCAGCGGGGTCAGCGGCAGACGGTGGTGGTCACCGAAGCAGCTGCCGGCGTCGCGGACGGCGTCCAGATCAAGTGGCAGGTGGGACGTGGCGTGATGATCGGCGGTGGCGAGTTGTACTGACATGATATCGGGCTCCTTGCGGATTGGCGTTCGGAAATCGGCAGATAGGGCAACAGCAGACGGATTCAGGCCGGTCACGGCTTCAGCATGGCGCCCATCATCGGCATGCCGATGCGGGTCATGACCATGAGGAGGCGTAGCGACGGAATCTCTTGCAGTGTCCTGTTCATGTTCTTTCCTGATTGCCTGGCGGGGCGTGGCAGTCATTTGCCTTCATCGTGACGCGGCGCTTCCCGTGAGCGAGGAGCTGGGCTGCGTTCGAGTGACCCGCCTGAGTGATCGGCTAGCGATGACTCATTATGTTTTGGTGCGATTGTTTTTCGAATTACATAAAAAATCGTTATACATACTAGCGGCCTCGTGTGAAATCGCAACCCTACCTTTCTGTCAGCCACGGGCCATCATTCTTTATACGGCGCTGGCTTTCCCTACGGCAATCGCTTTGTGAGGCTGATGTGGCCTGCTTATGACATCGTGTGTTCCGCAACCGCAAACCGGCCAGAAATCGCCTCGCCAAGTATTTGATATAACGTGTGAATGAGAATTTTTTGCAGTCAGGTGTTGCGCATGTTTCTGCGAATCATTTACATTTGTCTCACTTGGAGTGAGCGAGGTGAGCCATGTACGTCTGTCTGTGCAAAGGTGTGTCAGACCACAAGATCCGCGAAGTCGTGGAACAGGGAGCGCGCAGCTTCCGCGAAGTCCGTGAGCAGACCGGCTGCGCGACCCAGTGCGGCAAATGTGCCTGCATGGCCAAGACCATCACTCGCGAAGCGGTCGCGCGTGAAATGATGCCGGCAGAGGATCTCGCCTACGCGGTGTGATGCAGGCTCGAGCCGAGGCTCGCCTGCCGGCGACTGACATTCCAGTCGCCGCGCCGTCCATTGTTGCGTGATCCGTTCCCGTTGACTCCCGGCAAGTGCTCGCTTGCCTGACGCCCGCCACCTGGTCTCAAGACCGGGTGGCGGGCGTTTTCGTATGGGCGCCAGGCAATCCGGTACCGGTCGCCACATGACAACGCGGATACCAATCCTTCCCATTTGCGCCTAAAAGTCGATAACTTGTTGGTATATCTCGAAAAATTCATGTTTTTGCGCCATACTTGCCGCACCTGATCGATAGGGCGTGCCTGACGTGCCCGCGCTGCGGCTGATGCATGCCGTCATCAGGCGCAGCAGAGAACCTGACGCAAGCAGCAACCCTGACAAGAGAGGAATGGCGACATGAAAGGCGATCCCAAGATCATCGAGCATCTCAACACCATACTGGCCAACGAACTGGTCGCTATCAATCAGTACTTCCTGCATGCACGCATGTATAAGGACTGGGGCCTCAAGCGCCTGGCCAAGTGGGAATACGACGAGTCCATCGAAGAGATGCGTCACGCCGACACCCTGATCGAGCGCATCCTGTTCCTGGAAGGTCTGCCCAACCTGCAGGACCTCGGCAAGCTGCGCATCGGCGAGAACACCAAGGAAATGCTCGAGTGCGATCTGGCGCTGGAGCACCAGGCACATGGCGATCTGAAGGAAGCGATCGCCTACGCCGAACAGGTTCGCGATTACACCTCGCGTGATCTGTTCCGCAAGATCCTCGACGACGAGGAAGAGCACATCGATCACCTGGAGACCGAGCTGGGTCTGATCGAGAAGGTCGGCATCGAGCTCTACCTGCAGAAGCAGATCCACCACGAGATCGACTGATTCCGTGGCGGCTCGCTGAGCCGTGCCGAAACGAAAACGCCCCCGCTGCCGATGGCAGCGGGGGCGTTTCGTCTTCAGTGGCGCAGAACCGGCTTACTTGCCCAGTTCATTGACCAGCAGCGCTTCGACAGCCGCGATGCGGGCGTCGAGGCTCGCCTTGTCGGCGGCCAGCAGCGTGATGTGGCCGATCTTGCGCCCCGCACGCGGCGCCTTGCCGTAGTCGTGCAGACGCGCGCCGGGGATGGCGAGCACGGCGTCACGTTCCGGCATGCGGCCGATGATGTTGAGCATCGCGCAGGGCGTGAGCAGTGCGGTCTCGCCCAGCGGCATGCCGGCGACGGCACGCAGGTGATTCTCGAACTGGCTGGTGACAGCGCCTTCGATGCTCCAGTGACCCGAGTTGTGCACGCGCGGTGCGATCTCGTTGGCCAGCAGGCGCTCGCTGCCATCGGCGTCCTTGACGACGAAGAATTCGAAGGCCATCACGCCGACATAGTCGAGCTCGTGCATCACCTTGAAGGCAGCCGCCTCGGCTTCGGCCTGCAGGCCGTGGGAGTCGAGCGGCGTGGAGCAATGCAGGATGCCGCTGCGATGTTCATTGCGCGACAGCGGCCAGGCGCGTGTCTCGCCATCGCGACCGCGTACCGCGATCACCGAGACTTCGTGATCGAAGGCGATGAAGCCTTCCAGGATCAGCGGCACGCTGCCGAGTTCGGTGAAGGTGTCGGCGACGTCGGCCATTTCGCGCAGCACCTTCTGGCCCTTGCCGTCATAGCCCAGCGTACGTGTCTTGAGCACGGCGGGCAGACCGATGGTCGCGACGCCCGCTTCAAGGTCCGCCTGGCTGTCGACCAGCGCCAGCGGCGGTACCTCGATGCCCAGACGCATGAACAGCGACTTCTCGCTCCAGCGGTCACGCGCGGTATCCAGGGCGCCAGCCGGCGGGAAGGTCGGGCGCTCGGCTGCCAGACGCGCGACGGCGTCCGCCGGCACGTTCTCGAACTCGAAGGTGATGGCGTCAGACGCCGCTACCAGCTGCGTCAGGGCCGCATCATCCTGCCAATCGGCGCAGAGATGATGGCCGTGGACGCGACCGCAGGGCGAATCCGAAGGATCAAGGAAGGTGAAGCGGGCATTCAGGGCGGCGCCGGCCTGAGCCAACATGCGGCCCAGCTGACCGCCGCCGACGATACCGAAGCGGAACGGCTGGCTCATGGCTTACTCGCCTCCGTGGGACAGGCTGGGTGCGTCGGGGCGCGGGTCCGGATTGTCAAGCACACGGTCGGTCTGCTCGGCACGGAAGTTGATCAGCGCGGTGCGGATGGCCGGGTACTTGTTGGCCAGCTGGCTGGCGGCCAGCAGCGCGGCATTCACGGCACCGGCGCGGCCGATGGCCAGCGTGCCGGTGGGGATGCCGGCGGGCATCTGCACGATGGAGAGCAGGGAATCGACACCTGACAGCATGCTGGACTGCACCGGCACGCCCAGCACCGGCAGCCAGGTCTTGGCGGCACACATGCCCGGCAGATGCGCCGCGCCGCCGGCACCGGCGATGATGACCTCAAGGCCACGCTCGGCAGCGGTATCGGCATAGTCGAACAGCAGGTCGGGCGTGCGATGGGCAGAGACGACCTTGACCTCGTGTTCGATCCCCAGCGCTTCCAGGGTTTCGACCGTATGGCACATGGTCGCCCAATCCGATTTTGATCCCATGATGACACCAACCAGTGCGCTCATGCTTCCTCCGCTCTTGACGTGGTATGAACCAGCTCACAGTGCCTGCCAGACGTGCCGGGCAGTGCGCTGTGTGGGCGTGGCCGAGCCGTGCGGGCAGATCATGCCCGCAAGCGGCTCAATGCGTATGTCTGGAAAAACAAGCGGCGCAGTATAGCACCGCGACCGACAGGCGGCATGTACCTGTCTGGTCGGTCAGGATGTGGGTGCGGCAAGGCCGCGGATCAGCAGGACCACGCCGAGACCAGCGCGAAGCGTGGCACCGGCTCGCCCTGGATCTCGACGTTCTCCATGAACATGCTCAGCGGACGCACCCACAGCCCGCATTCACCATAAAGAGCACGATAGACCACCAGCAGCTCTTCGGTCTCGCTGTGGCGACTGGTGCCGATCACTTCGTACTGCGCGCCCTTGTAGTGGCGGTAGAGGCCCGGCACGGGACGATTTTCCGGCAGCGGCGGCATGGCAGGCAGGTCAGTCATGGCGATTTCCTTGAGGGTGAAGCGAGAAGCAAGAAGCCAACAGCAAGAGGCGAAAAGCAGGCGTATCAGTCGACAGCGTTCGGCGCATCAGCCACAGACGTGTCATCAGTGACAGGCGTGGCCTTGGCACCGCGGCGTGCGATGCGCGCCAGCGCGCGGGCAGCGGCGGTGAAGCCGAAGCTGCCGGTGACGAAGGTGGCCGCGCCGAAGCCGCCGGCGCAATCCAGGCGCGTGGCGCTGTCGCCGGGCTTGGTGGCACACACCTCGCCGTCGGCGCCGGGGTAGGTCAGCTGCTCGTCGGAATAGACGCACTCGACATCGAACCGGCGCTTCAGGTTGCGACTGAAATTGTAGTCGCGACGCAGCAGTGAGCGAACGCGTGCCAGCAGCGGGTCCTGCTCGGTGCGGGTGAGATCGCCGATCTGGATGCGCGTCGGGTCGAGCTGACCACCGGCCCCGCCCGTCACGGTCAGGCCCAGCTTGCGCCGCTTGCACCAGGCGATCAGCGCCGTCTTGGCGGGCACGCTGTCGATGGCGTCGATGACGTGATCGAGGTCGTCGTGGATCAGCTCGGCGAGATTGTCCGGCGTGACGAAGGCCGAGATGGCGTGGATCTTCATCTGCGGCGCGATCAGCTGGCAGCGCTCGGCCAGCACCTCGACCTTGGGACGACCGATCTGGCCATCCAGCGCATGCAGCTGACGATTGACGTTGGAGACGCAGACATCATCGAGATCGATCAGCGTCATCTCGCCGATGCCGGAGCGAGCCAGTGCCTCGGCGCTCCAGCTGCCGACGCCGCCGACACCGATCACTGCGACATGCGCGTGGCGGAAGTGGGCGAAGGCGCTGGCGCCGTAAAGGCGACGGATGCCGCCGAAGCGGAAGTCGTAGTCGTCTTCTGCGGGGGCCTGGCTGGCAGCGCCGGCCGCAAAGAAGCTCTCCAGCATCCGTTCGCTGGCGGAGGGCGTGCTGTCGTGGGGCGACGGCTCGCCTGAGGGCTTGCGGTCAGGGCTCTGTTCTTCAGGGCTTTTGCTTTCAGAGCTTTTGTTTTCAGAGCTTTTATGGTCAGAGCTCTGCTGTTCTGGGCTCATGTCGGTCGAGTCCGGGGTGTCGGAAGAGGTGGTCATGCGCAGCTCGCGAATCTCGGGGGAACGGGTGGCAGTCGGCTGGGGCGCGCTCAGTCAGCCAGGTCGTCGGCGGATGCATCGAGCCAGTGTCTGGTCGGGCGCTCTGCCAGGTGTTCAGCGTAGCGTTCGGGTAGATGGCCCAGCCAGCCGAAGCGCTCCATCAGTGCCGCGTAGGCGCCTTCTGGCGGACACGACAGGCTCAGCCAGCCACCCTCGGGGTGAGGAAGCTCAAGCCCGACAGCCGCCAGCAGCAGGCGGGGGCATTCCAGTGTCGTGGCGAAGTAGCGATTGTAGTTGCCCTTGCCGTGCTTGGCGTCGCCGATGATCGGGTAGCCACGGCGTGACAGGTGACGGCGAATCTGGTGGCGGCGGCCGGTCAGCGGACGGGCCTCGACCAGCGAGAAGCGCGACTGCGGATAGCGATCGATGGCGATGGGCAGCTCGACCTGTGCCAGGCGGCGAGTGTCGGTGATGGCTTCCTGCTCCGGCATCTCGGCCTTGGGCAGCTTGCCATCTTCCTTGCGCAGGCCGTAATCGAGGCGTTGCTGCTCGGGCGCGACGCCGCGCACTATCGCCAGATAGCGCTTGCTGACCTGCTGCTCCTCGAAGGCGGTGCTCAGCTTGCGCGCCGCCTGGGGCGAGAGCCCGAACACCATCAGCCCTGATGTGGGGCGATCAAGGCGATGCACGGGGAAGACATGCTGGCCGATCTGGTCGCGCAGACGCTGAAGCAGAAACTCGGTCTCGTGCTTGTCGATGGGGCTGCGGTGCACCAGCAGGCCCGATGGCTTGTGGACCACCACCAGTATTTCATCCTGGAACAGGATGTCGAGTGGCTCGGCGGGTTCAGTCATCTCAGCAGGCTCAGCCGGCTCAGTCACCTCAGCAGACTTGGCCTCGAGAGGCGTGGGCGTGGCGTCCGCCATCGGCGCAGGTGTCTGAGGCGCCGTCGGCGCGTCGGAGTGCGGAGCATCAGGAGAAGAGGGCATGGGCATCACGGCAGCAGGAAGACGAAAGCCGACCATCGCAATGAGGGTCGGCGTGTATTGTCCGGCTTTCGCCGCTGGCTGTCATGTCCGCTGTGGCGTCGGGCGCGCGGTTGCCTATGTCAGGGCCTGATCAGCAGACCGGCGGCGAGCCACTGCACCAGCAGGTTGATCGCGACGCCCGGGGCTTGCTCTGCCCCCACCTGCGGCGTCAGCAGCTCACCGAGCCGGCCGAAGCTCAGGCCCTCGTCTCCGGCCGCGAGGATGGCGCCGAGAGCCAGGTCTTCCAGCGGCTCGAGAGAGCGATAGTGAACCTCGGGCGCGCCAGCGGTGGGCTGACGCCAGACGATCCAGGGCGTGGGCGTGTCGGATTCGACCGGCGCGCGTGGCGGCTCATCGTTGTCGATGGCCTTCCAGATGGCCGGCGTATCGAAGTGAAACGATAAGCGCTTGAGGGACGGATGCGCTGCCAGGGGCAGCTCTGGCCACTCCTCGGGGGCCAGCGTCTGCAGGGTCTCGACACTCAGCGGGGTGCTGTCCACCACATCCAGCGCCAGCCCCAAAGCCCACTCGAAGGCGGCCATCTCGGTGACCAGGGAGCGCTCGGGTTCGCGCGCCGCGACGAAGGCCGGGAAATGCTGGCCGGCCCAGCGAATCGAATAATGACTCGGCGGGTGGGCCGCGAGGTAGTCACGACACAGCAGCCCGAAGGCGTCATCGCCGATCAGGGTGTGCACGGCCTCGAAATCCCCGCCGAAGACCTCGAACAGCCGCAGCCGATAGGCCATCGCGTAGATGTCGAGGCGCTCCTCGGCGCTGGCAAGCTGATCACTGATGACGGCCTCGGCCGCCGCGCTGCGGGTGTCAGGGCTCGGCGTCGCGAGGTAGGCGCCCGTGGTCTCCTGCAGTTGCATCAGGGCGCTGCGATCAGCACCGCCTGCGGGGCTCGCTTGCGTCATGCGCGCAGCCCTCCGTGGTCTGGCGTCTGATTCGCGCGCGTGGCATCCGCCAGCGGACGACCACTGCGGCGGCGCAGCTCGGCGTACTCCTGCATCAATTCCGACCAGGGCGGGAAGTTGTCGTCGCGCTCGATCATGGTGGCGACATCGCCGAAGCGCTCCCGCGCGGCGTCATACAGCGTCCACACGGTGTCCGGGACGGGCTGGTCATGGGTGTCGATGCACAGCTCGCCGCCGGAGACCTCCTGCCGGATATGCCCGGCCAGATGGTGCTGCCAGACGCGCTCTGCCGGCATGGCATCCAGATAGGTCAGCGGGTCGAAGCCATGATTGTGGCTCGAGACGATGACGTTGTTCAGGTCGAGCAGGATCAGGCAGTCGGCGCGGCGGCTGACCTCGGCCAGAAACTCCCATTCGCTCATCTCGTCAGGGCGCCAGGTCAGGTAGCTGGAGACATTTTCCAGCAATAACTGACGGCCGAGCGCGTTCTGGACCTGATCGATGCGTTCGGCCAGATGGTCGATGGTGGCATCGGTATAGGGCAGCGGCAGCAGGTCGTGGAACTGATGCGCGCCGGTGCGCGTCCAGCACAGGTGATCGGAGACCCACAGCGGTTCGATGCGCTCGCACAAGGCGCGCAGCTCGCGCAGGTAGCGGCTGTCGATGGGATGGCTGCCACCGATGGACAGCGAGACGCCATGCAGGGCGATGGGGTAGTGCTCGCGGACACGCTCGAGATGATGCAGTGGCTTGCCGCCGGCACTCAGGTTACAGGTACTCAGGCCACCGGTACTCAGGCCACCGGTACTCAGGCCGCCGGATTCGCTGGCGCCGTGGCCCATGTAGTTCTCGCTGATGGCCTCGAACCAGTCGATGTCCGGCAGCGTCGTCAGAATCTCGTGGTAGTACTCGGGGCGCAGGCCCAGCCCCTGACCAATGCCGGCGCTGGCGGGCGTGGGCAGGCGAGCGGTGACAGCTGTCGTCATGCGTGAGTCCTCTTCTGAGCTAAGGCAGAGGGTGTGGAAAAGGGCGAGGCAGAGGGCGAGTCAGGAGAGCTGAAAGACACCCGCCAGGGTTCCCGGACAGAAAGAGAGCCAGAACCAGAGCTAGACCCAGAATCAGGAACGGGAGGACGGTGTGCCGTCCTCCCGTCGGGAATTCGCCAGAGGCGCCTGCCAGGGCAGACGCCTCTGCGTGCCTGAGGATCAGCCCTCGACGACAGTACCACCTTCGCCGACACAGGATTCAGCGCTGGCAGTGTACGACCAGCCCTGGCCCTTGCAGGCGTTGTGGCCCTTGCAGGCGCTGTTGGCGGTCGCGCATTCGGAGGTGCCCTTGCAGGAGTTGATGCCGGAGCACTTCACCGCATTGTCACCGGCGTGCACCGGCAGCGAGGTCAGGGCGGCAGTGGAGAACAGCGCGGCGGCAGCGGCGGCGAAGGTGGCAGCAGTAACGGTCTTCTTCATGGTCATGATGGCTTCCTATCGGGCAGGGCCCGTATTTTTTGAATTATGGATCAGGAACATCGTGGCACCCGCTTGCGTCAGACAGCTCGTTCAGGCGGGTCATGAAGTCATACGCCGTCAAAATAAAGTTGGATGCGGTAGCGCCAAAAAAATCTGACATCATTGTTCACTATGCTTGGAAAGGCAGTCTTGCCGAATTAGTGAGCCTGCTTATGGTACGCTTTCGCCATCATCTGCCCGATTGCCGATATCCCTTCCTCTTGCTGGAGTTTCCCATGCCGGACCTACTTCGACGCCTGTGGCGCATACCGCGCTGGCGCTGGAGCATCGTGCTCGTTCTACTGTTGGGGGGCTGCAGTGCCGTCGCGATTCATCAGCTCGATGAGCGTTTCGGCCCCGCGTCACCGCGTGAGCGGGGGGTGTCACACGACAGTCTTGCCGGACGTCAGTGGGAGGATGAGGTCAAGCCGGTGATCGAGACGCGCTGCGTGGTCTGTCATGGCTGCTACGACGCTCCCTGTCAGCTCAAGATGTCATCGGCCGCCGGGATCGATCGCGGCATGAATCCGGCGCCGGTCTACGATGGCACGCGCCTGCTGGCGGCCAATCTGACGCGCATGTTCGAGGACGCGGACACCACCGAGCAGTGGCGCAGCATGGACTTCTCGCCGGTGCTCAATGAGCGCTTCGACTCTCCGGCTGCCAATCTGGAGGGCAGTGTGCTGTTCCGTGCGCTCAGCCAGAAGCGCAAGGCGCCGCTGCCGGTGACGGAAGATGGCCTGCTGCCGGAAGACCGCTTCGACCTGTCGCTCAATCGCAGTCAGGTGTGTGCCCCCGTCGAGGGCTACGACAAGTTCGCCGAAGACCATCCTGACTGGGGCATGCCCTACGCCCTGCCACAGGTCAGCGATGAAGAGCACCGCACACTGGTGAACTGGCTGGCCAAGGGTGGCGCGATAACGGGCCCGGCACCGCTGCCCCAGGCGCTGATGCCGCACATCGAGCAGGCCGAGCGCTTCTTCAATGGCGACAGCCTCAAGCAGCGCCTGATGAATCGCTATATCTACGAGCACCTCTTCCTGAGTCATGTGTATTTCCCGGGCATCAATGGCGCGGATGGACGGCCGGTCTTCTTCAAGCTGGTGCGTTCCAGCACCCCGCCGGGCGAGCCGATCAAGCGCATCTCCACGCGCCGCCCCTACGATCCACCCTACGCCTCCTACACCGCCGATGAACGCGCGAGCATGCCCCACGATGACGCCGGGCGCCCGCGGGTCTATTACCGTCTGTGGCAGGAGCGCGCGACGATCCTGGCCAAGAATCATCTGCCCTATGCGCTCGATGATGCTCGTTTCAAGCGCTGGCAGGCGCTGTTCCTGACGCCGGATTACCCGGTGGATGACCTGCCGGATTACGACCTCAAGACGGCCTCGAATCCTTTCCTGACCTTCGAGGCCATTCCGGCCGAGTCACGCTATCGCTTCATGCTGGATGAGTCGCAGAACACCATCATGGGCTTCATCAAGGGGCCGGTCTGTCGCGGGCAGGTCGCGGTGGATGTGATCAATGATCACTTCTGGGTCGGCTTCACTGACCCGAAGATGTTCAGTCACCCGGAAGTGGAACGCACCCTGGCCGAGGAAGGGAAGAATCTCAGCCTGCCCGCCGAGCAGAGCAGCAATGCGTTGCCGATCAGCTCCTGGGTCAAGTTCGAGAGCAAACAGACCGCCTATCTCAAGGCCAAGCAGCGCCTGATGTCCCAGGCCTATCTCGATGGCGATCTGCGCCTGGATGAGCGAGTGCTGTGGGACGGCAGCGGCTGGGCCGAGGGCCCCGGCCAGGGTCGCAACCCCAACGCGGCCCTGACCATCTATCGTCACTTCGACAATGCGGCGGTGATGAAGGGGCTGGTCGGTGGCGTGCCCAAGACGGGCTGGATTATCGATTACCCGATGCTGGAGCGCATCCACTATCTGCTGGTCGCCGGCTTCGATGTCTATGGCAACCTCGGCCATCAGCTGGTCACCCGTCTGTACATGGACTTCCTGCGCATGGAAGGCGAGAACAACCTGCTGGTGCTGTTGCCGGCAGGCGAGCGCCAGGCGGTGCATGACAGCTGGTATCGCGATGTCAGCCCCGGGCTTGTCGAGCTGCTGTTCAAGAAGCCGCCGCAGTTCGATGCGCCCAGTGGCATCGTCTGGACGCCGCAGGAGCTGTCATCGCCGAACCAGGCTCGCCTTGGGTTGATGCGGCGCATGCAGGAGCGCCTCGCGCCGGAACTCGGCCATGAGCGCAGCCTGAGCAATGTCGAGGACGAGCACGTGCGACATGAGCTGCAGGCCCTCGCTGCGGTGCAGGGAGTCTCGGCCAGCCTGATGCCGGAGGTGACGATCGTCGCGCTGGAGGATGGCACTGATGACTCGCCGCGCCTTTACAGCGTGCTGCGCAATTCCGCCCACGCCAACATCACCAGCCTGTTCGATGAGGAGAAAAATCGCCGTCCTGAGGAAGACACTCTCGATGTCTTGCGTGGCGTGGCGGGCGATTACCCGAATGCCTTCTGGCGTCTGACGCCTGACACCCTGACGGGGCTGGCAGAGCGGGTGGCGGCACTCGAGACCGAAGAGGACTATCGCGCCCTGCAGGCCGATATCGGGGTGCGCCGGACTGATCCGCGCTTCTGGGAGTTCTCCGACAGCGTGCTGCGCACCAACTATGCTGATCGCCCTGTCGAAGCGGGCATGCTGGACTATAACCGCCTCGAGAACCGCTGATCGCCAGCGAAGGCCGAGACAAGGCCTATTGTCATGACTGTCTGGGCTGCCAGGACTGTCAGGGTTGTCAGGACGACTGACGACTGGCCTGACAGAAAGAAGAAGCCCGCCACGCAAATTGCGTGGCGGGCTTCTGTCTTGTGTGGTGCCGACATGGCGCCCTGGCGGTGGATCAGCGCAGTGTCGCTCAGCGTGATGTGCTGTCAGCAGGCGTCATCAGCGACCGCCCTGACACTCGCCTTCGGCCAGTTCGATCAGGCCATCCAGATGCAGGATATGCACCTCGCGGGCACGAATGTCGACCAGCCCCTGGGTCTGGAAGCGGGTCAGGATACGGCTGATGGTTTCGACGGCCAGCCCCAGATAGTTGCCGATATCGGCGCGTGCCATCGAGAGGCGGAAGCTGTACGGCGAATAGCCACGGCGACGGAAGCGCTGTGACAGGTTGACCAGGAAGCTCGCCAGTCGCTCATCGGCTGTCTTGCGCGACAGCAGCATCATCATGCGGCGGTCTTCGTGCAACTCCTTGCTCAGGCTCTTGAACAGCTGGGTTCTCAGCTCCGGCATCTGCTCCGAGAGCGCATTGAGGCGGTCGAAGGGAATCTCGCAGACGGTGGTGGTCTCCAGCGCCACCGCGGTGCCGGGATAGCAATTGCTGTCGATGGCATCGAGTCCGGCCAGCTCGCTGGGCAGGTAGAAGCCGGTCAGCTGCTCCATGCCGCTGTTTTCATTGGTGATCTGCTTGAGACTGCCGGAGCGCACCGTGAAGACGCAATCGAAGGCATCGCCCTGGGTGAAGAGCACTTCCCCTTTTCTGAGTGGCGCGCGACGGCGGATGATGGCGTCAAACTGGTCGATATCTTCCATGTTCAGTGCCAGTGGCAGGCACAGTGAACTCAGCGAACAGGTCTGGCAGCGGGCTTCATGGGCGCGCAAGCGGTGTGATGCCTGTGCATTGGCCGTCATGGTGACTCTCCTGAGGAATGTCACCGCTACCCCTGGGGCAGGGCAGCGGGAGGGGTCTTTCGGGCGCAACGAACGGTGGGGCGGGGCCTTGTCGCCCGCCGCTACCCTGCTCAGCCGAATTGATTCGAGCGGCCAGAGTCTGAGCGCTCATCGGCTGGCGCAGCGCAATTTCGTGGCGCCATAATATTAGATTTTATTAATTCATTATCCTGCCCAACCCATGGGCGTTGCAAGGTGTGTGAACTTTAGGCCTGGTTGGCCCCGCGTGACCATACCGCGACGACCTGCCTCAGCCAGCTGCGCCGAGCAGCAGGATCAGTGCGGCGGCCAGCGTCGCCAGTGCCAGTATGCCCCAGGCACGTGGCGCTGGTGTGTCAGGCTGACGTACGCCGTTGATGCGATGTTCCTGCATGGGGCCATCGCCTTCGCGCTCGTCGCTGTCAGCGCTTGCAGCGCGCGAAAGACTGCCCAGTGCCAGCATGGCAAACAGCACCAGGCTGCCCAGCGTGAGGGCCAGCACCCAGAGATTCCAGAACAGGGGGAGTCCAGTTGTCTCCAGCAGATTCATGTCGTGTCTCCTGAGCGGTGTCCTGTCATGGGTCGCGGCTGGCGATGTCGCTCGCGGGGGCGGCCTGCTGCAGGTAGGCGAGCAACGCCGTGATTTCGGCAGTGCCACGTACGTCATTGGGGGCGGCGAGAATCTCGTCTTCCGCGTAGGGCACGCCCAGGCCTTGCAGGGCTCGCATGCGTGCCGCGATGCCTTCGCCGCTCAACGCCCGCTTGAACAACCACGGGTAGGCGGGCATCGCTGAGCCCGGCACCTGACTGCGCGGGTCATGCAGGTGCAGGCGCTGCCAGGCATCGTCATGCTGCGCAGACAGCTGGCTCAAATCCGTCCCCCAGCGCTCGACGCCCCACAGCGAGGGACGGTCGTAGTAGCGCGCCCGGGCGATCGTCGCATCGCCGTGGCGCGCCGTATCGCCAGGTAGATCGCGCACCATGCGTGTGTGGCACTGCTGACAGCCCTCGCGTTGGTAGATGCGCTGGCCCTCCAGCGCCAGGGCGCTCAGCGGTTTGAGGTCTTCGGGTGCGCTGGCGAGGCTGGGGTGAGCCCCGAGCGGCACCAGCTGGGCAAGGGCGCCGAGGCTCATGGTGAGCAGGCATAGTGCCGTTATCAGGCCGGCGTGACGTTCGAGCAGGACATGTCTCATGCGTAGTGCCCTCCCGAGGATGTGGCAGGGGGCGTGGTAGAGGTGGACGCAGAGTGCATGGCAGGCTCTGATGATGCCTTGTGCGAGCCGGGGCTCAGGCGCTGGCGCTCGTGAGCGGCTTGGCGTTCGCTCTTTTGATCAGCCAGGGTGCGCGTCACGTTGAGGAGCATCAGCAGCATGCCGAGCGCCCAGCAGGCGAGCCCGCCCAGCGAGATCATCATCGGCATGCGGGCCGCTTCCAGCACCTCGCTCAAGGTGTATAGCGGCCTGCCGTCATCTGCCAGCACATGCCACATGCTGCCTTGAAGCAGCGTGGTCGCCCAGCTGGCGGCAACGCACAGCAGGGTGCCGATGATGGCCAGCAGGGCGTGCGTCTTGAGCAGCGCGAGGGAGCGCATCGGGGGCAGCAGGTGATAGGCCATCACGATGGCGACTGTCGCGACCACCCCCAGGCTTGCTGCCGGCGATAGACTGTTGGTGGCACTGAAGGTCAGGGCGTTGAGTGTCGGCAATGACAGCAGGCTGTACTCAAGTACCGCCAGGGCGAAGCTGACCAGAGCTGCCGCCAGCAGGCAGTTAAGCGGATCCCGGCGCAATGAGTGCCAATCCTCCTTGAGTGTCATCAGGCCATTGAGGCTGAGTGCCAGCCCCGGCGCCAGCAGCAGGAGGCCCATTGCCATGCCCAGCGTCTGGCTCCAGGCCGGCAGGGCGCTCGCGAACAGCAGCGGAGCACCTCCCCATGTCACCAGCAGCACCAGCATCCAGAAGCTGGTGGCGGCCAGCCGATGCGAGTAGAGCGTCAGCTGCGAGCGGCTCGTCACCATGTGATGGAGCAAGGCAATGAGGCCGAATGCGAACATGCCGCCGGGGAGTGGCCCTGCCTGCCAGCGCTGAACCAGTGCCTCGAGGCTGCCCGTGAAGAGCGGTATCGATTCCAGCAGGCCGATCGGCACGCTGAGCGAGATCAACACATGCTGTATCAACACCAGCATCAGGCCGGCGATGAAGTACCAGCAGGCCACCGGCAGGCGGCGCAGCGTGCGCTGTTCCAGCACCGTGAAGAAGACCCACGCCACGGCCAGCCAGACGAGGGTCATCAGGAGATCGACTAGCCAGGGCGCTTCGGCCATGTACTGGCCCGAGGAGTAGCCTGCGACAATCGCCAGTGCGCCGAGCGCGACCACGGCCTGCCAGCCGAGGAAGGTGAAATGCATCAGCTTGAGCGTGAAGGGAGTCAGTGCGATATCCGGTATCGCCTTCTCGGCGTCCGTGCGTGATTCGCGTTGCAGGACACTGTGCATGGCGATGGAGTAGCCGCCGGCGATCACTGCCGAGCCGCCCAGACCGTAGAGCAGCAGGTGGTGTTGCAAGGGCGCGAGGCGGCCGTAGCTCAGCCAGGCCACTTCCGGCCCCAGCGAGGGCCATAGCCAGATGAGGTTGAGCCACACCGCCAGACAGAGGCTGAGCAGGCCCCAGATGACGGCCATGCGAGCGAAATCATGGCTTGCGTGATGATGGTGGTTCACGCGGGGATGGCAGGCCGAAGCCTCAAGAGCTGTACGCATATCACGACCTCGTCGGCAGTGGGCGAAAGCGCAGTGCTGGTGGTGGCGGTGCTGGAAGCGGCGCTGCGGGAGCGGCCAGGTCATCGACGCCCCTGTCAGGGCGGCAGGGCTGGCGCTGACCGATATCACGCGCGACCATGACCGACTGACAGGCCATCCCTCGCGCTGGAATGCAGCGTTTACCCCTCATCGGTTCCAGCGTTGTCTGGCGCGAGCCGTACGAGATCAACAGGAGAATTTCGCTTGCCCGCCGTCACTTCATCATCGGACGAAGATGTCAATGCGTCCAATACGGCTGAGGTTCCCAGCCCTTACGCCGAGGAAGGCTTTCGTGTCGCCAGCCTGGCCGATGTCGCCTCGGAGCTTGCTGCCCGCCAGACCATGTCCCACGACGCGCTGGCCGCGCGAGGGCCGTGGCGAGGCTGGTTGGCGGAACTGGGCCCGCTTGAGATCCATGGGCGACCGGGGCGTGCCCTGCTGTTGCATGCGCATGGTGCCGGCGCCGGGCGTGAGACCGACTTCCATCAACAGTTCGGCGCTGCCTGCCTGATGCAGGACATGGCGTGGCTGGCATTCGATTTCGGCTATCTCGTCAGGATGCGCTGTGAAGGCCGTCGCCGACCCCCGCCCCGGCTGCCCGGGCTGATCGAGGAGATGGCGCGCTGGTGTCAGGCGCTGATGGCGTGTGTGGCGGCCGTCGACTCCTTGCGATCACTGCCCTGGCTGGTCGGCGGCAAGTCGATGGGCAGTCGTGTGGCCTCCCATCTGCTGGTGGAGTTGACCCGGGCGGCGCATGCGCCGTTGCCGGTCGGGTGGTACGCGCTGGGCTATCCGTTTCATCCCAAGGGCAAGCCCGACAAGTTGCGCATCGACCATCTGCCGGATATCCCGATGGCCGGTGTGATCTGTCAGGGCAGCCGCGATCCCTTCGGAACTCGCGAGGAAGTGACGGCATATCCGTTGCCGGAAAGCCTCACTTTGCTTTGGCTGAATGATGGCGAACATGATTTCAAGCCACGAAAAGCGAGTGGTGAGACGCGTGAAGGACTGATTTCGCGTGCGGCGCAGGCCTTGGCCAATCACCCGGCGCTGGGCGGAAAACGGCAGTGAATCGCCACCCTGCGAGGGGCATTACCCCTGGCCTTCGATGGCGACAGCGGCATGTCAGAATGATGACGCAACGCTGATGTTTACTGGCCTGCAGGCGATATGCAGTGGGAAAGTCCTGTCTTATCAATACTCTGTCGCGGACGATTGCTGAAATTGCGCGCAAAAAAAGTATTGACTCATGGGCCGGATTCCGTAGAATGCAGCGCCAACGAGACAGGGGTGGTTAGCTCAGTTGGTAGAGCACCAGCCTTACAAGCTGGGGGTCACTGGTTCGAACCCAGTACCACCCACCATTTGAAAAAAGTCATTGCTTTTCAAAGCGTTACTTGATTAAATGGCCTGGTTCGTTAGCAGAAGCAAGCGATTGTCGTGGACCGGTAGTTCAGTTGGTTAGAATGCCGGCCTGTCACGCCGGAGGTCGCGGGTTCGAGTCCCGTCCGGTCCGCCATTCTCGTTTGTCATGCGCCCGATGTTGAGTTGTTCTGAAGTGGACCGGTAGTTCAGTTGGTTAGAATGCCGGCCTGTCACGCCGGAGGTCGCGGGTTCGAGTCCCGTCCGGTCCGCCATCAGAATCGCGAGATATCACCGCTGCTTGCAGCAAAGATCGTTTGTGTTGGGTGATTAGCTCAGTTGGTTAGAGCACAAGCTTCACATGCTTGGGGTCACTGGTTCGAATCCAGTATCACCCACCAATGCGGACCGGTAGTTCAGTTGGTTAGAATGCCGGCCTGTCACGCCGGAGGTCGCGGGTTCGAGTCCCGTCCGGTCCGCCATTCGATCTCATAGAATTCGTGAAACCCGAGCTTTCGAGCTCGGGTTTTTGCGTTTCTGGCTGTCGGAAAGTCTTCTGTACTGGCCCGGCCCGCTTGTCTCCCTGCCCTTGCCTCTTTCCTCTCTCTCTTCTCTTCTCTCTTCTCGACCTGGCCATGCTCCAGGCTTGTCGGCCTTCCCTGGGCACATCACGACATTTCGCTCTTTCCCGTTGATGGGTGTCCTGCGCGGTTGCTCACCTCTCTGATGTCATCACTGATGTCATCACTGATGTCATTCGCAATGTGGCCTTTGGGAGTATTGAGCCCATGGCGCGATGCTCTACACTGGGATCACTCGTTTCATACGACCGTTTGCCACCTGTCATCAGTCGTTGATGTCCTGACAACCTGTTACTGACGACCATGACTGAGTGAGTGTTGCTGATGAGAGTGGCGGCGGCGCGCTATAACAATGATTGTCCGAGGTGCTCGAGACAGCCAAGGAGAGACCGCAATGACTGCCTATCCGAATATCTTCCGTCCGCTGACGTTGGGCCACATCACGCTCAAGAACCGTGTGCTGATGGGCTCTATGCATACGGGGCTTGAGGAGACTCCCGATGGCTTCGGGCGCCTGGCGGCGTTCTATCGTGAGCGCGCGCGCCATGGGGTGGCGCTGATCGTCACGGGCGGTATCGCGCCGAACGCGGAAGGGGCTGTCATGCAGGGGGCCGCGAAGCTGACCACCCCGGAGGAGGCGGAGCACCATCGCGAGGTCACCGAGGCGGTGCACGCCGAGGATGGACGCATCTGTCTGCAGATTCTGCATGCGGGGCGCTATGCCTACTCGCCGGATCAGGTCGCGCCCTCGGCGATTCAGGCGCCGATCAACCCCTTCACGCCACGCGCGCTGAGCACGTCAGAGGTCAAGGAGCAGATCGCTGACTACGTGCGCTGCGCCAGCCTGGCCCGCGAGGCCGGCTATGACGGCGTCGAGGTGATGGGCTCGGAAGGCTATTTCATCAACCAGTTCATCTGTCGGCGCACCAATCAGCGCGAGGATGAGTACGGTGGCAGCTTCGAGAATCGCATCCGCCTGGCGGTGGAGATCGTCGCCGGTATCCGTGCCGCGCTGGGCGAGGACTTCCTGATCATCTACCGCCTCTCGATGCTGGATCTGGTCGATGAGGGCAGCACCTGGGAGGAAGTGGTCGCGCTCGGCAAGGCCATCGAGGCGGCAGGGGCGAGCCTGATCAATACCGGCATCGGCTGGCATGAGGCGCGTGTGCCGACCATCGTCACCAGCGTGCCGCGCGCTGTCTTCACGGGGCTGACCCAGCGCATGAAGCAGGAGCTCAGCCTGCCGCTGATCACCACCAATCGCATCAACATGCCCGAGGTTGCCGAGTCGGTGCTGGCCGAGGGCCATGCCGACATGGTGTCGATGGCGCGGCCGTTCCTGGCGGACCCGCAATGGGTCAGCAAGGCCCTGGCGGACGATGCTGCCATCATCAATACCTGCATCGCCTGCAATCAGGCGTGTCTCGATCACACCTTCCAGATGAAGCTGACCTCGTGCCTGGTCAATCCGCGCGCCTGTCATGAAACCGAGATGGTGATCGAGCCTGCGCGACATGAGCGCCGCGTGGCAGTGGTGGGTGCAGGGCCGGCGGGACTGTCTGCCGCCGTGACGGCGGCCGAGCGTGGTCACGAGGTGGTGCTGTTCGAGGCGCAGTCCGAGGTGGGTGGCCAGTTCAATTTCGCGCGTCGCATTCCCGGCAAGGAAGAGTTCGACGAGACACTGCGCTACTTCAACGAGAAGCTGGTGCGTTGTGGGGTCGAGGTGCGTCTCAATACCCGCGCCACCGCCGAGATGCTGGCGGAATTCGATGCCGTGATTCTGGCCTCGGGGGTGAAGGCGCGGACGCCGGATATCGAGGGTGTCGAAGCCGGTATCGAGCGGGGGCAGGTGCTCAGCTATGCCGAGGCGATCAGTGCGCCGGAGCGGGTCGGGCGGCGCGTGGCGTTGATCGGAGCTGGCGGGATCGGCTTCGATGTCGCGGAGCTGATGACTCACGTCGAGCCGTCGCCCTCGCTGGATGGTGAGCTGTGGTGCGAAGAGTGGGGGGTGGATCTCTCGGTCAGCACGCCTGGCGGCCTCAAGGCACCCGTGGTGCCGCAGGCGCCTCGTGAGGTGTGGCTGCTGCAGCGCAAGACCTCCAAGCCCGGCAAGGGGCTGGGCAAGACCACTGGCTGGGTGCATCGCGCGACCCTCAAGCAGCGTGGCGTCAAGATGGTCGCCGGCTGTGAGTATCGCTCGATCGACAGCGAAGGCCTGACCGTCAGCCTCAATGGCGAAGAGCAGCATCTGGCGCTGGACAGCATCGTGCTGTGCGCCGGGCAGGATTCGGTGCTGGAACTCAAGGCGCCTCTGGAGGCGGCGGGGGTGGAGCTGCACATCATCGGTGGCGCCGACAAGGCGGCAGAGCTGGATGCCAAGCGCGCGATCGCGCAGGGCACCATGGCGGCCGCTGCCCTTTGAGTTGACCGCGATCACGCATGGGGATATTCAGCGTTGAGCTGAGCCTGACCACTGCCTAGACTGATGGAAGCCACCGCGGACGCCGTGCCTTTGCTGCATGTGCCTCCGTGGTGGCTTTGTCGTCTTCAGAGTTTGCCTCGGGCGCCGCGCCAGCGGCTCGATGCGCTCTGATCTCTGCCTTGCCGCCACGATGGGATCTGCTCATGTCACCGCACGCTGCCGCCTCACGCCATGCCACCGCTGAGGCTCTGATGCCGGACACCGAGGACAGTCCTTTGCCGCCACACAGGGAGGATGCTCGGGCTTCATCATCGCTGGCCGCCTCCCCGCCGGTAGCCGAGACACTGGACAGCCTGCTGGATCTCTTCACGCCCCCAGCGGTCGAGCGCCTGGCGTGGCCGCTGGCCGATGAGGCCGGTGTGATCGTCGAGTGCCTGCGCGCCGACACGCTGGACAGCGAGATTTCCGGCAACAAGGCCTGGAAGTTGCGCCTGCCGCTGGCCAGGGCGTTGAGCGAGAAGCGGGGCATCATCAGCTGTGGGGGTGGTTGGTCGAACCATCTGCATGCGCTGGCGGCGGCGGGGGCCAGATTGGGCATCGAGACACATGGCCTGGTGCGCGGGCATCCCGAAGCGCCGCTGACGCCCACGCTCGCCGATGCGCGCGACAATGGCATGCGCTTGAGTTTCGTCTCGCGAGCCGAGTACCGGCAGCGCGACCAGCCTGATTTTGCCAGGCGCCATGGCGAGGGGGTATGGATTCCCGAGGGTGGCGGTTGCGTGGAAGGCGTCGCCGGGCTGGCACCGTTGGCTCAGGCGCTGGCCGAGCCGGTGCCGGGCGAATCTGCGCCGCAGCTGGTGCTGCTGGCCTGTGGCAGCGGCACGACGCTTGCCGGGGTGCTGAGTGCGCTGGGCGAGCGCGATGGGCTGCGGGTCATCGGGGTGCCGACCATGAATCATGGCGATCAGCTCTACCATCGGGTGCGTCGCCTGCTGGCAGAGAGTGGTGGCAGCCAGCAGAAGACGCCGGAGTGGGGCCTGTGGCTGGGAGCGCAGGCCGGCGGCTTTGCCAAGGCGCCTGACTGGTTGATCCAGTTCATTCAGCGCTTCGAGGCCGAGACCGGCGTTGCGGTGGAGCCGGTCTACACCGCCAAGCTGTTCGCGGCGCTGGCGCACCATCTGGCCAATGGTCTGATCGCACGCGGTACGCGCATTCGCGTGCTGCACAGCGGGGGCTTGCAGGGGCGGCGAGGGTATCCGGCGTTGCAGGCCATCTGAGGGTGCTGGCGAGGCGAGTGTCATCTGGCTCGTCCCCTCCCGCGAGGCGCCATCCGGTGGCTTGCGTGCAGCCTTCACCTGCCACTGGCGGCGGCGTGCAGCGCTGTTATGATGGAGTTTCTGCAGCGGCTCCTGCCATCCGGGAGCCGTGTCTGTTTCACCGGACAGGGTGACCCCCTGTCCCGCTCTGGAAATTCCCATGACGACTGACGCCATTGCCCCGACCCCCGCTGCGACCTCTGCTGCCGATGAAGCGTGCACTTCACGCTTTCTGGCCAGTGACAACACGTCCGGTATCTGTCCCGAGGCGATGGCGTACATGATGCAGGCCAATCGTGATGACGATCTCGCCTACGGCAATGACCGCTGGACACAGCAGGTCACCGACAGCTTCCGTCAGCTGTTCGAGACCGAGTGCGAGGTGTTCTTCGTCTTCAATGGCACCGCCGCCAACTCCCTGTCGCTGGCCCACCTGTGCCAGTCCTACCACAGTGTCATCTGTCACGAACTGGCCCATATCGAGACCGATGAATGCGGTGGGCCGGAGTTCTTCTCCAACGGGTCCAAGTTGCTCAACGCGCCGGGCCCCGACGGCAAGCTGACGCCGGAAGGCATCGAGCAGCTGGTCACCAAGCGCAGCGATATCCACTATCCGCGTCCGCGCGTGATCTCCCTGACCCAGTGCACCGAGGTCGGCACCGTCTACAGCCTGGAAGAGCTGCAGGCGATTCGTGAAGTGGCGGACCGTCATGATCTGCAGATCCATATGGATGGTGCCCGTTTCGCCAATGCCTGCGCCGCGCTGGGTGTCTCGCCGGCCGAGCTGACCTGGAAGGCGGGCGTGGACGTGCTGTGCTTCTCCGGCACCAAGAATGGTCTGGCCATGGGGGAGGCGGTGATCTTCTTCGATCGCAAGCTGGCACGCGATTTCGATTACCGCTGCAAGCAGGCCGGTCAGCTGGCCTCCAAGATGCGCTTCATCGCGGCGCCCTGGATGGGGCTGCTGGAAAATGATGTCTGGCTGAAAAATGCCCGCCATGCGAACGGCATGGCGCAGTATCTGGCCGAGCGTCTCGAGGCGCTGGAGGGCATCGAGCTGCTGTTCCCCAGCGAGGCCAACAGCGTGTTCGCCAGCTTCCCCGAGCATGTGCTGGCGGCGCTGCGTGAGCGTGGCTGGACCTTCTATACCTTCATCGGTGCGGGTGGCGCGCGCTTCGTCTGCTCCTGGAATACCACCACCGAGTTGCTCGATGCCCTGCTCAAGGATATTCGCGACGTGCTGTGAGTCTCTTGATTCAGGCAGTCCCGAAGGCGTGACCGCCTCCCTCGAGATCCTCATCGCCCCGGCGGTGGGGATTTTTTTGTGGCCGGTTGTCCGGTCTTGTCAACGTCATGCGTGATTGAGGCAAGAGTCTGATTAGGTTGGTAGCCACTTCGTCGCCAGTCGTTGTTTTCATGGTCTTTATGGCGAATCAGGAGGCTTTATGAAGCGTGGCGGAGGCGGTCGGGTGTGAGGTGTGGGCGCGGCCATTCTTGCTCGACTGGCTGGTATGCAGTGTCGCCTGGTCGTGAGCGTGACTGGCGTCAACCGTCAGTCTGTTCCTATGCTCAAGGTGTGCTGCGGTGCAACATGACATGAGTGAATCACCCGCGACAGTAGAAGCATTGGTCGAGTTTTCGCGTCTTTCGAAGCTTTCTTCAACGCGTTGTCAGGGACGTTCAGGCGCCATCGTAGTGTCTGCTGACCCACTGGTTGCCGTAGATCCTGCGGTGCTTGGCAGAACTGGCTCCGCCGGCGGAAAGTTCGTTGAATGCATTCATTCACTGTATTGGACACCAGCACCCTATATCGACCTATGCTGATAAACACGCCGAGGCAGTCGTCCTGCGTACGCTATCCAGGCTGAGCGGACGAACGAATCTTGCGGTCTTACCTGAGTGGGCCCGGCGATGGTCCCAGCGACTGATGTCGCGACAAGGAGGCTTCCATGAGCATCTTCGATCACGTGCAGAGCCGCTACGAGCGGATTCAGCAAGAAGAGATGAGTCTCCAGGAGTACCTGGAGTTGTGCCGGCAGGACACTACTGCCTACGCCAGCGCTGCCGAGCGCATGCTGGCGGCCATCGGTGAACCGGAGGTCATCGATACCGCCAAGGACCCCAGTCTTTCCCGTATCTTTTCCAACAAGCTGATCCGCCGTTATCCAAGCTTTGCCGAGTTCTATGGCATGGAAGAGGCTATCGAGCAGATCGTTTCCTACTTCCGGCATGCGGCGCAGGGACTGGAGGAGCGCAAGCAGATCCTGTATCTGCTCGGCCCGGTGGGCGGCGGCAAGTCGTCTCTGGCGGAGCGTCTCAAGCTGCTGATGGAGCAGATTCCCTTCTATGCCATCAAGGGCTCGCCGGTCTTCGAGTCTCCGCTGGGGCTGTTCTCGCCGGAGGAAGATGGCGAGCTGATCGAGAAGGAGTACGGCATTCCCCAGCGCTGCATGCGCAGTGCCATGTCGCCGTGGGCCGCCAAGCGCCTCAAGGAATATGGCGGCGATATCAGCAAGTTCCGCGTGGTCAAACTCTACCCCTCGCGCCTCAATCAGATCGGTATCTCCAAGACCGAGCCGGGCGATGACAACAACCAGGACATTTCCGCGCTGGTCGGCAAGGTCGATATCCGTCAGCTGGAGCTCTATGCCCAGGACGACCCGGATGCCTACAGCTTCTCCGGCGGGCTGTGCAAGGCCAACCAAGGGCTGATGGAATTCGTCGAGATGTTCAAGGCGCCGATCAAGGTGCTGCATCCGCTGCTGACCGCGACCCAGGAGGGCAATTACAACCCGACGGAAGGCATGGGTGCGATTCCCTTCGATGGCGTGGTGCTGGCGCACTCCAACGAGAGCGAGTGGCAGGCATTTCGCAACAACCGCAACAACGAGGCCTTCCTCGATCGCGTCTATATCGTCAAGGTGCCTTACTGCCTGCGCGCCTCCGAGGAGGTCAAGATCTACGCCAAGCTGCTGGAGCATTCGTCGCTGAACCAGGCGCCCTGTGCTCCGGATACGCTGCGCATGCTGTCCCAGTTCATCGTGCTGTCGCGTCTGCGTGAGCCGGAGAATTCCAGCGTCTATTCGAAGATGCGCATCTATGACGGCGAGAACCTCAAGGATACCGATCCGCGCGCCAAGTCGATCCAGGAATACCGCGACAGCGCCGGTGTCGACGAGGGGATGGATGGGCTCTCGACACGCTTTGCCTTCAAGATTCTCTCCAAGGTCTTCAACTTCGATGCCAGTGAGGTCGCGGCCAATCCGGTCCATCTGCTCTACGTGCTGGAGCAGCGCCTCGATCAGGAGCAGTTGCCCAAGGAAACCCACGAGCGCTACCTGCGATATATCAAGGAATACCTGGCGCCCCGCTACGTCGATTTCATCGGCAAGGAGATCCAGACCGCCTATCTCGAGTCCTATTCCGAGTATGGGCAGAACATCTTCGATCGCTATGTGACCTATGCCGACTTCTGGATCCAGGAGCAGGAGTATCGCGATCCCGAGACCGGCGAACTGCTGGACCGTCAGTCACTCAACGAGGAGCTGGAGAAGATCGAGAAGCCCGCGGGCATCTCCAACCCGAAGGATTTCCGTCACGAGGTGGTCAACTTCGTGCTGCGCGCACGGGCGCAGAACAACGGTACCAACCCGAGCTGGCAGTCCTACGAGAAGCTGCGTGCGGTGATCGAGAAGAAGATGTTCGCCAATACCGAAGAGCTGCTGCCGGTCATCTCCTTCAATGCCAAGGCCTCGGCATCCGACCAGCGCAAGCACGAGGACTTCGTGGCGCGCATGGTGGATCGCGGCTACACCGAGAAGCAGGTGCGTCTGTTGTCCGAATGGTATCTGCGCGTACGCAAGTCGCAGTAAGCCCTGCCGACTGACGACAGGCCTGCCGGCGGGCACGATTGCCGCCGGCACTTGCCATCCGGCCATCCGCTGAGGGCGGGGCCGGCAAGGAGGGCGAATGAGTTATTTCATTGATCGACGCAGCAATGCACGCAACAAGAGTGCAGTGAATCGACAGCGCTTCATTCGGCGCTATCGCAGTCATATCAAGCGGGCGGTGGAGGATGCCGTCAATCGGCGCTCCATCACCGACATGGAGCGCGGCGAGGAAGTTTCCATTCCGACGCGTGACATTTCCGAGCCGGTCTTCCAGCACGGGCAGGGCGGCAAGCGGCGTGTGATCAATCCCGGCAACAAGGAATTTGTCGAAGGGGACCGCATGCGCCGTCCCAGTGGCGGTGGTGGGGGAGGCGGCAGTGGCGAGGGCCAGGCCTCCAATCAGGGCGAGGGGGAAGACGACTTTGCCTTCACCCTGTCGCGTGAGGAATTTCTCGAGTTCGTCTTCGACGGGCTGGAACTGCCGCATCTGGAGCGCAAGCAGATCGCGGACATGGAAGAGGTGCGCCCGGTGCGCGCGGGGATCGCGCGTGACGGCACACCGGCACGTATCAACATCGTGCGCTCGATGCGCTCGGCACAGGCGCGGCGCATCGCGATGCGTTCCCCGATCAAGCGGGCGCTGAAGGAAGCTGTCGAAGCGCTGGAGCAGGAGGAGCGCAAGGACCCGGTGCTGCGCAACAAGGTGCGCATCAGTGAGCTCAAGGCGGAAATCGAGCGGCTCGAGGCGCGCCTCAAGGCGGTGCCGTTCCTCGATACCTATGATCTGCGCTACAACCACCTCATCAATCAGCCGATGCCGTCCAACAAGGCGGTGATGTTCTGCGTGATGGATGTCTCGGGGTCGATGACCCAGGCGCACAAGGACATCGGCAAGCGTTTCTTCCTGTTGCTGTATCTGTTTCTGGAGCGCAACTATGAGAAGGTCGAGCTGGTCTTCATCCGTCACCACACCGCTGCCAAGGAGGTCGACGAGGAGGAGTTCTTCTACTCCCGCGAGACCGGCGGCACCATCGTGTCCAGTGCCCTCACGCTGCTCGATGAGGTGATCGAATCGCGCTATCCGGCCGGTGAGTGGAATCTCTACGTGGCGCAGGCCTCGGATGGCGACAACTGGGACGACGATTCCACCAACTGTCGCGAACTGATGATCAAGAAGCTGATGCCGCGCCTGCAGTACTACGCCTATGTGGAGATCACGCCGCATGCCCATCAGGCGCTATGGGAGGAGTACGAGCGGGTCGAGGCGGAATTTCCGGAACGCTTTGCCATGCAGCAGATCGTCGAGGCAGGCGATATCTACCCGGTATTCCGCGAGCTGTTCAAGCGCCGCATCAGCGCCTGATCACATCATGCGACGTGCCCGGCAGTTGTGCCGGGCCAGGAGGCCTCATGAGTCATGGTCTTGATGGCGGTCTTGATGACCGAATGAGCAAGCGCATCGATAGCCGGCTCGAAGACACCCAGCCGGCCAGCGGGTCGGATTGGACCTTCGAATTGCTCGAGCATTTCGAAAGCGAGATCGCGCGCATCGCCGCGCAGTACAAGCTGGATATCTACCCCAACCAGATCGAGGTGATCACGTCCGAGCAGATGATGGATGCCTACGCCAGCATCGGCATGCCGGTCGGCTACCATCACTGGTCGTTCGGCAAGCAGTTCCTGTCGGTGGAGCAGGCGTATCGGCGGGGGCAGATGGGGCTGGCCTATGAGCTGGTGATCAACTCCGACCCGTGCATCGCCTATCTGATGGAAGAGAACACCCTGATGATGCAGATTCTGGTCATGGCGCACGCCTGCTATGGCCACAACAGCTTCTTCAAGGGCAATTATCTGTTCCGCACCTGGACGGATGCCTCGGCGATCATCGACTACCTCGTCTTCGCGCGGAAATACGTGTCTGAGTGCGAGGAGCGTCACGGCGTGGACGCTGTCGAGCAGCTGCTCGACGCCTGCCATGCGCTGCAGAACTATGGCGTGGATCGCTACAAGCGTCCTTCAGCCATCTCGCCGGAGGAGGAGGTCCAGCGTCAGCAGGAGCGTGAGGCCTATCTGCAGGCCCAGGTGAATGCGCTGTGGACCACGATTCCCCAGGCGGGCGAAGAGGATGAGGTGGTCGATGAGGTCAATGACCCCCTCGGTCTGCATCGCCGCGGCCGCTATCCGCCGGAGCCGCAGGAGAACCTGCTCTATTTCATCGAGAAGAATGCCCCGTTGCTGGAGCCCTGGCAGCGCGAGCTGGTGCGTATCGTGCGCAAGCTGGCGCAGTACTTCTACCCGCAGCGCCAGACGCAGGTGATGAACGAGGGCTGGGCATGTTTCTGGCACTACACCATCATGAATCAGCTCTACGATGAGGGGGTGATCGGCGAGGGCGTGATTCTCGAGTTCCTGCAGTCGCATACCTCGGTGGTGCAGCAGCCCGGCTTCGATCACCCGCACTACAACGGCATCAACCCCTATGCGCTGGGCTTCGCGATGTTTACCGATATCAAGCGTATCTGTGAGCACCCCGACGATGAGGATCGTGAGTGGTTCCCGGATATCGCCGGCAGCGATTGGTTGGAAACGGTGCACTTCGCGATGCGCAACTTCAAGGATGAGTCCTTCATCCAGCAATTCCTGTCGCCCAAGGTGATCCGGGATCTCAAGCTGTTCTCGCTGGTCGATGACGACAGCGATGAGCATCTCGTCATCGACGCCATTCACGACAGTCGTGGTTACAAGCGCATTCGTGAGGCGCTGTGCGTACAGTACGCACTGAGCCACCGTGAGCCGAATATCCAGGTGTGGGCCGCCAACATTCGCGGTGATCGCTCGCTGACCCTGCGCCATGTGCAGGATGATCGGCGCCCGCTGGCGCGCAGCGTCTACCCCGTGATGCGCTATCTGCATCAGCTGTGGGGCTTCCCTGTCCATCTGGAGTCGATGGAGAACGATGAGGTGGCAAGGCGCTACCAGTGGCCACTGCCGGAGGACGCCAATTCCGGCTGACAGGGCGTCAGGTGACGCTCATGGCGGATCGAGGGGGGGGCGAGGGATGCCAGCCCTGACCGGCGCGCAATCGGCATAAGGCAGGCATGAAAAAACCGCCGTGAGGTCACCCTCGCGGCGGTTTTCTTGTCTCAATCGGCTCTCGTGTTCATGCTCGTGTTCTCAGCCAGAGGGTTCCGGTTGCGCACCTCAGGCCGGGCGCTTGGTCCAGGACTGACACCAGCCCTTCGGCTCGACGCTATGGCTTGGGAAAAGCTGGCAGCCTTCGTTCTCGGGCTTGTAGAACATGCAGTTGGCGCAGTCCGAACCCGGCTTGAAGGCGGGGTGGTCCTTGGCTTCACTGGCGACTTCCACGTAGTTGAGCGCCTTGGCTTGCGGATTGGAGTTATCCAGTCGCGGCAGGTCGGCGGCAAGGGCGCGGGGTGAGAGTATGGCGGCGCCCAGCGGCAGGGCAGCGAGCCCCAGCAGGCTGTTGCACATGAAGTTACGGCGGCTCTGATTGGCCATGGTCGGATTCCTTCTCATCAATGGAGCACAACCGTCGGGATGTGCTGCGGTCACGGCTCGCCTGTCAGGAGGCGCTTGCATGTCAGTCGTTGCAATGTCGCGGGTGCCACCGGTGCCTTGATGGGCACTCTGTGTGGCATTGCTGACCGCTTGCTGGCATTCATGGATGCAGGTGGCATGCCAGATGCTGAACATGTGGTCAGGTTCTGCGCCATCGGTGTGCGGGCAGATTTGTCAGGAGGTCTCTGCTCGCCGATGGTGCATCAGCGGGTGCTACCTGCTTATTGTGGCTTGAGTTGGGGCAACCGTCAGCCTCGCTGGCAGAACTCTGCCATGATGGAATCGACGCAGGAACGTGAATGGCGTCGCTGTCGCCCGCGAGCCATGGCGAAATGATGGATGCATGCCTTGCCGAGGTAACTGCAACGACAAGAAGGAAATGGCGGGATGCTGGATGTGATGGACGATATTCGCTCGGCCGGCCGCAAGCTGTGGCGGGGCTTCGGGGTCAGCGTGGTGTTTGCACTGGTAGGGGGTGGGCTCTGGTGGTGGCAGGAGCGCGACTACCAGCAGTTCTACGTCTGGCAGGGCGTGCCGCAGGCGCGTGCACTGGATTGGAAGACGCTGGCGCGCGGCTTGCGCAGCGATGCTTATCTGGTGGGCTGGTCTGATCTGCGCGCCAACCCGTTGTGGGTGACATGGCGACTCGAGAATACTCAAGGGTCGCGGCTGGGGGAGCGTCCTGACGAGTTCGAGCGCGACTGGCGCTCTCTATGGCCCGTCACGCCGGATAGCTATCGCAACAGTGGCTACGACCGTGGGCACCTGGCGCCCAACTACGCCATCGGCAAGATCTACGGCGTCAAGGCGCAGCATCAGACCTTCCGCATGACGAATATCTCGCCACAGACACCCGCGCTCAACCGCAAGCTCTGGCAACGGCTGGAAGCCGCCATCATGGACAGCATCCTGCCGCGCGAAGGCGCGCTGTGGATCACGGCAGGACCGGTCTTCAGCGGCAGTATCGAGCGGCTGCCCAATCTGATCGAGATTCCCGATGCCTTCTACAAGATCATCATCTCGCCCGGCTCGGGTCGGCAGGCACCACGTGCGCTGGCATTTCTCTTTCCGCAGCAGGTGAGGGGCGATGAGCCGCTGGATCGTTTTCTGGTCAGCATCGATCGCATCGAGTCTCTGACAGGGCTGGATTTCTTCCATGAGCTCCCCGATGACGTCGAGCAGCGCCTCGAGGCGCAGGTCGCGCGCGATGGCTAGCAGGTCGACAGTTTCAGTCGAATGCCATCACGTTATTGAGCGCACAGCCAAGGCCCGACTGACAGGAACGTACTGAAGCAGTTCGGCGGACAGGTGCCGACTGAAGGGGTGCAGCTGAAAAGAGTTATCCACAATGCCAGGCGTAGTAATGGGTGTGGACAAGTTGCGCATGAGGAGGGCGGTATTTTCTTCGCGACATGCGAAAGACAACGCAGGGCGCTGTGGGTCTGGGCAAAACAAGAGGGTAAGTCAGTCAGGATATTGCGAGGGGGAGTATCGCGATGTGAGCAGCAGGCGCTGCGAGGATGCATCGGATATCAACTTGATGGTGCCCAGAAGAGGACTTGAACCTCCACGTCCATACGGACACTAGCACCTGAAGCTAGCGCGTCTACCAATTCCGCCATCTGGGCATCAAGTTGTGTGCTGAAGTCTCAAGAGCTGAGTCTTGCAGCTGAACGAGCATGAAATCCTTGGTAGTGGATGCCATGTTCCCTGTTCGAGTGCGCATCGTGGTGCCCAGAAGAGGACTTGAACCTCCACATCCTTACGGATACTAGCACCTGAAGCTAGCGCGTCTACCAATTCCGCCATCTGGGCGAAGCGCGATACAGGGGTCGTTCGTTGTGAGTCTGACGTCCGTGGTGCCCAGGAGAGGACTTGAACCTCCACATCCTTACGGATACTAGCACCTGAAGCTAGCGCGTCTACCAATTCCGCCACCTGGGCAGACATCAGAACTCGTTTCGGTCCGCAGACCCGGATCAGCAGTCAAGTTGTTGAAACTTAGATGCTTTACCCGTTTTCTGGTATCCATCTTAACGTGTGTCACGCCAACATGAAACCTGAAATTGGTGCCCAGAAGAGGACTTGAACCTCCACGTCCATACGGACACTAGCACCTGAAGCTAGCGCGTCTACCAATTCCGCCATCTGGGCAAGTGGTGCCGAATAATACGGATGTACTGTGGGAATGCAAGCTTTTTCTTTCATGCCCTGTTGAGCGAGCCGCAGAAAGTCTCTCTCGCTTGATGAGGACAGACAGGGGACAGACAGAGGACAGAGAGAGAACAGACAGATGAAGCTCATCAATTGGCGAGCTTTCAGACTTGAGAGTCTGGCCTCGGGCCGCCATTGAGAGCACTGAATGGCCCCTCCGCCGTGATGAGTGGCGGGGAATGGTTGGGTCGGCCCAAGGGTAGAGGCTATAATGCGCGGATGAGAGACAACCTGTCATTCCGTGCCGCGATCGCTGCCCGTCTCGAATTCATCGTCAAGGAATCCTGATTAATGACCCAATGGACGCTCAGCGACGACCCGCACGCGGAACGCGAAGCCCATAAGTACGACAAGCCCATCCCCAGCCGAGAGTTCTTGCTCGACAAGCTGGAAGAGTATGGCAAGCCCATTACCCACGAGAACATGAGCCGCATGCTCGGTTTCGAGGACGAGGAGCAGCAGGAAGCTGTGCGCCGTCGCCTCAATGCCATGGAACGTGATGGTCAGGTGCTGCGCAATCGTCGCGGTGCCTATGCCCTGATCGACAAGCTGGACCTGATCCGTGGCCGCGTCGTCGGTCACCGCGACGGCTTCGGCTTCCTGGCGCGCGAAGATGGCGTCAAGCCGGACCTCGCCGTGCCGCCGCGCCAGATGCGTCGCGTCTTCCATGGCGATCAGGTGCTGGCTCGCGTCAGCGGCCGTGATCGTCGTGGCCGTGACGAGATCACCATCGTCGAGGTGCTGGCGCGCAATACCCAGACCCTGGTCGGCATCTATCGTCAGTCCGAGCCGGACTTCGGTGTGCTGATTCCCGAGAACTCGCGCATCGCGCAGGAAGTCATCATCCCCAACCGCGTGGCCAATGGTGCCAAGGACGGTCAGGTGGTGTCCGTGCGCATCACTCAGCAGCCCGCCACCCGCGTGCAGCCGGTGGGTGAAGTGGTCGAGGTGCTCGGTGAGCGCATGGACCCGGGCATGGAAATCGATATCGCGATCCGTTCCCACGATATCCCCAGTGAATTCCCGCCGGAAGTCGAAGACCAGATCTCGACCATCTCCGCCGAGGTGCTGGAAGAAGACAAGAAGGGCCGTATCGACCTGCGCGAGACGCCGCTGGTCACCATCGATGGCGAAGACGCGAAGGACTTCGATGACGCCGTCTGTGCCTGGCAGGACGACAATGGCAACTGGAAGCTGCTGGTCGCCATCGCCGACGTCTCCCACTACGTGCGTGGCGGCAGCCCGCTGGATCAGGAAGGCTATGTGCGCGGCAACTCGGTGTATTTCCCGGGTCAGGTCGTGCCGATGCTGCCGGAACTGCTCTCCAACGGTCTGTGCTCGCTCAACCCGCATGTCGATCGTCTGACGCTGGTCTGTGAGCTGACCATCTCTGCCAGCAGTGGCGAGATGCTCGACTATCGCTTCTTCGAGGCCGTGATTCGCTCGCATGCTCGCCTGACCTACGAGAAGGTCGGCACCATGCTGACCGACCCGGAAAGTGAGGAAGGTCAGGCACTGTGCCAGCAGTACAACGAGCTGCTGCCGTCGCTGCACAACCTGCACGCGCTGTACGGCGTGCTGCGCAAGGCGCGTGACAAGCGTGGTGCCATCGATTTCGAGACCACCGAAACGCAGATCCTGTTCAACGATGAGCGCAAGATCGAGCAGATCGTGCCGCGTACCCGCAACGACGCGCACAAGCTGATCGAGGAATGCATGCTGGCGGCCAACGTCGCGACGGCACGCTTCCTGGATGAGCACGATCTCCCGGCCCTCTATCGTGTCCACAAGCAGCCGGCACCGGAGCGTCTGAACAACCTGCGCGCCTTCCTGGGTGAGCTGGGTCTGACGCTGGAAGGTGGCGACGAGCCGGCACCCAAGGACTTCCAGGCACTGCGTGCCTCGATCGCCGAGCGCCCGGACCTCGACATCATCCAGACCGTGATGCTGCGCAGCATGACCCAGGCGGTCTACTCGCCGCAGAACGAAGGTCACTTCGGTCTGGCCTACGATGCCTACGCGCACTTCACCTCGCCGATCCGTCGCTATCCGGATCTGCTGGTGCATCGTGCGATTCGTTCCGTCATCCGTGGCCCGCGCAAGACCGACACCGTGCTGCGCGCCGAAGATGCCGTGACCGAGCGCCCGACCAAGTGGTGCCCGTACACCTTCGAGCAGATGCTCGAGCTGGGTGAGCACTGCTCGATGACCGAGCGCCGCGCCGATGAGGCGACGCGTGACGTCAACGACTGGCTCAAGTGCGAGTTCATGAAGGACAAGGTCGGGGAAGTGCTGGAAGGCACCGTTGCGGCAGTCACCCAGTTCGGCCTGTTCGTGCGTCTGGATGCCTACTACGTCGAAGGCCTGCTGCACATCTCCTCGCTGCCGTCCGACTACTATCACTACGAGGCCGAGAAGCATCGCCTCAAGGGTGAGCGTGCCGGCGTCAGCTATGGTCTCGGCGATGGCGTCACCGTCCAGGTGGCCCGTGTCGACATGGATGAGCGCAAGATCGACTTCATGCTCAGCGACCCGACGCCGCGTCCCAAGCGCAAGCCGCGCAAGGCACGCAGCAGCGAGGGCGACAAGCCGGCAGCCGGCAAGAGTGGTGCCGCTGCCAGCAAGGAAGCCGCCGCCAAGGGACGTCCCGGCAAGCGTGAGCGCGAACGCCTCAAGTCCCTGACCGAGGAAGTCAGTCAGGAAGGCAATGGCAACGCGGCTGCGGCCGAAAAGCCAGCAGGTGAGCGTCCGCCGCGCAAGCCGCGCGGTGAGCGTGGCGAGCGCAGTGATCGCTCGGGCCGTGGAGAGCGCAAGGTCGCCGCTGGCAATGAGCAGCAGCCCGCCGCCGAGGCGCCGGCTGCGGCGCGTCCGGCCGTGCCGAGTGGCCCGGAAGCCGCCGACAGCCCGTTCGCGCCGGTTGCGCCGATGGGTGCCGCAGGCAAGGACGACCCGTCGCGCAAGCGGGGCTCGCGCTCGCGCGGGCGTCGCGGTAACGGCCGTAGCTGATTTCGGCTCTGCTCCTCGCGCGTCATTGCATCAGCCCCGGCTCCGGTCGGGGCTGATGCGTTGGGCAGTCGTCAGGCTGCACGATTTCAAGGCTGTCGCGTCGGCGGCAGCTCAGTTTCCGTCAATGTGACAGGGCCCGTCGGGTCATCAGTCAGGAAGGCACAATGAGTCAGGACAAGGGGCGCAAGCCCGGCCGCGGCAAGCCCGCCGGCGAGCGTGCTAGCCACGCCAGAAGTGAGCAATCCCGGGGTGAGCGCAGCGGCGCTCAGCGTCATGAGCGTGGCGGGGCGCGCAAGGGTGGCGCTCGCGCCGCCGCGCCGAAGATTCCCGGTGGCCTGGAAGCCGTCTATGGCGTGCACGCCGTGGAAGCCTTGCTGGCACGTGACCGCGCACCCAGCGAGCTGTGGGTGCAGGCGGGCGAGGCCGAGCTGCGCCTGAGCGAGATCATCGAGCAGGCGCGTGCCGCCGGCTCGCGCGTCACCCTCAAGGGGCGCGAGGAGCTGGATGCACTGGCCGTCGGCGGTGGCGCCCATCAGGGGCTGGTCGCGCTGTGCGCGCCGCTGGCCACCGAGAACGAGACCGGCCTCAAGCTGCGTCTCGATGGCTGGTCCCACGCAGAAGCTCCGCTGTTTCTGGTGCTGGACTCCGTCACGGATCCGCACAACCTCGGTGCCTGCCTGCGCAGTGCCGATGCCGCGGGCGCCCATGGCGTCATCGTGCCCAAGGACAAGTCGGCCTCACTGAACGCGACCGTGCGCAAGGTGGCCTGTGGGGCCGCGGAAGTGGTGCCGGTCTATCAGGTCACCAACCTGGTCCGCACGCTGGACGCCATGAAGGAAGCTGGTGTCTGGGTGCTGGGCACGGCGGGCGAAGCCGAATCCATGGCCTTCGAAGCCGACTTCACCGGCCCGGTCGCCATCGTGATGGGTGCCGAGGGCAAGGGCATGCGCCGTCTGACCCGCGAGCACTGCGACAGCCTTATCAAGCTGCCGATGGCGGGCAGCGTCTCCAGCCTCAATGTCTCGGTTGCCGCGGGTATCTGCCTGTTCGAGGCCGTGCGTCAGCGCCGCGACTGAGGCAATTGTCGGCAGGGGATAGTCAGGAAGGCAGGCAGGGTAGAAGCAAGAGAGTGGCAAGAGAGAGACGGCCGGCGGAACGGGGCTGGCTGTCTTTCACGGGCCGCTTGCCAAGCCCTTGACTCCTCTCTACAATACTGCGGTTCTGTGAAGTGCAGTCTGCAGTGAATGCGCGGCATGGGGGCACCTGTCCTCGCCCGCGCGCGTCTTTCGTGGCCTTCGGGTCTGAATGGCACAACCGTAGTAATCACTCCACTCCTTGCTTCCCGGCCCGAGACGCGCCGTGGGGGCTGTCAAACCGAAAGGAGCCAAGCCATGCGTCACTACGAGATCGTGTTCATGGTCCACCCGGACCAGAGCGAACAGGTTCCGGCCATGATCGAGCGTTACACCTCCATCGTGACCGAAGCCGGCGGTACTGTGCATCGTCTGGAAGATTGGGGTCGCCGTCACCTGGCCTACCCGATCAACAAGATCCACAAGGCCCACTACGTGCTGATGAACGTCGAAACTACCGGTGAGGTGGTCGAAGAACTCGAAACCATCTTCCGTTTCAACGACGCCGTCATCCGTAACCTGGTTGTGCGTTCAAAGGAAGCGGCCATCGAGCCGTCTCCGATGATGAAGCCGGCTGAAGAGAAGCGTCCGCGTCGCGAAGACAAGCGTGACGAATCCGAAGCTCAAGACGCTAACTGATACCGCACCCCAGGAGGTCATTGCAATGGCACGTTTTTTCCGTCGTCGCAAGTTCTGCCGCTTCACCGCTGAAGGCGTGAAGCAGATCGACTACAAGGACATCGAAGTCCTGAAGTCTTACATCACCGAGACCGGCAAGATCGTCCCGAGCCGTATCACTGGCACCAAGGCACGCTACCAGCGTCAGCTGGCGACTGCCATCAAGCGTGCTCGCTACCTGGCTCTGCTGCCGTACAGCGACAGCCACCAGTAAGGCGACACCATGATGCTGGCACTGGCACGCTGGGCCATGCGCGGCCCCCTGCAATGCATCGCGATTGCATTGCTGACGGGAATCGTGCCCTGGTTCTTCTGGTTCAGTGCCGCCATCAGTGCGCTGGTCACGCTTCGGCGTGGCCTTGCGCCTGCCGCACCCGTAGTCATCGCCGCCGCCGTTCCGGCCGGTTGGTGGTGGGTACAAGGCGATCCGGTGCCTCTGGCAACCGTATTGCTGGTCACCCTGATGGCAACCCTGTTGCGCGCTCGCGTGCGATGGGGTGAGGCGCTGATAGGCGCCAGCCTGACGGCGGCACTGATGGTGCAGTCCGGGATATTCCTGCCACCAGGCGGAGCCGGTCCACTGCTTGAGAGCATTCGCAAGAATGCCCCTGAGCTTGACGCACGCTTGAACGACTTTGCCGCTCAAGGTGTGCCGACTGAACAGCTCGCAGGGCTGGTCATCGGTGGTATTACCGGGTTGGTGGTCCTGCTGGCCGCCACGGGCTGTCTGGCCCTGGCGCGCAGTTGGCAGTCCGGGCTCTACAATCCGGGTGGGTTTCGCAGCGAATTCCATGCCTTTCGGCTGAGTTTGCCCGAAATCCTGATACTGGCAGCCTGCGGGATCATTGGCGTACTGCTCAATGTGCCTGCAGTGCTCCTGCTGATCTGGATACCGCTGCTGGTGGCGGGCATTGCCCTGGTACATGGTTACATCGGGTTAAAGGGGATGAGCGGGTTATGGCTCGTCGGCGTCTATTTCATGATGCTGACCACCTGGCCCACGATTCTGATTTTGCTGCTGTTGGCGCTTGTGGACGTCTTTGCGGATTTTCGCGCACGTCTCGCCGGCAGTCATCGATAAGAGGTTTACGAGATGCAAGTCATTCTGCTCGACAAGATTGGCAAGCTGGGCAACCTGGGTGACCAGGTTTCCGTCAAGGCTGGCTTCGGTCGCAACTACCTGCTGCCGTACGGCCTGGCAGTTCCGGCCACTGCTGAAAACCAGGCAGCTTTCGAAGCTCAGCGCGCTGAGCTGGAAGCACAGGTTGCAGAGCGCAAGACCGAAGCTGAAGCGCGTGCCGCTCAGCTGAACGAAATCGAACTGTCCCTGGTCGCCAAAGCTGGCGAAGAAGGCAAGCTGTTCGGTTCCATCGGTCCGCGTGATCTGGCCGAAGCTATCGCCCAGTCTGGCATCGACATCGCCAAGAGCGAAGTCCGCATGCCGGAAGGCCCGCTGCGCAACACTGGCGAATACGACATCGTGCTGCAGCTGCACGCTGAAGTGACTGCCACTGTCCGTGTGGTCGTGGTCGGCGAGTAATCGCTGATTTGCAGTGGCTGGCCGGTGATCCGGTGTAGCGACTGCTGCGGTACCCAAGCCGCCTTTGCATCCTCGATGCGAAGGCGGTTTTTTCATGGGCGCGATTTGTCATCGCTGTGGCATTTGCCTGGTCGCCGGCGAGGCGATGACGCACAAAATCCGGTAGAATGCCTGCCCCCGTCAGGAAGCGGCTTCGGCGTGGGCGCGGCGGTTGGCAGGCTTGCGTCAATGCGTGAAACTAGAAGCCCCCGCGGGCATGTCAGTCATCAGCAGGAGTCAGCCAGGCATGAGCGAGATTCAGGATCAGGATCGCGAGACGGCAGCGCTCAAGGTGCCGCCCAATTCGCTGGAGGCCGAGCAGTCGGTGCTTGGCGGCTTGATGCTGGACAACAGCGCCTGGGATACGGTCTCCGAGCGGCTGGTGGCCGACGACTTCTATCGCTATGAGCATCGACTCATCTACAACGCCATGTCTCAGCTGGTCGGCGGCAGCCGCCCGCTGGATGTGGTGACGCTGTCCGAGCTGCTGGAAAGTCGTGACCAGCTCGAGTCGGTCGGCGGGTTGGCGACCCTTGCCGAGCTGGCGCGCAATACGCCCTCGGCCAGCAACATCAAGGCCTATGCCGACATCGTTCGCGAGCGCGCCACGCTGCGCAAGCTCATCCAGGCGGCCAACCAGATCGCCGAGAGCTCCTTCAGCCCGCAGGGCCGTGATGCCGATGAGCTGGTCAACGAGGCCGAGCGCCTGGTGTTCCAGATCAGCGAGTCGCGGCCCAAGAGCGGCGGCCCCAAGGGCATGAGTCAGCTGCTGACCGGCGCGGTGGACCGCATCGATGAGCTGTTCAACCTCAAGGGCCAGATGACGGGCCTGTCGACCGGCTTCCGTGATCTTGATGACATGACCTCCGGCCTGCAGCCGTCTGATCTGGTGATCATTGCCGGCCGTCCCTCGATGGGCAAGACCACCTTCGCCATGAACCTGGTCGAGCATGCCGTGGTCTCCGGCGACAAGCCGGTCGCCGTGTTCTCGATGGAGATGCCCGCCGAATCGCTGATGTTGCGCATGATCTCCTCGCTGGGCCGCATCGACCAGACCAAGGTGCGTACCGGCCAGCTGGAAGACGAGGACTGGCCGCGTCTGACCTCGGCGGTCAACCTGCTCAAGGACAAACAGCTGTTCGTCGATGACACCGCGGCGCTGTCGCCCAACGAGATGCGCTCGCGCTGTCGACGCATGGCGCGTGAGCATGGCGGCATCGGCCTGATCATGATCGATTACCTTCAGCTGATGCAGGTGCCGGGGCTTTCCGAGAACCGTACCGCCGAGATCTCCGAGATCTCGCGCTCGCTGAAGGGCCTGGCCAAGGAATTCGCCTGCCCGGTCGTGGCGCTCTCGCAGCTGAACCGCTCGCTTGAGCAGCGCCCCAACAAGCGCCCGGTGATGTCGGATCTGCGTGAATCCGGCGCCATCGAGCAGGATGCCGATGTCATCGCCTTCGTCTACCGTGATGAGGTCTACAACAAGGACAATCCCGACAACAAGGGACTGGCCGAGCTGATCATCGGCAAGCAGCGTAACGGCCCCATCGGTACCGTTCACATGGCCTTCATCGGCAAGTACACCCGTTTCGAGGACCTGGCGCCCGACAGTTATGGCCAGGCCTTCGCTGAATAACGTGATGCGTACGCGCGTCAATCATGTACCCGGGCGGCGGCATCGCCGTTGCCTCGCAAGACCCGCACTGACGGGGAGGAGATAGCATGGCAGGTGGATTTGGGCGCGGACGCGCACGTACCCCCAAGCTGCAGGGCCGCGGCACGCTGGAGAGCCTGGAGCGTGAAGGGCCCTTCAAGGAATGGCTGGGCATGCCGGACCTCTACCGCTTCACGCTGGTCGTGGAAGGTGAGAGCTACAGCTACCAGACCGAAGACAGCGAAGTGCCGGTGGTGGCCGGTGATATGGTCGTCTTCCGCTACAAGGAGACCAAGGCGGGCAAGTGGATCGACCGCAACTCCCTCGGCAAGGCCATCGACCCCAACTCGCTGTAAGCGTCACCTTGGCGCTTGAGGACCACGCCATGCCGGCTGCCAGGCCGGCATGGCGTGATCCTGTTTTGATCGAGATAGGCGGTACGTCGAGATAGTCGACACATCGACTTAGTCGATCTGACGTCTGGCATCCCCTCTGCCGGATGAGGCGCCTGATGCGCCGCGTGGCACCTTTGTCATCCCCCTGTCATATCAGCATGTTCAGATTCTGACATGCTCCCATCCCCGTCCCTGCAAGCCGCTCATGGCCAGCCTGTCGTCGAATCCCGTCATGCACTGGAGGCGTTGCTGCGTCTGCGCCAGGTGAGCATGCATTTCCAGCCCATCGTGTCATCCAACGGCCGTGAGGTCTTCGCCTATGAGGCGCTGGCGCGCGGGAGTGCCGCAGGGCCACTGGCCTCACCGTTGACGATGTTCTCGGCGGCGCGCGAACACGGCCGCCTGGTGGAGCTCGACAGCCTGTGTCGCGAGCGTGCGCTCGAGCAGTGGTCGACGCTGGGCCTGACGGAGCGGCTGTTCATCAACGTGTCTCCCGACGTGTTGCTGGATGGCGCCCACTCGCCCGGCCTGACGCGTCGCCTGCTGCGGCGCTTCGGCCTGCGTCCGCATCAGGTGGTGATCGAGCTGACCGAGCAGACGCCGGGGCTGGATTCGGCGCTGATGCGGGAAGCCGTCAGCCACTATCAATCGATGGGCTTCGCCATCGCGCTGGATGATCTCGGGGAGGGCTATGCCAGCCTCAAGCTGTGGTCGTCGGTGCAGCCGGATTTCGTCAAGATCGACCGTCACTTCATCAGTGGCATCCATGCCGACCCGCTCAAGCGGCGCTTCGTGCGCTCGATCATCGATATCGCCCACGGCAGTGGCAGTCAGGTGATCGCCGAGGGCATCGAGCATGAGGCGGAAATGGAGTGCGTGCGCCAGCTGGGGGCCGACTATCTGCAGGGCTGGTTGTTCGCGCCAGCCGAGGCCGACCCGCTTGGCCAGCGCGCTGCGCTCGACCGGCATCTGCGCCAGCTGAGTCGCAGGCTGCAGCAGCGCCCGCCGCCTGGCCGCAGCATCGGCAGCCTGGCGCGCGCCGTGACGCCGGTGCAGCAGGGTGTCACCGTCAATGAGGTCGCCCAGCGTCTGCATGCCGAGCAGGAGGTGATGTCGCTGGCCGTGGTGGACGAACAGCAGCGACCGGTGGGCCTGATCATCCGCCATCGCCTGCTGGGGCTGCTGAGCCAGCGCTTCGGGCCGGAGCTGCATGCGCGACGCTTGATCCATGAGGTCATGCAGTCCAGTCCGCTGCGCGTCGAGGCGGATGAGACGCTGGAGCGCGTCTCGGCCAAGGTGACCGGCCGCGAAGGCAGCGATCGCGATGAGGACTTCATCATCACGCGGGGCGGGCGCTATCAGGGACTGGGGCGCACCCTGGATCTGCTGCGCATCATCACGGAGCTGCAGGTGGCGAGCGCCGAGGAGGCCAACCCATTGACGCGCCTGCCGGGCAACGGGCCGATCGAGCGTCAGTTGCTCGAGTGCGTGGCTGGCGCGGGCTTGGGCGCGGGCTTGGGCGCGGGCTTGGGCGCGGGCTTGCGAGAGGGCTTGGGCGAGGACAGCAGCGCGCGCAGTGCCGAATGGGTGGCGATCTATCTGGATCTCGACAACTTCAAGCCCTTCAATGACCGCTTCGGCCACGCGCAGGGCGACCGCATGTTGCTGGCGCTGGCGACGGTATTGCGCGATGCGCTGCAGGAGGGTGACTTTCTCGGCCATGTCGGCGGCGATGATTTCGTGATGACGCTGTGCATGACCGAATCTCACCGGGCACTGCGCCTGACAGCGCTCGAGCAACGCCTGGCCGGCCTGCAGTCGGCATTCCAGCATGCGGTCGCCAGCCTGTATCCGGCCGATGTGCTGGCAGCGGGAGGCTTTCAGGGCCACGACCGCTTCGGTACCACGCGCTTCTTCCCGCTGACGCGACTGTCACTGGTAGCGCTGCATGGCCTTGCCGGGTGCGAGACGACCCGGATCGCCGCGCGCTGGAGCGAGCTCAAGAGCGAGGCCAAGGCGCGGGACTCCGGGCGTGTCATCGAGGCATGTGCCTCACCAGTGCAGTGATCTCGACCTGCGAGTCACTCAATCGTCATCCGCCTGCCCCATGACTGTCATCGCTGGCCATCAGTCTGGCGTGAAGCCTTGAAGTTCATCCTGAAGTGTCGGGCTGCTGGGAGTCTGAGTCGCCCAGCCCCTGTTTTCACGGGCTATCCTTGTACCATATCGTCGACTTACGGCCTTACCATGCGCAGTCCCCTGGACGCGCAGGAGTCTTTACATGTCCAGAACCGCCAGCATCTTCACGCCGTCCGCCATCTTTACCAGCAATCTGCAATCCTTGATGGCCGAATACCCTGCACTGGAGGCACGCGTGATCAGTCATGCCGCCAGTCGTTTCTATCAGGTCCAGCTGGTGCTGGAAGCCGCCGGCGAAGAAGAGGAGGAGGAGCGCAGTGAGCTGCTGATGAAGCGCGGCAAGCCGATGCTGTTCCGCTCGCTGGAGGATGTCTACAGCGAGCTCAAGCGGGGCGGGATGTCACGGGCGTGGCTGGTCTCGCAGGTCGCCAACGACGAGATGATCGGCCGCCCGCCGCAGTATCACCAGCCCTTGAGCTCGCGTATTCCGTTGAGCTTCTGAGTCCGCGCCTTCTTGCTCAGGTGTGCTTTTGAGGCACCCAGCGGCCAATGCGCTCGCGATGGCGGGCGAAGAAGCGGTAACTCCAGTCCATCAGCGGGCGCAGGCCCGGCAGCAGCGACAGGCGCACCAGGCGCCGGTAGCCGAGTACCGCATAGAGTGCTCGGCTGGCATCCATGCCGACATACCACTCCCCGCGTGCGTCCTGCACATGCAGGCGTCCCATCATCGTCTCGAAGCTCAAGCCCAGCGCCTGAGGCGAGAAATCTGGTGCACGGATATCCACCGTTCTGACTCGCTCCCGCCCGGGATGCCTGGCCAGCCAGGCGACCTCGCGCTGGCACAGGGGGCACTTGCCATCGTGGTAGAGCGTGACCGGTGCGCTGGCTTGCCAGATGCGACTCATGAGGATTCCTTGTCGGTCGTGAGACTGGAGGGTGCGGCGTAGTAACCGGCGCGATGGGCATCGCTGCCATAGTCCGCGGCGCTGTCGAGGCGAGCCAGAAAGGCGTCAGCCTGTCGCAGCAGGGCTTCGCGCTTGTCGTCCTTCATGCGTCGCCAGCTGCCGTAGACCAGTGACATGCGCGGATTGCGTGACAACGCCTCTCTATGGCGCTCGATGAAGTGCCAGTAGAGGCTGTTGAACGGGCAGGCATGCGGGCCGGTGACCTTCTTCGGCGAGTACTGGCACCTGGCGCAGTGATTGGACATGCGATCGATGTACTTGCCCGAGGCACAGTAAGGCTTGGAGCCCATCAGGCCGCCATCGGCATGCAGCACCATGCCCAGCGTATTGGGCAGCTCGACCCACTCACAGGCGTCCACATAGACCGCCAGATACCAGTCGCATAGCGCCTCGGGCTTCACGCCACACAGTAGCGCGAAGTTGCCCGTGACCATCAGGCGACGAATATGGTGGGCGTAGGCATGCTCGCGGGTGCTGGCGATGGCCTGATCCAGACAGCGCATGCCGCTGTCCCCCGTCCAGAAGAATTCCGGCAGGTTGCGACTGGCTTCCAGCCGGTTCTCGCGCTTGTAGCCGGGCATGCGCGTCCAGTAGATGCCGCGCACATATTCGCGCCAGCCGAGTATCTGACGAATGAACCCCTCCGCCGAATTGATCGGCACCTCACCGCGCCGCCAGGCGGCGTCCACGGCGCTGCAGACCTCCTGCGGGCTCAAGAGTCCGATATTGAGCGCGGCAGACAGGCGTGAATGGAACAGGAAGGGATCGCTGTCCTCGATGGCATCCTGATAGCGGCCGAAGTCCGCCAGACAGTGATCGAGAAAATGCGCGAGGTCACAGCGGGCCTGGGCGCGCGTGACGGCCCAGTTGAAGTTCTCGAGGCTGCCGAAGTGGCGCTCCTTGTCACTGGCCTGTTCTCCGAAGCGCGCCGCGACTAGCGCCAGCACCTCGCGGGTCGTCGCATTCTCGTGATGGGCATGCATCGGTGGTGGTGGGGCGTGGAAGTCGTCTGGAATCGGTTCGCGGTTGTCGTGGTCGTGGTTGAACTTGCCGCCGGCGGGTTCGCTGCCTTCCATCAGCAGGTCGGTGTCACGGCGTTGCTCACGATAGAAGTACTCCATGCGCAGTTGCTTGCGGCCCTCGGCCCAGCCGGCGAAGGCTGCCGGCGTGGTGAAGAAGCGTGTGTCCTCGAGGACTTCCCAGCGCACGCTGCCGGCCTCGCGCCGCGCCAGAAAGTCGTCCAGCAGCCGCCACTCGCCGGGGCGGGTCACCAGCACGCCATCACACTGATACAGGGCGGCCAGACGCTCTGCCTCGCTGGCCAGACGCTGGAGGTTGTCCGGATCCTCCAGTCGGCTTTCATGTACCTGCCAGCCACACTCCCTGAGTTCCTGGGCGTGATGACGCATCGCGGCCAGCATCATCGCGATCTTGTGCGGGTGGTGCGGCACGTAGCGGCCTTCCTCCTCGACCTCGCAGAAGGCGATCACGCTGTCGGCGGGCGCCTGCTTGAGACTTGCCAGCTCATGGCTGAGCTGGTCACCGAGGATCAGCACCAGTGGCCGCGCGAAGTCGTGACGAGTGGCAAGTTGCAGAGTGGAGGGATCGGACACGAGGACTCCGGAGGGGTTGTGACAATAATTGTCTTAAAGCTATACAAATCGTGATGATAGTATAACTTCATCCCTCACGCACAGGGCGAGCTGGTAATATGGCTGCGCTGTCGGTGAAGTTGGCTGCGCTGCGGTGAAAGTGGCTGCGCTGCCGCTTTCCCTCTCTTCTTGCCCCTAGTCAGGAGTCCATCATCCATGAGTACCCCGCGTTTTGGCGTCATGCTGGTCAATCTCGGCACCCCCGATGCCCCGACCCCCAAGGCGGTGCGCCGTTACCTCGCGGAGTTTCTTGGTGATGTGCGCGTGATCGACCTGCCGCGTCTGCTCTGGCTGCCGATTCTGCATGGCCTGGTGTTGACGACGCGTCCCAAGAAGGTGGCCGAGGCCTACGCCTCGGTGTGGACGGAAGACGGCTCGCCGCTGATGGCGATCGGCAAGCGTCAGCGCGCCGCGCTGGAAGCACGCCTGGCCGAGTCACTGGGCGAGGATATTCCCGTCGAACTGGCGATGACCTACGGCAAGCCGACCATGGAAGAGGTGGGGCGCAAGCTCGCCAGCCGCGGTGCCGACCGCATGCTGATCCTGCCGCTCTATCCGCAGTTCTCGCGCACGACCACCGCCGCGGTCTTCGATCGCCTGGCGCGTGCGCTCAAGCCGTGCCCGCATCTGCCGGAGCTGCGTTTCGTGCGCGATTATCACGACCACCCGGATTACATCGCGGCGCTGGCCACCAGCGTGCGTGAGCACTGGGAGAAGGAAGGTCGGCGCGGCAAGCGCCTGCTGATGAGCTATCACGGCATTCCCAAGCGCTATGCCACCGCAGGCGACCCCTACCCGACGCAATGCGAGCGCACCAGCCAGTTGCTGGCCGAGGCGCTGGGGCTTGGTGACGATGAGTGGGCGATGACCTATCAGTCGCGCTTCGGCAAGGCCGAGTGGCTCAAGCCGTACACCGATGAAACGCTGAAGGCGTGGGGTGGTGAAGGGCTGGAAAGCGTCGATGTCATCTCGCCGGCCTTCGCGGCTGACTGTCTCGAGACGCTGGAAGAGCTGGAGGAAGAGAACCGCGGCTACTTCACCGAATCGGGTGGTGGCGACTTCCGCTACATTCCGGCGCTCAATGATCGCAGTGACCATATCGATCTGCTCGAGGCGCTGTGTCGCCAGCATACTCAGGGCTGGTAACGAGCAGGCCCGTCATACTGCCATTGCCCGAGAAATGAAAACGCCCCACCAGTCATCACTGGTGGGGCGTTTTCATGTTGCTGGCCTGCTGTTCGTGAATCCGTTCCTGCGCATCAGCGCTCGTGAATCCGCTCTCGTGGCTTGGCCCCGCTTGATGAGGGCCTGCCTGGCGAGAGCCGAGAGCCGAGTGACGATCATGGCAGGCGGGATTCGCTGGCCTCGGCGTTGACCTCGTCCGGCTCCTCGGCGACTTCGAGTCGCTCCGGCACGTTGCGTGTGCGGCTGTCCGCCACCAGCTTCTGGTGCAGCGCCGCCTTTGACAGCAGGTGAGCGGTCACGGGGGCGGTGATGAACAGGAAGATGGACACCAGCATTTCCTGGAAGCTGAAATGGCCGGTGGTGGCGCGGAAGTAGATCATCGACGCCATCAGCACGCAGCCGACCCCCAGCGTGGTGGTCTTGCTGGGGCCGTGCAGGCGCATGTAGAAGTCCTTGAGGTGCGTCAGTCCCAGAGAGCCGATGAAGGCAAACAGGCCGCCGGCAACCAGGAAGAAGGCGATCACGCCTTCGAGGACAGGATAGAACCAGGTGGGCATGGGGAGTCTCCGCTCAGGTCATTCGATGATGTCGCCGCGCAGCAGGTACTTGCAGACTGCCACGGTGCTGACGAAACCGAGCATGGCGATCAACAGCGCCGCCTCGAAGTAGGACTTGCTGTTGAGCTGGATGCCGAACAGCACGATCAGGGCGATGGAGTTCACGTACATGGTGTCCACCGCCAGAATGCGGTCCGGCAGGTCCGGCCCGATGGCGAGCCGGAAGACGTTGAGCACCAGCGAGGCGGCGAACAGCGCGATGCTGATCCACAGGGCGATGTCTAGCATTCGAAGATCTCCTTGAGCGGACGCTCGTAGCGCTGGCGGATCTCGTCGATCAATTCCTGCTCATCCTCGACATCCAGCGCGTGGATGATCAGATGGCGACCATCCAGCGTCAGATAGGCCGAGACCGTGCCCGGCGTCAGCGTGATGGTGCTCGACAGCAGGGTGATCGGGAACTTCTCCTCAAGCTCCAGCGGATAGCGCACGAAGGCCGGGCGGAACTTGGCGCGCGGATTGAGGATCAGGTAGGACACCTGCAGGTTGGCGATGATGATGTCCATGATCACGCGCAGGAAGTAGCTGATCAGTCGCCAGGGCTTCTGGAGGTCGGGCTGCGGCTCCCAGAAGCGGTAGGTCAGGATGGGAATCGCGATGGCCAGCACTGCCCCGAGCAGGATCTGACCGGGCGCGACGCTGTTCTGCAGCATCAGCCAGACGATCAGCAGCAGCACCGACAACATCGGCGTGGGCAAGAGACGGGAACGAGGCTTGATCATGAGACATCTCCCTTCAGCGGCGGTGCGGTTTCCGGTGCCGCGTCCTTGCCGAGCAAGGATTCAAGATAGGGGGCCGGGTTGGACAGCTGCTCGGCGGTGGCCTTGGTCCAGTTCGCCAGCGGCCCCGCGAAGATGACCAGCATCAGCGCGGCCGAGATCAGCCCGCCAGTGGCGATGCCACGGGCTACGCCGATGCGCTCGCCGCTGGGCTCGGCCTTGCTGGTGCGCCAGAACACGCTGGAACCGGCGCGTGAGCAGGCGACCAGCGAGCACAGACCGGCCAGCAGCAGCAGCGGCCACAGCCAGATCTGCTGCTCCGGCGTCGCCGAGGCGAGAATCAGCGCCTTGCCGATGGCGCCCGAGAACGGCGGCAGCCCGGCGGCGGCGGCGGTGCCGATCAGGAAGAGGCCACCCAGCAGGCCTGCCTGCAGCAGCGGGCGCGAGCGCACGATGCGTGCCCCGGCCTTGCCGCGCTGACCGGCGACCACGTCGACCAGCAGGAAGAGCCCGCCGGTGACCAGCGTCGAGTGGATCAGGTAGAACAGCAGCGCGCTGTCTGCCTCGATCGTGTTCATGCCCAGCGCCGTCAGTAGCGTGCCCACCGACACCATCACCAGATAGGCCACCAGGGTGCGCAGATCACGCGCGGAGAGCACGCCCAGCATCGCCACCACCAGGGTGGCGAGTCCCGCCCACCACAGCCAGTCACGACCGAGGTCCGCCAGTGCGCCAGCGTTGTCGGTGAAGATCAGCGAGTAGACGCGCAGGATGGAGTAGATGCCGACCTTGGTCATGATCGCGAACAGCGCCGCTACCGGTGCCGAGGCCGCGGCATAGGCGCGTGGCAGCCAGAAGTACAGCGGCAGCATCGCCGCCTTGAGGCCGAACACCACCAGCAACAGCAGGCCACCGGCTTCCATCAGGCCGGCACGGCCCGGGTCGAGCGTGGTGACGATGACCGCCATGTCGGCCATGTTCAGGGTGCCGGTCACGCCGTACAGGATACCCAGCGCGATCAGGAAGAACGCCGAGCCCATCAGGTTCAGCACCACATAGTGCAGCGCCGACAGCGTGCGTGCCTTGCTGCCGCCATGCAGTAGCAGGGCGTAGGAGGCGATCAACAGCACCTCGAAGAACACGAACAGGTTGAACAGGTCGCCGGTCAGGAAGGCACCGTTGATGCCCATCAGCTGCAGCAGGAACAGACCATGGAAGTTGGAGCCGGTCTCATCGATGCCCGCCGTGGCGTACAGACAGGCCAGCAGGCCCAGCAGCGAGCTGAGCAGCACCATGGTCGCCGACAGGCGGTCCAGCACCAGCACGATCCCGAACGGCGGCTGCCAGTCGCCCAGCGCGTAGTAGCGGATGGTGCCATCACCGGCCTGCACCACCAGCGCGATGGCGATGGCCACCATCAATGCCTGGGCCACCAGGCTGACCGTGCGGCGCAGGGTCGGTGAGGTGGCACGACTCAGCAGCAGGCCCGCCCCCACCAGCAGCGGCAGGACAATCGGAAGGACAATCAGGTGTTGCAGCATCACTTGGTGTCCTCTTTCTCTTTCGAATCATCCAGGCGATTGCCGTTGACGTGGTCACTGCCCAGGTCGCCGCGCGCGCGCATCGCCAGGATGACCACGAAGGCCGTCATGGCGAAGCCGATCACGATGGCGGTCAGCACCAGCGCCTGGGGCAGCGGGTCAGCTGCTGGTGAGCCGGCACCGACCACGGCTGGATTGCCGTGCATCGCAAGGCCACCCATGGAGAACAGGAACAGGTTGACGGCGTAGGACAGCAGCGTCAGGCCGACCACGACGGGGAAGGTGCGGCCGCGCAGGGTGAGGTAGACACCGCAGGCGGCCAGCAGGCCGGTGGTAGTGGCGTAGAGGGCTTCCATCACATCTTCTCCTTGGTCGGGCGATGCGGAGTCGTCAGCTTGCCCAGATTGGCGAGAATCATCAGGGTCGCGCCGACCACGGTCAGGTAGACGCCGAGGTCGAACAGCAGCGCGGTGGCCAGCTCGATTTCCCCGATGACGGGCAGGGTGAAGTGGCCGAAGGAGGATGTCAGGAACGGATAGCCGAACACCCAGCTGCCGGCGCCGGTCAGGCCGGCGATCAACACCCCGGCCGCCGCGACGGGCTGATAGGGGAAGCGCAGCCAGCGCTGCGTCCAGTCCACGCCACGCGCGATGTAGAGCAGGATGATGGCCACTGCCGTCACCAGACCGGCGATGAAGCCGCCACCCGGCGCATTGTGGCCTCGCAGGAAGATGTAGACCGAGACCAGCAGTGCCAGCGGCAGCAGCGTCTGGGAAACGGTGGCCAGGATCATCGGATGGCGATCCGGCGACCAGCCACGGCCATCCAGGTCACTGGACGGCATGAACAGGCGCAGGCGGTTGAGCAGCTTGAAGATCGCCAGACCCGCGATGCCCAGTACGGTGATCTCACCCAGCGTATCGAAGCCACGGAAGTCGACCAGAATCACGTTGACCACGTTATGGCCACCGCCACCGGAGACCGCATTGGCCATGAAGAAGTCGGAGATCGACTCCACCGGGCGGGTCAGGATGGCGAAGTTGAGGCTCGCTACCACCACGCCGAAGGCACTGGCCAGCAGCACGTCGCGCATGATGCGGCGTGCGCTGGATTCCTTGGGCGTGCGCTGGGGCAGGAAGAACAGCGCCAGCATCAGCAGGATCATCGTCACCACCTCGACCGCCAGCTGGGTCAGTGCCAGGTCCGGTGCGGCGAAGCGCGCGAAGGCCAGCGAGGTCATCAGGCCGACCACGGACAGCATCAGCAGCGAGATCAGACGCTTGCGGTGGGTGATCGCGGTGCCGAGGCCGGCCAGGCCGGTGATCACGGCGCCGGTCAGCAGCATGCCATCGAAGGGCTGTTGCTCAAGCTCCCCACCCAGTTGCGGCACGGCCAGCAGGCCGATGCCGACGAACAGCAGCGCGGTCAGCAGCAGCCACAGCATGTAGCGCTGCAGCGAGCCATTCTCGAAGCTGTCCATGCTGCGTTCGGAAAGCTTGACGAGGCGTTGCACGTTGGCCTCGAACACCAGCAGGGCGTTGCGCGCGCGGAACTGGCGCTGGAAGGAATAGAGGTGGTGGCGCAGGGCATAGACGGCGACGCCGCCCGCCAGCGCGATACCGCTCATCAGCAGCGGCAGATTGAAGCCGTGCCAGATGGCGAGGCTGAAGTCCGGTACCGGTCCGGCCAGCACGCTGGCGGAGGCACTGACCAGCAGGTCCTTGATCACCAGCGACGGCAGGATGCCGACCAGCAGACAGATCAGCACCAGCACCTCGATGGGCAGCTTCATGTAGCGCGGCGGCTCATGCGGAGTCTTGGGCAGATCCTTCGGCTCGCCATTGAAGAAGACGTCGTGGATGAAGCGCAGCGAGTAGGCCACCGACAGGATGCCACCGAGGGTCGCCAGCGCCGGAATCAGCCACGACAGGCCGCCCAGCAGCTGGGCATCGAGGCTCTCGGCGAAGAACATCTCCTTGGACAGGAAGCCGTTGAGCAGCGGCACACCGGCCATCGAGGCCGAGGCGACCATCGCCAGCACCGTGGTATGCGGCATGTAGCGATACAGGCCGTTGAGCTTGCGGATGTCACGCGTGCCGCACTCGTGATCGACGATGCCGGCGGCCATGAACAGCGAGGCCTTGAAGGTGGCGTGATTGATGATGTGCAGCAGGCCCGCGACGGCGGCCATCTGGCTGTTGAAGCCGAACAGCAGCGTGATCAGGCCCAGGTGACTGATGGTCGAGAAGGCCAGCACGCCCTTGAGGTCCTGCTTCATCAGCGCGAACCAGGCGCCATACAGCAGGGTGGCCAGGCCGGTCAGGCTGACGATGTAGAACCACAGGTCTGTCCCCGCGAGCACCGGGTGCATGCGCGCCAGCAGGAAGACACCGGCCTTGACCATGGTGGCGGAGTGCAGGAAGGCGGACACCGGCGTCGGCGCCGACATCGCATGGGGCAGCCAGAACTGGAACGGGAACTGGGCCGACTTGGTGAAGGCGCCCAGCAGCACCAGCACCAGCGCGACCGGATAGAGCTCGTGGGAGCGGATCTGGTCCGCCGCGGCCAGCACGTCATCGAACTGGTAGCTGCCGACGATATGCCCGATGACCAGGATACCGGCCAGCAGTGCCAGACCCCCGGCGCCGGTGACGGTCAGGGCCATGCGGGCACCCTTGCGCGCCTCGCTCAGCTGGTACCAGTAACCGATCAGCAGGAAGGAGCTCAGACTGGTCAGCTCCCAGAACACCCACATCAGCAGCAGGTTGTCTGCCATCACGATGCCGAGCATCGCGGTCATGAACAGCATCAGGAAGCTGTAGAGGCGTGCCAGCGAATCCTCGCCAGACAGGTAATAGCGGGAATAGAGAATGATCAGCAGGCCAATGCCGAGAATCAGCAGCACGAACAGCCCCGACAGACCATCGAAGCGCAGCGACAGGTTGAGTCCCAGCTCCGCGATCCAGGGCAGATGGAACTGGGGCACCATGCCCGAGAAGACGTCTCCGAGGTGGAAGACGGCGATACCGAGTGCTATGGCAGGCGCCACCGCGGTCAGCCAGGCAAGGCGTGCACGGGGCAGATTTCTGGCCATCAAGGGCACCAGGGCACCGAGTAACGGCAATAGCACGATCAACAGCAGGGTCATGGAAGACTCGCTCCAGTCGTTGTTGTAGTACGTAGTCCGTCATTCGTGGGCAGCGCAGACACAGGCTCAGGGCCGGACTGCCAGCTTCGAGATCGGGAGGCGGAGTTTCGGCCACTGGGTGCCGACAGAATAGGCGAGCGCACTGCAGGTTGCCGCGATGAAGTGCCGGACACACGAGACTCTGTCAGGAAGACGTTCTCATGGGGCCATGCGAGACACGACATGCGTCACGCGGCAGCAAGGGTTGGCAGTGGCTGGCTCAGGCTGCACGGAGGGTCTGGCGCGGGTTCAGCGCGTCAATCGCTCCGGGCATGACGTTACCGTCGCAAGGGGCGGATCCGTCAGGAAGGGGAGTCGCACGGCACGGGGTGCCAGCATCCAGGATGGGATGAGGTCCGCAGCGCGTCCCCGGCTGCCCGCAACGGGCAGACGGCGAATATGCCGGGTTGGTGCGGTCATGTCATGTCTTGCGAGCATGGCCGTATTCCTCCTGAAGCCCCTGGATGACAAGTGTGTGTTCGAGTGGAGACACTTGCGCGATCTTGTTGAAAACATTGATGGAACGTGACCTAACCTCTCGAATGTATCACGCACTTGCACCCCTCGCCAGCGCATGCCCGACCCGCAGGAACGCGACATGGACCGTGTGAAGTGTTGTACAAGATGTAGAATTTCTTGTACAAATATTGCACGCCATACGTTCCACGGAGTCATCATGCACGAGGTCGCCAGCATGAATTCGGGCAACGCACCGGAAACCTCTCTGGTGTGGTTGCGTCACGACCTGCGGCTGGAAGACAACCCGCTGTTCGCGCTGCCCCTGTCACGTCGCCCGCATCAGATGCTGGTGATGTATGTATTCGACCGTCGCTGGCTGACACCGAGTGACGGCTTGCCACGCTTGGGGCCAGCGCGTCTGCGCCTGTTGTGGCAGAGTCTGATGAACCTGCGTGGCATGCTGCTGCGCCGCGGCAGTGACCTGCTGGTGCGCGTCGGGGACCCCGTCGAGGAAGTGCTGACGCAGGTCGCCCAGCATGATGTCCAGTGCCTGGAAGTCAGCCTCGCCGCCGCGCCGGAAGACAGCCGCGCCCTGCAGCAGCTCTCACGGCGTCTGCCGGCCTCGACCCGGCTCCACTGTCATCCCGCTGACCAGATCGCCTTCGACAGCCAGCTGCTGGATGGCCCACTGCTTGATCGCCTGCTGCCGGGCAGACTCCCCCGCGAAGAGACGGCGCGCCTGCGTGTGGCGCATGCAGCGTCCCGCGTTGTAGATGAGCGTGCGACTCCCTCCAGTGATCTCACTATGCGTGACACAGCCTCTGCTGACACAGGCGCAATAGACGATCATGACGCCCTGGCGACCTGCGCCGAGCTTGCCTCGCAGGTGCTGCGGGCCAGTGGTGGCGATGATTCTGGCGTGGCCGACCTGATGCTGCCGCCTTGTGCTGTGCTCACGCCGACGCCCGGCACCTTGCAGGCACGCCCCCAGCGCGAGGCTTTGCCAACAGGGCTGAACGATGCGCAGTGGCGCGCGCTGTGCGAGGCGCAGTCCCCCTTGCAGGGGCTGCCCTATTCCCTGCCGCCGTGGCCCGATTCTGCCTCGCGTGGCTTTCCGCCGCTGGATGTCATCTGTGGCTCGGCGCAAGCCTGGCAGCCGGCGACTGCCAGGCTTGCGGAGCTGCAGGGCGGCGAGGAGCCAGCCCGCGCATACCTGTCGACCTTGCTGTGGGGCAAGGCTTGGGCGAAGGGAGATGCCGGCAAGGGCGATGACGACTCGATCGAAGGGGCGTCCTATCAGCGATCGCACTCTGCCGATGGCGAAGGCGCTGGTGTGCCGGCGGGGCTGGCGCCCCAGCGGGAGGCGGGGAAGACGCTGGACGATATGCAGCTGATGGCGCGCCCGGCGGATGCATGGCCACTGGCAGCATGGCTGGCGCTGGGCTGCATCAGTCCGCGCCGCATCCTGCAGGTACTGGATGCCCGCCGCCGCGAGGCGGGTGATGAGGCGATCAATCAGCAGCTGCTGGCCATCGTGCTGCAGCGCGAGTGCTGGCAGCGCATGCTGCGTGACAAGGATGAGGAGGCTCGCGCGGCCTGGTATGGCGCTGCGTTGCGGGAAGACGCCGCAAATGACGCCGCCTTTGCGCGCTGGAGCGAAGGGCGAACCGGCGATGCCCGGGCCGACAAGGCCATGCAGGTGCTGGTACGTGAAGGCTGGTTGCCGTGGTCAGAGCGCAAGTATCTGGCCGGTGCCTGGCTGGAGGGCGGCGGCGACTGGCGGCTGGGCGCGCGCTGGTTCGAGCGTTGCCTGCTTGATTACGACGCCGCCATCCACTGGGGCGAATGGCGGCATCTGGCGGGCTTCGATGTGTGATCGGACGGTGTCGATATCACGCGAGTCGTCTAGGAAGATCCAGGCCCTGGTGGCACCTCATCTATGACCTGCTTTTATGACCTGCCGCTCTTCAGCCCAGACGGGCCAATAGCGCCGTGACGGCCGTCTCGACGCGCAGGATGCGCTCGCCCAGATGCACCCCTTCAAAGCCTGTCGCCATGAATTTCTCGACCTCATAGTCCACGAAGCCGCCTTCCGGGCCGATGGCCAGAATCACCGGCTCGCTGACGGCGCGTGGGCACTCATCCGGCATGCCCGGATGGGCGATGATGCCACGCGGAGGCGTGCCTGATGCTGGTGTCATCAGTGCCGGCAGGCGGTCTTCCACGAAGGGTTTGAACAGTTTCTCGTGGGTCACCGTCGGCATGATGGTGTCACGCGCCTGCTCCAGTCCCAGCACCAGATGCTGGCGAATCTTGTCTTCCTTCAGTTCCGGCGACTGCCAATAACTCTTCTCGACCCGGCGCGTATGCAGCAGGGTGATGTGCTTTACGCCCAATGCCGTGACGTGTTCCAGCGAGCGTGCCAGCATGCGCGGGCGCGGCAGCGCCAGCAGCAGATGCACGTCGAGTGGCGCCGGCGGCTGACGGTCCAGCGTCAGGCTGAATTCGGCGCTGTCCGCGTCCAGTCGCTCCAGGCGGCCACGGCCGATCAGGCCACCCTCCACCCCCAGCGTCATCTCGTCGCCGACGTTGGCACGATGCACCTCACGCAGATGGCGCAGGCGGCGTGGGTCCGTGACACGTGCGTGGTCCTGAGCGGTCAGGTCGTCAGCGCCGAGCAAAATCAGATTCATGGCAATACCGGGGCAGTGGAGGGCAGGATGCATCGCTTACAGACAGCGGCAAGCGGGCGTTATTCTAGCATGTCGTGCATGCTGACCCGACGGGGACAGCGTTGGCATGGCATCAATGGCTGACGCGTGGAGACGCCTTTTCTTGCAGTCCCCCCCCTTGAGTGCACAATGAAGAAAAATCGACAGGAGCCTGACACGTGCGAGTGATCCGCAAATATGCCAATCGGCGCCTATACGACACCGAGCAGAGCCGCTACGTGACCCTGGAAGACCTGCGCAGCCTGGTGCTGGCGGAAGAGGTCTTCAAGGTCGAGGACGCCAAGAGCGGTGAGGACCTCACGCGCACCATCCTGCTGACCATCATCATCGAGCAGGAGCAGGGCGAGGGCGAGGCCGAGGTCTTCTCCAACGAGCTGCTGGAGCAGTTCATCCGTATCTATGCGATGGCCAAGCCGTTGCCGCTGGCCGGTTATCTGGAGCAGGGCACGCGTCTGATGATGGAGCAGCAGCAGCGCATGCAGGAGCAGTGGTCTCAGGCCATGCGTCACTCGCCGATGGAGATGATGCGCGAGGTCGCCGAAGAGAACCTGCGCTTCTGGCAACAGGCCATGGGCGCTGGCATGGGCGCTGGCAAGAATGCCTCACGCTCACAGCCGAGTGATGCGGATGCGGCGCCTGATGAGTCGGACACGCCGCCGGACGATGAGCGACGCTGAGTGTGACGCCGTGTCAGATCCAGCTTTCACATAAATTCATCGTGATGTGAAAAGGGGCGCCCCGAGCAGGGCGCCTTTCTGCCATAATGCGCAGCCTGATATTTCCTCGGTAGCTCGCGCCATGCGGGTAGCCCTGATCCTCACTGGCTCATGAAGGTTGAAAAGATGAAGGTCCTGATCATCGGCGGCGGTGGCCGCGAACATGCGCTGGCCTGGAAGGCCGCCCAGTCATCCCGTGTCGAGGAGGTCTTCGTGGCGCCCGGCAATGCGGGTACGGCGCGCGAGTCCAAGCTGACCAATCTGGCGATTGCCGCTGACGATCTCGATGCGCTGGTCGCCTTCGCGCGTGACAACGCCATCGAGCTGACCATCGTCGGCCCGGAAGCGCCGCTGGTGATCGGCGTGGTCGATCGCTTCCGTGAAGCGGGGCTCAAGTGCTTCGGCCCGACGGCCGGTGCCGCCCAGCTGGAAGGCTCCAAGGCCTTCACCAAGGACTTCCTGGCGCGTCATGCCATCCCGACCGGCGACTACGCGACCTTCGCGGAGGTCGATGCGGCGCTTGAGTACCTGGCGGCCCATCCGGCGCCCATCGTCATCAAGGCCGATGGCCTGGCGGCGGGCAAGGGCGTCGTGGTCGCGATGAGCGACGAGGAAGCCCGCGCCGCGGTGCGTGACATGCTCGAGGACAACGCCTTCGGCGATGCCGGCGCACGCGTGGTGATCGAGGAATTCCTCGACGGCGAGGAAGCTAGCTTCATCGTGATGGTCGACGGCGAGAACGTGCTGCCGATGGCCACCAGTCAGGATCACAAGCGCGTCGGCGAAGGCGATACCGGCCCCAACACCGGCGGCATGGGGGCCTACTCTCCGGCGCCGGTGGTGACGGCTGACGTTCACCAGCGCGTGATGGACGAGATCATCCTGCCCACCGTGCGTGGCATGGCGGCTGAAGGCCATCCCTATACCGGCTTCCTGTATGCCGGCCTGATGATCGATGCCCAGGGCGCGCCGAAGATCATCGAATACAACTGCCGCTTCGGTGACCCGGAAACCCAGCCGATCATGGTGCGTCTGAAGTCCGATCTGGTCGCGCTGTGTCTGGCCGCCGAAGACGGGCGTCTCGACACCCAGACCTGCGAGTGGGATTCCCGCGCGGCGGTCGGCGTGGTGCTGGCAGCTGGCGGCTATCCGGCCAGCTACCGCAAGGGCGATGTCATCAGTGGCTTCGACGCTGCCGAAGCGACCGGCTGCAAGGTCTTCCATGCCGGCACCGCCGAGCAGGACGGCCAGGTCGTCACCAGCGGTGGTCGCGTGCTGTGCGTCACCGCACTGGGCGACAGCGTCGCGGCGGCCACCGAGCGTGCCTATGAAGGCGTCGATGCCATCAGCTGGCAGGACATGCTGGTGCGTCGCGACATCGCCTGGCGCGCCATCGCTCGCGAGCGCGGCGATAGCTGAAAGCGCTGAGTCGCACGGGCCATCGCCCCGCGACATGCCTGCTTCACGACAAGACCCGGCCTCAGGCCGGGTCTTGTCGTTGGGGGCTCTCTCGACGCCCTGAGCGCCTACGACCATCGTGTCGGGGTCTGGTCATGTCGGTGTCGGGCATGCGATAACCCTAGTCATCCTATATTCCTTCTTGAGGCTGACCGGCGTCGAAAGATGGCGTCGCCGTCCGCCCTGAACCCTTTTCCTGTCTCGCCGACAAGGAGTCTGCATGGACCGTATCCGGCTTGAATTTCCGGTTTCCCGCCTGGTACATCGCCACCCGATGACGATTCGGGTCAGCGACATCAACTATGGCCAGCACCTGGGCCACGACAGCGTAGTCAGCCTGGCGCACGAGGCGCGGGGCCAGGCCTGGCAGGCGCTGGGCTTCCCCGAGTGGAACATCGATGGGCTGATGAGCATCGTCGCGGATCTCGCCGTGCAGTATCAGGGCGAGGGCCGGCTGGGCGACGCCCTCATGGTGGAAACGGCCATCGACAGCGTGTCCGGCAAGGGGCTTGGTGTCCATCACCGCCTGCTGCGTGTCAGCGATGACGCGGTACTGGCGACGCTGCGCGTCGGGCTGGTGTTCGCTGGCGAGCAGGGGTTGGCGGAACCGAGCGCGCGCGCCAGTGCCGCCATCGAGCAGGCCGTCTCAGCCATGTCGTCCCGGGTAGCCAACTGATGTCGCGGGAATATCCGATCATCGCCGTGACGGGGTCTTCCGGTGCGGGCACCACCACCGTCATGCGCACCTTCGAGCGCATGTTCTCGCGTGAGGCGATTCATGCCGCCTACGTGGATGGAGATGCCTTTCACCGTTATACCCGTGACGAGCTGGTGCGCATGTTTCAGGAGGCGCCGGAGCGCAAGCGCGAGCTGTCTCACTTCGCCGTCGAGGCCAACCAGCTGGATCGTCTGGAAGCGCTGTTCGTCGAATATGGCGAGCAGGGCTCCGGCACGCATCGTCACTACATCCATGCCGAAGACAAGCGCATGATCGAGGCCGGCTACAAGGTCGGCACCTTCACCGAATGGCAGTCGCTGCCGGACTGTACGGACCTGCTGTTCTACGAGGGGCTGCATGGCGGGCTGGTGACGCCGGAGCATGACATCGCGCGTCATGTCGATCTGCTGATCGGGGTGGCACCGACCATGAATCTGGAGTGGATCCAGAAGATCGATCGCGACACCAAGCTGCGCGGGCACTCCCAGGAAGCAGTGGTGGACACCATCCTGAGCCGCATGGATGACTACGTGCGCTACATCCAGCCGCAGTTCTCACGCACGCACATCAACTTCCAGCGCGTGCCGACGGTGGATACCTCCAACCCCTTCGAGCCGCAGGATATCCCGACGGATGCCGAGTCGATGGTCGTGATCCACTTCCGCGATCCCGGCAGTGTCGACTTCCCGTTCCTGCTCGCGATGATCCAGGGCTCGTTCATGTCGCGTCCGCATACGCTGGTGGTGCCCGGCGCGCTGATGGCACTGGCCATCGAGCTGATCATCACGCCGCTGGTCAAGAGCCTGCTGGCACAGCGGCGGTTCCGCTGAGCGGGAGACGAGGGCGATATTCTCCCGTGATGGGACATGCGAAACACCACTGAAGGCTTCATCTTTTCTCGATACAGGAATCATTGAATGTCCCCGATAAAGGCCTTGTGTCTCTGCGGTTTCCTGCTGATGGCAGGCAATGCCTTTGCCGACAAGCCCGTCGATACGTCGTCTCTTTCGTATGACGCTCTGTTGAGCGGCTATGAGTACGACTTCAGCGTGAATCATTTTGCGTTCGACTCGCAGCGCCAGTCATTGAAAATGGCCTATATCTATCTGAAGCCATCCGCTGGCATGCCTGTCGTCACGCTCATGCATGGCAAGAACTTCAATGCTGACTACTGGACGCCAACGGCCAGGTATCTGCAGTCACTGGGTTATGGCGTGCTGATTCCGGATCAGATCGGGTTCGGGAAATCCTCCAAGCCGGTGGATTATCAATACTCGTTCGCTGCCTTGGCGAAGCACACACATGACTTGATGGACTCTCTCGAGATCAAGGATTCGATAGTGCTGGGACATTCCATGGGCGGCATGCTGGCGAGTCGTTTCGCGTTGATGTACCCGGATACGACGCAGGAATTGATACTGGTAAATCCGATCGGGCTCGAGAACTACCTCGAGTATGAGGTCTACAAGGACACCAACTTCTTCTACAGAAACGAGTTGGCCAAGACCCCGGAAAGTGTCAAACGCTATCAGCAGAAGAACTATTATGCAGGCGAATGGAACGCGGAATATTCCTCGCTCACTGACTTCATCACCGGCCAGATACAGGGGCCGGACAAGGACACCATGGCATGGGTCAATGCCAAGACCTACGACATGATCTTCACTCAGCCAGTGATCACTGAATTTGGTGACTTTACTGTCCCGGTCAAATTGATCATTGGTACACGTGACAGAACCGCACCCGGGCGCAACTGGAAAAAGGAAGGCGTGGAGCGGGAGCTGGGGCGCTATGACAAGTTGGGTAAGCACGCCGCAGCCTTGATCCCGGATTCCGAGTTGTTCGAGCTGGAGGGCCTGGGGCACCTGCCACAAGTGGAGGATTTCGAGCGCTTCAAGGTAGCCCTGAACAAAGCGCTCAAGATGGACTCATGAGTACTGATGTCGCCATGTGAATGCCTGCCCCAGTCCTGGGCCTGGCCCTGGTCGGCCCATGCTGGCGGCGCGCTGATGGCGCTGCCATCGAGCTGATCATCACGTCGCTGGTCAAGGGCCTGCTGGCGCAGCGGCGGTTTCGCTAGCGGGAGACATGAAGGGGGCTGGGCTCGGACTGGCTCAGTGCTTGCGGCCCTTGAGGCGTGGCAGGATGCCTTTCTTCCAGACGCGCAGGGTGCGATTCAGGCGGCCACTGCGGATCAGCAGGCGCGCCTCGCGGGTGCTCAGCGGCAGGCCGAGAGTGCGTTGCTTGAGCTTCAGCGAGTGACGCAGGTCGAAGCGGCGCATCATGCGCGCGAGGGAGGCTGTGCCCGGCAGGCGCGGCAGGCGGACGGCAGAGGTGAAGTCGATCAGGACCGGCACGCCATCGCGCAGCACGACGTTGGAGCCACGGATGTCGTTGTGGGCCATCTGACGCTGATGGAGTTGCTGCACGACGAGAATCAGCTGCTGACTGAGGTGGGCGTCCGTCACGTCATTCAGGGCGGCGTCACTCAGCAACGGCCCTGGGATGTATTCCATCGCCAGCGACAGCGGTGACAGGCGCGCCACGGCGCGGGGGGCATGCGTCCAGTCGCCCAGACGCTCGAGCATCTTCAGCTCATGGCGTACCAGCCAGCGTGCCACCAATGCCGCCGGCGTGCCGGCATAGCGGCGATAATCCTTGCAGACCACCGGCTGGCCATTGAGGTGCGTGATATAGACCTCGGCCTTGAGAAAGCCCTTGGCACGCTGCAGGAACTCGCCCGGGGCCTGCTCGCCGTCAACACGCGCGCCCCTGGGCGCGGCACGCAGTGCCGCCCGCGCCTTCTCGGCGCGCGTAGGCTCAGCGCGATCGACGGCGGGGGCGCCGACAGTGGCCGGTTGTGTCTCGCCGTGAGCGCCAAGGCCGGCCTCCAGTTCGTGGTTGGCCTTGCGCAGGGAGGAATCTTGGCGAGTGAACACGGGCATGACGGGCGACTTCTCGTTAGCGGGATAACAATGATTATCCTACTGTTTTCCTCATTCGCCCACTGGCAGCGGTGAATCAGTCTGTTTCCCTAAAGGCGACATTGCCCTGTCCGCCAGCTGGCCCGCGTTTTCCTGCGTCTGCCCTTGGCCTGTTGCCCGGCTGGCGCTACGCTGGCAGGCCACGCTGCCGTGGGCAGCCCCACTTCAAGGGAGAAGGTGTCATGGACTGTCTGTTCTGCAAGATCATCAACCGCGAGATTCCCGCCGATATCGTCTATGAGGATGATGAGGTGCTGGCCTTCAATGACATCAATCCGCAGGCGCCGACCCATGTGTTGATCATCCCCAAGCAGCACATCGCCACGCTCAACGATATCGAGGAGCATCAGCTGGCCACGGTAGGGCGCCTGCAGTACACCGCCGCCAGACTGGCGAAGGACTATGGTTTTGCCGAGGGCGGTTATCGCGTGGTGATGAACTGCAATGAAGATGGCGGCCAGACGGTCTATCATATTCATATGCACCTGATGGGTGGTCGCCGCTTCACATGGCCGGCTGGCTGAGCCGGCATAGAGCAGGCGCCTGTACCGGCGGTTCGCGGGCAGGTAGCGGCTAGCGATAACAAGCGCGCGGCACACAGGCGCATACCGGCAATGTCGTGAAAACGGCATTGCCGGTTTTTCATTGGGGAAGCCACGGCGCAAGGGAGCCGGTCAGGCCTCGCCCGGCGACACTCTGCCCCTTACCGTCGCGGGCTGGCTTGCGTAAGATGGCCTCATTGCTCACGCCGTGCAGGAGTCTTCCCATGCCGCATTCCGATGCCATTTCGGCGCAACGTCATCATAGCCGCGCCGATCAGTTGATCCATCAGTTCGACACCGTACTGCGTACCCTGGTACCACATGCCGCCCAGCCGTCACGTCCCTCTCCGGCGGGCGACATCCATGACGAAGCGATCAGCGACGAAGAGCGTCAGCACGCCGCTGGCCTGATGCGCATCAATCACACTGGCGAGGTGTGTGCCCAGGCGCTCTATCAGGGTCAGGGGTTCACGGCGCGTCTGCCCGAAACGCGCACGCAGATGGAGCTGGCCGCCCAGGAAGAGATCGATCACCTGGCCTGGTGCGATGCACGACTCGTCGAGCTGGATGCCAATACCAGCCTGCTCAATCCGTTGTTCTACATGACGAGCTTCGCGCTCGGGGCAGCAGCGGGTGCCATCAACGACAAGGTCAGCCTCGGGTTCGTGGCCGCGACCGAAGAACTGGTCGGCGAGCACCTGTCGAAGCACCAGCAGACGCTGCCCGAGGGCGATCAGCGCTCACGTGCCGTGTTGCGCCAGATGGAAATCGACGAAGCCCATCATGAGCAGTGGGCGCTGGAAGCCGGTGGTCATCGCTTCCCGGGGCCGCTGAAGAGCGCGATGCGCCTGATGTCCAAGGTGATGACGGCCAGCGTCTATCGAGTGTGATGGTCAGGCGCCGGAGCCTGCCTTGGCAGCTTCAGGACGCTGCAACGCAAAAGGCCGCCCCATGGGGCGGCCTTTTGCGTTTTTGGCGAACGTCGTGATGATCAATACGAGACGATCATTGCGAATCGGCCAGTGCGAGTCGGCCAATGTGAGACGCTCAGCGGTCTCTGGCGTCAGGGCTTATTCCTTGACCTGGTACTCACCGTCCAGCGTCTCGGTGCTGCTGCCGTCTTCACGCGTGGCATCACGCGAGTAGTTCTGGCGGCCACTGGCCTTGTCCTGGGCCTCCTGCATGCGCTGCTGCATCTCGCTCATGCGCTTTTTCATGCGACGGCGAATGAAGGGCAGCATGATGATGCCGAGTACCATCATCACCAGCGCCGCGAACAGGCTGAAGATCATGACCACGCCACCGATCAGCCAGGCGGCGACCAGCTTGAGGCCGGACAGGCCATTGGAGGGGCGTTGGTTGCCTGCATTGGCCTGCCATTGGCGAGCCTGGTTCCACAGAGTGTTGTGCTGTTGGCCTTGCATGTGTCTTCTCCACGATAGAGCCGGGCCGTCAGGCCGGGCGAGGATGACCCGATAGGTGAAAGTGGGTGGTCGGGGATATCGGGTCAGGAAACAGGGGTATTGCCCTCCCGGCTCAACTGGCATTCGTGCTCTGGGCCGGGGGATGGGTAAGTGGGGCTCGATGCGACGCACTTTTGCATGAGGCGCTTGATGGCATCGGGCGGCCGGTTGACTCGTTCAGCATCGAAGTTGGCATCGTTGCCGTCAAGCGGCTTCGGCGTTGATCCAGCGCTGGATGTCGGGTTTAGTCCTCGAACCACTTCAAGGCACGGCGGCTGGACAAGCGGGTCGATCAGTTCACGGCCGATAATCCGGATTCATGGACACGCTGGCGGCGAGGTTGAAAGCGTTGCCCGGCAGCGGCATGTTCAATGTCATCCGTTGCGGCCTGCCTTGCGCATCGCGCCCGTGAATCTGGATGGCGTGCGCAGCGACTTCGACGCTTTGTACACTCTTGATGCCGTCGACAGCGGCAAAATTCAAGGTCTGGCGCATGCTGTCGCCATCGATGGCCTTGTCGCCGGGCGCGGAATCACTCTGGCGCAGCGCTTCGCTGATGAATTCTCCATCGGCGAGATTGATGGCCAGTTCCATCTGCCACCCATTATGCCCCCAGCCCGTGAACTGAACATGATCGTCGCGGATATCCATCGTGCTGAATTCCATCATGCCCTTGCGACTGGCGTGGATCATCATCTGCGTGAGCAGCTCTGGCGCGAGCCCTTGAGTAGACGCGGCGTCAGAGATATCTGTCGCAGGCTTACCGGCTGTGCGGGTGGCGGCCGTGTCCAGCGTGCTATCCCCGGCATCATCGCCGAGCGTGGCGTGCGTCTTGCCGTCATCTGAGTGCTCGCTGGTCGAGGGCCCATTTGCAGAGAGCCCTGCGGTCGAGAGTTCTGCCGCCGACAGCTGATGGCGCACCGGCAGGTCCTCGATGCCATTGGCATAGGCGGGAGCCGAGCCCAGCATCAGGCCGAGTGCGCTGACGCCCAGGCCGTGTCGCCAGTGCTGGACTGCGCGGCTGGCGAGCCAGAAGCGCGACGGGGCGGCGCCTGAGGCCGAGGACGGCGGCTGCCGGGATGCGGAGTCTGATTCACGAGCGGGAGCAATACGGGACGCGGCTGATGGGGACATGACACCCTCCTCAAGGATGGCTGGGCATGGCACTCACTGTGGGCCAAGCGACCTTGCGCGACGCTGAGACGTGAATTCATCTGAGGTTCATTGCCTCCTGTCAGTCTCTGCATTACAGGGTCAGTGGTTGCTCTCGGGATTGTCCGCGTTGTTCCAACGCAGGTTTGATTGCACATTCCGTTGTTAGATTGCTCGCCACGCGCAAGCGCCCGCCTTGGGCGCACACCAGCCCCGCCGTCATTCACGAGGTTCCTCTTCATGCAGACTCCCCACAAGGCTCAGCCAGACGCCCGTGCAGCGCGTGGCAGTCAATGGCGGCAACGCTATGTCTGGCTGTGCCTCGGGCTCGGGAGCCTGCTGGTCGGAGCACTGGCACTGCCGCCGCATGCGCTGTGTGACAGCGAGCGCTGGCGCAGCCTGCACGACGAAGTCGCCGCCGGACGTGTCATTTCGTTGTCCGAGCTGCTCGATAGCCTCGAGCGCGACTGGCTGGGTCAGGTGGTCGAGGTAGAGCTCGAAGAGACGCATGGCGAGCTGATCTATGAGGTCGAGATGCTCGGGCCACAGGGCCAGATGGCCAGATTCACCGTGCGCGCCTCGGATGGCAGCCTGCGTGAGGTGCGCGGCGTCAATCTGGATGCTATGCGTCGCGCTGGCAACGGTTCCTTGTCTGAGCCTCTGACCAAGCCCCTGACCAGGCCCCTGCCCGAGACGGACGACGCGCCGCTCGTGACTGACGGCGCCAATGCCGAGGTCGAGAGTCAGTAGGACGAGGCAGGCAGTGGCCTGGCCAGGCAGTGCCAGCGCAGGCTGTGACAAGGGCGCTGAGGGTGCCTGGCGGCCCTGAGGAACGGTATGCTAGTGCCATTGTCCATTGCGCCACCGGTAGAACGCCGCTTGCGTCAGGAGCCCGAGAATCGATGAAGATATTGCTGGTTGAAGATGACATGCCGTTGGCCGAAGCGCTGATGGCGCGCCTGGGGGAAGCCGATGTACTGGTCGAGCATGCCACCACCGGGGGAGACGCCGACTTTTTGATCCAGACCGAGAGCTACGATGCCGTAGTGCTGGATCTCGGCCTGCCGGACGGTGATGGCACGCGCTGGCTGGCCCAGTGGCGGGAAGCCGGCATCGAGGTGCCGGTGCTGGTGCTGACCGCGCGCGAGCGCTGGTCTGACAAGGCCGCCGGCTTCTCTGCCGGCGCCGATGATTACGTCACCAAGCCCTTCGAGACCGCCGAGGTCATCTTCCGTCTGCGGGCGCTGGTGCGTCGCTCACGCGGCCATGCCCACCCCGTGCTCAAGCTGGGTGATCTGGCCTGCGACACCCACGGCGGTACCGTCAGTCTGGCGGGGCGCCCCGTGTCGCTGACCGCCCAGGAAACGCGCCTGTTGATGCACCTGATGCACGCCGTGCCCGGCGTGGTCAGCCGTTCTGAACTGGTCGAGCATGTCTATGACCGCGACCACGAACCCGATTCCAACGTCATCGACGTGCAGATCAGCCGTCTGCGCCGCAAGCTGGGTGCCGAGCGCATCGAGACGCTGCGCGGGCGTGGCTATCGTCTGCGTGATCCGGACGCCGAGACACAGACGCCGGCGGATGGCAGCGACGCATGAAGCCACTGTCCGTCGGCCGCCGCTTGCTGGGCGGCTCGCTGGTCATTGCCTTGATCGTCATGCCGCTGACTGGACTTGGTCTGGCCTGGAGCTTCCGTGACGCCGTGACTACCGCCTTCGACCAGCGCCTGCTGTCGCTGTCGAAGGTGCTGATCGCCGCCATCCAGTTCGACCGCGAGAAGGGCCGCCCCGGCCTGACACGCTCGCTGGGCGACCCACGCTTCGATCAGGCCTATTCGGGCTGGTACTGGCAGATTTCCGATCGCAACGGCAATGTGCTGACGTCGCGCTCGCTGTGGGACCAACGCCTGCCGCCGCTGGAAGACATGGACAAGGGCGTCATCATCAGTCGAGATCTCAAGGGTCCGCGCCATCAGGTGCTGCGCTCCCTCGAGCGCGATATCCGTCTGCCCGGCCGCAACCAGCCACTGCACGTGATGGTGGCGGCCAGTCGTAGCGAGGTCGACGCCGAGGTCGCGCGTTTCGAGTGGCTGCTGGCGGGTGCGCTGGTCGCGCTGGCATCGCTTTTGGTGTGCGGCTCTGCCGCGCAGATTAGCTGGGGGTTGGCGCCTCTGCGGCGCCTGCGGGCTCGCCTCAAGAAGGTCGCCGAGGGCGAGGCGGAGCGGCTGGAAGAGACCCGCCTGCCGCCGGAGCTGACCGAGCTGACCCGCGCCATCAATGCCGTGCTCGAGCGAGATCAGCGCTTGATCGAGCGTGGGCGTGCGGCGGCCGGCAATCTGGCGCATGCCCTCAAGACGCCGGTCAGCGTGCTCAAGGCGCAGTCCGAGCGCTTCGACGGCGAGGACCGTGCGCGGATCGACGCCGAGCTCAAACGCATCGATGAAGCCGTGCGCCACCACCTGGCGCGTGCCAGTGCCGCCGGTGGCGCGCATCTCAGCGGGCGCATCAGCCTGCGTGAGGCGGCGGGGCCGGTCTTCGAGGGGCTCGGGCGCTTGGCGAGTCGGCGTGGCATCACGCTCAGTCTGGCGCTGGAGGACGACGCCAGCGTGCGGGTCGACCCGCAGGATCTGCAGGAAATGGTCGGCAACCTGCTCGAGAACGCCTTGCAGTGGGCTCGTCAGCAGGTGCGCGTCAGCAGCGAGACCCGCGATGGCGGCGTGCTGTTGATCATCGAGGATGATGGCCCCGGCATGAATGAAGAAGAGGGTGCTGCCGCGCTGGGGCGTGGGGCGCGTCTTGATGAGGGACGCTCCGGTTCCGGTCTGGGACTGGCGATCGTCGATGATCTGATGGCGCTCTACGGGGGCGAGCTGGCACTGGAGCGCTCCAGCCTGGGCGGCCTGGCGGCACGCGTCTGGCTGCCGAGCTCCCCGCTGGTCGGGGCACAGCCGACGGAGTGACAGGGCGCCGCTTCGTTTATCTGCGGTCTTGTCTTGATAGCTAAGCGCTATCACAGCCATCCCGAGAGATGATTGGGCGCGGCCAGGACGACACCGTATTCTGACGGTGTCCGGCTGGCAGCCGGACGGGCTTCGTTTCTGAGTCTCGTCTGCCGCGCCCTGCGGTGATGACGAACTGGCGCTCCTTCGGGAGCGCTTTTTTTTGCCTGTCATTCGTCGCGCCATGCCTGATCGGCGATGCTCAAGGCGCCGATTGAACGCTGGCGGGGCTAACGGTCACGCTCAGGATCGCATAGGCTGTCAGAGAGTAAGCATCCGTTGCCGGGCGTCAGGAGGTGGTGATGAAGGACATGACAATGTGTGCTCAGCATGGCGATCTGGAGGGCCTGGCGCAGGCATTGGCCGCTCCCGATGCGCACGAGCGAGTCAATGACGTGGATTATCGCGGGCGCTCGCCATTGCTGGTCGCGGTGCAGGCCAATCAGCCGGAGGCGGTGGAGGCTCTGCTGGCCGCCGGCGCCGACTGCGAGCAGACCGATGCCCTGCACGACACGCCCCTGCTGGCCGCGGCCGCGCTCGGCTATGGCCGCTGCCTGAGCCGGCTGCTGGCGCATGGCGCCTCGGCGACGGTGCTCAATCGCTTCTCTTCCACTGCGCTGATGTCGGCCAGTGAGCGTGGTCATGCCGATATCTGTCGTCAGCTGCTCGAGGAGACCGATGTCGACGTCAATCACCAGAATACGCTCGGCTGGACGGCACTGATCGAGGCCGTGTTGCTGGGGGATGGCGGCGTTGACTATCAACGGGTCGTCGAGCAGCTGCTGGCCCACGGTGCCGACGTCAATCTGGCGGACGCCGAAGGTGTCACGCCGCTGGCGCATGCGCGCTGGCGCCAGTTCGAGGCGCTGAGCGAGAGGCTGGAAGCGGCCGGCGGACACGAGCAGGGCGTGGCCCATGACGTGAGCGACGACGTCCAGGCCCGTACCTCGACACCGCGTCGTGCATGATGGCACCGACCACAAGGAGGCATCGCATGGCGTTGACCTGGGGACTGATCATCATCGGCATCGCCTTGCTGCTGCTCGGTGGCTATCGCTGGCAGCAGGCGCAGTCCTTCGCCCGCAACAGCGCACAGGTGATGGGCGAGGTCATCAACCACGACCGCACGCTGCACGTCGAAGGGCGTGGCCCTATCCATCTGCCCAAGGGCGGCAGGCTCAGCGAGGATGAGGCCCTGGCGATGGCGGGCCTGCCGCCGGGCGGGCGCTTCAATATCGAGTCGATCCAGTATGCGCCCGTGGTGCGCTATCAGGATCAGCGTGATGGCTGGCACGAGATCATCTCGCCGCTGGCGGTGCCCTCGCCGACACCCGCCGTGGGGGAGAGCGTGGCGCTGGTCTATCGCCTCGACGCCCCGCATGAGGCCAGCCTGCCTGGAACGCGCGCCTGGCTGATCGGGGTGCCGTTGATTCTCGGCTTCGCACTGTGCGCCGTCGGCCTGCGTCTGCTGTTGCGGGGTGGTGGTGGATGAGTGATTCAGGGGGCGGCGCGACCCGCCGTTATGGTGTCGGCATGCTGGTGCTGTGCTGGGCGCTGATTCTCGCCATGCTGGTGTGGTGGTTTCAGGGCCAGCTTGATGAGCGCACCCGGCCCAATGCCTCGCTGGCTGGCCAGTCGCTGTCATCTGGCGAGCCACTGACGCTGTCGCGCAATCGCTCCGGGCACTTCGTGGCCCCCGGCACGATCAATGATCAGCCGGTCACCTTCCTGCTCGATACCGGCGCCACCTATGTCTCGGTGTCTGAAGCGCTGGCCGAGCGCCTGCAGCTGCCACGCGGGCGGGATGCGCGCTTCACCACCGCCAATGGCGTCAGCCACGGCGCCCTGACCACACTGGATGCCGTCAGTCTGGCGGGACTCAGCCAGCGCGAGGTGCGCGGGGCCATCGTGCCGGGCATGCACGATGAGGTGGTGCTGCTGGGTATGAGTTTCCTGGGGGAGTTCGATATCAACATGCGCGGTCAGCAGATGACGCTGACGCCGGTGGATGGCGCTGGCGGCGTTCGATAACGCCAGTGGCTGACACAGATGGCTGACAGGGCTGGCAAAAAGGGCAGCTGACACTCCACCGCTCTGCGCAAACGACAACGCCCCGCTCATGATCACCATGAGCGGGGCGTTTCACGTCTGACGCGTCAGCGGAAGATCAGTCCTGCTTGGGCGGCTCGACATGGCCACCGAAGCCGAAGCGCATCGCGGACAGCAGACGGTTGGCGTAGGTGTTTTCCTTGCGCGAGCTGAAGCGCGAGAACAGCGCGTTTGCCAGCACCGGCACGGCAACGCCCTGCTCGACGGCGGCATCGACGGTCCAGCGGCCTTCGCCACTGTCGGAGACGGCACCGCTGTAGTGATCCAGGCGCGCATCGCCGGCGAGCGCCTGGGCGGTCAGGTCGAGCAGCCAGGAGGAGACGACGCTGCCACGACGCCAGACTTCCGCGATATCGGCCAGGTTGAGGTCGAAGCGCTGGTCTTCCGGAAGGTCCTCGGAGCCCTTGCTCTGCATCAGCTCGAAGCCTTCGGCGTAGGCCTGCATCAGGCCGTACTCGATACCGTTGTGCACCATCTTCACGTAGTGACCGGCACCGACCGGGCCTGCGTGGATATAGCCACGTTCCGCGCGCTCATCCGGGGCATTGCGACCCTTGGTGCGCTCGAGGTTGCCATAGCCGGGGGCGAGGGTGTCGAACAGCGGCTCGAGATGATCGAACACGGCCTTCTCGGCGCCGATCATCATGCAGTAGCCGCGCTCCAGGCCCCACACGCCACCGGAGGTGCCCACGTCCACGTAGTTCAGACCCTTGTCCTTCAGCGTGGCAGCACGACGGATGTCGTCCTTGTAGAAGGTGTTGCCGCCATCGATGATGGTGTCGCCGGCTTCCATCAGCTCGGCCAGTGCGCTGATGGTCTGCTCGGTGATCTCGCCCGCCGGCAACATGACCCACACGGCACGCGGTGCCTTCAGTTGCTGGACCAGCGCCGCGAGATTGTCGACGTGGGTGGCGCCGTCAGCGACCAGTGACTGGGCAATCGCCTCGTCACGGTCATGGGCGACCACTTCGTGGCCATTGCGCATCAGGCGGCGGGCGATGTTGCCGCCCATGCGGCCGAGTCCGATGATACCGAGTTGCATGTTCGTTCCTTTCACGTGAAGCCGGGGAGAGTCGGGACGGCGCGAAGCCTACCCTGTGCGGGCGCTGGACGCAAAAACGGGCCATATCAATGACATGGCCCGTTGGGGTGCTCAGCGGAGACAGGCGTCAGTCGCGTGCCTGTCTCCAGTAGAGGGAGTGATCAGCGATCAATCCCAGCTCAGGGCACCGCCGACCTGATATTCGGTGACGCGCGTCTCGAAGAAGTTCTTCTCCTTGCGCAGGTCGATGATCTCGGACATCCACGGGAACGGGTTCTTGGCGCCCGGGAACTGCTCCTTGAGGCCCAGCTGCGCGAGGCGACGGTTGCAGATGAAGTGGAGGTATTCCTCCATGATGGCCGCGTTCATGCCCAGTACGCCGCGCGGCATGGTATCACGCGCGTATTCGATCTCGAGCTGGGTGCCTTCCAGAATCATCTGGGTGACTTCGTCCTGGAATTCGGCGGTCCACAGGTGCGGATTCTCGACCTTGATCTGGTTGATCACGTCGATGCCGAAGTTCAGGTGCATGGACTCGTCACGCAGGATGTACTGGAACTGCTCGGCGACGCCGGTCATCTTGTTGCGACGACCCATGGACAGGATCTGGGAGAAGCCGCAGTAGAAGAAGATGCCTTCGGTGACAGCGTAGAAGCCGATCAGGTTGCGCAGGAATTCCTGGTCCGCTTCCGGGGTGCCGGTGTGGAAGTCGGCACGCGCCAGCGCCTGGGTGTGCTTGAGGCTCCAGGCGGACTTGCGCGCCACGGAGTCCACTTCACGGTACATGTTGAAGACTTCGCCTTCGTCCATGCCCAGGGACTCGATGCAGTACTGGTAGGCGTGGGTGTGGATCGCCTCTTCGAAGGCCTGACGCAGCAGGTACTGGCGGCACTCCGGGTTGGTGATGTTCTTGTAGACGGCCAGCACCAGGTTGTTGGCGACCAGCGAGTCGGCAGTGGAGAAGTAACCCAGCGAGCGCATCACGATCAGACGCTCGTCTTCGGTCAGGCCGTCCTGGCTCTTCCAGAGCGCGATGTCCGCGTTCATGTTCACTTCCTGCGGCATCCAGTGGTTCGCGGAGCCGTCGAGGTACTTCTGCCATGCCCAGTCGTACTTGAAGGGCACCAGCTGGTTGACGTCGGCGCGGGCATTGATCATGCGCTTCTCGTCGACCTGAATGCGCTGGGCACCCATTTCCAGTTCTTCCAGACCCTTGGCCACGTCAAGATCGTCCAGCGCCTGCTGGGCGCGGGCGATGCGTTCCGCTTCGCTGACCGCGTAGCCTTCGCTGTTCTCGCTCGCGACGGCAACTTCAGCCGCCGGGGCTTCGGCCTGCGGCGCCGGTTTGGCAGCGGCCGGCTTCTCGGCAGCGGGGGCTTCGTCTTCGTGGAAATCGTCCCAGTTCAACATGTTGCGTTCCTCGTGTTCGTAGTGGTCACGCGGGCAATCAGCGTGACAAGAAGGCGTTGGCGGTGCGTCCTGCGACGCTGGCGCCATCGAGAGGCGTGATCTGCCGAGAGGGAAGGTCAGGCCCGGGCCGTGTTTCGAGACAATGTCAGGAGGCAGTGATTGTTGTGTCGGCACAAGACCGAGCCAGGCTCGGTCTTGAGAAAGTGCCGCAGCCCGCCTGCCGGGGATGTCATCGCAGGCGGGGAGTCAGGCAGGGCCTGACTCGAGTCTTGCGCAATCGCTTACTGACAGGCCTCACAGCCCAGCTCATCGATGTTGCTGGCGGAGGGGGCACGCTGACCGCTCTTGCCTTGCAGGAAGTCTTCGATGCCACGCGGTTCCGGCTTGGCTTCCGGTGCCGGGGTCGGCGCGGGAGCAGGAGCCGGGGTCGGTGCGTTGCCGACGGCGTTGTGCTTGCTGCGATCGACGGTGGACTTCTCCACGGCGGTCGCACCTAGAGCACGGAGGTAATAGGTGGTCTTGAGGCCACGGAACCATGCCATGCGGTAGGTCACGTCCAGTTTCTTGCCGGACACGCCCTGGATGTACAGGTTCAGGGACTGCGCCTGGTCGATCCACTTCTGGCGACGCGAGGCGGCTTCGACGATCCACTTCGGCTCGACTTCGAAGGCGTTGGCGTACAGCGCCTTGAGGTCTTCCGGAATGCGCTCGATCGGCTGGACGCTGCCGTCGTAGTACTTGAGGTCGTTGATCATGACCTCATCCCACAGGCCGCGCGCCTTGAGGTCGTTGACCATGTAGGCGTTGACCACGGTGAACTCGCCAGACAGGTTCGATTTGACGAACAGGTTCTGGTAAGTCGGCTCGATGGACTGCGAGACGCCACAGATGTTGGAGATCGTCGCGGTCGGCGCGATCGCCATCACGTTGGAGTTGCGCATGCCCTGGGTGCGGACCTTCTCGCGGATGTAGTCCCAGTCCTGAGTCTGGCTTTCGTCCATCTCGATGTAGTCGGCGCCACGCTCGGTCTTGAGCTTCTCGATGGAATCGATCGGCAGGATGCCCTGACTCCACAGAGAGCCGTCGAAGCTCTCGTAACGGCCACGCTCGGCCGCCAGATCACTGGAAGCTTCGATGGCGTGATAGCTGACGAGTTCCATGGATTCGTCGGCGAAGGTCACGGCCTCTTCGGAGGCATAGGCGATGGACTGCGCATAGAGCGCGTCCTGGAAGCCCATGATGCCGAGGCCGACCGGACGGTGACGCATGTTGGAGCGACGCGCCTGCGGAACGGCGTAGTAGTTGATGTCGATGACGTTGTCGAGCATGCGCACGGCGGTACGTACCGACTTCTTGAGCTTGTCGCCATCCAGCTTGCCGTCGATGACGTGCTGCGCCAGGTTGATCGAGCCCAGGTTGCAGACCGCGATCTCATCCTCGGAGGTGTTGAGGGTGATCTCGGTGCACAGGTTGGACGAGTGCACGACACCGGCGTGCTGCTGCGGGCTGCGCAGGTTGCACGGGTCCTTGAAGGTGATCCACGGGTGGCCGGTCTCGAACAGCATGGAGAGCATCTTGCGCCACAGATCACGCGCCTTGACGCGCTTGAACAGCTTCAGCTGGCCCTGACGGGTCATCTCCTCGTACTGCTCGTAACGCGCCTGGAAGGCCGCGCCGTACAGGTCGTGGAGGTCCGGGCAGTCGGACGGCGAGAACAGGGTCCACTCGGTGTCATCGAAGACACGCTTCATGAACAGGTCCGGCACCCAGTTGGCGGTGTTCATGTCGTGGGTACGACGACGGTCATCACCGGTGTTCTTGCGCAGGTCGAGGAATTCCTCGACGTCCATGTGCCAGGTTTCCAGGTAGGCACAGACGGCGCCCTTGCGCTTGCCACCCTGGTTGACGGCAACGGCGGTGTCGTTGACGACCTTCAGGAAGGGCACGACGCCCTGGGACTTGCCGTTGGTGCCCTTGATGTAGGACCCCAGTGCGCGCACCGGCGTCCAGTCATTGCCGAGACCGCCGGCCCACTTGGAGAGCATGGCGTTGTCGCGGATGGCACCGTAGATGCCGTCTAGGGCATCCGGCACGGTGGTCAGGTAGCAGCTGGACAGCTGGCTGCGACGGGTACCGGCGTTGAACAGGGTCGGCGTGGAGGCCATGTAGTCGAAGCTGGACAGCAGCTCGTAGAACTCGATGGCGCGACCTTCGCGGTCTTCCTCGTTCAGGGACAGACCCATGGCGACACGCATGAACATGACCTGCGGCAGCTCATAGCGCACGTCGTTCTGGTGCAGGAAGTAGCGGTCGTACAGAGTCTGCAGGCCGAGATAGGTGAACTGGTTGTCACGTGTGTGATCGATGGCGGCGCCGAGGCGATCCAGATCGAAGGTGGCCAGTTGCTCATCCAGCTGCTCGAAGGCGATGCCGCTCTCGATGTAGGCCTTGAAGGCGACCGGGTAGTGGTCCTTCATCTCGCCGAAGGTGGCCTCGTCAGCGACCTTGAGGAAGCTCAGGGCTTCGCGGCGCAGGTTGTCCTGCAGCAGGCGGGCGGTGACGTAGGTGTAGTTCGGGTCCTTCTCGACCAGCGTGCGCGCGGTCATCATCAGCGCGGTGGACACGCCATCGACCGGCACGCCGTCGTACAGGTTCTTCAGCGAGTCATCGACGATCTTCTGGGCGTCGACGTTGGACAGCTCGGCGCAGGCATCGAAGACGAGTGTCTCGATACGGCCCAGATCCAGCGGACGCACGCTGCCGTCGAGGTGCGTGACATTGATGGTCGGGTGCGGCTTGGCGATGCCGTCGTTCTGCGCGCTGCGGGCACGGGCGTGCTCGTCACGGTAGAGAACGTAGGCGCGGGCCACCTTGTGCTCGCCGGAGCGCATCAGGGCCAGTTCGACCTGGTCCTGGATGTCTTCGATATGCAGAGTGCCACCATCAGGCATGCGACGCTGGAAGGCATCGGTGATCTGGCTGGTCAGCTGCTGGACCAGATCGCGGATGCGCGAGCTGGACTCGACCTGATCGCCTTCCACGGCGATGAACGCCTTGGAGAGTGCGACGGAGATCTTGCTGGCATCGAAGGGCGCAACATCGCCATTGCGCTTGATGACGCGCAGGCGCTGGGGGGCAGTCACGTCGACTGTCGCCTGATCGGTGCTGAAAGTGGAATCCATGACGCCTTCCTGAATCGTCTGAAGGTGAATCGTTGCCCGTTAGGGCTCGAGGGCAATTCGTATCGGGGCGCAGGCTGGAAATTCCTGCCTGCGCCCGGGGATATTCTGTCGTCGTCAGCCTTGTCGTCGAGAAACTCGATCAGGCTCAGGCGGGGCAATCGGCGCCCGGGCTGAGCCTGATAGCGTTCATGAGACACGGTTCCAGCAGCCTTGCGTGACTGCCTTCCCATACGCTGATTCATGCTTTCGGGGCTTGACAATCGTCGCCATGATCTATGGGTGTCGACGTCGCCAAAACCCTACATATGGGGTGTGAGCTGATTTTGGACACAAGATAGTGTTGTTTGGTGGGGCGTGCAAGTGGATAACTTGTGGGTAAGGTGTGGTTGAAAATCCGGCCTTGCCGCTGGGGGATGTCAAGAGTTCAGGTGTTAAATTTTCTGCGCTCCGTCAATGCAGATGGTGCCTGCGCTGCTGGCGCGTAAACGCCCAAATTGGCGTATCATTCGTGACAAATCACCCTGAAAAGGTTACGACGTGGCACAGGAAAGTAACTGCTTGTGAGCTGCTGGCCACGTTGACCCAACGATGCGGATGGAATGCCCTTGGATACCAATGCGCAAGAACATGTATTGATTGTTGAGGATGACGAGCGTCTGGCGACACTGACGCGCGAATACCTCGAAGCCAACAACTTCCGCGTGAGCGTCGAGAATGACGGCGCGCGGGCGGTGGACCTGATCATCAGTCTGCGCCCCGACATCGTGATTCTGGACCTGATGCTGCCGGGCGAGGATGGCCTGTCCATCTGTCGTCGCGTGCGGCCTCAGTTCGCCGGGCCGATCCTGATGCTGACGGCGCGCACCGATGACATGGATCAGGTGCTGGGTCTGGAGATGGGCGCCGATGATTACGTGCCCAAGCCGGTTCAGCCGCGTGTCCTGCTGGCACGCATGCGAGCCTTGCTGCGTCGCGCCGATGGCCCCGAAGTGGCCGCCGGTGAGACGCGCCTGGTGTTCAATGATCTTGAGATCGACAACGCCACCCGTGAGGCATGGTTGGCGCGCGAGCGCATCGAGCTGACCAGTGCCGAGTTCGACCTGCTGTGGCTGCTGTCCTCGAATGCGGGGCGCGTGCTGACGCGCGAGGAAATCTTCTCTGCGCTGCGCGGCATCAAGTACGACGGTCAAGACCGCTCCATCGACGTGCGTGTCTCGCGCATCCGCCCCAAGATTGGCGATGACCCCAATCATCCTGAGCGGATCAAGACGGTGCGCAGCAAGGGATACCTGTTCGTCAAGGACCTCTAGACGATGCGCCGGGCTCTCTCCGACAGCATCTTCCTGCGTGTCTATGTCGCCTTGCTGGTGGCATTGGTGCTCACGCTGGGCATCGCGTTGGGTGGCTTTCAGCTGACCAATATGGTCCGGCTTGAGGCCTACCAGACGCGTCTGGGCGCGGCGCCGATGCGCCTGCTGGTGAGCCAGATCGCGGCCACGCCGGAGGCTGAGCGCGGGGCCTTCCTCAATCGGACCGCCCGGCTGCTGGATGGACGGTTGTTGCTGGCGCCAGCGGCGGTCTTTGACCTCAGCTGGTGGGAGCAGCGCCGCCTTGAAGCCGGGCGGCCGCTGGTGCGGCCCCATGATGATGCCGGCTGGCAGCTGCTGATGGCGGTGCCGGGCGAAGAGAGAGTGCTGGAATTCCGGTTGCTGCATCTCGCGGAGCGGCAGTTGCGCGGGTTGATGGTGTCGCTGCATGACACCCTGCAGCCCATGAATGCCGAGCAGCGCAGCGACTTGCTGGCCCAGCTGCAGCAGGCCTCCGGTCTGTCCTTCGCGCTGTTGCCGGACATTCCGCAGAATCTCGATGCACAGCAGGCCAGTCGCCTGGAGGCCGGTCGGGTGGTGCTCAACGTGGCCAGTCACGGTCAGGCGATGGCGCTCTATACTCGACTGGGGGACCGCGCCATGCTCAAGGTCGGGCCCATTCGCGGCTTCGAGACGACACCGCCGGCCTTGATCATCGCCATGATACTGGCGGTCATCAGTCTGCTGGGCGGCGTCATCTATCTGGTGGTGCGTTCACTGGAGGCGCGCCTGACGCGTCTGGAAAAGGCCGCGACCCGCATCGCGGGCGGCTATCTCGATACGCGGGTGCGCATCGAGTCCAATGACTTTCTCGGGCGTCTCGGCATGGCCTTCAATGGCATGGCCGAGCGGGTGCAGGGGTTGCTGGGCGCGCAGCAGGACATGATTCGGGCGGTCTCGCATGAATTGCGCACGCCGGTGGCGCGCATCCGCTTCGCGCTGCAGATGATCGAGGACATGGTCGATGATGATTTCGTCCAGCGTCAGATAAAGGGCGCAGACGGCGACATCGAGGAACTCGACAAGCTGATCGACGAGATCCTGACCTACGCACGCCTCAACAATGCCGCCGGTATCCAGCTGGACCTCGGCATGGTGGATTGCCGCGAGATCGCGGAGCAGGTCTGCGAGACGCTGGCGCCGTTGCATCCTGAGTTGCTGCTGAGCATCGAAGGCGAGGCGCTGGAAGTCGAGGCCGAGGCACGCTATCTGCAGCGGGCGCTGCAGAATCTGGTCTCCAATGCCTGCCGTCACGCGGACTCCCGTGTGCTGGTGCGCATCACCAGTGACCCGCAGGTGGTCAGGCTCGATGTCGAGGACGATGGCCCCGGCATCAATGAGGAAGATCGCAAGAAGGTCTTCAAGCCCTTCGCGCGCCTGGATGATTCGCGTACGCGTGCCTCCGGCGGCTACGGGCTGGGGCTCTCCATCGTGCAGAAGATCCTGCATTCCCACGGTGGCAGCGTGGTGGTGGACAAGGGCAGGTCGCTCAAGGGCGCGCGCTTCAGCCTGTTGCTGCCACTGACCTCCAGCCAGCTGGAACGCAAGGCGCCTGTGCCCTTGCCGCCGGTCAAGCCGCCGTCACTCCAGGACGAGCACGCCACCTGATCACGACCGTTTGAGGAATCGGCCATGCGGCAATCTTCCTTGTCACTGCATCCTGACTTGATCGGCGCGTGGCGGCTCGAGCGTTTCTGGTATGCCTGGCCGGATGGACGCGAGCTGGAGCCGCTGGGCGAGTGCAAGGGCCAGCTGCATTACATGGCCAATGGCTATATGAGCGTGCAGCTGGTGTCCTGTGAGCGTCAGCCTCTGGGGATGGCGCCGACGGATGATCAGCTGGTCGCCGCCTTTCGTGAGGGCTTTGCCTACTGTGGGCGCTGGCAGTGGGACAGTGAGCGGGAGGAGGTCTGCCATCATCTGTCGCTGGCCACGATCGCCGATTGGGATGAGGTGACGCTTGTGCGGCGCGTCACGCTCGAGGGAGACTACCTGCTACTGGGCACCGATGCGCCGAATCTGCAGCTGCCGGAAGGGGGATTTCTGACCTGGCTGGAGTGGCATCGCTTGGCGACTGTGTGAAGTGATTGTCGAAAAGGCTTGACGTGATCATGGGTTAGCGTGCAATGTAGCCCCTGTTGGATAGCAAGACGCACCACTCAGTCGCCTGTGCTGCTCGGTAAATCGCCTTGAGCGCCCCGAGAAGCCTCGCTGATTTGATGCATGGTTTTGCTTTGCCCACGCTCTTCGGGTAATGCCCGTTATTTCAAACATGCTAATCAGAGAGGAATTTCTCATGGCTACAGGTACAGTTAAGTGGTTCAACGACGCTAAAGGTTTTGGTTTCATCGCTCCGGCTGACGGTGGTGACGATCTGTTCGTTCACTTCTCCGAAGTCCAGGCTGATGGCTTCAAGACCCTGCAGGACGGCCAGCAGGTCTCCTTCGACGTGACTCAGGGCCAGAAAGGCCTGCAGGCAGCCAACGTCAAGGCTATCGACTGATCATCACTCATTGCGGAATGCTTTCCGCTTGAGATGATAGATGTCAAGAACCGCCCCAGCTCATGCTGGGGCGGTTCTGTTTGTGCTGAAGAAAAAGTCTTGGACGCAAGCCGTAGTGATATGGCGTGAACAAGCATTGAACAGTACTAACAAGAAGCCCCATCACTCGACAGGCCGCAAGGCATCGAGTAGTGGGGCTTTCGTGTATCCATTCCTCGTAAGCGCTGAGGCTCGGGTATCAGGCAGGCTTCACGCCACTCAGCACCTCGAATGATGTCTCACGGGCGGTACGCAGGAAGTCGTCCATCCACGGCGTGCCGAGCAGATCTTCTCTGACGGCGGCGTAAAGTGTCGCCCAGACACCGTCACCCAGCGACAGGCCACGCACGTAATCGCGCGTCAGATACTCGGCCAGCGCCCAGTTGGGGAGCGCCGTGACGCCGCGGCCGCTGGCGACCAGCTGCATCATCATCACCGTCATCTCCGCGCTGCGGATCTCGCGCGGGCTCACGTTGGCCGGTTCGAGGAACTGGGTGAAGACGTCCAGGCGATCATGCTCGACCGGATAGATGATCAAGGTCTCGTCGCACAGGTCCTGTGGCTCCACATGGCCCTTGATGGCCAGTGCATGCTGGCGTGCCACGGCCAGCATGACCTCATAGCGGAACAGCGGAATGTACTGGATGCCGGCCATCTCCACCGGGTTGGCGGTGATGACCAGATCCAGCTGCTCGCGGCCCAATGCCTGCAGGGGAGCGAAGCTGTGGCCCGAGGGGATATCGACTTCGATCTCCGGCCAGTGATCGCGGAAGCGATCCACCGTCGGCATCAGCCACTGAAAGCAGCTATGGCACTCGATGGCCATGTGCAGCCGGCCCTGCTCGCTACCCGCCATGCGAGCAATGTCGCGCTCAGCCATGCGGAACTGAGGCAGTACCTGCTCTGCCAGCGACAACAGGCGCTGTCCGGCGCGGGTGAACTCCACGGGGCGCGTCTTGCGGATGAACAGCGGCGCGCCCAGGCGCTCCTCGAGGTCCTTCAGCTGATGGGACAGGGCGGACTGGGTGAGGTGGACACGCTCCGCGGCTTCGACCAGCGAGCCAGCATCACGCAGGGCCAGCAGGGTACGCAGATGGCGCAATTCAAGCATGATGAATGGTGCTCATGTTGAGAGGTTGAGTGAGAAAGATGCGTTGTGAACGGCAAGTGGAGACAGGCAAGCCGAGAACGTTAAGTTGAAAGTCCTGGCGCAAGCCGCGAGCGAGTCAATCACTCCCGCGTGACTGGATCAGTGGGAGAGTGGCAGCGGGACCTCCCCCTGCCAGGCCACCATCGTGACGCGCGGCTGCCCGAGGGCGCTCATGACACTGTCTCATATTCATGGCGATTCGCGTATCACTCGGGGCGGCGGAACACGAAGGGCGCCGGAGTCAGGCGCCAGGAGGGGGTCATGCAAGGCCGGCAGAACACGCGCCTTGTACCCTCAGTGCATTCCCATCCCCACAAGCCTCACTGCGCTTGATAGACTTTGGCAGGGTGCGCCAGGAAGGCCGCCGTCTCCGCCTTGAAGTCCAGCCATGCCGCAGTGTCTCGTCGCGAGAGTCCTGCGCTGCATCTTGTCGTCCGACATGCCCAGGGAGGGTTCATCGTGTCACGTCATTGCTGTCGTCTTTTTGCCATTTCCCGTGCGTTGCCCCATAGATGGGCCGCGAGTCTCACACCAGGGATGATCGCTGCCGGTCGAGCGGGCTTGCGCATGTCGCCTCTGGCGGTGCCCCTGCTGCTGGCGGGATGTACCTCCCTGCCGTGGAGTCAGGATGCCACGACAGGGACGGATGCTGGCCAGCCGCCGCTGAAGGTGCCGGCCCCCGCGCAGGACCCGGGCCCCGTGGTGCATGAGGTGGCGAAGAAGCCTGCGCCGCCCAGTGCGGAATCGCTGGGCAAGGCCGCTGCGGTGACCTTGCCCTCCAGCTTTCTGCCACCGCCCCGGGCGAGTGAGTATCAGGTGTGGCGCTGTACTCCGGCGCAGGATCTGCTGATGGCCTTCAGCGAAGGCGACGCCGAGGCATCGCATGACTGGTTGCGGCTGTGGTCACGGCGGCATGCCTATACCCTGGAGCGGGTCGTCAGTGCCTCGGGCGAGCGCTATCAGGCCAATACCGGTGCATCGCCGGCCGAGCAGGCATCTGGTGATGTGAAGGCGTTGCCCGGTGAAGAGGGACTGGAGGTGTGGTTCAAGGGTTCCGAGGCGATGTTGCAGAATGCCCGCGGCAATCTGGAATGTGTGCAGGATGATCGGCGCGTGATTCATCCGACGACGCAGAAGCCGCTGTTGGTGGCGCAGGGCAATGAGCCCGGCTGGCAGGTCAGTCTCGACAGCGAGCACAACATGCTGACGCTGACGGCCATGCAGGGCTTGCTCGACTCGCCGCACAAGGCGCAGGCATCCGAGCGCTCTGCAGAAACGGAGGCTGGTGCTCGCTCGTCAGGTGTCCAGGTGGTGAAGCTGCCTTATCGGGTCGCCCATGAGGCAAACGATAGCCGTGTGCTCAAGGCGCAACTCCCGGCTGACGGCAAGCAGGGCGAGCCATTGCAGCTGGTGGTCGCGCCGGGCGCCTGCTTCGATTCCATGCAGGGCGCGCCCTATCCACTGACGGCGACCTTGACGATTGCAGGGCAGAAATTGAAGGGCTGTGGCGAGGCGTTCCGTTATCAGTCGGCAGTCGAATAAGGGTGATGACTGACTAATTGTTCGCTTTTTTCGAATGATATGGGCGATTTAAGTCGCTTTTCGTGTGGAATGGTTCATTTATCATGCTGTGCATGCGGATCGGGTCGAACACCGTCGACAGGATCGCGCCTCACTTTCATGGAGACCCTCCACATGTCAAAAGCTTCGCTCAATGTCCTGCTGGTGTCTGCTTCCCTGTTCGCCGATAAGGGCAATTCACGTGCGCTGGCCGCATCCTTCGTCAGTGCGCTCGAGGCCTCCGGGCAGCCATTTCAGCTGACGCATCATGATCTGGTCGAGCGTGACCTGCCGCATCTCGATGGCGCGGAAATGCAGGCCTGGATGACGCCGGCGGATGAGCGTAGCGCCGAGCAACGCAAGCTCGCCGCACTTTCCGATGGTTTTCTGGCCGAGCTGAGAGCGGCAGACCTGCTGGTCGTTGCGGCACCGCTCTACAATCTGGGCCTGCCGACGCAGATGAAGGCGTGGTTCGACCGGGTGCTGCGCGCCGGCGAGACCTTCCGCTATACCGAGAAAGGGCCGGTGGGCCTGCTGGAAGGCAAGCAGGCGCTGGTACTGGCGGCGCGTGGCGGCATGTACGCGGGCACTGAAATGGATTCCCAGACACCACATCTGAAATCCATGTTCGGGCTGATGGGCATCACGGATCAGCACTTCGTGTATGCCGAAGGCCTCAGTATGGGCGATGAGCCCAGGGCCGCCTCGCTGGCCGAGGCCAAGGCTGCCATCGCCAATCAGGTGGAAGCCCTGCAGTTCAGCTGAGAGAAGTGAAAACACGAACGCCATCGCCGCCCTGACAAGGGCGGCGATGGCGTTCGTGTTTGTGGAGAGCCAAAGGGAGGCGCTGGCGCCGGTCAGTCGCTGGTGCAGATCAGTCGCGGGAGTCGAGCACTTCCAGCGCTCCCTTGAGGCGCGCATGCAGTTCTTCCAGCGGCGGCTGGGCGCCGCCTTGCGGCCAGCCCGCCGTCAACACCACGCCATCGGCACCATAGTCGCTGGCATCCACCGGCACATCGTAGCCGCTCAACCAGTGGCGAACATCGGCCTCATGGGCGAAGCCGACTTTCAGACGCCTTGGCGTGCGCGGCGTGAAGGTCGTGGTGGGCAGGTGCTCGAGCGCCTCGAGCACCGCGCGGCTGTATGCGCGCGCCAGGCCGCCGGTGCCCAGCTTGATGCCGCCGAAGTAGCGGATCACCACACAGGCCACCTGGCCGACGCCACTGCCTTCGAGCACCTGATACATCGGCCTGCCAGCAGTGCCGCCCGGCTCGCCATCATCGGAGAAACCGATGGCGTTCTGCTCATTGGGTGCCCCGGCGATGAACGCCGTGCAGTGATGGCGTGCGTTGGGGTGGGCGAGATGCGCCTGAGCCAGCAGTCGCGTCATGCCTTCTGGCGTCGGGGCATGGGCCAGCCAGGCGATGAAGCGGCTCTTCTCGATCTCGATGCTGTGTTCATGGTGCGCCTCGGGCGCCAGTGCCGGTATCAGATAGGTCATGGCACCATCTTACCAAAGCGTCGCCCTCAGTGAGTGACGGCGTTGCCGCGCACCACGCCCATCACCATGCCCAGCACTTCGATATCGGCATTCTTGAGATAGATGGGGGCCATGCTGTCGTTGGCCGGTTGCAGGCGCACGCCGGTCTTCTCGATATACAGCTTCTTCAGCGTCACTTCCTGCTGATTGATCATCACCACGGCGGTCTCGCCGTTCTCGGCGCTTTCGCTGCGTTCGATGATGATGATGTCGCCATCATGGATATTGCAGTTGATCATCGAATGGCCGCGCACGCGCAGGGCGTAGGTATTGCGGCGCACCATGCGCGTCGGCACGGCAACAGTACCGCAGTCGGCGATGGCTTCGATGGGCATGCCGGCGGTGATGTTGCCGAGCAGCGGGATATCCATCATGTCGCTGGCGGTGATTTCCTGCCAGGCCTGGTCATTGAGCGGCAGGTTGTGAAGACGCTGAAGGTAGTGCGGAGCGTGAAGACGTGACATGAGCTATCCCCTGATGCCGTGCGGTCGGCGCGGATGGTGCGTCGGCCTGCGGTGCAGCGTGGAGGGTCGTCAGGCTGAGTTCATCTGTCGCCTGCTAGGCTCCGCGAACATGCTGACAACGCGTTGAGCCGACCCGATCAGTCTGTGCCTGCACTCGGCAGGCGTGTGATGAAGGTACTGTATGGATACTGTTTTTGTATACAGTGTCTGCATCATAGCAAGCTCTCGCGAAGTGGCAAGAGGTGAGCGGATCGACCAGCGCCAATCCAGCGAAAGTGTGTCGTATGAATGTGCACCACATGTCGCTGATATATTTCTCGAGTGCTTGACTGCCCGTCATGGCGGGGCTGCGAGGCCAGGCGATCGGCTGCTCGGTGGTCAGTGTCGACCTCAGCTCGTAGAATGGCTCGCAGTGACCCTTTGGGTCTGCTTTTGATGTCGCACTCCGCGACGGCTCAGCCGCGAGAATCCGGGATGCCCAGCCTGCCTGCCAGCGATGAAGTCTGTAGCGCGCCGCCTCTGTTGGCGGTCGTGGCGCTCGGCTGTGAGCGTGATGAGCGCTGGCTGTTCGAGGGTCTGGATCTTTCGCTGCATGCGGGAGAGATCCTGCAGGTCGAGGGCCCCAATGGCAGTGGCAAGACCACCCTGCTCAAGATTCTGTCCGGTCAGTTCCATGACTACGAGGGCGAGGTGCTCTGGCGCGGCCAGCCCACCTCGCGGGTGCGTGACGACTTTCTGGGCTCACTGCTCTATCTGGGTCACCAGCCCGGCATCAAGGGCACCCTGACCGCATTGGAAAACCTTGCCTGGTATCAGGCGCTTGGCGGTCAGCCGCAGGCAAAGTCAGAGGCCCGCAGCGAGCTCGCCTGGGCGGCGCTGGACGCCGTGGGGCTGGCCGGTTTCGAGGATGTGCCTGCACAGCAGCTGTCCGCCGGTCAGCAGCGACGTATCGCGCTGGCGCGGCTGCATCTGACGCCACGCCGGCTGTGGGTGCTCGATGAGCCCTTCACCGCCATTGATCGTGATGGTGTTCAGGCACTGGAGGCATTGCTGCTGGCTCACGCCCAGCGTGGGGGCAGCGTGGTGATGACGACTCATCATCGCTTCTCACCGGCCTCGCGCTTGCGCCGCCTGTGCCTGGGCGCGAAAGAAGGGATGAAGGTCGAACAGGGATCAGAGCAGGGGCTAGAAAAGGGGCTAGAACAGAGGCTAGAACAGGGTTCAGGGCAGGGCGTGGGCGGGAAAGACACAGCCTCGACACAAGGCGCCTCGGCATGAACCATGAGCTGCTGACGGCACTGCCCGAGGCCCCGTCCACCAGCTCGCTGGCCGGGGCCTTCAAGGCGACCCTCGCGCGCGACCTGCGTCAGGCGCTGCGCCGACGCAGTGAGCTGATCAATCCGCTGGTGTTCTTCGCCCTGGTGATCACGCTGTTTCCGCTGGGCATCTCACCGGACAAGGCGCTGCTGGCGACGCTGGCGCCGGGCCTGTTGTGGGTGGCGGCATTGCTGGCGACGCTGCTGTCACTGGATGGTCTGTTCCGGCAGGATCTGGAGGACGGCAGTCTCGAGCAACTGCTGCTGACGCCGCAGCCATTGCCGTTGCTGGTGCTGGCCAAGGTGGTGGGCCACTGGCTGCTGACCGGCCTGCCGCTGGCGCTGATGGCACCCTTGCTGGGCGTGATGCTGGGACTGCCGAGCGGCGCCTTTGGTGTGTTGATCGCCTCGCTGGCGCTTGGCAGCATGAGCCTGTCATTGATCGGCGCGATCGGTGCGGCGCTCACGGTGGGGTTGCGTCGCGGCGGAGTACTGCTCTCGCTGATCATCCTGCCGCTGTACATTCCGGTGCTGATCTTCGGTGCCGGCGCCGTACAGAGCGCCGTCAACGGCATGCCCAGCCTGGCCCATCTGGCCATTCTGGGCGCGATGCTGGCGCTGGCCCTGCTGCTGGCGCCGCTCGCCATCGCCGCCGGACTCAGGCTGAGCATCAATGGCTAGCCCGATCAAGAACTGCATGACGCTGCCCGAGCATTCTCGGGTATTCGCAAGGCTTTTCATTGCCCCTGACAAGAGGCCCGTGTGACCGCCGACTCCGACTCTCCGCAAGCGCCTGCCCGCAAGGTTCGCCCCCGCAAGGGCGGGCTATGGCCGTGGCTGCATCGCATGGGCGCACCGGCGACCTTCTTCGCGGCCAGCCAGCGTTGGCTGCCGTGGCTCTGGGCCCTGGCCATCATCGCGCTGGTGGCCGGCAGTGTCTGGGGGCTGGCCTTCGCGCCCGCCGACTACCAGCAGGGCAACAGCTTCCGCATCATCTATGTGCATGTGCCGGCGGCGATTCTCGCCCAGTCGTGCTTCATGCTGCTGGCGGTGTGCGCGCTGCTCTTCCTGGTGTGGAAGATCAAGCTGGCGGACATGGTCGCCATGGCCGCCGCGCCTGTCGGTGCCCTGATGACGGCGCTGGCGCTGTTTTCCGGCTCGGTGTGGGGCATTCCCACCTGGGGCACCTGGTGGATCTGGGATGCCCGGCTGACCTCGATGCTGATCCAGCTGTTCCTGTATCTGGGCGTGATCGTGCTGCGTGGCTCCTTCGCCAGCCGTGACAGCGGTTCGCGCGCGGCCTCGATCCTGGCGCTGGTCGGCATGGTCAACATCCCGATCATCAAGTATTCGGTGGACTGGTGGAGCACACTGCATCAACCGGCCACCTTCACGCTCAGCGAAGCGCCGCCGATGCCGGCCAGCATGTGGATCCCCTTGCTGATGATGGTGATCGGCTTCTACGCCCTGTTCGGCGCGCTGGTGCTTATGCGCACGCGGGTCGAGGTGCTGAGACGCGAGAGTCGCAAGCAGTGGGTGCGTGATCTGCTGAGTCCGTCTGCGCGTGCGCGCCCCGATGCTGCGGTGGTCGCGGCAGAAGGGGATAAATCATGAACCTGCCGGGCATCGCCTTCTCGAGTGTCAGCGAGTTCTTCGCCATGGGCGGCCATGCGCTGTATGTGTGGTCGGCCTGGGGACTGACGGCGGCGTGTCTGGTGGGGCTGGTGATCGCCACGCGGCTGTCGCGTCGCGCGCTGGAGGCGGATATCCGTCGCCGCCTGCGCCGTGACGCTTCTCGCCATTCTTCGCACCCTTCTTCACACCGCGCTTCGCATCGTTCGTCACATCAGGCTTCGCGCCACAGCTCTCGTGATTGAACCTGTTTTCTCCCTCCCGCGGCGGTTGTCCCGCTGACCGCGAGAGGCTTGACCGTCCCTTGCCCTGATCGAGCCCTGACCATGACTCCCAAACGCAAGCAGCGCCTGTATATCGTCACGGCCATCGTGCTGCTGGCCGCCCTCGCGGTGGGCCTGACCCTCTATGCCCTGCGCGCCAACATCAACGCCTTCTATACCCCGACGCAGATCGCCAGTGGCGAAGCGCCCCAGGGGAGGCAGATCCGTGCGGGCGGCATGGTGCGTGATGGCAGTGTCAGGCGCGACAACGAGACGCTGGATGCCATCTTCACCGTCACGGATTTCGATCATGACGTGACGGTGCATTATCAGGGCATCCTGCCGGACCTGTTCCGTGAAGGGCAGGGCGTGGTGGTGATGGGCACCTTCGATGGTGAGCATCTCGAGGCCAGCGAGGTGCTGGCCAAGCATGACGAGAAGTACATGCCGCCGGAGGTGTCGGAGGCGCTGAAGGCCTCCGGGCGTGATGTGTCTGGTAACAGGACGGGCAACCTGACCAGCGACAGCAGCGCTGCCAAGGCCGCGCTCGATCCGCAGGAGACCCCGTGATGGTGACGCAATTGTTGCCGGAAATCGGCCACTTCGCGCTGATTCTGGGCGCCTGTCTGGCCTGTGTGCAGGCGGTCGTGCCGCTGGCGGGGGCCAGTACGCGCCGCCCGCTGTGGATGAGCTTCGCCCAGCCGATGGCCTGGGGGCAGTTCCTGTTCGTGCTGATCGCCTATGCCTGCCTGACCGCGAGCTTCCTGCTGGATGATTTCAGCGTCGCCTATATCGCCAACAACTCCAACAGCCAGCTGCCGTGGTACTTCAAGTTCAGCGCCGTGTGGGGCAGCCACGAGGGCTCGGTGCTGCTGTGGAGCCTGATACTGGCCGGCTGGGGCTTTGCCGTCTCGCTGGGGGCGCGCCATCTGCCGCGCGACATGCTGGCACGGGTGCTGGGCATCATGGGGCTGATCTCCACCGGCTTCATGGCCTTCGTGCTGCTGACCTCCAATCCCTTCGCGCGCCTGCTGCCGGACATGCCGGCTGACGGCGCGGACCTCAATCCGCTGCTGCAGGACATCGGGCTGATCATCCATCCGCCCATGCTCTACATGGGCTACGTGGGCTTCTCGGTGGCGTTCGCGTTCGCAATGGCGGCACTGATGGGCGGGCGTCTCGATGCCGCCTGGGCACGCTGGGCGCGCCCCTGGACCAACATCGCCTGGGCCTTCCTCACCGTCGGCATCGCGCTGGGCAGCTGGTGGGCCTACTACGAGCTCGGCTGGGGCGGCTGGTGGTTCTGGGACCCGGTGGAGAATGCCTCCTTGATGCCGTGGCTGGCCGGTACCGCCCTGATCCACTCGCTGGCGGTCACCGAGAAGCGCGGCGCCTTCAAGAGCTGGACGGTGCTGCTGTCGATCTTCGCCTTCTCGCTGTCACTGCTGGGCACCTTCCTGGTGCGCTCCGGCGTGCTGACCTCGGTGCACGCCTTCGCCAGTGACCCCGATCGCGGGCTGTTCATTCTGGTGCTACTCGGCATTACCGTCGGTGGCTCGCTGCTGCTGTTCGCGCTGCGCGCACCGCGCGTGCGTTCGACGCTGGGCTTTCATTGGCTGTCGCGGGATGCCTTCCTGCTGGTCAATAACCTCGTGCTGCTGGTGATGATGGTCACCGTGTTGCTGGGCACCCTCTATCCGCTGGTGCTGGACTCGCTGGGGCTGGGCAAGATCTCAGTGGGCCCGCCGTACTTCAATGCGCTGTTCGTGCCGCTGACCACGCTGCTGTGTGCCTTCATGGGCCTCGGGCCGGCCTCGCGCTGGAAGCAGATGCCGGGCCGCGAGCTTACGCGTCGTCTGGCGCTGGCCGGCAGCGCGGCACTCGTCATCGGCGGCCTGCTGCCGCTGACGCTGGATATCGAGTGGAGCTTCTCGGTGGCGCTCGGACTGGTCATCGCGCTGTGGGTGGTGCTGCCGCTGCTGCGCGACCTGTGGGACAAGAGTGCCTCGAAGGCGGGTCGCTGGGCGGGGCTCAAGCGCCTCACACCCAGCTACTGGGGTATGCAGCTGGCGCATCTGGGGCTGGCGGTGACCATCGTCGGCGTGACGCTGGTCTCCAATACCGAGGTCGCCGAGAACGTGCGCATGGTGCAGGGCAAGGAAGTCAGCGTGGGCGGCTATCAGTTCCGCATGACTGAACTTGGTGAATATCGCGGCCCCAACTACCTGTCGGACCGCGCCACGGTGGAAGTCAGCCGAGATGGTGACCCCGTGACGACACTGCACCCCGAGAAGCGTCTGTTCCTGGCCAGCGGCATGCCGATGACCGAGACCGCGCTCGATGCCGGCTTCACGCGTGACCTCTACGTCGCCATGGGCGAGAAGCTGGATGACGACAGCTGGGCGGTACGCATCCAGGTCAAACCCTTCGTGCGCTGGCTGTGGCTGGGCGCCTTGCTGATGGGGGCGGGCGGTGTGATCGCCGTGCTGGATCGCCGTTATCGCCGCCGTGTCGAGGCCAGCACGGCCTCTGACACCCGCTCCCTCGCCACGCAGGAGGCTCACCCATGAATGTTCGTCGTCTGGTGCTGTTCGTGCCGCTGGTGGTCGTGGTGGGGCTGGGTGCCTTCCTCTACCAGCGCCTCGATGATGACCCCTATGCACGGGACTCCGCGCTGCTGTCGCGGCCCTTCCCCGAATTCTCGCTCAGCACCTTGAGTGAGCCGCAGGCGCGCCTCGATGCTTCGCTGCTCAAGGGGCAGGTCAGCCTCGTCAACGTCTGGGGCGAGTGGTGCCCGACCTGCAAGCACGAGATGCCGCAGCTGCTGGATCTCGCCAGCCGCGGCGTACACATGGTCGGCGTCGACTACAAGGACACCCGCGCCAAGGGCCGCCAGTTCCTGGAGGAATTCGGCAACCCGTTCAGCGTCAATCTGTTCGACCCCGAGGGCTCGCTGGGCTTTGATCTCGGCGTCTATGGGGCACCGGAAACCTTCCTGGTCGATGCCGAGGGTGTGATCCGCTATCACCACACCGGCTACATCCGCCCCGAAGATGTCCGCGACGTCATCCTGCCGACGCTGGAGCGCATCGCGGAGCCCGCGACTGACGCCGCCAGCACGCCCGATGAGGAGGCCAGCTCATGAAATCCGTGCTCAGGAGTTTCGCCATCCCGCTGGTGCAGGCGCTGGTGGTGCTGATGTTTCTTGCCTGGCTGTCTGCCGGCAAGGCGCAGGCCGCCATCGAGATGCATCAGTTCGACAATCCGGTGCTGCAGAAGCGCTACGACAGCCTGACCGCCGCGCTGCGCTGCCCCAAGTGTCAGAACCAGGCGATCGGTGACTCGGACTCCCCCATCGCCGGTGACATGCGCCAGAACGTGGCGGACCTGCTCAAGGACGGCCGCAGTGACAGCGAGATCCAGAATTTCATGGTCGCGCGCTTCGGCGAGTATGTGCTCTACAACCCGCGCCTCGATGGGCGCACCTGGCTGCTGTGGGGCGGCCCCGCTGTCCTGATTCTGCTCGGCTTGCTGGTCGTGACCCTGATCGTGCGCGCCCGGCGGCGTGCGCGTGTGCGTGCGCTGGATGATGATGAGCAGGCGCGCCTGTCGGCATTGCTCGCCACGCATCGCCAGGCCGTTGATGAGCAACCCGGCGCTGGGCAACACACTGCCAAGGAGCGCTCATGATCCTGTTATGGCTGGCGATTGCCGTGCTGATGATTCCCGCCGGCTGGCTGCTGTTGCTGCCGTTGCGGCGGGCGCGTCGTGTGCATGCCGATCAGCAGGCGTTCGAGGACAACGACAGCCTCGGCGCCGAGAACGTGCGTGTCTATCGGCGTCGACTGGCCTCGCTGGAGCGCGGCCATGCGCGCGGTGAGCTGGATGACACGGCGCTGGCGGAAGGGCGGGTCGAGCTGGAACGCAGCCTGCTGGAAGATGCCGAATCCCTCAAGCGATCTCCGCTCAAGGCGGCCAGCAGTGGCCGTGTGCTGGTGCCCTTGTTGCTGGTGGCGATGGTGGCGGGCTCGCTTTACTGGTATCAGCGCGAAGGCGCGAGCGGGGACCTGGCGCTGGCGCAGGCGATTGCCGCCACGCCGATCCATGATGCCGCCAGCTTCGAGGCGCGCATCGCCCGGCTGCGCGCCGAGACCGAGGCCCAGCCCGACAACGCCAAGGTGTGGATGGCGCTGTTTCCGCTCTACCGCGATGCCGGACGTCTCGATGAGGCCATGCAGTCGCTCGAGACGTTGATCACGCTCGAAGGCCGCGTGCCTGCGCTGATCGCGCAGCTGGCGCAGCTCAAGTTCTTCGCCGCCCAGCGCACCCTGACCGAGGAGGTCCAGACGCTGGTCGATGAAGTGCTGGCGGCCGATCCGCGTCAGCCGACGGTACTCGGCCTGCTCGGGATCGAGGCCTTCGATCATGCCCGCTATCCAGAGGCCATCGATTACTGGCGCAAGGCGATTGCCGGCTTCGAGAATCCCGATGCCGCCAAGGCGCTGCGCGAAGGTATCAAGGCCGCACGCCAGCGCATGGCCAGTGCCGGTGATGTCGATGCCTCGGTCGCCCTGGCCAACTCGGTCGCGCCAGATCAAGGCTCGGCGGATCAGAGCACTGCGGCTGATCAGGACAGCAAGGAGGGCGCTGCACGTCTGACGCTCAAGGTGTCACTGGACCCGGCGCTCGAGGCGCAGCTGGCGGCGCTGCCGGTCAGTGCCGAAGCGGCGACCCTGTTCATCGTGGCGCGCGATGGCGAAGGCAAGCTGCCGCCGCTGGCAGTGGTGCGCACCACCGCGGACAAGCTGCCGCTGACGCTCACTCTGTCGGACGACAATGCCATGGCCCCGATGGCGCGGCTCTCGATGGCCGAGCGCGTCACGCTCGTGGCGCGCATCTCCGCTTCCGGGCAGCCGACGGCCCAGCCGGGAGATCTCGAAGGCAAGCTCGAGAATGTCATCGTCACCCGCAGTGCTGACGCCGATGACGAGAAGGGCACTGATGCGACACAGGCGCCACTGGCACTGCGCATCGATCACCGCGTCACTCAGTAAGTCGCGATTGGCCCCCGGCCCGCGCGATGACGGCTTCGTTTGTCATTGCGCCGGTTGGGGCCATCGCCGCTTTTGGGTAGACTGCGCGCTGGTTTTTCGAAAATACCCTCGATGACCGGCTGTCTCGTCGTAAGGACATGTTTACCTTGTGGCGGTGCGGGCTCTTATCGAAAGGCCTGCGACGCCGCGGTATTTCAGGTTTTTCTGCGTCAGAGCTTCTTTCTCTAGAACTTATTTCTTCAGAAGTTATTTCTTCAGACCTTCTTTCTCCAGACTCAAGGACGCGCCAGGCGCAATGCGGCTCAAATCGATCAAGCTGGTCGGCTTCAAATCCTTCGTCGATCCGGTCACCGTGCCCTTCGACAGCAACATGACGGCGATTCTCGGCCCCAACGGCTGCGGGAAATCGAACGTCATCGATGCTGTGCGCTGGGTGATGGGCGAGTCCAGCGCCAAGAATCTGCGCGGCGAGTCGATGACGGATGTCATCTTCAATGGCTCCACCGGGCGCAAGCCGGTGGGGCAGGCCTCCATCGAGCTGACCTTCGACAATGCCGATGGCAGCCTCGGGGGCGCCTGGTCCGAGTACGCCGAGATCGCCGTCAAGCGTCTGGTGACGCGCGATGGCCAGTCCGGCTACTTCCTCAATGGCCAGAAATGTCGCCGGCGTGATATCGCCGACGTCTTCCTCGGCACCGGCCTCGGGCCGCGCTCCTACTCCATCATCGGTCAGGGCATGATCTCGCAGCTGATCGAGGCGCGCCCGGATGACCTGCGCAGCACCCTCGAGGAAGCCGCGGGCATCTCCAAGTACAAGGAGCGCCGCCGCGAGACCGAGAACCGCATGAAGCGCACCCAGGAGAACATGGAGCGCCTGGATGACCTGCGTGAGGAGCTCGACAAGCAGCTCGAGCGCCTCAAGCGTCAGGCCGAGGCCGCCAAGCGCTATCAGACCCTCAAACAGGACGAATATCGCCTCAAGGGCGAGCTGGCCGTGTTGCGTCGGCGGGGCCTGCGTGCGCAGCAGCGCGAGCAGCAGTCACGCGTCGCGGAGCTGGAAACCGGCGTCGAGCGCGAGATTCTCGGTCAGCGTCAGTGCGAGAGCCAGCTGGAAGAGCAGCGCTATCAGCACGACGAGCTGGCGGGAGAGCTGGAAACCCATCAGGCCGCCTTCTATGAGACCGGCGCCCAGATCGCGCGCCTCGAGCAGAGTCTCGAGCACGCCCGCACCCGTGAGCAGCAGCTGGCGGCGGATCTCGAGATGGCCAGGCGTGAGCTGAGCGACATCCAGCGCGTCGAGGGTGAGGACGGCGAGCGCCTCGAGATGATCGATGCGCGCCTGGAAGATATCGCCCCGGAACTCGAGCTGGCCCGCGAGACCCTCGAAGGGCTCGAGCTGTCATTGGAGGAGGCCGAAGAGCGCCGCCAGGACAGCCAGAGCGAGTGGGAGCGCTTCAGTCAGGCCGACAACGAATCCCAGCGTGGCGCCGAGCGGGCCCAGAGCGAGATCCAGCAGCTCGAGAATGCCATCGCCGATGCCGAGCGCCAGCGCGAGCGCCGTCGCCAGCAGCTGGCGGAGCTGCCGGATGTCGCCGAGTTGCGTGAAGCCCGCGAGGAGCTGCGCGAGCAGCTCGATGAATTGTCGCTCAGCGGCGAATCGCTGGAGTCGCGTCGCGAGCAGGCCAGTGAAGCCCGTGAGCAGGCCCAGGCTGATCGTCTGGCGCTGGATGGAGAGCGCGATCAGCTGCGCCAGCGTCGCAACGTCCTGCAGGGCGAGAAGGCCTCGCTTGAGGCACTGATCGACGCGGCGCTGCGTGACGACGATGACAGCCTGGCGAGCCACCTGGAGCAGCACGGGCTCGCCGAGACCCCGGCGCTGGCCGAGGGGCTCGAGGTCGCCGAGGGCTGGGAATCGGCCAGTGCCTGGGTGCTGGGCCCCTTCCTCAAGGCGCGCCTGGCGGCGAGCGAGCCGTCGCGTCTGGCCACGCTGATGGATGAGCTGCCCGGCGGCGAGCTGTTGCTGGTCGATGGCACGCCGGCGTCCAGCGCGGCAGACCGACCCGCTGGCACCCTGGCGGCGCAGGTGAGTGGCGCGGATGCCTTGGCCGGCTGGCTGGCCAGCATCCACTGTGTCGAGTCGCAGGCAGCCGCCTGGGCCAGGCGTGATTCTCTGGCCGCGCACGAGAGCGTGCTGACCCCGGATGGCCTGTGGTTGGGGCAGGGCTGGAGCCGCCGTCAGGTGGCCGGTGAACGTGCCGATAGCGTCATCGCCCAGCGGGCGCGCCTCGAGCAGGTCGTGCTGGAACTCGAGTCACTGGATGAGCGTCTCGAGGAGATCGAGACGCGTCTGGCCGCAGCCGCCGAACAGATTGCCGGCGCCGAGCAGCAGCTCGAGCATCTGCGCGTCGAAGAGCGGGAGCTTGGCGAGCGCCAGCGTGAACTCAGTCTCAAGGAGGCCGGCATCGCCAGCCGCCTGGAGCATGTCGATGGCCGCGCTCGTGAGCTGGATGAGGAGCTCGAGCAGCTGGCGGAAACGCGCGAAACTCAGGCCCTGACGCTGGAGGAGGCGCGTGAGCGCTGGCAGCAGGCATTGGAGGCGGTCGAGAACAATGCCCAGTCGCGCGAGTCGCTGGAGCGTTCACGGCGCGAACATCAGGAGGCGCTGGCCGGGCTGCGTGCCCAGCTGGCGCCCGCGCGTGAGCAGGTCAACCGTCTCGACATGGAGCGTCAGCGCCTGACCACCGAGCGTGACGGCATGCAGGGCCAGCGCATGCGAGCCGTCGAGCAGCGCGAGAAGCTCGCCGAGCGCATCGAGATGCTCGAGGCCAGCCGCGAAGAAGCCTCACTGCCGCAGGAAGAAGAGCGCGAAAAGCTCGAGATGCTGCTCGAGACGCGTCTGTATCAGGAAACCAAGCTCAACGCCTGTCGTGACAAGACTCATGAATTGGTCGAACAGATGCGTCAGGCGGAACAGTCGCGTCAGACTCATGAGCGCAATCTCGAGGGGATTCGCCAGCGCCTCGAGGAAGGCCGCATGCAGGTGCAGGCGCTGTCCCTCAAGGGCGATGCGCAGGACGAGCAACTGGTGGAACTGGGCTATGACGAGGCGGCGATCGCGCAGCTCGAGGACGAGCTGGACCCCAATGCCACCGAATCGGCCTGGAGCCACAACCTTGAGCAGATCGGCGAACGCATCAAGCGGCTGGGGGCCATCAACCTGGCGGCCATCGAGGAATACGACCAGCAGGCCGAGCGTCGCAACTATCTGGAAGCCCAGCATGCCGAGCTGAGCGAAGCGCTGGAGACCCTCGAGCGCGCCATCCGCAAGATTGATCAGGAAACACGGGTGCGCTTCAAGGACACCTTCGACAAGGTCAATGCCGGAATCCAGGCGCTTTTCCCCAAGATCTTCGGGGGCGGAACCGCATGGTTGACGCTGACTGGTGATGATTTGCTGGAGACGGGAGTCGCGATCATGGCGCGGCCACCGGGCAAGAAAAACTCCACCATTCACCTGCTGTCAGGCGGCGAGAAGGCACTGACGGCACTGGCGCTGGTCTTCGCCATCTTCCAGCTCAATCCGGCCCCGTTCTGCATGCTCGATGAGGTGGATGCACCGCTGGATGATGCCAACGTCGGACGCTATGCAAGGCTGGTGAAGGAGATGTCGGAAAGCGTACAGTTCATCTATATCACCCATAACAAGATCGCCATGGAAGCGGCAGATCGGCTGATGGGTGTCACCATGCAGGAACCCGGCGTCTCGCGCCTTGTCTCTGTAGGGATAGAAGAAGCTGCCGTGCTTGCCGAAGCGTGAGGGAAAAGCCGTTCAGGAGGGCAAGGTCATCCTCCGGCGCGGTAGCCAGTGGCCGCCTTGGCGGCCTAGTTGGCAAGATCGTGTTGCATCTAGAGATCGAAAGCACTACGAGTTTGCGTCATAGTGTCAGTCAGGGATAATTGAAGGGCGATTGCGCAGGTCACCACCACAGGATTGACATTCGAAAAAATGTCCCCTTTTTCTGCAATCGCGCTATGCTGTTCACGTGCATGGTGCCCAAGCAAACAGGCTAATGACCCATGGAATTGAGAGAGTGGCTCATCTTGTTGGGGTTGGTGCTGGTCGCAATCATCGTCGTTGACGGTGTGCGCAGGCTCCAACGTCAACGTCGAGTACCCCGACTGGATCGAGCGGGTACAGAGGATTCCACCGACGATGCGGGCAATCCCGCGGTGGAAGAAGAGGAAGAACGTGACAACTGGGAGCTGCCGAACGGCGGCTACCGGGTGGTTGGCGATTCCGAGACGCATGCCGAGGACGAGGAAGATGTCGTGCTCGACAATGCGCACGGCATCAAGGCCTCGCGGGTGACTCAACCGAGTCGTCCAGCGCAGCCCATGGAGCGTCGTGAAGCGCCGGAGCGCAAGGGCTTCGGCGAGCGTGCGGCTGCCTTCGGTGCACGTGCCAGCCAGTCAATGCGCGACGTGACGGCCAGTCTGGGCGCACGGCGTGATGACGAGCACGACGAGGCGCATCGTGAGCCCGTGCTCGGCAGCGCCTCCAGTGAGCAGGCCGAGACGGCGCGCGAAGACGACTTCCATGAGAAGCCGGTGATCACCGCCGAGGACGACAGCATCAGCGTCTCCTCCACCCAGGCCGATGATCTCGAGCCGATGGCCGAGATCGAGGAAGGTCAGGATGTCAGGACTGAGGCGTCCTCCGCTGGCAAGCCGGCCGATGTCGCCGACAGTGCTTCCCAGCGCCAGGAACCTTCACTGGAAGCGGCCGCCGCGCCTGCTGCCGATGCCACAGCGCCCGAGGATGATCGTCATCCGCTGGTGCTGCGTGCCGAACGCAATCAGGTCGATGACCAGCTCGCACGTGACACCCTGGCCGATGCCAGTGAAGTCATCATCATCTCGGTGATGGCGCGTGGCGATGAAGGCTTCAGCGGTGAAGACGTGCTGGGCATCTCGCTGGCCTGTGGTCTGCGTCATTCCGAGATGGGGCTGTTCCTGCGCCACGAGGAAGATGACGACGACAGCCCGCTGCAGTTCGCGATGGCCAACGTGGTCAAGCCGGGCATCTTCAAGCCGGCCGAGATGGTGGACAGCCAGCTGGATGGCGTCACCTTCCTGATGCCGCTGCCGGGCGCGGATGACACCTCTGCCGCCTTCGAGACCATGGTCGAGATCGCCATGCTGCTGGTGCGTCGTCTGGGTGGTGAGCTGAAAGACGAGAACCACAGTGTGATGACGGCCCAGACCATCGAGTTCAAGCGCCAGCAGGTGCATGAGTTCGAGCGTCGCAATCGTCTGCATCGCTACCAGGCCAACTGATCGACTCCCCAGCCATTCTCTGAGTCGACCAGTCATGCCAGAACGCCAACGGCGACCTTCGGGTCGCCGTTGGCGTTTTCATATCCTGCCGGCCTCTTGCAGCCTCTGATGCTCCCTGTCAGCCCCTGCCAGTCGCCCTGAGTGCTTGAATGTGTGGCCTGTCGATCACATTGAGTACAATGGCAGCATCAAGGCGACCCCTCCGCATGCAAGCCTTTGCAAGCTCTTGCAAGTGCGTCAGGTCGGAGGGTTCGCCACCCGTTTTCAGGTCGCTCAGCGCTGCCTTCTGGCAGTGCTGGCGAGCCACTGTTTCGAGTGAGTGTCATGTCAGCCCAGGATGATCTGTTTTCGGCGCCCGCCGATGATTCCAACGCCGCGAGCGCTTCCCGCTCCGCTGCACCGACCGCGGTGGAAGGCGTGCCTGCCAAGGTGATGGAGGAGGTCGCGCAGCTGCATCGCGAGCTGCTCGAGGCCAGCCACCGCTATTACGTGCTGGATGATCCGACGCTGACTGATGCCGGCTACGACACGCGCCTGCGTCGCCTCGAGGCGCTGGAAGCCGAATATCCCCAGCTGATCACCTCGGAATCGCCCACCCAGCGTGTCGGAGCCGCGCCGGCCAGCGGCTTCGAGGAAGTGCAGCATGCGGTGCCGATGCTATCGCTCAACAACGCCTTCGATGACGATGAACTGCGTGCCTTCGTGCAACGTGCGGCGAAAACGCTGGAGCTGGGAGACGCCCAGGATGCGGGTGACGAGCTGAGCTTCTGCTGCGAGCCCAAGCTCGATGGCCTGGCCGTGTCGCTCATCTACGAGAATGGCGTGCTGGTGCAAGGCGTGACGCGCGGCGATGGCCGCACCGGCGAAGGCATCACCACCAATCTGCGCACCATCCGTTCGATCCCGCTCAAGCTGCGGGGTGATGATCTGCCGGAGCTGCTGGAAGTGCGCGGCGAGGTCTACATGAGCCACGCTGGTTTCGAGGCGCTGAACGCGCGCGGCCGCGACGAGGATGGCAAGGTGTTCGCCAACCCGCGCAATGCCGCCGCCGGTAGCCTGCGCCAGCTGGATTCCAATATCGCCGCCTCGCGTCCGCTGGAATTCTGCGCCTATCAGGTCGCGCGGGTGGACGATGCACTGCTTGCCAGCGAGGCCGGTCAGAATCATTCCGGTCTGATGGCGCTGCTCAACGACTATGGCTTCCGCACCAGCCCGCAGCTTGAGGTGGTGCGCGGCGCTCAGGGCATCATCGACTACACCCGCCGCCTCGGCGAGCAGCGTGATGGCCTCGATCACGACATCGATGGCGCGGTCATCAAGCTCGATGCACTGCGTCTGCAGCGTGAACTGGGCTTCGTGGCGCGCGCGCCGCGCTGGGCCATCGCCTACAAGTACCCGGCGCAGGAACAGGAAACCACCCTGGAAGGCGTCGATTTTCAGGTCGGACGCACTGGCGCGCTGACACCGGTCGCCCGGCTGGCACCGGTGCAGGTCGCCGGCGTGGTGGTGTCCAACGCCACACTGCACAACATGGACGAGGTGGAACGTCTCGGCGTGCAGATCGGTGACAGCGTCATCATCCGCCGCGCCGGCGATGTCATCCCGCAGGTGGTGCGGGTCGCCAGCGAAGGCGCCAGCCGCGAAGCCATCGTGCTGCCGGACGGCTGCCCGGTGTGCGGCTCCGAGATCGAGCGCCTCGAAGGCGAGGTGGTGGCACGCTGCGCGGGCGGACTGATCTGCGCCGCGCAGCGCAAGGAAGCCCTCAAGCACTTCTCCAGCCGCAAGGCGCTGGATGTGGATGGCCTCGGTGAGAAGCTGATCGAGCAGCTGATCGAGCGTGAGCTGGTCAAGACGCCGGCGGACCTGTTCCATCTGGAAGCTGCCACCCTGGCCGAGCTGCCGCGCATGGGCGAGAAGTCCGCCGCCAATCTGGTCGCCTCGCTGGACAAGAGCCGCAACACCACCCTGGCGCGCTTCATCTATGCCCTCGGCATTCGGGAAGTCGGTGAAGCCACCGCCGCGAATCTGGCCACGCACTTCGGCACGCTTGAAGCGCTGCGCGCAGCCGATCAAGCCGCGCTGGAGGCGGTGGAAGATGTCGGCCCCATCATCGCCGCGCATATCCATACCTTCTTCCAGCAGCCGACCAACAACGAGACGCTGGAAGCGTTGCTCGCCTGTGGCCTGAGCTGGGAGGAGGTCGAGATCGGTGAGCGCCCCCAGCCGCTGGCAGGCCAGACCTGGGTGCTGACCGGCAGCCTCGACAGCATGACGCGTGATGAAGGCAAGGCGCGTCTGCAGGCGCTGGGCGCCAAGGTGGCGGGCAGTGTCTCGAAGAAGACCGCCGGTGTGGTCGCCGGCGAGGCAGCGGGCAGCAAGCTCGAGAAAGCCATGCAGCTGGGCCTCACGGTGCTGGACGAAGAGACCTTCGTGAAGCGCCTGGCCGAATGGGAATCCGGTGCTGATGCACAGCAGGACAATCCGCAAGACAGTGCGCAAGACAGCGCGGGAGAGGATGCATGAGTACGGATACGCTGAACGATGCACCGCAGGCGGCGCCACGCCACCCTGATGATGGACAGGAGCTACCCATGAGCCAGATGCCACTTGATCAGATGGACCCGCGGGACCGCTTCATCGAGGTGCCGCAGACCATGCTGCCCGCCGATACACGGCGCGCCCTGCTGGAAGCCTTCGTCACCCGTCAGGGCTACGACACCACCGATGTCGGTGAAGGCATGGCCGGCTGGGTCGCGGAGCTGGAAGGCCAGCTGTCACGCGGCAAGCTGTTGATCGTCCATGACATCGGCACCGAATCCACCGAGGTGATGACTCTGGAGCAATGGCAGTCCTTCGGTCGCCAGCTGGCGGACGACGAGGAAGAGGGCGACTGAGCCCAGCCAGCGGTCATGCTGTGTTGAGCATGCCCTGATCCTTGCTCTGCCCCTGACCTCGGGGCCGGAAACGACAACGCCCCTGGCACAGGCCAGGGGCGTTGTCGTTCATGAAGCGCCAGTTGTTGCACCAGTTGGTGCGGTTAGTGGCGTCTGGCGATGCGCCGGATCATGCGAACCACATCGGCACGACCAGGCTCGAGATCAGCAGGATCAAGGCCCCGCCCAGGCGCGAGGAAATCTGCGCGAAGGGCATCAGCTGCATGCGATTGGCCGCCGAGAGTACGGCGACGTCACCCGTGCCGCCCATGTTGGCCATGCACAAGCCAGCGGTGATGGCGGACTCGATGGGATAGAAGCCGACCAGCTTGCCCACCAGACCCGCACCGAAGGCGGCACCGGCGACGACACCGAACACGATCACCACGTAGGTGATCGTGATGGCATCGATCACCTGGCCCAGATCGGTATAGGCCACGCCGATGCCGAACAGCAGCGCGAAGGTCCAGTTGCCTGCCACGAACCGGAACCATTGGGCGGCGGCCTGATTGATGTTCTCCGGTACCAGGTTGGCGCACTTGAGTACGGCGACCGCGATGATCATCAGCGCGTAGGGGTGCAGCGGAATGACCTTGCCGAGAATCTGGCTGGCGACGAAGAAGCTCAGGGCAATCACCATGCCGATGCCCAGCTGGGACAGGTCAGGCGTGCTCTTCTCTTCGCGGACATTGACGCCCGGCATCATCTGGCCGCCACCGGTCAGCGACGGGAAGCGCTTGCCAAGCCCGTTGAGCAGCCCGGCAATGATGATGGCGAAGACATTGCCCAGGGCCAGTGCCGGCACCAGGATCGAGATATAGTAGCTGGCCGGTTGCCCCAGCAGCTGCTCGTAGATCTGGCTCATCGGCACGGCGCCGGCGCCCATGCCGCCGCCCATGATGGGCAGGGCGATGACCATGACGGCATCCTTGGGCGAGAAGCCCATGACCCAGCCGACCAGCATCGCGAAGAGCGCCGCGAACAGCACTGAGCACAGCAGTGGCAGCGCGAAGCGGGCCCCGACCTTGACCAGCACGCGGGAGTCCATGCCGAGAATGCTGCCGGTGATCAGCGCCGCGATGTAGAAGTTCAGAAAGCCACCGGCCTTCATGAACTCACTGACATTCGCCGTGACTTCCTGCGGCAGCCAGCCGCTGTAGACCAGCGCTGCGGCGCCGAAGATGGCGAGAATGGCGCCGCCACCCAGATAGCTGTTGATGATCGGCAGGCGGTCACCCAGAAATCCCAGCAGCTCCCCGAGAATCATCATGACCAGCAGCGCGCCGATCATGCCGGCAGGCAGGGTGTCGGTAGCGATGGCGGCGACAAGAACCAGGAAGGACAGGGCGAAGATCGGTAGCGACATGCCGAAGATGCGCGTCTTCTGCCAGGGGGACTCTGCGGCAGGCGTGGCCGTGGCGGTCTGCGAGGAATGTGTCATGCATGCTCCTTGTCCTGCACTCTGTCGTTGCAGGACCTGTTGTCATGCCCGGACGCGTTGGCGTGGCATCGCGGGATCGTTTGGGGCGGGGAAGGGACATCATGTTCGCGCACTGGATGCGCGTCACAGGGAGCTTACGGTGTGGCTCCCGAGGGCCAAGTTTTGCGAATTAAAGAAAGCCTTTTGAAACTTATGAAAGCGCCGGCTGCCGCTCGCCCATGCGCCGGGCCGAATGGCCATGCCACCAAGGGGGCACATGGCTTGTCCGGCGTGTTGCGGCATTCTCAACCCGGGCTGAGCGCGCTGACCTCATTGCTCGCCGCCGGCATGGTGATCGTCAGCCTGCTGGTCGCGGCCTGGCTCTTCAGTGTCCAGCTGGAGCGGACCCAGCGCGAGATCCAGGGCCAGCGCATTGCCGCTCTTGCCCAGCGTATCGCGCGTCTGCCCGAGGTGCGTTCTGCCCTGAGCGAGGCCAGCTCACCGCAGGCTGCGCCTCCCGTCGCGAACAGCCGCCTGGCGGCACGCATCGAGCGACTGCGTCAGGAGAATGCCGTCGACTTCATCGTGGTGATGCGTCCGGATGGCTTGCGGCTCAGTCACCCGGACCCCGCACGCATCGGGCAGCCATTCCAGGGTGGCGACGAACAGCGTGCGCTTGCCGGTGCCTCCTACCTCTCCGAATCCCGCGGCACGCTCGGCGAAAGCCTGCGCAGCTTCGTTCCGGTCATGGCGAATGCGTCCAAGGGCGGTGAGCGCGCCGTCGTCGGTGCGGTGGCCATCGGTATCACGCTGGACTCCCTGGGGCGGCGTCTGGCCGATGAGAAGCGTCAGCTGCTGCTCGGGCTGGGCGTGTTGATGCTGTTCGGCACGCTGGGCGCACTGGGACTTGCGCGCTATCTGCGCAGGCAGCTCAAGGGACTGGAGCCGGCGGCCATCGCGCGGCTGGTGGAGGAGCATCAGGCGGTGCTGGCCAGCCTGGAAGAGGGCATCATCGTGGTCGACCCCGAGGGGCGGATCACGCTGGTGAATGCCGCGGCGCGCGAGTTGTTGGGGGCCTTGCCGACGCTGGGCGAGCGCCTTGATGACTGGCTGCCCGACACCGGCATGCGTGAGTGCCTTGTCGCGCGCCAGCCGGTGAGCGAGCAGGAAGAGGCCCGCTTGCGCCAGGTCACTCACGGCGGGCGGCGATTGCTGGTGCGTTGCCAGCGGGTGCATGATGGCGAGCTGCTGATGGGCGGCGTGCTGGTACTGCGCGAGCACGACCGCATGCAGCGCCTCGCCGAGGAGCTGACTGGCGTCCGCCGTCAGGCGGAATCACTGCGTGCCGCGCGTCATGAGTTCCGCAATCGGCTGCATGTGCTGTCGGGCCTGACACAGATGCAGGACCTCGCCGGTCTGCGCGATTATCTTGCGTTGCTGGTGGAGCGGGAGTTGCCGGCGGATGCCGCGGCCGCCGAGCGCATCGCGGACCCTCTGCTGGCAGGCCTCTTGATCGGCAAGCACAGCGAGGCTCGCGAGCGTGGCATCGCGCTGGCGGTCGAGCTGGAGATCGAGTGCCATCATGGCCGCTGCGCTGAGTGGGGAATGTCACAGGACGAGGGCGCTCAGGCCGAGTTTCCGGTGCTGGAGCGTAGCCTGAGTCATGATCTGGTCAGCGTGATCGGCAATCTGCTCGACAATGCCTTTGAAGCGCTGGAGGAGGTGGGCGCTGACGCTCACGCCCCGTCTGTGACCCTGGGGTTGATGCTGGAATCACTGGAGGCGTCGGCAGAGGCGCAGTTGTCGATCAGCGTGGCGGACAACGGCCCCGGCCTGCCGACGGAGCTGAGGCAGACGGCACGCATGGCGGGGGTGAGCAGTCATGGAGAAGGCCGCGGGCTGGGCCTGTCGCTGGTGCAGGAGATCGTGACCGTGCGTGAGGGCGAATGGCACCTCTATGCGCCCTCGGGCGGCGGTACCCTGGTCGAGCTGACCCTGCCTTGCCGACTGCTGACTGGCGCGGCGCCCTGATAGGGGGCCGCGCATCACGGGATGGCGTTGCGGCCGGAACTTGCACAACGAAGGAGCCAGAGCGCATGCGTGTGCTGATAGTCGAAGACGACCCCATGGTCATGCGTCTCAATGTCGAATACCTCAGTCGCATCGACGGCATGCGCCTGGTGGCCCAGTGCGAGGATGTCGCGACGGCACTCGACGTACTGGCGCAGGAAGCGGTGGACCTGGTGCTGCTGGATGTCTACCTGCGCAGCCGCAGCGGGCTGGAAGTGTTGCGATGGCTGAGGCGCCACGCCGCCCCCGATATCCAGGTGATCCTGATCACCGCCGCCAGTGAGGCGGACACGGTGCGCAGCGCACATGCGCTCGGGGTGTGCGATTACCTGGTCAAACCCTTCAGCTTCGCCCGTTTTCAGCAGGCGTTGGCACTGGCGCGTCGCGGGCGCCAGCAGCTGGAGAGCCTAGAGGGTGAAGTCAGCCAGCAACAACTGGACCAGCTCTTCGGCGTGCAAGGGCTGGTCAGCGGCGCTGCGGGCGCGGTACCCGAGGGGCGCCTGCCCAAGGGCGTGACGGCGGCGTCACTTGCCCTGGTGGCCAGTGCCATCATGGCGCTGCCGCGTGAGGAAGGCAGCTTCACCAGTGAGGCGTTGCTGCCTGCCACCGGCATGTCGCGTGTGACCATCCGCAAGTACCTGCGCCATCTCGCGGCCTGCGGCATGCTCAGTGAGGCCTTCCACTACGGTCAGATCGGCCGGCCATCCTTCACCTATCAGGTCATCGACCGTCAGGCCCTGTCCAGACAGTGCCGTCAGGCCTGAGTGATACCGACCTCTCAGCGCCGCTGGACGATATCGCGGATCAGACGGCGTCCCGGATGCAGGTGCTCGGCCAGTTCGCGTTCCAGCGGCAGCGGTTCGCCACACAGTTGCGAGGCGATCAGTTCGGCGCACAGCGGGGCGGTGGTGAAGCCGCGTGAGCCGTGTGCGGTGGAGAGCCACAGGCCGGGCAGGTGGGCGCCGCTCGACTGTGGCACGCGCTTTTTCGCATCGAAGGCCATGGCGGCGTAATCCTCACGCCATTGCGCGGCGTCCGGTGCCGGGCCGGCCAGCGGGCTCTTGTCCGGGCTGGCGGCGCGCCAGGCGACACGTCCCTGCCAGTCATCGTCTTCCAGCCTGACGCCAAGCGCCTGCTCCCAGGCGGCGACGAAGGCGGGCAGGGCACTGCGCAGCTCCGCGACATTTGCGGCGTGGTCCGCCTCGCGGACCGCATCATCCTCATCGCGCGGGGCGAAGGTCGCGCCGAAGCTGAGTGTCACGCTGCCATCGGCGTGGCGCTGATAGGGCGAGACATAGCCACCGGCGCAGACCACGCTGTCGAGCGCGGGCAGGTGCGCGGCGTGTTCCGGCGCTACCGTGATCTCGCTGACCTGACCGCGAATCGGCTGCAGCGGCAGGTGCGCGAGTGGCTCGGGCAGGTGAGTCTGCTCCCCCAGCGCGACGATCAGTTGATCGACTTCCATGCTGGTGCCGTCGCTGGTCTGCAGCTGCCAGCGTGGCGCGCCGTTGCCAGTGGCCCCGCTTTCCTCGGCCTCCAGCGACTGAATGGCCTCGATGCGCGCCTGCAGGAAGCGGATGCCCGGGGTGGCGGCAAGATGCTGGCAGAGTGCGCTGGGGCGCACCCAGCCCGCGACCGGATAGAAGAGGCCGTCGAAGGCGATCTCGCTGCCGGCGATTCGACTGGCCTTGCTGGCGCTGACCGGCTTGAGCAGCGCCTCGGGCAGTGGGTGATTGTCGAGGAAGCGCTGCTGGCGCTTGCGCTCACGTTCACTGGTGGCCAGCTGCAGCACGCCGCTGGCGGACCACAGGGTCTGTTCGGGGTCGAGGCTTGCCAGCCAGCGCCGGCTGTACTGCAGCGCTGCCAGCTGGAAGCGACTGGCGGGATTGGTCTCGGCGGCCAGCTTGACGTAGAGCGCGCCCTGGCGATTGCCGGAGGCGCGCGCGCCGGGGGCTTCGGCATCGATCAGCGTGACCTGCACGCCGCGCCGTGCCAGCGCCTCGGCGCAGCTGGTGCCGGCGATACCAGCGCCGAGTACCGCGACATGCGTCTCGCGAGCGATCGGCGCGGGCTGCGGGGGCTGAGTCCAGGGCTGCTCACGACGCAGCGGGTGAAGGGCGCCACGCACCGCGTGCTCCCTCATGGGGGAATGGCCGGATGCGGGTGAGGCATCAAGTCCCATCAGTTTGGCGCGCGCGGCGGCGGTCGGCTCGTCCAGCTCGCCGCAGATCATCTCGCGTTTCATGCCGTGGCCGGGTACCTTGCGCCACGCGAAGCCTGCCGCGCGCAGGCCACGCCGCACGAAGCCCGCGGCGGTGAAGGTGGCGAAGGTCGCCGTGGGGCGCGAGACACCCGCCATGGCCGCGAACAGCTCGGGTGACCACATCTGCGGGTTCTTCGACGGCGAGAAGCCATCGAGGAACCAGGCATCCACGCCACCTTCCAGGCGCGACAGGCGCTCCACCGCATCGCCGAAGTGCAGGTCCAGGGTAATGCGCTCATCCAGCCACAGGCGGTGCACGCCGAGGACGGCAGCGGGCCATTGAGCGACCAGCGGTTTCGCCAGTGAGGCGAGATCCGGCCAGGCGGACAGTGCCCGCTCGAGGTCCGCGGCGCGCATCGGGTGCTTTTCCACCGAGACGACATGCAGGCGCGCCTCGGCGGGCGCCGTCGCCAGGAAGCGCTGGGCGGCGCACAGGATGTTGAGACCGGTGCCGAAGCCGGTCTCGCCGATCACGAAGGGGCGCGCTTCCCGCCAGTCACGGAAACGCTCGCTCAGACGATTGCTGTCGAGGAAGACGTGCACGGTCTCGGCGCGGCCATCGTGGATCGAGAAGTACACATCGCCGTAATCGGTGGCCTGTGGCGCGGTGTCGTCCCACTCGAGCTGCGCCTCCTCCAGTGCCGCCAGTGGCGCCAGTGGTACGTCCGGCACCACGCCGGGCGCCGTGACCGGCTCGATCGCGCTCGGTGGCGTCGTGGCAGGCTTGCGTGCCGCGGTGGCCGGGGCTTGCTGCGGCGAAGTCTGGCGGGCTGACGAGGCGGTCTGATCAGTCAGCTCCTGCTCAGAAGCTGACTGGCCGGGTGCGGGCTGGCGGGGGGAGGAGGGGCGATCGTTCACGGGCATTCCTGGCAGGAGGTCGAGCGGGAGAGCAGCACAGCGAGACAGCGGCAGAGCAAGGTCTGCAACGCAGACGACGGACAGCCAGGCTGTCCGTCGTCTGTGAGAAACCGCCGATCAGGTGATCGGCCGGGCGCCGGGCTAGGGCAGGGTCTGCTTGAAGGGCTTCACTTCGGCGCTTTCATAGACACCGGCGATGACGAAGGGGTCGGCATCGGCCCACTTCTGGGCGTCTTCGAGGGAATCGAACTCGGCGATGATGACGCTGCCGCTGAAGCCGGCTTCGCCCGGTGCTTCGCTGTCGATGGCCGGGTTGGGGCCGGCGATGACCAGACGACCGGCGGCGTGCAGCGCTTCCAGACGTGCCAGATGCGGCGGGCGCGCCGCCATGCGCGCTTCGAGGCTACCTTCGACGTCCTGACAGACAATGGAGTAGAGCATCACGAATCATCCTTTTGAGAATTGGTCGAGGAAGCGTTCTCTTCCTGAGGGACCTGCACCATGTGACGGGACAGGTAGACGCCCTGAACGATGACGAACAGCAGTGTCAGACCGAGCATGCCGAACAGCTTGAAATCGACCCAGATATCTTCCGAATAGTGACTGAAGACGTAGATGTTGAGGCCGCCCATGGCGAGGAAGAATACCACCCAGGCCAGATTGAGGCGGTGCCAGATGGGGCGTGGCAGCTGAATCGCCTTTTCCATCATGCGCTCCACCAGCGGCTTGCCGCCGAACAGCGGTGACAGCAGGAAGGCGACGGCAAACAGCCAGTTGACCACGGTGGGCTTCCACTGGATGAAGGAGCTGTTGCCGAACAGCACGGTCGCGCCACCCAGCACGACGACCAGCGCCAGGGTGACCAGCTGCATCTTCTCGACGCGCTTGTGGCGCCAGTAGATGTACAGCACCTGCGCGAGGGTCGCGGGAATCAACACGGCGGTAGCCATGATCATGTCGCCAGTCATCTTGTAGACGGCGAAGAAGATCACGATCGGCAGAAAGTCGAGCAACATCTTCATGGGTAATGCGCACTCCTGAACACGACGACGCAGCCGTCGGGAAGGCAAGGGCCTGTGCGAGTGGTATCCTGTCTGACACCAGCGGCGCGCCCCTGCCTGCATGTGCTCATTCTGCCGCCATTGCTGCCTGCTGACAAAGCCCCTGTGTGTCCGGGCGCGCAACGCAGCCAATACTGCCCGACGTCTGGCCCGCTGGATCGCCTGCATCTCAGGCATCGCGTGGCACAGACGTTCATCCCGAGAGGTTCCCCGTGTCCGACGTTCTGTCCGACTCTTCGCCGATTTCCGCATCCCGCAAGCCGATCGAGTTTCGCCCGCTGCCGGAGCGCTTCGATTCCGATATCGAGGTGCCGGACATCGACCTGCACATGCATTCCACCGCCTCCGATGGCGGCATGGCACCGACAGAGCTGGTGGCGCTGGCCGCGCGGCGCGGTCTGTCACGCATGTCTCTGACTGATCACGACAGCATGGAAGGCATCTTCGAGGCCCAGCAGGCCGCCCGCGCCGAGGGAATCTCGTTGCTGCCCGGCTGTGAGCTGTCGGTCCGCTGGCGCAACCAGACCATCCACATCGTGGCGTTGATGCCCGAGGGCGCCGGCGATGCGCTGAGTGCCGGTCTCAAGCAGCAGCACGAGGCGCGTGAACGCCGCAGCCACGAGATCGCCACGCGCATGGAAAAGCTCGGGCTCGTGAATGCCTTCGAGCGCGCCCGTGAGCAGGCCACGCTGAGTGGCTCAGGCGACCGCCCGCTGTCACGCCCGGATTTCGCCCGCGCGCTGGTCGAGGCCGGGATTGCACGCAACCTGCAGGACGCCTTCAAGCGACACCTGGGCGCAGGCCAGAAAGGCGACGTCAAGGCGCACTGGCCGGAGATGGAAGAGGCGGTGGGCTGGGTGCGTGCCGATGGCGGCATCGCCGTGATGGCGCACCCGATGCGCTACAAGCTGACGCGTACCAAGCGTGGCGAGCTGCTGCGTGACTTCATTGCCGCCGGTGGCGAAGGCGCGGAGCTGGTCAGCGGCTTCCAGAATATCGATCGCGCGCGTGACCTGGCGCGTCAGCTCGATGAGCTGGGCCTCTACGCCTCCGTCGGCAGTGACTTCCACTTCCCCGGCGGCCCGCTGGCGCCCGGCAGCATGAGTCCGCCGCCCCGCACCAAGGTGCCGCCCGTGTGGTGTCATCCGCGCATCGCGCCCTTTTTTGCGGCCGACGCTGCCTCCATGTGATATCAAGAGATCACCGTGACGCCAGCCCGCCTGCCGGGCTGGCGCCCAGACGCAAGGAGCACCGCATGGGACAGTTCTTCCAGATTCATCCCGAAAATCCCCAGAAACGCCTCATCGATCAGGCCGTCGCCATCATCCAGCAGGGTGGCGTGATTGCCTATCCGACCGACTCCGGCTACGCGCTGGGCTGTCATCTGGGCGAGAAGAAGGCCATCGAGCGCATCAAGCGCCTGCGTCAGCTGGACGACAAGCACAACTTTACCCTGGTGTGTTCTGACCTCTCGGAAATCGGCACCTACGCCAAGGTCGACAACGCCATCTTCCGCCTGCTCAAGAGTCACACGCCGGGCGCCTATACCTTCATTCTGCAGGCGACTTCCGAAGTGCCGCGCCTGCTGCTGCACCCCAAGCGTCGCTCCATCGGCGTGCGCGTGCCGGACCACGCCATCACCCACGCCCTGCTGGAAACCCATCGCGAACCGCTGATGAGCGTGACGCTGATTCCGCCGGGTGAGGAGCTGCCGATGACGGACGCCGAAGAGATTCGCGAACGCTTCGGACACGCGCTGGATCTGGTCATCGACGGCGGCGCCTGCAGCTTCGAGACCACCAGTGTGGTGGACCTGCGCGAGCTGCCGCCGGTGATCGTGCGCGAAGGGCGCGGCGATATCTCGAGCTTCACGGAGTGATCGCGACAGCGTAGCGCTTCACGGCGCTGACATCGCCTTGCCATACGAAGACGCCCCCGGACCTTGCGGTCGCGGGGGCGTTGTCATTTCTGAGGCGTTGTCATTTCCGAGGCGTTGTCGTGTGCTGAGTGATTCTCGGCTTCGTCAGCTGCGGTCGCGGTCGGGAGGCCCGCTCTCGGGAGGCCCGCTATCGGGAGGTTCTGGCTGATCGTCTGATGGCGTCTCTGCGTCAGCTTCAGATTCGGGCTCTGGCTCTGTATCAGGTTCAGGCTCAGATTCCGGCTCCGGTTCCGGCTCCGGTTCCGGCTCGCGCGGGTCGCGGGTGTCCTCGTCCAGCCAGGTGCCGCAGAACTTGCAGTACTTGGCGTTGCGATCATGGCCTTCACGACCACAGCCCGGGCAGGCTTCGTCGCTGGTCTGCTGCATGCGCAGGCCGTTGAGGACCTCGGCCGAGAACACCCCGGTGGGCACGGCGAGAATCGAGTAGCCGAGAATCATCATCAGCGCCGAGATGAACTGCCCCAGCGGCGTGATGGGCGCGATGTCGCCGTAGCCCACCGTCGTCAGCGTCACCACGCCCCAGTAGAGCGCCTTGGGGATGGAGGTGAAGCCGGCCTCGGGTGGCTCGATCAGATAGATCAGGGCGCCGAACACCGTGACGATGCTGAGCACGGTGATGAAGAACAGCAGGATCTTGCGCCGGCTGCGCGTCATGGCCTCGACCAGCATGCGGCCCTCGCCGACGAAGGCCATCAGGCGCAGCACGCGGAACAGGCGCAGCACACGCAGTACGCGTACCACCAGCAGGGCCTGGGCGCCCGGAATCAGCAGCGACAGCCAGGTGGGGGCGATCGACAGCAGATCGAGCACGCCGTAGAAGCCCTTGGCCCAGGTGCCGGGATGCTTCAGGCAGTAGAGGCGGACGGCATATTCCAGCGTGAAGATGATCGTGAAGCCCCACTCCATGATGCGGAACAGCTCGCCGTATTGCGCATTCAGCGAGGGCACGCTGTCGAGCATCACCACGGCGACACTGGCGAAGATCATCAGTATCAGGCCGATATCGAAGGCCTTGGCCGCCTTGGTGTCGGATTCGAAGATCCAGTGGAACAGCCGCGCGCGCAGGCGGCCCGTCGCGGGCTCGTAGTCGCTGGGTTGCGAGGGTGTCGCTGGGGGGCTTTGCGGCGTGCTGCCATATTCATTGGCAGGGCCCTGGCGTTCAGGCATGCAGGCTTCCTTGACGGGCGTGACGACGCCGGATGAATGTCAGGGCGTATCGGGGATGTCTCAGTGTGTGACCTTCAGTGACTGCCCGGCCGTTGTCCATCAGCCAGTGGTCTAGCGCCTGGCGGCTGGGCAGTCAGTGTCATGCTGAGGTTCAGCCGCGCAGCGTCGCGAGCAGTGACAGGCTGTGCTGGCCGAAGTCGCGAGTCGCCCAGTCCTGTGAGGCGTCGCCGTCGCTGCTTTCCAGCGCCTCGACCAGCGCCACCGCATGGATATGGCCGGGATGCTGGCTGGCGGCCAGCCGTGATGCGAGGGCCGACAGGGCGGCCAGCGCATGCGCGTGCCACTTGAGGTCGTCTTTCGCCTGACGGTCGGCGTGGGCATCGAGCGCATCGATGGCGGCGGACAGCAGCGCGCCCGGGTCTGCGGTATCCAGCGTCTTCTCATGCCATTCGCCATCCCGCAGCGCCGCGCCGCGCTTGGCCTTGCTGGCATCCGCCGGGCGCAGTGCCAGGCGGCTGGCCAGTGAATCCGCCAGCTGCCAGAGCACGCCTTCTCTCACCTCGGGGGCGAGTTCTTCGCCGCCGGTCAGCTCGAGCTCGATTTCCTGGATGGCCACTTCGCGACCACTGGCCTTCACCGCGCCCAGGTCCAGCGCCATCTCGACGCCGACGGTGACCTGCTCGTCGCTCACATTCTCGTCGCTGCGTGTCGCCTTGACGTCGATCTGCCAGGCATGACGCTCGAAATCGGTGCTGAAGCTGGGCGCGAGTGCACTCAGCAGCTGCTCGCGGGCGCCGTCTTCCAGCGCCTGCAAGGGCGGCAGGCCACGCAGGCCGTCGAGGTCGAGGCCGGTCTGGCCCTCGGGCAGTTCCCACTCCCATTCGCCGCGTGAATGCAGTCCGCCATGGCTCTCGCCGCTGGTCTTGAGCGTCTGACGCAGGGCGCCCGTGCTGTCGGCATCCTCACCGCTCTGGCGCAGACGCAGCGCCATGCGCGCGCGCTCCAGCGCATGCTCGGGGGTGTCGAAGTAGGTGTTGGCCAGCCAGCGCCGCCTGGGGGCGACCGTTGCCAGTTCTGCAATGCTCGCCAGTGTCTCCAGAATGGCATCGCGATCAATGACGGGTTGAGACAGTGCCAGTTTGAGTTCGATTTCCTGCGCCATGATGGGCACTCCCTGTACGGATGAAAGAAGACAGATGCTGACGGATGAGGATGACAGCGGCGCCATGACCGCAGAGCCTTCGGCAAGCGTGGTGCATGGTGATGAAGGCTCGTGTGTCTCATGCTCGCGCCTGGCCCGCGGCAAGGCAAGCGCGGGGAGGGCGGAAGGGCATGCGGGATATCGGCCTGTCGGCGGAATCACACTTATATGACAGCATGATGACATTGAAGTGACAGCAATTGCCTGTCGTCACGTCCTTGGTTATATTACGAACAGTGGATAAAGCCAGCGACCACGGGTCCTGCCGCTACATGACAATCTCTCCTCTGGAATCCTTCGTGTTCCCCCGAACTGCCGCTGTTGTTGCGTAAATGACAACAGCATGGCGGTATCATGACGTTACGATGAAAGTTATGTGATCGTCACAAAGGCTTTGCTACACTCCGCGCGTCAATCCTTAACGCCGACGGCCACTATGGTAACGACCAACCCTTTCTCTTCGATGTTCGGGCGCTCGCCTTTCAAGGCGCTGCACACCCACATCATCAAGACCGACGAGTGCGCCCAGCACTTGCTGACCTTCTTCGACGCCTGCGAGCAGGGTGATTGGGAGCAGGCAGCCAGCATTCGCAAGACCATCAGCGGGCTGGAGCGTGAAGCGGACGAGTTGAAGACGCAGCTGCGTCTCAACCTGCCCAACTCGCTGTTCCTGCCGGTCTCGCGCTCCGACCTTCTCGAGCTGATCCATGTCCAGGATTCCATCGCGAATGTCACCAAGGACATCGCCGGGATCATGCTGGGTCGTCATATGCAGATACCCACCGCACTGGTGCCCGCCATGCGTGAGTATCTCAAGACTGCGGTCGAATCGGTCTGCCAGGCGCGTCGTGCGTTGGGTGAACTGGAAGACCTCGTCGAGTCCGGTTTCGGGCGCAACATGAGCGAGCTGGTCGACAAGCTGATCAACGAGCTGCATGAGCTCGAGAAGCAGTCCGACGAACAGCAGATCGCCATCCGCCAGACCCTGTTCTCGCTGGAAGCCAGTCTCCCGCCCGTCGATGTGATCTTCCTCTACAAGATCATCGATTGGGTCGGCGATGTGGCTGACCAAGCGGAAAAGGTCGGTACCCGACTGCAGATCCTGATGGCGCGCTGAGCGCCATCAGGACGTCCTGCCATCTGTCCAAGAGTCTTCTATGTCCATCATTGCTCAATACGGCGATGTGCTCGTCATTCTTGCCTGTCTGTTCGGTTTCTTCATGGCATGGGGTGTGGGTGCGAATGACGTCGCCAATGCCATGGGAACCTCGGTAGGTTCCAAGGCGATCACCATCAAGCAGGCGATCATCATCGCCGTGATCTTCGAATTCCTCGGTGCCTGGCTTGCCGGTGGTGAGGTGACTGACACCATCCGCAAGGGCATCATCGACCCGTCACTGCTGATCGAGAATCCGCAGTTCCTGGTCTACGGCATGCTGGCCTCGCTGCTGGCCGCCGGTATCTGGCTGCTGATCGCTTCCATGAAGGGCTGGCCGGTCTCGACCACCCACTCCATCGTCGGCGCCATCGTCGGCTTCTCCGCTGCGGGTCTGGGCGTGGATGCCGTCGAATGGACCAAGGTCGGTCAGATCGCGGCCTCCTGGCTGGTCTCGCCGCTGCTGGCGGGCTCCATCGCCTTCGTGCTGTTCAAGTCCGTGCAGACGCTGATCTTCGACAACGAAGACCCGTTCGCGGCCGCCAAGCGCTACGTGCCGATGTACATGTTCCTGGTCGGCTTCATCATCTCGATGGTGACCATGGTCAAGGGCCTCAAGCATGTCGGCCTGCACCTGAGCTTCGAATCCAGCCTGCTGCTGGCCGTCGTCATCGGCGCCATCGTGATGGGTATCGGCGTGCTGATGGAGCGCAAGGTCGCGCGTTCACGCCTCAAGGAGAAGAATCGCGCCACCGGTGACGACTTCGACTTCAGCGGCGTCGAGAAGGTATTCGGCCTGCTGATGATGTTCACCGCCTGTGCGATGGCCTTCGCCCACGGCTCCAACGACGTGGCCAATGCGGTCGGTCCGCTGGCGGCCATCATCAGCGTCGTCGACTCTGCCGGTCAGATCGGCGCCAAGGCGAGCATGCCGTGGTGGGTCCTCGTGCTGGGTGGCGGCGGTATCGTCGTCGGCCTGGTCACCTATGGTCGTCGCGTCATCGCCACCGTCGGCACCGGCATCACCGAGCTGACGCCGTCACGCGGCTTCGCGGCCACGCTGGCCGCCGCCTCGACCGTCGTGCTGGCCTCCGGCACCGGCCTGCCGATCTCCACCACCCACACCCTCGTCGGTGCGGTGCTGGGGGTAGGTCTGGCACGCGGCATGGCAGCGCTCAACCTGCGTGTCATCGGCACCATCGTGATGTCCTGGCTGATCACTCTGCCGGCCGGCGCGATCCTGTCGATCCTGTTCTTCTTCATGTTCAAGGGCATGTTCGGCTAAGCCGCCGCATGATCCAGAGCTGAATTGGAAAAACGAGAAAGGCGACCTTCGGGTCGCCTTTCTCGTGTCTGACACATGGATGTCAGGGGCACCGCTCGCCGTGCAGGCTGCGGCGCTGATATGATGATTCACGGGCATGCCTGACATGCCATTTTCCCTCTCTCCTGCCCGGAGCTGGCTCTTGAACACGCGTTTCCCCTTCGCGGACTGGTTTCGCAACTCCTCTCCCTATATCAATGCCCATCGTGGCCGCACCTTCGTCATTCTGATCGAGGGCGATGCCCTGTCCTCATCACGACGAACGCAGTTGATACAGGATCTGGCGTTGCTGCATACCCTCGGCGTGAAGCTGGTGGTGGTGTTCGGGGTGCGCCCGCAGGTGGCCGAGGCGTTGCAGGCTGCCGGTATCGAGGCGGACCGTCATCAGGGCCGCTGGGTGGTGACGCGCGAGATTCTCGGCCATCTGGAGCAGCAGGTCGCCACGCTGCGTCTGCGCCTTGAGGCGAGTCTGTCCCAGGGGCTGCCCAATACGCCGCTGCATGGCGTGGAGCTCTCCGCCGTCTCCGGCAATCTGGTGATGGCCAAGCCGCTGGGGGTGCGTCATGGCGTCGACTTCCTGCATGGTGGCGAGGTGCGCCGCGTGCGCAGCGAGGCGATCCAGGGGCTGCTCTCGCAGCAGGCCATCGTCGTGCTGCCGCCGCTGGGCTATTCCAGCACCGGCGAGGTGTTCGATCTGGACGCTGCTGAGGTCGCCGAACACGCCGCCGTGGCGCTGGCCGCTGACAAGCTGATCCTGCTTGGCGAAGGGGAGGGCCTGTTCGGCGAAGACGGCGAGCTGCTGCGTCAGCTCAATCCGGAGGAAGCCGCGCTGATGGCGCCGCCCCGCGATGACGACAGCGAGCTGTCGCGCCATCTGGCCGCTGCCTGTGGCGCCGCACGGCGCGGCGTCGGGCGCACTCACCTGTTGAGCTGGCGCGACCGTGATGCCCTGCTGGGCGAGCTGTTCACCCGTGACGGCATCGGCACCATGATCACGCGTCAGGGCTATGAGCAGCTGCGCAAGGCGCGGCTCGAGGATGTCGGTGGCCTGCTGGCACTGCTGGGGCCGCTGGAGCAGCGTGGCATTCTGGTGGCCCGCTCGCGGGAGCGCCTCGAACACGAGATCGACGACTATGTGGTGCTGGAGCGCGATGGCATGGTCATCGGGTGTGCGGCGCTGCATCTCAGCCGTGACGCCGCCATGGGCGAGCTGGCCTGCGTGGCCGTGCATGATGACTATCGCCGCGGACAGCGCGGCGAGCAGCTGCTGGCCGAGATCGAGCTGCGCGCGCGTCGCGCCGGCGTCGAGCGTCTGTATGCGCTGACGACCCATACCGTCCACTGGTTCATCGAGCACGGTTTCGTGTCGGCCGGCCTGCAAGACCTGCCGCCCATGCGTCGCGAGGCCTACAACTCGGCGCGCAACTCCAAGGTATTGCTCAAGTCGCTCTAGTCACACCTCACTTGCCTGCCAGTGTGAATCGCTCAGAGAACACCCGCTGATGACCCCCTCGATGAGGGCTGATCAGCGGGTGTTCTTGCGTAGGTGTCGCAGTTTTCCCTCACCCCTTGCGGGATTGTCTTGCAAAGGAGACGTTTCAAAGCATTGATTCAAAAGGGAAAAATAGCATGTCCCATATATGTGTTGGCAAATCGCGACGAATCGGCCAGTAAAACACGACTCTGTGTGCCGCCCTGGGCAACATTGGCATGCCTGTCGTCGCGACCCTCATTTCAAGTCATTGTTTTGTAATATGTTTTCGCGTTTATGGCACGCCTTTGGCAATAGGTACCGTGAGCAAGAGATATGAGGTGCATCACCGGCCCTTTCTCTGGCCTTCCAGCGATGACGGTACTCACTACCCTGTGCGCTCCGTGATCGCTGACAGGCCAAGCGTCTGCTCCACGCGATGTGTGACTTCAGGTTGCGATGAGACAGGTACGGCCCCTGGTGGGCATGGACAGTATCTTGAGGGCAAGGACGCCCGGGCAAGGATGCCCGAAACCGATGCGGTAGCCGGAGAGATTGGCTGCCGTCATCCCCGAATTGACGATCGAGGCGGGCAAGTCGGCAAGCCATCCGACTCGATCATCCACATTGCGATGTGTTGCCCCCTGCTTCACATCCGATAGGGAGCGCGGACGCTGTCCGGCGTGAACGTCAACTGACCTGGAACGACCACCAGGTGACGTTCTTTTCTCCCGGGACTGACAGGCAGACCACCTGTCAGACCCGCCAATCACGTGGTGCCTCTGGTCTCCAGGTACCAGAGGCACCACGTGATGACTGACCCTTCAGTTCCCTGCGTACTTGGGGCCGGCTATGCCGGCCCTCTTTTTTTGTGCGTCTAGCGCTGAATGGCCAACAATTTCATGCGAAACGTTGCCAATGGGGCGGTTTGTCTCGTGGCGGCGTAATGATTTGAATAAGAGTCATATTTATTAACGAACTGGCAACCGCGATGGACGCTGGTGAACTCTGGTATTCTAGGAAGACGTGATTCGATGATGACCACCCCTTTCTTGCATAGAGTTCTTTCCATGGCCTCCACAGTGTCACGACGCTGGCGTCCCCGCTCGCTGCCGCAGCTGGTTCTGATGGCATTTCTGGTGGTGATGCTGCCGATTGCCGTGCTCATGTTTCAAGCAGGGCAGGCGCTGTCGGAGTTGTCGGAACTGGCGGATGTCAGTGCCCGCCAGGCCGTCGACCAGACCCGCCGCGCCCGCACGCTGACCAATCTCGCCGTCGAGATGGAGCGTAGCGCCCGCCAGTACGCCGTGCTGGAAAATCCTGATCTGATGAAGATCTACGCCGACAAGGCCAACAGCTTCCGCACCTTGCTGGATGAGCAGGCGCGCCTGTTGGGCGAGGGGGACCCCCGCGTCAGCGAGTTGAAGGCGACGCTGTCACAGCTCGAGCGCATGCCCGAGATGAGCGTCGACCAGGTCAGTCGCCATCTGGAAGACTTCGGGCCCTTCTCGATCCAGGCCAGCGGCCTGCTCAACTCCACGCGTGAACTCGTCGATGCGCGTATCGAAGGCATCCGCGCCCGCGCCTCCCAGGTCAAGAATCAGCTGTGGTGGCAGACCGCCGCGCTGGTCTCCATCAGTCTGCTGTTGATGCTGTTCTTCACCTGGCTGATCATCCGTCCCATCCGGCAGCTGGAGCGCCGCATCAATGGCCTGGGCAGCGGCACCGACAGCGAGCGACCCATCGTCATCAAGGGGCCGGCGGAGCTGGTGCAGCTGGGCGAGCGTCTCAACTGGCTGTCGACGCGCCTGGATGAGCTCGAGGAGCAGAAGCAGCAGTTCCTGCGTCACATGTCGCATGAGCTCAAGACCCCGCTGGCCAGCATTCGTGAAGGCACCGGCCTGCTGATCGACGAGGTCGCCGGGCCGTTGAGCCCGCACCAGACCGAGATTCTTGGCCTGCTGGATGACTCCAGCAAGGAATTGCAGAAGCTGATCGAGCAACTCCTCGACTACAATCTGCTGCAGCACAATCAGGGCCTCGAACAGAGCCGCTTCGATGTGCATGAAGTGTTCAAGGAAGTGCTGGCGAAACATCGTCTGGCACTGGAAAAGAAGGGCATGCGCGTGCATCTTCCGCCAGCCAGCCTCAGTTGGGAGGCGGACAGGCCGCGTACCGGGCGTATTCTCGACAACCTGATCTCCAATGCCATCGCCTATGGCGAAGACAGCGGTGACCTGTGGTTGAGAGCCCGCAAGGAGCGTCGCAAGCTGATCATCGAAGTCGCCAACAGCGGGGAACCCATCGCCGCCCAGGACCGTGACCACCTGTTCAAGCCCTTCTATCAGGGCGCGGTGAAGCGCAAGGGCCCGCTCAAGGGCTCGGGCATCGGTCTCTCGGTCGCTGCTGACAGCGCCCGCGCCCAATTTGGTCAATTGGCGCTGGTGGATGACCCCAAGGCGGATGTCTGCTTCCGGCTGACATTGCCGACACCGAGTCGCTCGCTGACGTCAGGGGAAGGCAGCGAGCATGAACCGCAGGCAGACAGGGATGCCGCCGGAGCGGATCAGCAGTCCACACCACATGAAATGGCGTCATTGAACGCCATCAAGCACGCAAGGAACTGAAGTGATGAAGGGTCAACGACTACTGATGCGCCTGGCTGCAGGCGTGTTGCTCAGTACGCTTAGCGCCTGTGGCGCCCTGACCAATATCACCATGCCGGGCAGCGAGCCGGAAGTGGTCAGCCCGAGTGTGCGGGAGAGCTGCTACGGCGCCGGCGACCTGCCGGACTTCACCGGCGAGGACTGCCTGCTGGATGAGTGGGTCGCCTTCGCGCTGCAGGCCCAGCGTGGCAACAGCGGCTGGCGTGAAAGCACCCTGTTGCAGCTGGAAGGCAACCGCCACGACCGTCGCCTCGCGCGTGCCATCGTGCTCAGCTGGGGCGATGAATCGGACTGGGAGCTGGCCTCCGACCTCTACAAGGCGGACCTGCCCACCGCCCCGAGCCGCCTGCAGCCGCTGCTTCGTCAGTGGCTCAATGGCCTCGAGGAGCGTCGCGGTCTGATCGCCGAGCGTGACAAGAATGACGGTGCCCGTCGCAAGCTCAGCGCCGAGAACGCCCAGCTGACCAAGAAGCTGGAAGCCTTGACGGCCATCGAAGAATCGATCAATTCGCGCCGCCAGAGCACGCCCTGAACCCTCAGCGGCAGACTCTGGCCACGACCCTGTCACTCAATCCCCGCGATTGCATGACGCAAGACTGTGCGGCCCCGACGTCGATGTCCCAGGCCCTCGGGTGTCGCAAGGAGAGTTAGTGTGAAATACGCACAAGCGCATATTCTGCTCGTCGATGATGATGCGAGCCTGCTCAAGCTGCTCGGCATGCGTCTCGAAAGCCGTGGCTTCAAGGTCACGACGGCCAGCAGTGGCCGCGAGGCGCTCAGCCGTCTCGAAGCCGCACGTCCAGACCTGGTCCTGTCCGACCTGCGCATGGATGAAATGGATGGCATGGCCCTGTTCGGTGAGCTGCAGAAGCGTCAGCCGGGCATGCCGGTCATCCTGCTGACCGCACACGGCTCCATCCCTGATGCCGTCAGTGCCACCCGTCAGGGCGTGTTCAGCTTCCTGACCAAGCCGGTCGACAAGGACGAGCTGTTCGCCGCCATCGATGAGGCGCTGGCTCAGGCGCCGCCCGTAAAGGAGGGTGACGATGCCTGGCGCGCTGGCATCATCACTCGCTCCCCGCAGATGGAGCAGATTCTCGAGCAGGCGCGCATGGTGGCGGCATCCGATGTCAGCGTGCTGGTCACCGGCCCGTCCGGTTCGGGCAAGGAGCTGATGGCCAAGGCCATCCACAACGCCAGCCCGCGCGCCTCGCGTCCCTTCGTCGCCATCAACTGTGGCGCGCTGCCGGAGCAGCTGCTGGAAAGCGAGCTGTTCGGTCACGCCAAGGGCTCGTTCACCGGCGCGGTCAGTGCCCACCAGGGCCTGTTCCAGGCCGCGGACGGCGGCACCCTGTTCCTCGACGAGATCGGCGACATGCCGCTGGCGCTGCAGGTCAAGCTGCTGCGTGCCCTGCAGGAGCGTCAGATCCGGCCGCTGGGTTCCACCACCTCGGTGCCCATCGACGTGCGCATCATCTCCGCCACGCACCGCAATCTCGACAAGGCGATGCATGACGGCGACTTCCGCGAAGACCTCTACTACCGCCTCAACGTGGTCAATCTGAAGCTGCCCGCCCTGCGCGAGCGTGCCGAGGATGTGCCGCTGCTGGCCAAGTATCTGATCAGTCAGGCCGCCGCGCGCCACAAGCCGTTCGTGAAGGGCTTCTCGCCGGAAGCGCTCAACCTGCTGGCCTCCAGTGCCTGGCCGGGCAACGTGCGTCAGCTGGTCAACGTGGTCGAGCAGTGTGTCGCCCTGACCAGCTCCTCGATGATTCCGGAAGCGCTGGTCTCCCAGGCGCTGGCCGCGGAAGAGAACGCCTTGCCGTCCTTCTCCGAGGCGCGTGCCGGCTTCGAGCGCAGCTACCTGATCAAGGTGCTGAAGATCACCGAAGGCAACGTGACCCAGGCGGCACGTATCGCCGGGCGTAACCGCACCGACTTCTACAAGCTGCTGGGACGTCATGATCTGGAGCCGGGCGTGTTCAAGCCGGGCGCTGAGCAGGGTCCGCCTGACTTCTAGGGTTATCGCGTCCGAGGCCACGCGAAAGGCATGAGGTCAAAAGCGGCCCGGCGCCACGCGAAAGACCAGGGTCAAGACCTGCGTAACAGTTCACGAGTGTCAGTGTGAGTTATGCGCAAGGTGAGTGGTCAAAAGCGGCTCGGTGTGGCGGACGTGAAGCGCCCATGAAAAAGCCCCGTTACCGGTTCAGGTAGCGGGGCTTTTTCGGTTTGGTAGCGCGACAGTGCCGATCAGAGGATCAGGGGCGCGGCTTGTAGCGACGTTTGACCTCGACGGCGAGGCGGCCTTCGCCGAGGCGGATCGAGAGCATCTCGCCGGGCTGGGTCTGGTGGGCGGCGCGAATCACCTTGCTGTCGCCGGGTGACTGCGTCTGGCTGCTGCCGACGCGTTCGACGATGGCGTAGCCACGGTTGAGCACATTGAGCGGGCTGACCGCATTCAGCGCGCGCATCGCGCCTTCCAGGCGCTCACGATCAGCGGCCAGGCGACGTGGCAGGGCGTTGTTGAGGCGCGGGGTCAACATCGCCAGTTGCTGACGATGGCGCTGGATGTCGCGCGCGGGGCTGGCCTGCTGCAGGCGGCGAGTCAGCTGATCGGCCTTCTGCTGCTCACTGGTCATGCGCATGCGCACTGCGGTGTGCAGGCGGCGTTCCAGCTCGCGGGCACGCTGGCGCTGGGTTTCCAGCTCACGGGCCGGATGTCGAAGGCGCGAGCGGGCATGATCCAGCCGCTGCGCCGCCTGATCGAGGCGGGCCCGCTGCGCGCGCCACAGGCGCTGCTTGAGGGCGGTAAGTTGCTGCACCTGGGCGCGTTGGTCCGGGTACAGCGCCTCGGCTGCGGCGGAGGGCGTCGGCGCGCGCAGGTCGGCGGCCAGTTCCGCCAGGGTGGTGTCGGTCTCGTGGCCGATGGCGGCGACGACAGGCAGGCGCGAGTGGAAGATGGCTCGCGCCAGATGCTGGTCATTGAAGGCCCACAGGTCTTCCAGGCTGCCGCCACCGCGCGTGATCAGCAGCGCATCACAGTCGCTGTCGCGATTGGCCATCGCCACTGCGCGAATCAGCTGCGGCACCGCCTGCGGGCCCTGTACGGCGACCGGCAGCACGCTCAGATGCGCCTGCGGCCAGCGCTTGCGCGTCACCGCGATCACGTCCTGCAGCGCCGCACCGGTCGCGGAAGTGATCACGCCCAGATGGCGCGGCGGATGGGGCAGGGCGCGCTGATTGGCGAACACGCCCTCGGCCGCCAGTTGCTCTCTCAGGCGTGCCAGTCGCGCCAGCCACTCCCCCAGCCCCGCCTGCTGCAACGCCTCGACGATCAGCTGATAGTCGCCACGCGCCTCGAACAGCGACACCTTGGCGCGCACCCGCACCCGGTCACCGTCCCTGGGCTTCTCGCGCAGAAACTGGGCGCGGCTCTTGAACAACGCACAGCGTACCTGGGCGTTGTCATCCTTGAGCGTGAAGTAGCAGTGGCCGGAGCGCGGCTGCGAAAAGCCCGAGATTTCCCCCTCGATCCAGAGCTCTCCCAGGCCTCGCTCCAGCAGGCCCTTGGCCTCGCGGTTGAGCTGGGTCACGCTGATGGCGTTGGCGGCAGACGAGGTTTCGAACACGCGACATTCCTTGTGCTGGAGCTGACGGAAGCTTGAGTGAGGGCGACTATTGAAGCTTGTGAAGAGAACAAGACAATGATGCCACAGGCGATGGCGCTGCCACCAAAAAGCCCCCGCACTCCAGAAGGAGAGCGGGGGCTTGGGGGTTGCCACAGGGCGTACCTTGATCAGGCCGTCTGTGCCTTGCGCTTGCCGAGACGAGACAGCAGGAAGGGCCCGAGCAGCAGCAACAGCGAGGCCAGCCACAGGCCCTGCGAGATACCCGATTGCCACAGGATGCTGCTGTCGCCACCGCTGATGGCCAGGGCGCGGCGCAGATTCTCTTCCATCAGCCCGCCGAGCACGAAGCCCAGCACGATGGTCGCCAGCGAGAAGTTCAGCTTGCGCAGCAGATAGCCCAGCACGCCGATGCCCAGCATCAGGTAGATGGCGCCCATGTCGGAATGCAGCTGATAGACCCCGACGAAGGACAGGATGACGATGCCCGGCACCAGCGCCCAGCGCGGGATGGTCAGCACGCGAGCGAAGAAGCCGGCCAGCGGCAGGTTGAGCAGCAACAGCACGATGTTGCCGATGTACAGCGAGGCGATCAGACCGCCCGCGACCTTGGGATGCTCACTGAACATCATCGGGCCGGGGGTGATGTTGTAGAGCATCAGCGCGCCCAGCAGCACGGCGGTGGTGCCGGAGCCCGGAATGCCCAGGGTCAGCATCGGCACGAAGGAGCCCGCTGCGGACGCGTTGTTGGCGGCTTCCGGCGCGGCAAGGCCGCGCATGTCGCCGGTACCGAAGGTGTTGTCCTTGTCGCTGACACGCTTCTCGGTGGTGTAGGAAACAGCCCCCGCCACCGAGGCGCCGGTGCCCGGCAGCACGCCGATCAGGAAGCCGAGCAGACCGGAGCGCAGCATGGCGCCTTTGCAGTAGAGAATTTCCTTCATCGTCACGAAGACGCGACCGATGACAGGCAGAGCGCCGGACTTGCCATGCTGCAGGCGGCTTTCCAGCATCAGCAGGATTTCGCTGATCGCGAACATGCCGATGATCAGCACCACGAAATCGATGCCGTCGTAGAGATCGGGGATATCAAAGGTGAAGCGCTGGATACCGGTGCCGGAATCGACGCCGACGGTGCCGATCAATACGCCGAGGATGGCGCCCAGTGCGGTCTTGACCGGGTCATTGCCCATCATCACCGACATGGAGGCGAAGGCGAACACCATCATGGTGAACAGTTCCGCCGGACCGAACTGCACGGCCACCGTGGCCAGCAGCGGGGCGAACAGGGTCAGACCCAGGATCGCGATACTGGCGCCGACGAAGGAGCTGATCGCCGAGATGCCCAGCGCCGGCCCGGCCAGTCCGCGCTTGGCCAGCGGATAGCCGTCGAGGGTGGTCATCACGGCGCCTGCATCGCCCGGCACATTGAGCAGGATGCTCGACATCCGGCCGCCATATTCGGCGCCGGTATAGATACCTGCCAGCAGAATCAGCGCCGATTCCGCCGGCAGACCGAGGGTATAGGCCAGCGGCATCAGAATGGCGATGCCGTTGATGGGGCCGATGCCCGGCAGGGCGCCGAACAAGGTGCCCAGCAGTGCGCCACTGAAGGCCAGGCCAAGGTTGAGTGGCGTCAGTGCGACGCCAAAGCCCTGGATGATGAAATCAAACATGAGAAAACCCTCTCGGAATCAGGAAAACCACAGCCCGGTCGGCAGCGAGATTTCCAGCACGGCGGTGAACAGCACATAGCTTGCTCCGGCCATCAGTACGCCGGTCACGCAGGCGGCGCGCCAGCTGGCACCGAACAGTCGTGCGATGGCGGTGATGGCGGCGACGGCCGTGATGGGGTAGCCGAGACGTACGAAGAAGAAGGCGAAGGCGATCAGGATCACCATCACCAGTCCCAGCTGCAGCATCACGCTGGCCGATGGCCAGTCACCTTCCGGGCCGGGGCGCAGGATCAGCACCAGCGAGAAGATGGTCATCAGGATCGAGAGGCCGATGGGAAAGGCCTTGGGGCCTACCGGGTCGTAGGCGAAGGGAACTTCGATACTCAGGGACTGGGCGACGATGAACGCCGCCAGTCCCATCAGGGCGAAGCCCAGGATGCGATCGGCGGCGAGTCTCATTTTGTCAGTCCCACTTCCTTGGCGAGGTCTTTGAAGTCGGCGACCTGGTCTTTCACGTAGGTATCGAAATCAGCGCCGAATTTCTGGATCGGGAACAGTCCGCGGGCTTCACGAATCTCGGCGAATTCCGGCTTGTCGTTCAGCTGCTTGAGGCGCTCGACCCAGGTGTTGTAGTCGGCGTCACTGACGTCGTTGCCCATGTAGTAACCGCGCCAGATCGGCCAGGTCACGTCATAGCCTTGTTCCATGGCGGTGGGGATGTCGGCATAGGGGCCGCCCATGCGTTCTTCGGACAGCGCGGCCAGCACGCGAATCTTGCCGCTGGAAAGCTGGGCCTTGAGCTCGGACAGGTCACCGGTGAAGACCTTGATGTGATTGCCCAGCAGAGCGGCCAGTGCTTCACCGCCGCCTTCGAAGGACACATAACGCAGCTTGCGCGGCGAGACGTCGACGGACTTGGCGATCAGCGCGGCCTTCATCCAGTCCTGGCTGCCCACGGTGCCACCGGCGCCGAAGGGAATCTCACCGGGGTGGTCCTTGAGGTCCTGCATCAGCTCATCGAGGGTCTGCCACGGGGCATCGGCGCTTACCACCACCGCGCCGTAATCGACGCCCAGCGCGCCGACCCAGAGCACGTCATCGGCGCTGTACTTGCCGAACTTGCCCAGCGCCAGATTGACGGCGGCGCCGGTACTGGCGGCCACCACCAGATTCGGGTCATCGCTGCGCACGCCGATGATGTGGTTGTAGGCGACCGCGCCGATGCCGCCCGGCATGTAGGTGACCATCATCGGGGAATCGATGACGCCGGTTTCCAGCAGGCCGTTGGCGGCCAGGCGGCAGGTGAGGTCATAGCCACCGCCGGGCTTGGCCGGGGCGATGCATTCACTCTTGTCGGCCGCCGCCGCAGGCATGGCGACCAGGCTTGCCGCGGCCAGCGCGATGGGGGCAGTCATCGCGGCGACGAGGCGCAGCGGCGTGAAGTGGCGCAGTGATGAAGGCAGGCGTCGAGTCTGGGGCATGGTGTGCTCCTGATGGCTGTTGTTTTTGTCTTCGCAGCGCCTTTTGCTTTATGTTCTTGGCGGCAATGGCGCTGGCTGGGCAATGCATCGCAGGCGTGGATGCGATACCGGCATGGTATGAGCGCGACCTTTCATCAACCTGTCACTTTCCCTTCACCTTACTGAGACTTTGGACGCATGCGCCTGCTCGTCGTCGAGGATGACCCCCTCATTTCCAGCACCCTGCAGCGCAGTCTGACGGCGCTGGGCTATGCCATCGATGTCTTCGATAGCCTCGCCCCCGCTCGGGACGCGGCGCGCCAGGGCGGCTTCGATCTGATCCTGCTCGATCTCGGCCTGCCCGATGGACAGGGCATGGACCTGCTGGCGGAGCTGCGCCAGCGCAATGACCTGACCCCGGTGCTGATCATCACGGCGCGGGACGGCGTCGATGACCGCGTGCGCGGGCTGGATCTCGGTGCCGATGACTATCTGGCCAAGCCGTTCTCGCTGGTGGAGATGGAAGCGCGCGTACGTGCCTTGCTGCGGCGCAGCCAGGGGCGCAGCGACAACAGCGTGCGTTTCGGGCCGCTGTCGCTGTCGACCAGCAGCGGCATGTTCACGCTGTGCGAGACGACGCTGGACCTGCCGCCGCGCGAACGCCGCCTGCTGGAAAGCCTGATGCTGCACGCCGGCAAGGTGGTGTCGCGCGAGGTGATCGAAGGCAAGGTGTTCGGCTATGGTGAGGTGGGCTCGAATGCGCTGGAGGTCTACATCAGTCGGCTGCGCAAGCGCCTGACGGGCAGTGAGATCCAGATCCGCACTCTGCGCGGGCTGGGCTATCGGCTCGAGCTGATCGACGCCGGATGATCATTCACGGCAAGCTGCGCAATCGCCTGCTGGGCTGGCTGCTGAGCATGATGCTCATCGTCGGCGGCCTGTTGATGATGGACGCCTGGGTGACCAGTCAGCGCTCGGCGCAGCGTGCCTTCGACAGTCAGCTTGAAGATGCGCTGTTGACCATGACCGAGGCCATCCAGTGGCAGGATGATCAGCCGCGCATCATGATGCCGCCCGCCGCGCTCAAGATTCTCTCCACGCGCCATCAGGAGCGCGTCTTCTACCGTCTGATCGATGATGAGGGTCGGGTACTGGCCAACAACCTCGACATTGCGCTCTCCGCGAAGCTGCAGCGCGAGGCCGCCGAAGGCGATGTGTGGCACAACATCCACTATCAGGGCGTCGAGTGGCGCCTGCATGCGCGTAGCGTGCGCTCGGCGGGCTGGGAGCGGCAGTTCCGCGTGCAGGTCTGGGTCGGACATACCATCGAAGGGCGTGAGCAGCTGGCGCGAGAGCTTCTGACACGTGCCATGGGGCGCATTCTGGTGATGGGGCTGTTCGCCGCCATGATGATCTTCATCACCCTGCGCCTGGCGTTGACGCCGCTCAAGCGTCTGCGTCATCAGCTGCGTCGCCGCCAACCGCAGGATGCCAGCCCGCTGTCGGGCACCATGCCCGAGGAGATGCGTGAGCTGACCGATACCCTGGAGCAGCTTTTCCACCGCCAGGGGGAATCCCGCGATGCGTTGCTGCGCTTTACCGCCGATGCCAGCCATCAGCTGCGCACACCGCTGGCCGGCGTGCAGAACGCTGCTGAATTCGCGCTGGGCAGTGACTCGCCGGCGCAGTGGCATCAAGCCTTGAGCGATATCCATGCCAGCGCCGCGCGCACCAGTCGTCTGGCCGGGCAGTTGCTGAACCTGACGCGGCTGCGCCATCTGGCATTGCCCACGGAGCAGGACGCGCTGGATCTCGCTGACTTGCTGCGCAGCGTGGTGCTGGAGTGGGTCGATCACGACCTCGCGCGCCAGCATGATCTGGGGCTGGCCGAGCTGCCGGCACAGCCAATCTGCGTGATTGGCGAGCCGTGGGCGCTGCGCGAGATGATCGGCAATCTGATCGAGAATGCGCTGCGCTACACCCCAGTGGGCAGCGAGATCACCCTGGGGCTGAGCCTTGAGGCAGAGGGCGGGGGAGTGGTGCTGAGCATCGAGGACAACGGCCCCGGCGTCGACCCGCAGATGCTGGAACGACTCTGTCAGCCCTTCGAGCGCGCAGGGCGTCAGGACACTGATGGCTCGGGGCTGGGGCTGGCGATCGTCGAGACGATTGCCCTGCGTCATCAGGCCGAGTTGCAGGTCAGCAATCGCGACGCGGGAGGGCTGTGCGTGCACATTCGCTTTCCGGGGAGACAGCCATGAAGTTCACGCCTGACAGGCCGCTCGTCATGGCCTTCGCTATCGTTCCCTCCAGCGCGCCTATCATCGCACCCATCACCGTTCCCACGCGGGCACGCCGGGTCATGTATCGTCTGCTGCTCGCGCTGTGGGTCAGTGTGGCCATTCTCGCGGCGGCGATGCCAGTCAAGGCGACTGCGGCGCCCACCCAGGCTCGTCTGGTGGTCGAGGCGGCGATGGATCGCGAGGTGGCGGCGCCCCTGCTGGCGGCCTTCACGCGCCGCTATCCCGACGTCGAGCTCGATTACCGCGACCGCAGCTCGATGGCCGTCAATGCGCGAGCCCAGCAGCCAGACCCTCGGGTTGACGTCATTCTCAGCTCCGCGATGCCGTGGCAGGTGGCGCTGGTCAATCAGGGGCTGGCGCAACGACTCGACAGCGACGAGGCGCGGCAATGGCCACAATGGGCCAAGTGGCGCGATGAGGTCTTCGCCTTCACCTTCGAGCCCATCGTGATGGCCTACCGGCTGGACCTCGCCGCCAGGATGCTGCCGCCTGTCTCGCATGCGGATGTCCTGAATCTGTTGACGCAACACGCCGAGACGCTGGCCGGGCGGGTAGTGGCCTATTCGCCCTCAAAGAGTGCGCTGGGCTATGCGCTCTACCTGCAGGATTCCCGCTATTCGGGGCGCTTCTGGAAGCTGGTCGCGGCGTTGGGGCGGGTCGATGCCACCCTCGAGACCAGCACCCAGCGCATGCTGGAAGGCCTGAGTGACGGGCGCTACTGGCTGGGTTACAACCTGCTGGGCTCCTATGCGCTGCAATGGGCGCAGACGCATCCCGACATCATCGTGCAGATGCCCTCTGACTATGCGCTGATCTCGATGCGCACCGCCTTCATCCACCGCGATGCCCCGCACCCGGAGCAGGCGCGCGCCTTCATCAACTTCCTCATCGGTCGCGAAGGGCAGCATGTCGTGGCTGGCGAGACGCCGCTCTACAGCATCCGGGACGATATCGTCGGCCCTTTCACCGCCCAGTCACTGCGTGATCAGGTCGGTCAGCGCCTGTATCCGCAGCCGCTGGATGCCTCTTCGCTGAGCATGCTGGACACCGCGCGTCGCAATGACTTTCTGGCCCGCTGGTTCGATGCCTATTCGGGTGGCGCCCCGACGCCCTGATGGCCGCCTTCGCGGTGGCAGGCAGTCGTTACGCTCTCACCGCCCGCCAGCCCGCAGGCCGCGCCATCCGTGGCTTTAGTTGACCAGATGGTTAGTGCCGCCGGGACGTGAAGTTGCGAGTTTGATAGCCTGCGACGTTTGTCTCGGGCGGGGCGAATGGGTTATCATGGGTGATTACCTCGCAGCAACCGCTAGAACCGTAGTCATGGCGCCTGTCCATCGGGCCCTGCACTGCGGCTTTCGCGCATCCCTCATAAACTGCTACTGGGCGTTCGACATGCTACGTATAGCGCAAGAAGCTCTGACGTTTGATGACGTTCTTCTCGTCCCCGGCTACTCCGAGGTCCTCCCCAAGGACGTCAGCCTGAGATCACGTCTCACACGCGACATCAGCGTCAATATCCCGCTTATCTCCTCTGCGATGGATACCGTCACCGAAGCTCGCCTGGCCATCGCCATGGCGCAGGAAGGTGGTGTCGGCATCATCCACAAGAGCATGAGCATCGCCCAGCAGGCCGCGGAAGTCCGCAAGGTCAAGAAGCACGAAAGCGTCATCGTGCGTGACCCGGTCACTGTCAGCCCGAAGGCCAAGATCCAGGATCTGCTGGCAATGTCCGAGGAGCATGGCTACTCCGGCTTCCCGGTGGTCGAGGGCGAATACCTGGTCGGCATCGTGACCGGTCGCGACATGCGCTTCCAGCCTGACTTCAGCGATACCGTCGCCGGCATCATGACCGGCCGCGAGAAGCTGGTCACCGTGCTGGAAGGCACGCCGCTGGACCAGATCAAGGCCAAGCTGCAGGAAAGCCGCATCGAGAAGATGCCGATCGTCGATGACGAATTCCGCCTGCGCGGCCTCGTCACCGTTCGCGACATCGAGAAGGTCAAGACCTACCCGAACGCGGCGAAGGACAGCAACGGCAGCCTGCTGGTCGGCGCCGCCGTCGGCACCGGCCCGGAAACCCCGGACCGCGTCGCTGCACTGGCCGAAGCCGGCGTTGACGTCATCGTCGTCGACACCGCTCACGGTCACTCCAAGGGCGTGATCGACCGCGTCGCCTGGGTCAAGGAGCATCACCCGAAGATTCAGGTCATCGGTGGCAACATCGCGACCGCTGAAGCCGCCATCGCCCTGGCAGAAGCCGGCGCAGACGGCGTCAAGGTCGGCATCGGCCCGGGTTCCATCTGCACCACGCGTATCGTCGCCGGTGTCGGTGTGCCGCAGATGAGCGCCGTCGCCAACGTCGCGGCCGCCATGGCCAAGTACGACGTGCCGGTCATCGCCGATGGCGGTATCCGCTTCTCCGGTGACATCGCCAAGGCCATCGCCGCAGGCGCCAGCATCGTCATGATCGGCGGTCTGCTCGCCGGGACGGAAGAAGCGCCGGGCGAAGTCGAGCTGTTCCAGGGTCGTACCTACAAGGCGTATCGCGGCATGGGTTCCATGGGCGCCATGTCCCAGACCCAGGGTTCCAGCGACCGTTACTTCCAGGACAAGAATGCCGGCGTCGAGAAGCTGGTACCGGAAGGCATCGAAGGCCGCGTGCCCTACAAGGGTATGATGAGCGCCATCGTGCACCAGCTGATGGGCGGCCTGCGTGCCTCCATGGGCTACACCGGTAGCCAGACCATCGAAGAGATGCGCACCAAGCCGCAATTCGTGCAGATCACCGGTGCCGGCTTCGCCGAATCCCACGTCCACGACGTGCAGATCACCAAGGAAGCGCCCAACTATCGGCGCGACTGATACATAGCGAAGCGCGACGCAAAGCGGGAGCCCAACACGGGTTCCCGCTTTGCTTGGGTCGAACGAACTTTCGGTATCGGCTACCCTCGACGCCAGATTGTGTCGGCCCTGCGCTCCCTCGCAGCTCCGAAGCGGGTCTCACGACTCCCCAATGAGAGACTGAAGATGCAAGACATCCATTCCCACAAGATCCTGATCCTCGATTTCGGTTCCCAGTACACACAGCTGATCGCGCGTCGCGTGCGTGAGCTGGGCGTGTTCTCCGAGGTGCGTGCCTTCGACATCACCGAAGAAGAGATCCGCGAGTACAACCCCAACGGCATCATCCTGGCCGGTGGCCCGGAATCCGTCACCGAGCTGGACTCGCCGCGTGCGCCTGAGTGCGTGTTCGAGATGGGTCTGCCGGTGTTCGGCATCTGTTACGGCATGCAGACCATGGCCGAGCAGCTCGGCGGCAAGGTCGAAGGCTCCAACGTGCGCGAATTCGGCTATGCCCAGATTCGTGTCGATGGTGAGTCCGCGCTGTTCAAGGACATCAAGGACCACCTGGACGACGAAGGCCGCCCGCTGCTCGACGTCTGGATGAGCCACGGTGACAAGGTCGCGAAGGTCCCGGAGACCTTCACCGTCACCGCCTCCACCCCGAGCTGCCCGATCGCCGCCATGGCGTGGGAAGAGAAGCAGTTCTACGGCGTGCAGTTCCACCCGGAAGTCACCCACACCCTGCAGGGCCAGCGCATCCTCGAGCACTTCGTGATCGAGATCTGCCAGTCCGAGCGTCTGTGGACTCCGGCCAAGATCATCGAAGACCTCACCGATCGCGTTCGCGCTCAGGTCGGTGACCGCAAGGTGCTGCTCGGCCTGTCCGGCGGCGTCGACTCCTCCGTGGTCGCGGCGCTGCTGCACAAGGCCATCGGCGACCAGCTGACCTGCGTCTTCGTCGACAACGGCCTGCTGCGCAAGAAGGAAGGCGACCAGGTCATGGAAACCTTCTCCCGCCACATGGGCGTGAAGGTCATCCGTGTTGACGCCGAAGACCTCTTCCTCGGCAAGCTGGCTGGCGTCAGCGACCCGGAAGCCAAGCGCAAGGCCATCGGCAACACCTTCATCGAAGTGTTCGATGCCGAAGCCGCCAAGCTCAAGGATGTCGACTTCCTCGCCCAGGGCACCATCTACCCGGACGTGATCGAATCCGCTGCCAGCAAGACCGGCAAGTCCCACGTCATCAAGTCCCACCACAATGTCGGCGGCCTGCCGGACGACATGAAGATGGAACTGGTCGAGCCGCTGCGCGAACTGTTCAAGGACGAAGTCCGCAAGGTCGGCCTCGAACTCGGCCTGCCCTACGACATGGTCTACCGTCACCCCTTCCCGGGGCCGGGTCTGGGCGTGCGTATCCTCGGTGAAGTGAAGAAGGAATACGCGGATATCCTGCGTGAAGCCGACGCCATCTTCATCGAAGAGCTGCACAACTTCGACTGGTACCACAAGACCAGCCAGGCGTTCGCCGTCTTCCTGCCGGTCAAGTCCGTCGGCGTCGTCGGCGATGGCCGTCGTTACGAGTGGGTCATCGCCATTCGTGCCGTCGAGACCGTCGACTTCATGACTGCCCGCTGGGCGCACCTGCCGTATGAGCTGCTGGAGAAGGTCTCCAACCGCATCATCAACGAGCTGGAGCACGTCTCGCGCGTCACCTATGACGTCAGCAGCAAGCCGCCGGCCACCATCGAGTGGGAATGATCGCCTGACGATCACCCCTCGCGGAGCTGACGCAGCGTTCTGTCGAGACGGTCTCTTGAACTGATCGAGGCGAGAACGCAGCAAGCAAAAAGCCCTTCTGGCCATTGGCCGGAAGGGCTTTTTTGTGGGCACGATTCAGGAAACGCTTAATGCCTTGTTGACTCCAGCTCGGCTCACTCCTGCTTGGCTGGCTCTTGCCTGGCCTTCTGCAGGTTCAGCCGTACGCCGTGGGCGGAGTGGAAGAAGCCGAAGTCGGCCATCAGGCGGGTGTCGCCTGCGGGTGTTTGCCATTCGACTTCGGCACGGTGATTGCGGACTTCGTGCATTACGGCGTCGTATTTCAGCAGCAGTGAGTCCGGTTCGGCTTGCTCGGTCTTCACATCCCATTGTGTGACGACCAGCAGGTAGTCGCCGAGTTGTGGCTGATAGGTGGAGGTGAGATGCGCCTCGGTGAGCGTCAGCGGCAGCGTGTCGCCGTACTTGGAGAGCGACAGGTGCTGGCTGAGATAGTCGCCGAGCTGATCTGTCAGCGTCTGAGGCAAGGGAGCATCAGGCTTGGCGTCACCAAGCGCTGCCAGTTCCGGCGCGGCGATCAGCAGGTCTTCACGCGGGAACTGGAGAGTGAGCTTGAGCGTGTGCTGTGGCTGCTGCTCAAAGATGAGCGTGCTGCCGGGCAGGGCATGGGCGTGAGCCGTCTGGATGATGCCCATGCCGCTGATTCTCATGCCATTGGCGCCAAGCGTGGCCCCGCCGATCATCACCGCGAGCGTGAGCAGCGCCGCGCGCCACGGCGAGCTGCGGATCATTCGCTCTGGCCGCCGTAGTCGTCGGTGCGGTCACGCCATACCGAGTGCGGATGGTTGCCGACCTTGTCGGTGGACTTGTTCGATTGCAACGAGAATTCGATCCACAGCGACGGGCCGTGTATGCGCACATAATCGTTTTCGGCGCTGACCTGCGGCGTACCGGAGAAGCCGAGATAGGTCTCGGGAAGCTCGGAGGTGTACTTCTCCATGTAGGCCGCGGCTTCGGGGGCTGAGATATCGTCCACGTAGGTCTCGATGGCCGTCAGCAGCAGCGCTTGCTGGTCATCATCCAGTTCGGAGACCGGCAGGCCTTCATAGCTTTCGGGAATGGCATCGTCGGCCTGGGGGCCAGCGAGGATGTCGCGGTAGGTGCCTTCCAGCGTGGCCTCGGCCTGCTGATCATCGGAGAGCGAGCTCAACAGGGTGGCGAAGGCGTCGCGTTCCTGGGTCAGCGGCTCGTTCACGCGCCCGTTCATCTCGAAATAGGGGAAGGGTTCCACGCCACGGAAGGAGGGCGTGGCACCGGCCAGCTTGCCGTCGGTGTAGGTGTTGGCGAAGGCCATGTGGTGGCCGCCGTAGTACAGCTCCCAGGTGCCGGTCTCGCCGGGCGTGCCGAGGAAGGCGAACTTGGTGTTGTAGGAGGAGTAACCGGCCTTGTAGTCGGTGCTGACGGTGTTGATGTAGTCATCGGCGTTGAGCGTCTGGAGCATCTCGTCGAAGCCTTCATCGGGCGCGTGGCCGGTGGCTTCCAGCATGATGGCTTTGACGAGGCCGCGCTGCTTGATGTTCAGCTCGCCCAGCAGCACGCCGGGGCGTTTCGGGAAGGCGCCAGCGGGCAGATTGCTCCAGTTCTCGGCCTCAGCGAGGGAGTAGTCATGCTGCAGGTACTGCAGGATGTCATCGTCGGAGATATCCGCCTTGAGCAGATCAATCAGGCACAGCATGCGCTCATAACCGGGTGTGTCGCCGCACTCGGCGGCGCTCTCGGGGATGGGCACGCTCTGCATCTGGGTGCTGGTGTCGCCCATGCGCGCGCGCAGCGCCTGGTCTTCCGCTGACATCGGCGGCGGGCCATCGTGATCGGGCGGCGGCCCGTCGTGCCCCTGTTGTGCGAGGACGGGGAAGGACAGGAGCGCGGCCAGCGCGGCTCCTCCGGTCACTGCGAGACGTCGGGACATCGATGGGCCTATTTTCCGGGGACAGGAGGAAAACCTTAGCCCGCCTGACGTCGAGCAGGAAGCCTTCGCCAGATGATTTCTTTGTGCACATGCCGTGGCCTGTGCGTCGGCTGGCGACGACAGCTACGGGCCATGTCACGGCTCACGCCAGTGTCAGGTCTCCGTCGTATTCGAAGCGTCTTTCCTCGCCGGTGACGGGGTCAATGAACTCGAACCCCTTGGAGAGCAGCTGCAAGGGGCGCGCGTAGTCATCCGGCGAGAGCGGTTGCAGCACGGGGTAGTAGCGGTCATTCAGGATCGGCCAGCCCAGCGTCTGCATGTGCACGCGTAGCTGGTGGGTTCTGCCGGTGACAGGGTGCAGCTCGAACAATGCCTGGCGGTCTGTCTGCTGCACGCAGCGAATCACCGAGTGGCTGTTGGCCGCGCCGTCGGTGACATGAATGCGGAAGCGTTGCTCGCTCTGCTCGAGACGATTCTTCACCTCCCACTGCTGGCCCACCAGGGACTCATCGCTGTGGGTCTCCGCAATGGCCTGATAGGTCTTGTGGATATTCCGCGACTTGAACAGCTGATGGTAGAGGGGGCGCGTATCGGGATTGACGGAGCACAGCACCAGCCCCGCCGTGACCCTATCCAGTCGATGCACCGCCTGCAGCGCCTCTATCCCGGTGCGCTTGCGCAGTCGCTGCTGCAGGCACTCGTTCACGTACAGGCCGCCGGGCGTCACCGGCAGGAAGTGCGGCTTGTAGGCCACCAGAATGTGCTCATCCTGATAGAGAATCCGCTCCGCGAAGGGAATGCTCGGCTCGCTTGCCACCTCGCGGTAATAGAACACGCGCAGATGTGGCTGATAGGGCGACTCTGGCGTAATCAGCGAGCCATCATCGCGATGCACCTTGCCCTCGGCCATGCGCTCGCGCCAGCGTGACTCGGCAATCGCCGGAAACTTGAGCAGCAGATACTCCAGCACCGTCGTCACACCGGGATTGACCTGAGGCAGGCTCAGCTTGGAAGGACGCGCGGAAATGGACATGGCGGGCCTGAGTTCGTGGGGAGCGGCTTGAGGGAGCCATTGTACAGGGTGAGGCGGAGAGCGGCGTTGTCAGTAAGGGAAAGCTTTCATTCTAGATATGGGTAGTAAGATAAGCTCATTTGCCGATAATGATAAACCCTAAGATGGATATTGTTTAAATTTTAGCTAATATATAATTTCTATAGACTAAGAGAGTATTAGTTTCAGGGGTGTATGTTCTATAGAATTCAATGGTTGTAATTATATGGTTTATGTTCATCATGGCTAGAGGGATTTTGGCACATGATGTTTTGGGAATAGAAATTAGACATAGGTCGAAGTGGATAGATGTTTTTGATCTTCATGAAATATGTTTATCTGGAGTAATTGTTTTTTAGCACAGAATCTCATTAGTACTATGCTAGGGTGAAGTATATTTGATTGTTTTGAATAACCATGTGCATTGTGAAATATTAGGTTAAGCAATATTCTTTTTAATCGCGATATCAATAATATTATTTGATATACCGTTGTCCGCGAGGTGCTTAGAATGTCATTTGTGTTTGATAACTTGCAGTTTTCAAGAATAATTCTACATAATGTATATAAGCCTAACTCAGAAGGTAGCGTGGCTCCATTCCTTAGTAAAGTGCTTACTGAGCTCGACCCTATAGGGCAAGAGAAACTTCAACAAAGAATTAGTAGTGTTCTTGGTAATGGTTCTCATAGCCTACAAATGGATATTGCACAGAATAGTGAGGTAAGTTGCTTTCATAATGCAGTTAAGTTACTTGGCAGTAATGATGCTGGATTTATTAGTCAGTCAGCTGCACTTGCTGAACTTCATACTGCAGCACATACAAGCCAAAAGTGGCCGGGAGGGACCTTAATAATAATTGATGGGACTGCAGGTGCTGCTAATAAACGTTGCTTGTTTATTATTAAGGCTGAGCAGCAAGCAGGTTTTGTTGAAAAAGAAGTAGATAACAAAGTTGTAATGGAGTATTTGGAGAATCTTATTTTAACACCGCAGGCTAAGCTCTATAAAGTAGGTGTTTTTGTAGAGGTTATAACACAAGATAGAGCAGAGGATGCTGGTAACATAGATGGTTTTGAAGCATATGTATTTGATAACAATATAACCGCAAAAGATGATAGAAAGGCAGCAAGATATTTTTACTCAGGCTTCCTAGGTTTACGAGTCCCAGAAAACTCAGAGCAGCTAACTCGCAATTTTTACGAATATACTAAGAATTTTATAAATGACTCTGATATGTCTGTAGAAGATAAAGTAGACTTGCAGCAAGCTCTTCATACTTATCTTAAAACAGATCAAAAAACTACAATACAGAGTAGTGATTTTGCTGAGAGCTACATGCTTGAGGAATACAAAGATGATTATTGTCATTATTTGACTGGAAAGAACTTTCCTGCTCAAGCGATTCTGAAAGATACATCACTTATAAAGAGAAAGCTTCAGCATAGGAAGATGAGTTTTTCTACAAGTGTGAGAGTCATTGCTCCGGCAGAAAGCTTCGATGAAATGGTTCAAGTCCTTGAAGTAACAGACGATTATACTAAAATTCAGATACATGGAACACTAACAGAGCAAGAATGATGAACCGTGACGAGTTCGTTAGCTTATATGAGTCAGAGATTCCCATGTATACAGCATGGGCCGATTACGTATTAACTAAAATCGATAAAGAAATAAGATCAAGAGCTGGAGGCAATGAGAATTATTTCGAGTGGGTGAAAATCCCCCCTTCGAAAAGAATAAAAAGTAGTGACTCATTAGCTACAAAAGCGTTTGTAAGGAAGCGTGATAAATACGCCGACCCATATCTTGAAATAACAGATAAAGCCGGTGTTAGATTCGTTGTACTGCTTACATCGCAGTTGGAGTTACTGTCTGATATAGTGCAAGAATGTGATAGCTGGAAATTTTCAAAAGATAAAGAATTTGATGATTGGAAGACGCAAGATCCTAGAATGTTTGACTATCAATCGGTTCACTATGTAGTCTATGCCTCTAATGACATAGTGTATAACGATATTCAAATAGTAAAAGATACTCCTTGCGAGATTCAGCTAAGAACTTTGTTACAGCATGCTTACGCTGAGTTAGCACATGATACTATATATAAAAGTAGCAGCGTGGCTTCTCCAGAAGTATATAGAAGTTTTGCCAAAAGCATGGCTCTTATGGAAACCACGGATGAACTACTTTGTAATGCCAAGGCTAAGCTGGACGAAGAGGCACAAGAGTTTAATTCCTGGAGGGCTGCTGTTGACCGTGAAGCGAAAAAACGATTATCTGATACCAACATAGTTACAGATAATAAGTTGAACGATTATATTATATCCTCTTTGAATGTCCTGCTGAATAGAGTGTCAGTAGAAGAATTCTTAAGTTTTCTAGATAACGAATCCTATGGTTATATTTATGATAGAATTAGAAATAGACAGGACGACTATGCAGAGTTCAGAACTTCTATAATCCTGCTGACATACTTTCTGTCCTTTAGGTTTAAAAGTAGCCTTCACCGATATTGGCCTCTGGATGACAAGATCCTAGAAAAGATATATAGCGATCTAGGTCTTACTCCAAAATGGACAACTACTTAGCTATTTTAGTAAAAAGGTTATGGTTTAAAAAAGCCCTCCCGGCATCGCCGGGAGGGCTTTTTTGTGCGTCTTGCGGACTACGTTCACCGATGGGGTGATCTGCGGGGTTCTACTGAGATCAGACCATTACATCGGGTGTTGCTCTTCTTCGTAGAGCTCGGCCTTGGCGTCGCGTAGGACATCTTCGCAGGCGCTGTGGTTGGCCAGTTGCAGCATCAGATTCTGGCTGAGGGCGAAGCCCTTGCCCAAGCAGGTGTCGACCTCTTCGCGGGTGAGCGCCGGGGTGACATTGCAGTCAATCTTCATCGTACGACTACCGCCATCAAAGCGGTCGGCGAGGGCGCGCAAGCGCCAGGCAAGCCGTGTTTTCCAGCGGGCGGTGGGGTCGGGGCCTTCCGTCACGTCGAGCGTGCAACGCCATTCAGGTTTGTAGACCTTCATGTGAACCTCCTCGGCTGGTCGTTTTCAATGATCGATCGTGATGTTCTGCTCCGCGTGCTGTGCTTGATGTCGTGCCTTGTTGCTCGTACCAGAAATGCGTTCCAGTCGTGCATATGACAGTCGTGCTCGAGGCTCGCGCGTCATCTTGATCGACGACAGGCCGAGCCTCTCCCTCACCATACGAGTTTTGGCGCCGAGATACATCAGTCTGAGTGTAAACGTTGCTTATCCTGATGTATCTGCAACAGCTGCTCCAGCGCCAGATGCAGCCAGTCGAAAGTATCAAGCAGCCTCACGACCCGCGCTGGCTCGCCACTTTGTGCAGCGGTGACGGGGCTGTCAAGCGGAGTGTGCTCACCCAGCAGCTCCGCCAGGCTCTCGATCTGGATGCCTTCGCGTAATGCGAATGTCTCAAGCTCGCCACTGGCCAGCCAGATCTCCTGAATCACCGTCGGCACCGCACTCATGGCACAGGCGTAGTCGAGAATCTCGCCGCGCTCGCGTTCTGCTGCAATGCGCGCGGCATGCGCCAGCAGTTGGGTGCTCAAGGCCGGAAAGCGCGCCTTTGCAATGCGGGCCGGCAGCTGCGAGTCGCCAGGCTCGGGCGCTTGCCAGCGGCGCAGCGCAGGAGAGAGCTGGGTGGAAGAGCCCGGCATTGAAGCGTCTGACGACACACAATCAGACGGATGATCAGTCTTGGAGGCCATGTGGATAAACTCCAGCGCGGAGGGCGAGCCGGCAGGCCGGTCGAGGGTCGAGGGTCCAGGGTCAGGGCGAGACAGCAAAGCGATAGCCGCTGATGAATCAGACAGCGAGAAAGGCAGAGTGTTGGATGGCGGGCGAGTCAGCGTCTCTTGCGCGGCAGTCACTGCTGCTGTATTGCCCAACAATGGCAGCTATCGGATGCTAAACCCGCAGATGAAGCAGGAGTTTGCGCCAAAGAGGCGCGAGGTGGGGCTAGGCTGCCAAGTGATTAATTTTGCGTGAAAAATCATCGATCAATGCAACCAGGCAGCCACTTGGTGCGTACACAGCAACACGTGCCCGCTGCGTTGCAGCGCAGGCCCATTCCCCCTGGAGAGAATTGACATGACGAAGTACGCCGATCGAATCCGCATTTCCCTGTTGCTACTGCGCCTCGGGGTCTTCCTCGTGATCACGATGTGGACACTGGACAAGTTCTTCAATCCTGGCCACGCCGCCGCCATCTTCGAGAAGTTCTATGCCATCGGTGGCATGGGTGAGGGCATCGTCATCGCGATTGCCGTCATCGAGATGGTGCTGTTGCTGCTGTTCGTCACCGGCGTGAAGAAGACCCTCACCTACGGTCTGGTGCTGTTGCTGCACGCCGGGTCTACCTTCTCTGCCTTCAAGCAGTATCTGGACCCGTTCGATCACCTGCTGTTCTTCGCCGCCTGGCCGATGCTGGCCGCCTGTGTCGCGCTGTTCATGCTGCGCGAGATCGACACCTGCTTCACCCTCGGTGGCAAGCAGGCGCGTCTTGAGGAAGAAGCGGCACGCTAAGTGCCCGTGGCCGAGCTGGCTGCAAGGTTCGGCCATGGCCCTTGCTGAGATGACACACAAAAGCGCCGCTCGGGACGTACCCGGGCGGCGCTTTCATGTGGGGAGGTATCGCCATCGTGCGTCGTCGTGTGGCCTTGCTTGCTTGCGCCGGGGAGAGTGGGGGATCCAGCGTCGTTATGTGTTGTTTCTTGTTATATTTATCCAAAAGGCAATCGGTTGGCTTGTGTGCAGGTGGTGAAGCCGATGATTGTTTCTTCTGTGCTCCATAACCGGCATTACGTAATCATCTGATGGCAAGGCCCACAGGCAGCACTGTGCTTGCTCAGGTCACGCCATGCCTTGCTACGCCATGCGGGATTTCTGCTGCAGGCCCAGTGAGTCACTCAGCACCTTGAGGGCGCTGGAGAAGTCCTCGGCGTCGCTCGCCTCTGCGAGACTCTCCGCGCTGGCCTTCTCGCTGACGACACTGTTTGCGATGGTCTTGTCGCTAGCGCTGGTCATTCCACTGCCGCTGACGCTGGCCATGCCGCGATCGCTGGCGATCACCTGACCGACGGAGTGAGCAGTGTCGCTGCCGAGTGCGTCGTCACTGGCGTTGCGCGCGATGATGGCGTGGAGGGCCGGCAGGCTGGCGTGATTGTGGAACTGCCAGACGCCATAGATGCGGCCATCGAAGGAGGCTTCACTGCCCAGTGTCGGGTCGACGGCGAGCCCGGCGCCCAGCCCGAACATGTAGAGGCCCGCAAGACGCTGGCCGTGGATATCGCAGGGGTTGCCGTTGGCATCGGAATCCAGCCCGCCATTCACCTCGCGCAATGTGATGGGCTGATGATGGGCGTCGCTGATGGTGGGCAGAATCGGCTGATAGCCGTTGCACTGCACCACGATGGGCGCGTCGGCGAGCACTTCGCTGGCCAGTTCCAGGCGTTGGGCACTGCCGGGGCCGGTCTGTACCAGCTGGATATCCATTGCGCACTCTTCGATGCGGCCGGTGGCCAGAATTTCCTGACCGATGACCAGCGCCCGGTAGCGCAGCCCGCCGGAGCGGTTGATGCGACCGCTGATCGGGCATACATCGCGCTCGGCATCATAGTGATAGCCTGCGGCGCGCGCTTCTTCGGCATTCTCGAAGAACAGCCGAATCGGCGAGCGATGCAGCAGGGTGATCTCCTTGACGCGGGTATTGCGCAGCGCGTCGGCCAGCACGTCGAGCATCGAGAAGGCGCTGTGCGAGCCCCCCACCACACAGACGCGACCACCACGCCGCAGGCGCGGCAGCAGCAGGCTGCGCAGCTGTCCCGGCGGCATGCGCAACAGCTCATCGCCGCTGTAGATGCGTGCGCGCCGCGACGGCGTCAGTCCCTGACGATTGAGGCTCTGGGTCAGTTGCTCCGGGCACTGCTGGCCGCCCAGATTGAGCACCAGGTTCTCGGTGCGCAGCCGCGACGTGCGCTGGGCCACTTCCGGTTCATGCGAGAGGGTCAGAATGCTGGTGCCGTCGAGGTACTGCAGCGTGTCCAGGCTGGTGCCGCACCACATCTCGACGCCCGGCAGGGCGGTGATGTGCGCCAATACCAGGGCACTGGCGGCTTCCAGCAGCTCGCCGATCTCATCGAGTCGCGGGGAGGAGTAGGGATCGGCGCGGATTCGCTCCAGACAGGGTTCGCCTTCGAGCGGGGCCAGCACGTCGACGAGTGCCGGGTCGCGCAGGCAGTCGAGGAACACATCGCCGACCGAGTTGGCGGTGATGCGATATTCGCCCAGCCGACCTGCGCCAAGCTTGCCGCTGGCGTGGGTGCCGCCGGCATCGAGAATCAACAGTCCGTGGCGGGCCAGTGTCGTGATCTGGCCTGTCTTGAGGGCATTGAACAGAAACCCCATGCCTGCCGGGCCGACACCGGCCACGATACATCCGTAGCCCGTGATTCTTGAGAGGTCCTTCATGTCGTCTTGCTCCCTGGGTCGTAGTGACATCTTGTGGCTGTTTGGGTAGAGAGGTGTGATCCCCTCTGACAGCTGGCGGCTTGAAGACTGCGCCGCTCTATTGCTGATCCCCTGTCGTCGGGGCAGCGGTGACCGTGGTGTTGCGGGTGGCAAAGATCGCCTGTCCGTGCGATATCATTTGCTCTTTGACGTGCTATTACAGCAACTTGCATGCGTGTGGTGCCGTGCATTGCGGCGGTGAAGCTGCGGGATTCACGTCAATGCTGTTTCCATGGTGTTGCCGGTTCTGAGTGCCGGTTCTGAGTGCCGGCGACCTGTGCCTTGCACCGGGCTTGATGACCGGTTTCATGACCAGCGTGATGAGCGGCTTCGCACGAGCTGTCAGTACGCTTGCAACGATCCAATTCGGGAGACCACCCCGAGATCGAAAACGCCTGTGCGGCACGGACAGCATTTCGCTATCTGCAAGTCATTGATATTAATGACATCGATTCAGATAGAGCCTCTGGACGCGCAGCGGCACCGCTGCGGTAGCCGAGCGGTATCCAGCAGCACATCACTGATGAGAGGTGGCATTCCTCATACCCGGTATGGGGGTGGGCCCATCTCGGTATGCGCCAATCCTGGTGTGTCATTGGCACTGATAGTCTGAGGCAGATAACAAGAACGTCTTGATGATTATCCCGTCACGAATGTCGGCGCCATTTTCGTGAAGTGCGCTGCAGGAAATGCACGGCGTGAAATATGCAGCGACTCGGCCACCGCCTGATATGGGATTTCGTGACATGCCAACTGACCGTTGGCCATTTTGTTTAATTAACGATAATTAATAAATGATATTTGGCGGGAATCGAATCCTGTCGTGACGAAAATCATGCTTTGAGTTGAGTCACATTCGAGCTGGCTCATACGGTGTGCTGAGAGGTGAGTCTGGCGGGCAAGAGAGGGCGTTGCTCAAAAAGGCTATCTCGCCTGGGGAGCCGGTATCAGATGCTGGCATCCGTGGCAGGCGTTAGTGGCCACGCTCTGCTATGCTCTGCGCCCGCGCGTAAGCCCGTTCGGCTCGTGCCTGTTCATCGATTGAAGGAATGTCCCCGTGACTGACGCCACCGCCACCCCTGCCTTTGCCTCTCTGGCGCTGGCGCCCGAGCTGCTCGACAACCTCGCCACGCTCGAATATCACACCATGACGCCGATTCAGGCGCAGAGCCTGCCGCCGATGCTGCAAGGCCGCGATGTCATCGCCCAGGGCCAGACCGGCTCCGGCAAGACCGCTGCCTTCGGCCTGGGGCTGCTGTCACGCCTCAAGGTCTCGCGCTTCCGTGTGCAGTCACTAGTGCTGTGTCCGACACGTGAGCTGGCCGATCAGGTTGCCGGCGAGATCCGTCGTCTGGCGCGCGGCCTGCACAACGTCAAGGTGCTGACTCTGTGCGGCGGCGCGCCCTTCGGCCCGCAGCTGGGCTCGCTGGAACACGGCGCGCACATCATCGTCGGCACGCCGGGGCGCGTGGATGAGCACCTGCGCAAGGGCAGCCTGAGCCTGGTCGAGCTCAATACCCTGGTGCTGGATGAAGCCGACCGCATGCTCGACATGGGCTTTGCCGAGGTGCTGGATGCCATCGTCGCCGAGACCCCGGAGGAGCGTCAGACGCTGCTGTTCAGCGCGACCTTCGCCGATGGCGTGCGTCCGATCGCCGAGCGCATGCTGCGTGATCCGGTCAGCATCGAGGTGGCCTCCACCCACGATGACAGCAGCATCCGTCAGCTGTTCCACCGTGTCGCCGATGACGAGGCGCGCTTCGAGGCGCTGCGTATCCTGTTGCTCAAGTACCGCCCGGAATCCAGCGTGGTGTTCTGCAACACCAAGCGTCAGGCGCAGGAAGTCAGCGATGCGCTCAATGAGCATGGCTTCAGTGCCATGGCGCTGCACGGTGACCTCGAACAGCGCGAGCGCGACCAGACACTGGTGATGTTCGCCAACAAGAGCACCTCGATTCTGGTGGCTACCGATGTCGCGGCGCGCGGGCTGGATATCGAAGCGCTGGATGCGGTGTTCAACTACGAGATCGCGCGTGATCTCGATGCCCACGTGCACCGTGTCGGGCGTACCGGCCGCGCCGGCAGCTCCGGTATCGCCTGCACGCTTTACACCGAGAAGGAAGACTATCGCCTGACCAAGCTGGGTGAATTCCTCGAGCAGACGCTGGAAGCCGAGCCGCTGCCCTCGAAAAGCATGCTGACGCGCGAGCCGTTCCATGCGCGCATGGCGACGCTGCAGATCGACGGTGGCAAGAAGGACAAGCTGCGTCCCGGCGACATCCTCGGCGCGCTGACCGGTGACGGCGGCCTGGAAGGCAGCAAGATCGGCAAGATCAAGGTACTGGCGCGGACCACCTTCCTCGCCGTGGAGCGTGATGTCGCCAAGTCGGCACTCACCCAGCTGATGAATGGCAAGCTCAAGGGGCGCTCCTTCCGCGCGCGTCGTCTCAAGAGCTGAGGCGGGCAGCGTCGGTGACGCGCCTGACCGGTAGCGGCGAGAAGCCTGAGAGGGACTGAACCAGGCTTTTCATCTGCCATGCGACCTTGATATCACCCCAAGCGATGCCCGCCACCACGGCGGGCATCGTGCTTTTTGAGCAGCAGATTGACGCTCGCAGCCGCTGCGGGCGGTGGCTAAGCTTGAGGTAACGTCCCTGACCATCAGGGCGCTGATTCGGTACCTCGTGATGACTGCCAACGCCGTCGATAATCTTCGCATCCGTGAAGAACGTCTCATTGATCATGAGCGCATCTACCGCATTCATGAGTCCGTCTTTGCCGGCCATCGTGAAGCGCGCCTGGGTGACAGATTGCGTCGAGGCAATCTGGCGCAGATCTCGCTGGTGGCCGAGCGTGTCACCGACCCGGAGACCGGCCGTCACCTCAGTGAAGGCGAGGGCGGCCTGCTGGGGCATGTGATGGTGTCGCGCGTGGAGCTTTCCGGCTACCCGGACCGCGTGCTGATGGCGTTGGCGCCGCTGGCGGTGCTGCCCCAGCATCAGCGTCACGGCATCGGCAAGCGGCTGGTGATCTCGGCGGTCAAGCGCTGCCGGCTGCTGGGGGCGGGGGCCGTGGTGGCGGCAGGCCATGCGGATTTCTATACCCACCTGGGCTTTCATCCGGCGTGTCATTACGGGCTCTACTGCCATCATGACGACGTGCCGGGTTCCTTCGTCGCCTTCGAGCTGCTGCCGGACTATCTGGAGGGGCTGGGCGGTGAAGTGCAGTTTCCCGATACCTTCTCTGAGCTGGGTATCTGAGCAGCCCTGAGCGATTGGTTTTGATCAGCAACAGGCAACTCGGCGTTGCGTGACCCTTGAAACAGCAAGGCTCCCGCTCCATGTCATGGGTAACACCACGTGACAGCCTGCGCGTGATGGCAGCTGTCGCGTCATTCCGACCGATGATTTAAGGAGAGACATCATGAAGCTCAAGACTCTGGGTAGTTCGCTGATGATTGCCATGCTCGGTCTCGGTGGCCTGTCGCTCGCCGGTTGCGAGGACGAAGGCCCGATGGAGAAGGCCGGTGAGAAGATGGACAACGCCGTCGAGGAAGCCGGTGATAGCGTCGAGAACGCCACCGATAGCTGAGGCTCGGCTGCCAGCGCTGCGATGAGTCGCCGCTGACCTGAGCTGTCATCAGACACAAGAAGGCCCCGCCTCCCATGAGGCGGGGCCTTCTTGTGTCTGGCTCGGGGAGAAAGCAATCCGCTTATGCCGAGGCGGGCTGCTGCTCGCTCTGCTGCTTGCGGTCCGCGACGGCGGCGTCGTAGGCGCGGCTTTCCTCGGCTTCAGTGGCGGCGCTGAAGCGCACCAGCAGCGCGAACAGCGAGATCACGATCACGCCCATGCCCAGGTACATCAGGCCTTCCTGGTAGGTCAGCTCTTCACTGCGGAACAGGAAGCCCGCGGCGACCGCGCCCGCGTTGCCGCCCGCGCCGACGATGCCGGCGACCGCGCCGAGTGCCTTGCGATTGACGAAGGGCACGATACCGAAGGTCGCGCCTTCCGCCATCTGCACGAAGAGGCTGAAGACCAGCATGATGCCGATGGCGACTGCGAGGGTTTCCATCTGGGCGAAGCCGACCAGCGCCACGCCTTCACACAGCAGCGCGATGAACAGCCAGCGCACGCGGCCCTTGAGGCCGGACTGGCGCGCGAACAGGTCGGAGAACACGCCGCCCAGGGTGCGGGCGAACAGGTTCATCAGGCCGAACAGGCCCGCGATGAGACCAGCGGTGGCGAGATCGAGATCGAAGTGGTCGAAGAAGTAGATGGCGGCGACGTTGTTGATGGTCAGCTCGACCCCGAAACAGGCGCCATAGACGAGGAACAGGGCCCAGACGCGAATGTCGCGTGCCGCCGCGCCGAAGGTGGCGCGCATGCTGTATTCCTTCTCGGCCTTGGGCAGCTCACCACGCTCACGCAGCTCGCTGAAGTTGCCGTCCGGCGCATCCTGGGTGAAGAAGTAGTAGGCGATACCGGTCAGGAACAGCACGATGCCCGGCACGACCATCGCCAGACGCCAGCCCAGGGTCTGCTCGACGCCCAGCATCAGCAGGCCGGCCATCACCAGCGGCATCAGCATCTGAGTGGTGCCGCCGCCCAGGTTGCCCCAGCCCGCGGTGGTGGCGTTGGCGGTGCCGACCACGTTGGGTCCGAACATCACGGAGGTGTGGTACTGGGTGATGACGAAGGAGGCGCCGATGGCACCGATGGCCAGACGGGCCAGGAAGAAGGATTCGAAGCTGTCGGCGAAGCCGATGCACATCACCGGCAGCGAGCCGAGGCACAAGAGCCAGGTGTAGGCCTTGCGTGGCCCGATGCGATCACACAGCACGCCGATGGCGAGGCGCACGATCACCGTGATGGCGACGGAGGCGATGATGGTGTTGCCGATCTGGGTCTTGGTCAGGCCAAGGTCGTCACGCACCACGGCCATCAGCGGCGCGATGCCGAACCAGCCGAAGAAGCAGACGTGGAAGGCGAACCACGACATGTGGAAGGCGCGCATTTGCGGGGTGTTGAAGCTGAACAGCCGAATGCGGCTGGCCTTGTTGCGGATATCCATGAGTGGGCTCCTGATTCAGCGTCGGTGCCGGGCACGAAGTCAGGTGTGCTCGGCGAGTGGTCGAACGGCTGTGAATGAACGACAGCAAGGGCGCCTCGTCATTGAGGGGCCTGGTTCGACGCACTCGTACTCCGAAGAGCCTGGTCCACGTCATGGATAGCGATGGCAGCAGTCGGTGATGCCATGGTTGCCGGCAGCAGAGCGTCTGTGCGGCAAGTGACAGGAACAAAGCAAGTAGCGCGCCAGTTGCGGGGGTGTGGGCGGGACAAGTCCCAGAAGATCAATGGCTTGGCGAGGGCAGTAGGTTGGCACGCGCAGGCGGTGTCTCGGGCTGGAGGCGCGCTCGATGCGCGCTGGCGGTGCGTCATCGAGGCGCGAGGTACCAGTCTGGCGCACGCGACTGGCGCTGGGAGGGTCGGGCAGGCGCGTGCCTCATTGCAGTGCAGCGACGCTTTCGGCTCGGCCGCTCTGAAGGCCTTTGGCCGCAAGGTTGCACCAGATTGCGGCACGAATCCTGCTTGGGTGTACGGCAAGTCTCATGCCCGACCCAAGGAAACCTGACATGCCCGTGACCGTGCTGATCGTCGATGTCCGCAGTGAGCGCTCCGCCGCGCTGGAGCAGGCGCTATTGAGCGCCGGCTTCGAGGTGGCGCTGCGCGTTGACGAGCACGAGGACCTGCACGCGCTGGTCGAGCAGCATCAGCCCGATGCGGTGATCATCGACGCCGACCTGCCCAGCCGCGACACCCTGGAGCATCTCGGCCAGCTGGGGCGACGCTATCCCAAGCCGATGATCATGCTGGCCAGTGAAGATGCCCCGGACCTCGTGCGTGAGGCGGCCGGCGCCGGTGTCTCGGCCTATGTGGTGGACCACGTCATGCCAGCGATGGTGCGCAGCATGGTCGAGGTCGCCATCACCAGCTTCGAGGCGCACCGTGCGCTCAAGGGGGAGCTCAACCGTACCCAGACCACATTGGTGCAGCGGCGCAGCGTCGATCGTGCCAAGGCCGTGGTGATGGAGACGCGTGGGCTCAGTGAAGATGCCGCCTACCAATACCTGCGCAAGACCGCCATGAACCGGCGCCTGGCCCTGCATGAGCTGGCCGATGAGCTGCTCAAGGCCGCGCGTCGGCGCTGAGCCGGTCGCCGTACTGTCCTTCTCTCTCGATCGTTCAAGAGGTGTGCGTGATGCCCACAGATGTACCCCTGAATGGCCATCAGCTGACGCTGGGCCTGATGCCACTCAATGATGCCGCGCCCTTCGTGGTCGCTGAGCAGTTGGGGCTTTTCCGCGAGGAGGGGCTGGCGGTGACACTCAAGTGGCAACCCTCGTGGGCGGCGTTGCGTGATGACCTGCAGACCGGCGTGCTGCAGGGCGCGCAGATGCTGGCACTGATGCCGCTGACCTCGACCCTGGGCCTGGATGGCCGCGCCACGCCGGTGATCAGTGCCATGACACTGAATCTGGGCGGCAACTCCATCACGCTGTCGCGCGCGCTGATGGCCACCCTCGGCGAGGACGGCCACGACCTCTCCAGCCCGTTGCAGGTCGCGAAGGCGCTGGCGGCGCATGTGCACCAGCGCAAACAGCGCGGCGAGCCGCTGCTCAAGCTGGCCAGCGTGCACCCGTTCTCCTCGCATCGTTATCTGTTGCGCTACTGGCTGGCGGCGGGCGGCATCAATCCGGACCGCGACGTCGAGATGCGCGCCGTGGCGCCGCCGCTGATGGCGGCGCAGCTGGCCAGCGGTGCGCTGGATGGCTTCTGTGTCGGTGAGCCCTGGAACAGTCTGGCGGCGGCGCAGGGCATGGGGCAGGTGGTGGCGGGCAGTCACGATATCTGGCGCTTCGGGCAGGAAAAGGTGCTGGGCGTGCGCGAGGACTGGGCGGAGCAGCATCCGCTGGCGCATCAGGCGCTGATTCGCGCGCTGCTCAATGCCTGCGCCTGGCTGGACCGCCCCGGCAATCGGGACAGGGCCGCCGAGTGGCTGCACGACGAGGGCATGCCGGAGGTGCCGATGAGCGTGGTGACGCGCGGGCTGGAAGACGTCGATGTCGAGCAGTCGGTGGAGGAGTTTCAGCAGCACAATCCCGGCTGGACCATCTTCCATCGCTACGCAGCCAACTTCCCGTGGCGTTCCCAGACGCGCTGGTACATCGCCCAGATGCAGCGCTGGGGGCATCTGCAGGGCTTCAATGACGAGGATCTCGAGGCGACGCTGACACGTTGTGTGCGCCCGGATCTTTACCGCACGGCGGCCCGCAAGCTGGGCATGGTGGTGCCGGTGGCGGATGAGCGCAGTGAAGGCACGCATCCGGTGCCCTGGTGGCTGAGCGGCGAGGCGGGCCAGGTGCCGATGCCGGCGGATGGCTTCATCGATGGTGCGGTCTTCGAGTGATGTCGCGGGCGCGGTCCTTGCCGATCCGCGCTGGCGCGGGATTGCACAGCACTTGCAGAGAAGTCGTCGTCCTTGCCGGATGGCAGGGCAAACCTGACGGCTCAGACATGTTGGCAGTGCGGTTGTGATATTCTCATCGCACTGCCAGCACCGCGTCAGGGGATCGCATGACCACTCGCAAGTCTCAGATTCGCAAGGATAATGTCGGCCGCATCCTGCTCGCCGCCGAAAAGATCTTCGCTCTCAAGGGCTATGTCGGCGCCAGCATGGTCGATATTGCCGCCGAGGTAGAGCTGCCCAAGTCCAATCTGCATTACTACTTCAGCACCAAGGAAGCGCTGTATCGGGCGGTGCTCGATGGCCTGCTGGCGCTGTGGAAGGAAGATGCGCTGTGCTTCGAGGCCTACGACGACCCGCAGCTGGTGCTCTCCACCTACATTCGCGCCAAGATGATGCACTCGCGCCAGCGCCCCTATGGCTCCAAGGTGTGGGCCAGCGAGATCATGCAGGGCGCGCCGGTGCTGGGCGAAGAGCTGACGGTGTGGCTCGACGAGTGGGCCGAGATGAAGAAGTCACGCCTGCGCCAGTGGATCGGCGAGGGCCGCATCGACAACATCGATGCCTCCGCCTACCTGTACATGATCTGGGCCAGCACCCAGCATTACGCCGACTTCGACCACCAGATCGCGGTGCTCAATCAGGGCAAGGCGCTGAGTGATCGGGAATTCGAGCAGGCGGTGCAGAACGTGACGCGGGTGCTGCTGAAGGGTGTCGGTTTGTCCGCCTGAGTCAGCAGGTGACTTCATGATTTAATTGTCATTAAGCTAATCATGGTTATCATTGGTGGGGCATCAAGCCAATGAAAAATGGGCTGCCATTGCTGGCAGCCCCTTTTTTTGGTTCCCATCTATTGCTACCTGCATCCCGCGATCAGGTATCAGGCCGCGCGATGCGGATTGCGTGGGTCCTCCATCCAGTTCATGTACGGCTTGCCGGTGTCCTGCACTTCCATGGTGATGCAGTCCTCAACCGGGCAGGTGATCTCGCACAGATTGCAGCCCACGCAGTCGGCGTCCTTCACCTCATAGCGGGCGGTGCCGTTGTCCTTGGCCAGATGCATGATGGCCTGGTGCGAGGTGTCCTCGCAGGCGATATAGCAGCGTCCGCAGCCGATGCACTTGTCCTGGTCGATGCGGGCGATCACCTGGTAGTTCATGTCCAGCTGCTTCCAGTCGGTGGTGTTGGGCACCGCCGCGCGCGAGAACTCGTCGATACGCTGATAGCCCTTGCTGTCCATCCAGCGCCCCAGGCCGTCCTTCATCTCCTCGACGATACGGAAGCCGTGCAGCATTGCCGCCGTGCACACCTGCACGCTGCCCGCGCCGAGGGCGATGAATTCCGCGGCATCCTCCCAGTTGGAGATGCCGCCGATGCCGGAGATCGGCAGATTGGCGGTTTCCGGCGTGCGCGCTATCTCGGCCACCATATTCAGCGCGATAGGCTTCACGGCGCTGCCGCAATAGCCGCCGTGGGTGCTGCGGTCACCGACGATGGGATGCGCGACCATGCGGTCGAGATCCAGATGGGTGATGGAGTTGATGGTGTTGATCAGCGAGACGGCATCGGCGCCACCCCGCCAGGCGGCCTTGGCCGGTTCGCGCACGTCGGTGATGTTGGGCGTCAGTTTGACGATTACCGGCAGCGAGCTGTAGGTCTTGCACCAGCGCGTGACCTGCTCGACATACTCCGGCACCTGGCCCACCGCCGCGCCCATGCCGCGTTCCGGCATGCCGTGGGGGCAGCCGAAGTTGAGTTCGATGCCGTCACAGCCGGTGGCCTCGACCTGCGGCAGGATGGTCTTCCAGGCCTCCTCCTCACACGGCACCATCAGCGAGACGATCAGCGCGCGGTCCGGCCAGTCCTTCTTGACCTGGGTGATCTCGCGCAGGTTGATCTCCAGCGAGCGGTCGGTGATCAGCTCGATGTTGTTGAAGCCGCTGACCTCGCCATTCGGGCCATAGTGCGCCGAGTAGCGGGAGGAGACGTTCACCGCGGCCGGGTCTTCACCCAGCGTCTTCCAGACCACGCCACCCCAGCCGGCCTCGAAGGCGCGTACCACGTTGTAGGCCTTGTCGGTGGGCGGGGCGCTGGCCAGCCAGAAGGGGTTGGGGGCGCGGATGCCGGCGAAGTTGACCGACAGATCGGCCTTGTAGCTGGCGACGTGATCGCCGCTTGATCCAGCACTTGAGTCAGCACCTGCCGGGCGGGCGTTGTCGTCATTGAGCGGGGTATGAATGGTCATCAGGCGGCCTCCACCTTGAGCATCAGATCGTGATGGATGGCCTCGGCGGCCAGCTTGCCGTGGGCGACGGCTTGAACGGTGAGGTCCTGCCCGCGGGCGATGCAGTCACCGCCGGCATAGACGCCGGGCAGGCTGGTGCGCAGCATCTCGTCCACCTCTATCCTGGCCCCCTCGCGGGCCAGCCCTGCGGCATGTGCATCGCTCAGGCTCGCGTCATCGAAGCCCTGGCCGATGGCGGTGAAGACCCCATCGCAGGCCAGCGTGAAGGTCTCGCCGGTATCGACGAGGCGGCCATCCTCGACCCGCGTGCGCGCGAACTGCATCGCGCTGAGCGCGGCGTCATCACCTTCTTCGCTTCTATCACTATCGTTTGCCACATCGATCGCCAGCGGGCGCGCCCAGGTGTGGATCATCACGCCATTGGCGCGCGCGATTTCCTGCTCGTGATGGGTGGCGGACATCTGCTCCTCGCCACGCCGGTAGACCAGGTCCACCGTCTGCGCGCCGAGGCGCCTGGCCTGCACGGCGATATCGATGGCGGTGTTGCCGGCGCCGATCACCACAGCGTGCCTGGGCACCGCCAGGGCGTTCAGTTCGCCACTCTGACGCAGCACCTTGATGAAGTCGGTGGCCGCCATCAGGCCGCTGGCATCCTCGCCGGTCAGGCCGAGGGCATGGCTGGTGCCAAGGCCGAGGCCCAGGAAGACGCTGTCGAATTCGCGTGTCAGGGAGGCCAGCGCCAGGTTGTCGCCGAGGCGCTGACCGTGGCGGATCTCGATGCCGCCGATCTCGAGCAGGAATTCGACTTCGCGGGCGGCGAAGTCATCGGTCAGCTTGTAGCGGGCGATGCCGTATTCGTTGAGGCCGCCGGCCTTTTCCTCGGCCTCGAAGATCACCACGTCGTGGCCGAAACGTGCCAGACGATGGGCGCAGGAAAGCCCGGCTGGCCCGGCGCCGACCACCGCGATACGCCGACCGGTGCTGGCGCCACGCGTGAACGGATGGGCTTCGAACTGGGCGTTGTCCAGCGCATGTCGCTGCAGCAGGCCGATCAGCACCGGCTGGCACTCATCGCCCTGATTGCGCACGCAGGACTGCTCGCAGAGGATCTCGGTGGGGCAGACGCGGGCGCAGCTGCCACCGAGGATATTGGCATCGAGAATCTCGCTGGCGGCGCCTTCGAGATTGTCATCGTGGATACGGCGAATGAAGGTCGGGATGTCGATGCTGGTCGGGCAGGCCTTGATGCAGGGTGCATCGTAGCAGTACAGACAGCGCGAGCTCTCGATGAAGGCCTGGCGCTTGCTGAGCGCCGGATGCAGGTCTGTGAAACGCGCACTCAGCGCCTCTTCCGCGAGCCCGCTCGGGGCCCAGTGGGAAGGAGTGGAGGATGTGGTCACGGTGTGGCTCCTGCCCGCGCTCAGGCGCGGGGTCGTTGTTGTTGGTCTTGCAGGCGAGTCGGGTTGTGCTTCTTGGTTGGCAGCGGCTTGTTTGGCAGTGCCAAGGGACCGGCAGCGCGTCAGGTGCGCCGCCAGGCCGTCGTTCAGTCGTGCCGTACTGGTCTTAGCCGTGTCGTACTGGTCTCAGGTGGGCCGTTCGCCGACCGTCAGCTGCGATCCACGGCGCTGACGACGTTGCTCTCGGCGCGGGCCTTGAGCTGCTCGAACACGCTGGGGTAGGCCGGACGCTCGACATACTGGCCGTGGCCGCGCTTGGCATGCAGTTCGCCATCGCGCCATGCCCAGTCGCCGCGGCTGATGGTGTGACGCGGAATGCCCTTGACGGTGCGGCCTTCGAAGATGTTGAAGTCGATGTTCTGGTGGTGGGTCTTGGCCGAGATGGTGCGTTCGGCGTTGGGGTCCCAGACCACGATGTCGGCGTCGCTGCCGACGCGGATCGCACCCTTGCGCGGATAGAGATTGAAGATCTTGGCCGCATTGGTGGAGGTCAGGCCCACGAAGTCCTCGGCGGAGAAGCGCCCTGTATTGACGCCTTCGTGCCACAGCATCGCCATGCGGTCCTCGACCCCGGCGGTGCCGTTGGGAATCTTCGAGAAGTCGTCCTTGCCCATCTCCTTCTGCTCGGCGCAGAAGCAGCAGTGATCGGTGGCGGTGGTCTGCAGGTCACCGGACTGGATGCCGCCCCACAGTGCCTGGCGGTGCTCCAGCGAGCGGAACGGCGGGCTCATCACGTGGCCGGCCGCGAATTCCCAGCTCTTGTTCTGATAGACCTCTTCATCGATCAGCAGATGGCCTGCCAGCACCTCGCCGTAGACCGGCTGACCGTGCTCGCGGGCGTAGCGGATCTCCTCCAGCGCATCGGCGGTGGAGACGTGGACCAGATACACCGGCGTGCCCAGGGTACCGGCGATGCGGATGGCACGGCTGGCGGCCTCGCCCTCGACCTGCGGAGGACGCGACAGCGGATGCGCCTCCGGGCCGGTGATGCCGTCGGCCAGCAGCTTCTGCTGCAGGTGGTAGACCAGCTCGCCGTTCTCGGCATGCACGGTGGGAATCGCGCCCAGTTCCAGACAGCGTGCGAAGCTCGAGACCAGGGTGTCGTCCGGCGCCATGATGGCGTTCTTGTAGGCCATGAAGTGCTTGAAGCTGTTGACGCCGTAATCGGCGACCAGCGTCGCCATGTCCTGGCTGACGCTCTCGTCCCACCAGGTGACGGCGACGTGGAAGCTGTAGTCGCAGCACGACTTCTCGGCCCATTCGCGCCAGGTGTGATAGGCCTCCATCAGCGGTTGCTGGGGAGAGGGGATCACGAAATCGATGATCATGGTGGTGCCGCCGGCCAGCGCCGCGGCGGTGCCGGTCTGGAAGTCTTCGCTGGCCACGGTGCCCATGAAGGGCAGCTGCATGTGGGTGTGCGGGTCGATGCCGCCGGGCATCACCAGACAGCCGCTGGCGTCGATCACCTCGCAGTCGTCCGGGACGTCCAGGTCGGTGCCGATGGCGGTGATGGTCTCGCCGTCACACAGCACATCGGCGGTGTAGCGCTCTTCGTGGGTCTGGATGCTGCCGCCCTTGATCAGGATTGCCATGAGTCTCTCCCGGCCGCATCGCGCGGCCTTTTCCGGCATTGAGTGTCAGGTCGTCTTGTTGTCGTCGTGCGGGTCGTCAGTCCGTCACTCGCCGTCGGTGAGGCGGGTATAGGCGTCCGGGCGACGATCGCGGAAGAACTGCCAGTTGTTGCGCACCTCGCGCACCATCGCCATGTCGAGGTCGTGGATCAGCAGCTCATCCTCGGTGGCGCTGGCCTGGGCTTCGATCTGGCCGCGCGGATTCACGAAGTAGGAGGAGCCGTAGAACTCGCCGATATCCCAGGGCTGTTCATGGCCGACGCGGTTGATGGCGGCGATGTAACAGCCATTGGCGGCGGCGGAGGCGGGCTGCTCCAGCTCCCACAGGTATTGGGAGAGGCCCGCGACGGTGGCGGAGGGATTGAAGATGATCTCGGCGCCGTTGAGCGCCAATGCGCGCCAGCCTTCCGGGAAGTGGCGGTCGTAGCAGATGTAGACGCCGATGCGCCCGTAGGCGGTGTCGAAGACCGGCCAGTCGGACTTGCCCGGCTTGAAGAAGAATTTCTCCCAGAAGCCCGCCACCTGCGGGATGTGGGTCTTGTGATACTTGCCCAGATAGCTGCCGTCGGCATCGATGACGGCGGCGGTGTTGTAGTACACCCCCGGCTGCACTTCCTCGTAAATGGGCACGATGATCACCATCTGATGCTTCTTCGCGTACTGCTGCATCAGGGTGACGGTGGGGCCGTCGGGCACGCGCTCGGCGGCGGCATACCACTTGGCATCCTGGCTCGGGCAGAAATAGGGCTGATTGAAGACTTCCTGGAAGCACAGGATCTTGACGCCTGCCTCACCGGCCTGGTCGATCAGCGGCAGGTGGGCTTCGTTCATGGCATCACGGATCTGCGCGGGCTCGAGGTCGGTGGAGACGTTGAGTCCCATCTGGATGACGGCGCAGCGCAGCTTGCCGGCATCTTCGGTATAGGAGATGCGGGAATCGTTCGACATGTCTTCCTCATCGGGCGCTTGGCGCCGGTTGTTGTTGTCTTCAATGAGTGCTGGTGGGCTGAGAGGGTGAGCAGGGATAGCGCGAAATGGCCCCAGGAAAAACACGCCGCCTGCCTGGCAAATCTGCATGCCGCTGGCAGGTATCGTGGGTCAGGAAAGGTCCGATTTAAATCCTGTCTCACCAGTCAGCTTAATGAACATTAGACAGTGTTCCCGCGTTCGGCAAGATGAAGTGTCAAATAAAGTCTTGTGAATTTATCTTGTTGTTATCAAAGAGTTTTTATTCAAGAAAAGGCCGTATTTCACCATTGTGGTGCCTGCAGAATCAGCATGGTTCACGCGATTTTCAAAGGAAAAGACGATGCACAACAGTGGTTTGTGATCGTTTGCGGGGACATTGCGCAAGACCGCCTTGCACCAGCTTGGAACCTGACCATACTGACAGTTGGCGCGAACACGGCTTGTCGCCACCTGACAGGCGTCATGCATGAAAATACGCGCCATTGCATCTCAAGTTGTCTTGCAAGACAGGTTTGATTTGTCGGCAATAATCCGGCCGGCGGCATGCGATTTGCCACAGGGTTTTGCACGTGAACTGCGCAAGGTGTTTCTTCTTCACGGCCTGCCACAGATTCGTCTGCCGCAGAATCCTCTGCATCAGAATCTTCTGCATGCAGTGCCGAATGAAGTGTGCCTGATGAAGTGTGCCAAACGGGGAAGAGCGAAAAGGAGTCAGGAAAGCGACGGAGAAGACGAGGAAGACAAGAAACGACAAGTGACACAAGGCAAGCGCAGTGCATCACCCTCAACAATAACAACAGCTGAACAGGTGAGGACTCATGGCCCCGACACAGACGCGCTCGCACATGGTGCGCAGCAATGAGGAAATGATCGAGCTGGTGGTGGCACAGGATGTCGCCCGCAGCCCGCGTTACAACGAGGATATCGCGCCGACCAAGAGTGCCGAGCGCACCTGGTCGCGCTGGAACATCGCCGCACTGTGGGTCGGCATGTCGATCTGCGTGCCGACCTACACCTTGGGTGGCGTCCTGACCGCCTACTTCGGCCTGAGCGTCGGCGAGGCGCTGTTCACGATTCTGGTCGCCAACCTGGTGGTGCTGATTCCGCTGACCCTCAACGCCTTCCCCGGCACGCGCTTCGGGATCCCCTTCCCGGTGGTGCTGCGCTCCTCCTTCGGCATCATCGGCTCCAACGTGCCATGCATGATCCGCGCGGTGGTCGCCTGTGGCTGGTTCGGTATCCAGACGATGTTCGGCGGGCTGGCGATCCACCTGCTGCTGTCGAGCCTCTCGGCCGACTGGAAGGCGCTGGGCGGGGTAGGCGAGGTCATCGGCTTCTTCGTGTTCTGGGCGCTCAACCTGTTCGTGGTGATTCGCGGCGCGGAATCCATCAAGTGGCTGGAGACGCTGTCCGCGCCCTTGCTGCTGGCGGTGGGTGTCGGCCTGATGGTGTGGGCGCTGCCGCATACCTCGATCAGCGAGCTGTTGGCCCAGCCGCCGAATCGTCCCGAGGGCGATGGCGTGGCCAGCTACTTCATGGCGGGCCTGACCGCGATGGTCGGCTTCTGGGCGACGCTGTCGCTGAACATTCCTGACTTCAGTCGTTACGCGAAGAGCCAGAAGGACCAGATCGTCGGTCAGATCATCGGTCTGCCGCTGACGATGTTCTTCTTCGCGGCGCTCGGCGTGGTGCTGACCGCCGCGTCCAGCTCGCTGGTGGGCGAGACCATCTCCGACCCGGTCAACCTGATCGGTCGTATCGACAGCCCCGGCTGGGTCGCCATCGCCATGGTGCTGATCATCATCGCGACGCTCTCCACCAATACCGCGGCCAACATCGTCTCGCCGACCAATGACTTCCAGAACATCGCGCCGAAATTGATCAACCAGACGCGCGGCGTGCTGCTGACCGGGCTGGTCGGGGTGCTGCTGATGGGCTTCGAGCTGATCAAGAAGATGGGCTGGATCGTCTCGGACGTCAGTCTCGAGAGTCTCTATTCCAACTGGTTGCTGGGCTATTCGAGTCTGCTGGGGCCGATCGCGGGGATCATGATCGTCGACTACTTCGTGATCCGTCGTCAGTCCTTTGATCTGCCGGCACTCTATCTGGATGGCAGCACCTATCCGGCCTTCAATCCGGCAGGCTTCATCGCCTTCTTCGTGCCGGTGGGGCTGACGGTGATCAGCTTCTCGCAGCCCGGGCTTTCCTGGTTCTACGACTACGGCTGGTTCACCGGCTCGCTGCTGGGGGCGCTGGTCTACTTCGTGGCCAGCAAGCTGCTGGTCAAGGCACCGCCGGTGCATCTGCCCGAGGCAGTACCGGGCAGCGGGGCGCAGCGCGCCTGACGCCGCTGATGAACATGGTGAGTGCAATGACAGACGGGCTGCCGATTGGCAGCCCGTCTGTCGTTCGTCGGCTCATCAGCTTATCCGCTTATCCGCTCATCAACTTATTCGCTCATCAATTCGGCAGCTCATCCGCGGCGGCGCGTCATGCGTCAAGTCCTGGGATGCCGCCCTCGAAGCGCTCGACCATGAAGTCGACGAACTGGCGCACCTTGGGCGAGAGGTGGCGGTGGCGGGGATAGACGATCCACACCCCGGTATCGCGCACCTGGTACTCATCCAGCACCGAGATCAGCTTGCCGCTGGCCAGATGGGGCGCGACGTAATAGTCGGGAATCTGGGCAAGGCCGAGGCCCTTGAGCGTAGCATCCAACAGTGCCGGGCCGGAGTTGGCCTGCCAGCTGCCGGTGATGCGCACCTCACGACGCTGGCCCTCGACCTCGAACAGCCACTCGCGCTTGGAACCGGCCAGGCAGCGATGACTGGAGAGCTCGGCCAGGGTGTGCGGGCGCGGTGCCTGCTGGAAGTAGTCGTGCGAGGCGACGACGAATTCGCGGCGGTCCACCAGCCGTCTTGCGATCAGCGAGGAATCCTTGAGCACGCCCATGCGGATGGCGACGTCGAAGCCCTCGTCGATCAGTTCCACCGGACGGTTGGTGAAGTGCATCTGCACTTCCAGTTGCGGGTGCAGCAGCTGGAAGTCGTTGACCAGCGGCGCGACGTAGCGCTCGCCGAAGGTGGTGGCGCTGGTCAGCTTGAGCACGCCGCTGGGGCGGGCGTGGAAGTCACCGATGGCCTGTTCGGCGGCGCGGAAGCCATCGAAGAGGTGATGGCAGTGCTCGAAATACACCTGTCCGGCATCGGTGAGACGCGTCTGACGGGTGGTGCGGTAGAGCAATTGGGTATCGAGCTGGGCTTCCAGCTGGCTGATCAGACGACTGACATGTGAGCTGGACACCCCGAGATGACGGGCGGCACCGGAAAATGAGCCGATTCTGACGACTTCCACGAAGGCTTCGATACGGTCCCAGCGCTGCATGCTGGCTCCTCTTTCATTGTTGTTGAGTGGCAATAATCATCTGAGTGCCGACGGCTTAATCCCACCCGCATGACTGCGTAGACTGTGCTCCATGCCAAGCCCGCAAGGATGAACCGCAAGGACGAGCCCAGTGCCTGTCGCGTGGGGAGTCCCTCGGGCGACTCATCCATGCAACCTGTCAGGTGCTGCTACCTTTCAGGGTGGCCTCCGTGGTGATCGTCACCACACCAGGGGGCATGAGATTGGCAGCCAGTTTACCGCTATTGATGCTCACTAGGAGAGATTCATGAAATCACGTGCTGCGATTGCGCTGGAAGCCGGCAAGCCGCTGGAACTGGTCGAGATCGATGTCGAAGGGCCGAAGGCCGGTGAGGTGCTGGTTCGCATCGTCAATACCGCCGTCTGTCACACCGATGCGTTCACCTTGTCCGGCGCAGACCCGGAAGGCCTGTTCCCGTCCGTGCTGGGCCACGAAGGCGCCGGTATCGTCGAGGAAGTGGGCGAGGGCGTGACTGGCCTGGTACCGGGCGACCACGTCATTCCGCTCTATACCGCCGAATGCGGTAAGTGCAAGTTCTGCCTCTCCGGCAAGACCAACCTGTGCAGCGCCGTGCGTGCCACCCAGGGTCGCGGCCTGATGCCGGACGGCACCTCGCGCTTCTCCCTCGAGGGCAAGATGCTGCACCACTACATGGGCACCTCCACCTTCTCCGAATACACCGTGGTGCCGGAAGTCTCGCTGGCCAAGGTGTCCAAGGAAGCGCCGCTGGACAAGATCTGCCTGCTGGGCTGTGGCGTCACCACCGGTATCGGCGCGGTGATGAACACCGCCAAGGTCGAGCCGGGCTCTACCGTCGCCATCTTCGGCCTCGGTGCCATCGGTCTGGCCGCCATCCAGGGCGCGGTGATGGCCAAGGCGTCGCGCATCATCGCCATCGACATCAATGAAGACAAGTTCGACCTGGCCCGCAAGTTCGGCGCCACCGACTTCGTCAACCCGAGCAAGCTGTCCGTGCCGGTCCAGGAAGCCATCGTCGACATGACCGACGGCGGCGTCGACTACTCCTTCGAGTGCATCGGCAACGTCAATGTCATGCGTGCGGCGCTTGAGTGCGCGCACAAGGGCTGGGGCGAATCCATCATCATCGGCGTCGCCGGTGCCGGTGAAGAGATCGCCACCCGTCCGTTCCAGCTGGTGACCGGGCGCGTCTGGAAAGGCTCCGCCTTCGGTGGCGTCAAGGGCCGTACCGAACTGCCGGGCTACGTCGAGCGTTACATGGACGGCGCGATCAATCTGGACGACTTCATCACTCACCAGATGCCGTTCGAGAAGATCAACGAATCCTTCGATCTGCTGCACGAAGGCAAGTCGATCCGTACCGTGCTGAGCTTCTGATCCGGGGCTGAACTGCCGCCGGGCAACAGGGAAACACCTGTTACCCGGTGAGGTCTGGAACGCGAAACGGCGTCGGCTTGCCGACGCCGTTTTCATGGGCGATATCACAAGGGAGAGCATGATGACCGCGACCGAACAACTCGAGCTGGTCAACGCCAACAAGGTGCATGGCGGCTGGCTCAAGCGTTACCGTCACCGCAGCGGCAGCCTGGATTGCGACATGGTGTTCGCCATCTATCTGCCACCCCAGGCCGAACAGGGCCCGGTGCCGATGCTGTGGTGGCTGTCGGGGCTGACCTGCACCGACGAGAACTTCATGCAGAAGGCCGGCGCGCAGAAGAAGGCGGCGGAGCTGGGCATCGCCCTGATCTGCCCGGACACCAGCCCGCGCGGCGTCAATCTGGTCGGCGAAGACGACAGCTACGACTTCGGCAGTGGCGCAGGCTTCTACGTCAATGCCACCCGCGAGCCGTGGGCGCGTCATTACCGCATGTATGACTACGTCACCGAGGAGCTGCCGGCGCTCGTCAAGCGTCACTTCCCGGTGGATGGCGAGCGTGAGTCCATCTCCGGCCACTCCATGGGTGGCCACGGCGCCCTGATCTGCGCGCTGAAGAATCCGGGCCGCTATCGCTCGGTCTCGGCCTTCGCGCCGATCGTCAATCCGATGGCCTGCCCGTGGGGCGAGAAAGCCTTCAGCGGCTATCTCGGTGATGACCGCACTCAGTGGGCGCAGTGGGACACCTGCGAACTGGTCAAGCAGGCGAGCAAGAACGGCGCCGCGCGTCAGGAACTGTTCGTCGAGCAGGGCGAGAGTGATCAGTTCCTCGAGGAGCAGCTCAAGCCGGAGCGCCTGGAGGCGGTCTGCGCCGAGCTGGATCACCCGCTGGTCCTGCGTCGTCAGCCCGGCTACGACCACAGCTACTTCTTCATGGCCAGCTTCATCGATGAGCATTTGACCTACCACGCGAAACACCTCCTTTGAGATGTGAGTGTGGTCGCCGGTAGAAATGAAAAGCCTTCAAAGCACCTGCTTTGAGGTATGAAAGCGCCAATCGCAGCTGATCGCTCGCCGAGCAGAGACACTGCGTGAAAGACAGAAACGACAGTCCCGCTATCGATTGATGGATAGCGGGACTGTCGTTTTTTCGTCATGAGAAGCAGAGTTTTTCAGAACCTTCAGGCATGAAGGCCCGTTTTGGTGGCGTTTGCTTATGCTGCGTCAGTGGTAGCCAACTCAGGCGTTATTCTGTGCCGTACGGCAACGATGATTTGCTGCACAGCGGCGATAAAGTCACTGCGCCAGGCAGGCGCGATGGTTTACTGTCGAGAGGTGGACAACGCACGACGTCCAGGCAGTAAATCACGACATCCCTGACGCTATCGGAATTGCAGAGGTCGCTTATTGACCTCCCCCTGATGGGGCCGATCGCCGATGTCGTCGCTGCTGGAGCCAACCCCTCAGGGTTCGCTCCCTGCTGAGACCCAATAACGATAATACTGCGGACCCCCGCCGGCCTCATCAGGCCACGGGAGAGGGCACCACGAGGCCCCGGTCTGCCACTCAAGCAGATATAGAGAAGGACTCCCCTCATGGCATTGACCAGTGGCCGTTTCGCCCGCCCGTACGAAGCTCACTCATCCGCTGCAGGAATGGCCGGCGAGACGCGCCAGCCGCAGACCATCGGCTTCCTGCTGCTCGACAGCTTCACGCTCATCTCGCTGGCCTCGGCGGTGGAACCGCTGCGCATGGCCAATCAGCTGGCCGGACGCGAGCTGTACCGCTGGTATACCGTGACGCTGGAAGGCGCCCCCGTGCGCGCCAGCGATGGCCTGCAGGTCACGCCCGATACTTCCACCGAGGCCTGCCCGCCGCTGGATATCGTCATCGTGTGCGGCGGCGTCGGCATCCAGCGCTCCGTGCATCGTCCGCATGTCAGCTGGCTGCAGGCCCAGGCACGTGCCGGCCGCAAGCTGGGTGCCGTCTGCACCGGCAGCTGGGCGCTGGCCCAGGCGGGGCTGCTCGAAGGCCATGAGACCAGCATCCACTGGGAGTGTCTGGCCGCGATGCAGGAAGCCTTCCCGCGCGTGCCGCTGACCACACGACTGTTCTCCATCGATCAGGACCGCGCCACGGCCTCCGGCGGTACTGCGCCGATGGACATGATGCTGACCATGATCGGTCGCGAGCATGGCCGCGAGCTGGCGGCGGGCATCTCCGAGATGTTCATCTGCGATCGCGTGCGTGGCGAGCAGGACCAGCAGCGCGTGCCGCTCAAGCATGTGCTGGGCACCACCCAGCCCAAGCTTCTGGAAATCGTCGCGCTGATGGAGGCCAATCTGGAAGAGCCCATCGGCCTGGACGAGCTGGCGCACTATGTCGATGTCTCGCGCCGTCAGCTGGAGCGGCTGTTCCAGCGGTATCTGCACTGCTCGCCGTCGCGCTACTACCTCAAGCTGCGCCTGACCCGCGCGCGTCAGCTGCTCAAGCAGACGGCGCTGTCGATCATCGAGGTGGCCTCGGCCTGTGGCTTCGTGTCCACGCCGCACTTCTCCAAGTGCTACCGCGAGTACTTCGGCATGCCGCCGCGTGACGAGCGCATCGGGGGCGAGCGCAGTGTCAGCGTGCTGGAGGTGCCGTGTCGCGCCGATGGCGATCATCAGCTGACCGGTGTCGCCAGTCTGGAAGGGCTGCTGCACCAGTCGATCGGCCAGAGCATGGTCGGCAATGCGCCCCTGCAACCGGCCAGCGAGTCCCCCGTCTCCTCGGCGATTCTGGCACTGGCCAATGCGCGCGGTGAGCCGACCTACGCCAGCGTGCGCCTGCAGGGCTGATACCTGCCGACTGACGCCAGTTTCCTGCAACATCCAACGCCTCTGCCGCTCCGGCAGGGGCGTTGTCGTTTTCACAGGAGCCACCGGCACGCTCTGGTACACTCGAAGGCACCAGGAAGCAGTGGCTGACACGACAATGGCTCGGCGGCGGAATGACGAGCCACGACACGCACGACAGGGGACGGCAAGGGATGGCACGAGGACAGCAACGCAGGCAGGAAGGCACGGAGCGTGTGGCGGGTGCTCGGCGCGGGGCGACACGCCGCCCGGCGCCGCGTGCCGGCATGCGCCCGATGGAGCGTCTGCGCTGGCTGGCGGTGTGGACATTCAAGGTCATCGCCTGCTGGATGGTGGCCTGCATCGGCCTGGTGGTATTGCTGCGCTTCGTGCCGCTGCCGGTGTCGATGGTGATGCTCGAGAAGTGGGGCTATGGCCTGGTCACCGGCGAGCCGATGGCGCTGCAGCATGACTGGGTGCCGATGGAGCAGATTTCCAACAATGCCCGTCTGGCGGTGATCGCCTCGGAAGACCAGAAATTCCCCGATCACTACGGCTTCGATGTCGATCAGATCGTCAAGGCCATCGATGCGCGGCTGGCCGGTGAGCGTCTGCGCGGCGCCAGTACCATCAGCCAGCAGACCGCCAAGAATGTCTTCCTGTGGAACGGGCGCAGCTGGGTGCGCAAGGGGCTGGAGGTCTGGTTCACCATCCTGATCGAGATGATCTGGCCCAAGGAGCGCATTCTCGAGGTCTACCTGAACGTCGCCGAATGGGGGCCGGGCGTCTTCGGCGTCGAGGCCGCGGCCGAGCATCACTTCAATACCGATGCCGCCAGCCTTTCCGCCTACCAGGCCAGTCTGCTGGCGGCGGTATTGCCCAACCCGATCCGCTTCAATGCCGGCAAGCCCTCGGCCTATATCCAGCGCCGCGCCAGCTGGACGCGCCGTCAGATGAACAATCTCGGCATGGGCTACTTGAAGCGTCTGGAACAGCCGCGTGGCTGGCTGAGCTGGGACCTGCTGCCTTCGCTCAAGGAGCTGTCCCCCGCGCATTGACCGGCTTGACGCTACACCATCGGCTGTCCCACGACGCCCCGGCTCTCTCGAGTCGGGGCGTCGTCGTTTCAGAAACGACAGCCCTGACGCGATTCGATAGCCACGGGTCGCATCTGGCGTCAGAGGGGAAAGAGGGCAGGACTATGCTGGCACAGCCTGCTGGAGATCGTGTTCCGGCAGGCCCTGTCCGCCGGGTACGGGCAGTGACCTGACTTCCAGAGCCGCCTGCCCAGCGCCGGAGCGACATGATGTCCGAATTCTCCTCCTCCTTCGGTGGGTCCGATGCGGCCCGCGCCTTGCACGATGACAGCATCGTCATCGATGGTCTGGTGATCGCCAAGTGGCAGCGCGAGCTGTTCGAGGACATGCGCAAGGGCGGTCTGACCGCTGCCAACTGCACTGTCTCGGTCTGGGAAGGCTTCCAGGCGACCGTCAACAACATCGTCAAGAGCAACCAGCTGATCGCCGAGAGCAGTGATCTGGTCTGCGTGGCGCGCACGGCCGCCGACATCCGCGCCGCCAAGGCCGCCGGCAAGACCGGCATCATCTATGGCTTCCAGAATGCCAACGCCTATGAAGACCAGATCGGCTATGTCGATGTCTTCAAGCAGCTCGGCGTGGGCATCGTGCAGATGTGCTACAACACCCAGAATCTGGTCGGCACCGGCTGCTACGAGCGCGACGGCGGCCTGTCCGGCTTCGGGCGCGAGATGGTCGCCGAGATGAACCGCGTCGGCGTGATGTGTGATCTCTCCCACGTCGGCTCGAAGACCTCCGAGGAAGTCATCCTCGAATCCAAGGTACCTGTCTGCTATTCCCACTGCGCGCCGGCCGGTCTCAAGGACCACCCGCGCAACAAGTCCGATGCCGAGCTGCGCTTCATCGCCGAACACGGCGGTTTCGTCGGCGTCACCATGTTCACCCCCTTCCTCAAGGCCGGCGTCAACGCCACCGTCGACGACTACGTCGAGGCCATCGAATACGTGATGAACCTGGTCGGCGAGGATGCCATCGGCATCGGCACCGATTTCACCCAGGGCCACGGTCAGGACTTCTTCGAGTGGCTGACCCACGACAAGGGCTACGCCCGTCGTCTCACCAACTTCGGCAAGATCGTCAATCCGGAAGGCATCCGCACCATCGGCGAGTTCCCCAATCTGACCGAGGCGCTGCTGCGTCGCGGCATGAGCGAGCATCAGGTGCGCAAGATCATGGGCGAGAACTGGCTGCGCACGCTGGAAAACGTCTGGGGCGGCTGAGTCTGGCTGCCCGTGCCCTTTATTGATCGCTCTTACTTGATCTCTCTTTCCTGATCTCTCTTTTGCAATTCCCTCAAGCCCCCTTTGGAGGACACCGACATGAGCAAGATGGCCCCTGAACTGCCGATCGAAGTGGATAGCGAGACTGGCGTCTGGACGTCCGATGCGCTGCCGATGCTGTACGTGCCGCGCCACTTCTTCATCAACAACCATGTCGCGGTGGAAGAGGCGCTGGGCGTGGAGAAATACGCCGAGATTCTCTATCACGCCGGCTACAAGAGCGCCTGGCACTGGTGCGAGAAGGAAGCCGAGCTGCATGGCCTGGTCGGCGTGGAAGTCTTCGAGCACTACATGAAGCGCCTGTCGCAGCGTGGCTGGGGTCTGTTCATCACCGAGGAGATCGATCTGGAGCGCGGTACCTGCAAAGTGCGCTTGGAACACTCCTGCTTCGTCTATCAGCAGGGCAAGACCGGCACCAGGCTCGAGTACATGTTCACCGGCTGGTTCGCCGGCGCGATGGACCAGATTCTGGCCGCGCGTGGCAGCGAGCTGCGCACCGTCGCCGTGCAGACCCAGAGCGGCGGTGAGGAAGGCTGTGACGTGGGGTATTTCGAGGTCGCTCCCGGAACAGTGTGACGTTTTCGGATCCGCCACTCTCTATTCCATGGCTCGGGTCAAGGCCCAGGCCCGGCCCAGGCAAAAGGCAACAGCACAAGCCGGCTGCCCGAGCATCTCTCTGTCACGACACTCACCACCCACAACAACGACAACGCAACGCCTGAGCGCCGCCTTTCCTGACATGCAAGACGCCTGACGCCGACCCCGCCGCCACCAGCAACGACTCGTGGCGGCGGGCAGGCCAGGCCAGCGTGACGAGGCGGCGCTCTCCCCGGCGAGGAGCTCTCACCATGGCATTCGACGCACTCTTCCAGCCGATCGAGATCGGCAAGCTGACCATCCGCAACCGCGTCGTCAGTACCGCCCACGCCGAGGTGTATGCCACCGATGGCGGCATGACCACCGAGCGCTACGTGCGCTACTACGAAGAGAAGGCCAAGGGCGGGTGTGGTCTGTGCATCTGTGGTGGCTCCTCGGTGGTCTCCATCGACAGCCCGCAGGGCTGGTGGAGCTCCGTCAATCTGTCGACCGACCGCATCATTCCGCATTTCCAGAATCTGGCCGATGCCGTGCACAAGCATGGCGGCAAGATCATGATCCAGATTACCCACATGGGCCGTCGCTCGCGCTGGGACGGCTTCGACTGGACCTCGCTGATGTCACCGTCCGGCATCCGCGAGCCGGTGCACCGCTCCACCTGCAAGACCATCGAGGTGGAGGAGATCCAGCGCATCATCGCCGATTTCGCCCAGGCGGCGCGGCGTGCCAAGGAAGGCGGCCTGGACGGCGTCGAGCTGTCCGCCGTGCACCAGCACCTGATCGACCAGTTCTGGAGCCCGCGCGTCAACAAGCGCACCGATGAGTGGGGCGGCAGCTTCGAGGGCCGCATGAAGTTCGGTCTCGAGGTGCTCAAGGCGGTGCGTGCCGAAGTCGGCGACGACTTCGTGGTCGGCATGCGCATCTGTGGCGATGAATTCCATCCCGATGGCCTGTCACACGACGACATGAAGCAGATCGCGGCCTATTACGACGCCACCGGTCTGCTCGACTTCTTCGGCGTGATCGGCTCGGGCTGTGATACCCACAACAGCCTCGCCAACGTCATTCCCAACATGTCCTACCCGCCGGAACCCTTCCTGCACCTGGCCTCCGGTATCAAGGAAGTCGTCTCGATTCCGGTGATCCACGCCCAGAACATCAAGGACCCCAACCAGGCCGAGCGCATTCTGGAAGGCGGCTATGTCGACATGGTCGGCATGACCCGCGCCCATATCGCCGACCCGCACATCATCGCCAAGATCAAGATGGGCCAGCTCGACCAGATCAAGCAGTGCGTCGGCGCCAACTACTGCATCGACCGCCAGTATCAGGGTCTCGACGTGCTGTGCATCCAGAATGCCGCCACCTCGCGCGAATACATGGGCCTGCCGCATCAGATCGAGAAGACCAGCGGCCCGGTGCGCAAGGTCGTCATCGTCGGCGGCGGTCCGGCCGGCATGGAGGCGGCCCGCGTGTGCGCCGAACGCGGCCACGACGTGACGCTGTTCGAGGCCCGTGACGAGCTGGGCGGCCAGATCACCATCGCGGCCAAGGCGCCGCAGCGCGATCAGATCGCCGGCATCACGCGCTGGTACCAGCTGGAACTGGCACGCCTGAAGGTCGACCTGCGCCTGGGCACGCGGGCCGATGAGGCCACCATCCGTGACCTGCGCGGCGATGTGGTGATCCTCGCGGTGGGCGGTCGTCCGTTCATGGACCAGTTCGCGTCCTGGGGCTATGACGAAGACCCGGCCAAGAGCCTGATCGTCTCTTCATGGGATGTGCTGGATGGGCGCGTCGCACCGGGCAGCAATGTGCTGATCTACGACAGCATCTGCGAGTTCTCCGGGGTCTCGGTGGCCGACTATCTGGCCGACAAGGGCGCCAGGGTCGAGATCGTCACCGACGACATCAAGCCGGGTGCGGCGGTCGGCGGCACCACCTTCCCGACCTACTACCGCAGTCTGTATGCCAAGGAAGTCGTGATGACCTCCGACATGGTGCTGCATGAGGTCTACCGCGAAGGCGAGGGCCTGGTGGCGGTGCTCGAGAACGAATACACCGGCACGCTGGAAGAGCGCGTCGTCGATCAGATCGTGGTCGAGAACGGCGTGCGCCCGGATGAGGCGCTCTACTACGCCTTCAAGGACGGCTCGCTCAACAAGGGCCAGATCGACGTCGAGTCGCTCTACGCCATCAAGCCGCAGCCGTGCCTGAGCCAGGCCACCGAGGGCAATGATTACCTGCTGTTCCGCCTCGGTGACTGCAACGCACCGCGCAACACCCACGCCGCCATCTATGACGCCCTGCGTCTGTGCAAGGACTTCTGATGACGTGATCTGCCGAGCCGGCTGCTCCTATGCGCCGGCTCGGCAGTCGTCCGGTCGACAGCGGGCTTGAAGAAAGAGGGTGAGCAGCATGAATGACACGATCTTGTCGGTATTGATCTTCGCCGCGCTGGCGCTGGCTGCCATCGGCGCGGTCAAGCGCATCGGCCTGTGGCGCCAGGGGCGGGCGGACGCCACGTCCATGAGTGTAGGAGAGCTGATCGCGAGCCTTGCCAAGGTACCGCGCCGCTACGGGGTGGACCTGCACCACGTGGTCGCGCGGGACCGCTACATGGCCAACACCCACGTCGCCACCGGGGGCGGCTTCGTGGCCGCGGCGCTGCTGATGGTGGTGGTCTACGGCTTCGGCATCGACTCCGCCTGGCTGGGCGTCTTGCTGCTGCTGGCCAGTGGCGCGATGTTCGGTGGCGCGCTGTTCGTGCGTCGTCGTCGCCTCGACCCGCCGGCGCGCCTGTCGCGTGGCCCGTGGATGCGTCTGCCCAAGAGTCTGCTGGTGTTCTCCGCCAGCCTGTTCGTGATGAGTCTGTCACTGGTGCTGCCGGAAGGCGTCGGCGGCATGATCTCCGGCGGCATCCTCGGGCTGGTGCTGGTAGCGGGCATCGCCTGGGGGCTGCTGGAGATGATCGTCGGCATGACCGGCGGCGGCTCGCGAATCACCGGGCCGATGAAGCATGCCTTCGCCGGCGCGCTGCATCTGGCCTTCCATCGGCGTCCGGCACGTTTCAGCACCCGTGACAGTGCGGGCATCCGCGACAGCGCATTGCTGCCGCTGGACCTGACCAACCCCGAGGCACCGCTGGGTGTCGGCAAGCCGTCCGATTTCAACTGGCGTCAGCTGCTGGGCTTCGATGCCTGCGTGCAGTGCGGGCGCTGTGAAGCGGTGTGCCCGGCGTTCGCGGCCGGTCAGCCGCTCAATCCCAAGAAATTGATCCAGGACATGGTGGTCGGCATGGCCGGTGGCAGCGATGCCGCCTACGCCGGTTCGCCCTATCCGGGCGATGAGCCCAGGCGCGCGCCCGGCCAGCATGGCGGCGGCCCGCAGCAGACCATCGTCGGGGCCTCTCCGCATGCTCGCCCGGCAGCTCAGGCCGTTGACTCTGATAGCCAGACCGTTGCCTCTGGGCCGATCCAGATCAAGGCGGCACCGGGTGCTGCGGGTGAGGCGACAGATGGCGACAAGCTGATCCACGAGTTCAAGGTACTGGTCGAGCCGGAAACCCTGTGGGCCTGCACCACCTGTCGCGCCTGCGTCGAGGAGTGCCCGATGATGATCGAGCACGTCGATGCCATCGTCGACATGCGCCGTCACATGACGCTGGAGCAGGGCGCGACGCCGGGCAAGGGTGTCGAGGTGCTCGACAACCTGATCGCCACCGACAATCCGGGCGGCTTCGCGCTCGAAGCGCGTCTGCATTGGGCGGCGGACCTCGACCTGCCGCGCATCGCCGAGCTTCAGGCCGCCCGCGAGGCGGCGCGTGATCCGCGTCCGGTGGAAGCGCTGCTGTGGCTGGGCGATGGCGCCTTCGACATGCGCAACCAGCGCACGCTGCGTGCCTTCGTGCAGGTACTGCGCGCCGCCAGGGTGGATTTCGCCATCCTTGGCGCGGAAGAACGTGACAGTGGCGACGTGGCGCGCCGCCTGGGGGATGAGGCGACCTTCCAGTCGCTGGCCACCCGCAATATCGCCACCCTGTCGAAGTATCGCTTCGCGCGCATCATCACCTGCGATCCGCACAGCTTCCATGTGCTGGGACGTGAATATGCCGCCTTCGGTGGCGACTACCTCGTCAACCACCACACCAGCTACATGAATGAGCTGCTGGCGGCCGGTCGCCTGAGCCTCGATGCCACCAGACTGGCCACGCTCGGCGCGGTCACTTGGCACGACCCCTGCTATCTGGGTCGCTACAACGGTGAATTCGAGGCGCCGCGTACCCTGCTGGCGGCGCTGGGACTGGAAGTGCGCGAGATGCAGCGCTCCGGCTTCCGCTCACGCTGTTGCGGCGGCGGTGGCGGCGCGCCGGTGACGGATATCCCCGGCAAGCAGCGTATCCCCGACATGCGCATGGGCGATGTGCGCGAGACCGGCGCCGAGGTGGTGGCGGTCGGCTGCCCGCAGTGCACCGCGATGCTGGAAGGCGTGGTAGCTCCGGCCGGTGAAGCCGAACCCCAGGTGCTGGATCTGGCGGAACTGATGGCGCGGGCTCTGGTACTGGAAGCGTCCACGCAAGGCTTGGCGGCGTCGACCACGCAGCCCACTGACGCGGAGGTGGCGGCATGACGATTTCCCCAGATCCACACCCATCAGGGCATCCACACGCATCCGAGCGCGAGTCACTGCCACGCCGTGACCCGCGTCTGGAGCAGCAGGCACGCAATCGCCTGCACCCGCAGCACCTCATCGCGCTGCAGGCGCTGGGCCGCGGCGCGACAGCCCCTCAGGAACGCTGGATGGGCCCGCAGGGTGTGATGCGTCGCGACCCCCACGTGGGCCACTTCATCGCCGCCAATGGCCGCAAGCGCATCGACCGCAGTGGCCGCTCCGGGCCTGCCGCGGCGGGTGCTGGCCAGCCCGCGGCCGTGGCCAAGGCGCGCGTGCTGCCGCTGGTCGAGATCGCATCACCCGCCTTCCTGATCGCGGTGGTGCCGGACATGACCGGTGGGCGACTCTCGAGTCAGGACCGCGATGTACTGGGGCTGGCGCGTCAGATCGCCGATGCCGACCCCGCCCATCAGGGCGCGGTGCTGGCCGTCACCTTCGGCACGCTGCGTGAGGATGGTGACGCCGCCGACAGTGTCGGACTCGGCGCGGCGGGTGCCGATCGCTGGCTGCACTTTGCCGATACTCTCCACGATGGCTACGCGCCGCTGGCCCAGCTGGCGGAGCTTGAGGCCATCGATGGCAAGCTGGCACCACGGCTGTGGTTGCTGCCGGAATCCCGCACCGGCGGCGGCGAGCGCGGCCGACGTCTCGGTGCGCGCCTGCTGTGCCAGGGCGATGCGCTGGCGCGGCCCAGCGGCAATGCCTATCAGCTCGACGGCGAGCTTGCCGCCATCGGGCGTGGCGAGCTTGCCGAGGTGAACGTCACCGGGCGCAGCGGCAATGGTCAGCAGGACTTGACCCGCCCGCTGAGCCGTATCGTGCTGTGCGAGGCGGAATGCGCCGAGCCGGTGGAAGATGTGCGCCACGCCGCGCTGCCGCTCGAGTGGGAGGCGGCCAGCACCGCGCGCGCCGTGCCAGACGTGATCGAAGATCTTGGCCCGGTGGCTGTCGATCCCTCCGCGATCGCGCTGGGTGAGGCCGAATTCATTCTCTCGGCGGGCAACGGCATCCGCGATTGGGATGGCTTCCACCGCGCCGCCAGCCTGCTGGGCGCCACCGAAGGCGCCTCGCGGGTGGCGGTGGATGACGGCTTCATGCCGCGTGCCCGTCAGGTCGGTGCCACCGGTACCTGGGTGACGGCGCGGGTCTATGTCGCGGTGGGCATCTCGGGGGCCATCCAGCATCTGCAGGGCATCCAGCGCTGCGACAAGGTGGTGGCGATCAACACCGATGGCGGCTGTGACATGGTCAAGCGTGCCGATCTTTCGGTGATCGGTGACGCCGGGGCGATTCTCGCCAGTCTCTGCCAGCAGCTCGAGGCCGAACGCAGTGCCGGCGGTGATACCTCGTCGGCGGCAGGTACTGCCTCGGCGGCGGGGCAGTCGTCTACCGTGTCCGCTACGTCATCCGCCACGCTTGCCGCCGACGCGGCCTGAACTCGCGCCTGCGACAGGTGAAAGGAGAAGAACATGAAGGCAGATCGTTCGTCCGTTGCGCAGCAGGCCTCGGTGCCGCTTGAGGTCGTGAGTCTGGTGTCGCTGGGGCAGCACCCGGTTTCGGGACGTCTGCGGCGCGCCGAGCAGGACGCCCGCGCCCTGGAGCTGTGTCTGGCGCTGGAGCGTCAGTCGGCACCCGGTGCCGTAAGCCTCAGCGCCTGGCACGCCAGTGGCAGCGAGATCGCGCCCGGCAGCGAGCAGGATCAGGCGCTACGCGGCTATCTGGGCATGGGGCTGGAGTCGTTGACGCTGGTGACGCCGGATGCTCTCGGCGCTGACCCGCTCAAGGCTGTTGATCCGCTCAAGGCTGTTGATCCGCTCATGGCTGACGATTCGTCGCTCAAGGCTGCTGATTCGCTCATGGCTGACAATTCGTCGCTCAAGGCTGCTGATCAACCGGTTGTTGATGTCTGGCCACTGCTGGTCACGCGCCTCAAGCAGGCGGCACCGCAGCTGGTGGTGTGTGGCGGCCAGGGTGAGACCGGTGAGGGCAGTGGCCTGCTGCCGCATCTGCTGGCGGAGAGTCTTGGCTGGCCGCTGGTGGAGGGTATCGTCGCGATCGAGAGCTGCGATGGCGCGCATCTCACCGCCTTGCAGGCGCTGCCGCGTGGCCAGCGGCGACGGTTGCGCGTGAAGCTGCCGGCGCTTGTCAGTGTCGATTCCGCGGCGCCGGCGGCGCGTCAGTCGGCCTTCGCGCAGGCGCGGCGTGGTGAACTGTCCACACTGGCCAGTGGCGAGCTTGTCCATGATGCGCAGGCCGAGGCCTTCGGCGTGGCCCCGGCTCGCAAGCGTCCCAAGCGCTTGAAGCGCATCAAGGCGACCAGCGCGCGGGACCGCTTCAAGGCTGCGGCCGCCAAGGCCGAAGGGGGCGGTGGCAAGCGTCTGGAAGGCGTGAGCGCCGAGGAGGGCGCGGCGGAAATCCTCAAGCTGCTGCGTGAGGAAGGCGTACTGCGCTGAAGCCGCGCAGACGGTAAAAAGCCCCTGTCAGCTCGGCTGGCAGGGGCTTTTTCATGCATCACAGAAGGTCGTTTCTCACAGAAGGTCGCTCCTTACAGAAGGTCGCTTCTCACAGAAGGTCGTTTCTCACAGAAAGATCACTCCTCCCACTGCCAGTCCTCATCGTTCAAGGGTTCGGGCGAGGTGTGCTCGTCGGTGCCTTGGGGGGGCTTGCGCGCTGCCTGACTGGCTTCGCGCTGGCGCATCGGCATGTTGTCGATCACCTGATAGATCTGGTCGGGGGAGACGAAGCCTTCCTGCTGCATCTTCTTGCCGCCGTCCTTGCCCATCAGAATGACGGTGAAGGGCGCGCCCTCGCGCAGTTGCATGGCATCGCGCAGGGCACGCACCTCCTCGAAGCTCATCGGCACGCCATCGTGGATGCCGCGCGTGCCCATCAGCGTATAGAGCGTCATGTCGCGTTGCTGCATCTCGCCACGCGTGGCACGCAGTTCCTCGCGCTGACGCTCGAGGTCCCGGTCCTGCTCATCCGGCGCGATCAGCACCAGCGAGCGTCGGTTCCAGGTCTCGCCCAGCAGCGGGTTGGCGGCGGGGTCGACATTGGCGGCGGTCATGGTGGTCTCCGCGGTTTCCGGTGAGGTCGGGGGCGGTGGTGCGCCAGTGGATGTCTCGGCGGGCGCGTTCAGGTCGGCGTCCGAATCCAGCAGGCTGATGGCATGCACCGGCGAGCTCAGCAGCAGGGCCAGCAACAAGAGGCTCATCAGGCCCGGCATCAGCCTGTGATGCGAGAGCAGACGAGGCAGCGCGGGCGGTATCTGTGTGGACAGTACCTGCGAGGACAGTCTCTGCTTGGACAGTATCTGCGCAGACGGTATGTGCGTGGACATGGCAGTCCTCCGGCAACGAATGATATGAGCTGGGCGTGCCAGCCTGGGCTGCAGAAGCAGGTTGCACAGGAGAATGGCACACCCGGATGACAGCCTCTCCTTCAAGACTAAGACAGTCGCCGAGAGTTTGCTGCCCGTTGGCGCGCGGTTTAGGTGGTACTTCACGACATGCCGCCCTCATTCAGCCTGTGAAAAGGCCAATGGCGACATGCCGATAGCGGCGGCAGCAGGAGACATGCCTTGCTAGAGCGCGTAGCGAGCGCAGAGGCATGTCTGTATCGAGGGCGGGTCGAGTGCATGGCGGGCAGACTTCACGCGGCTTGCTGCAGATATTTTCACAATCGTGGTGCAAGCTGTATGCGCGTCCAGCCGTCATGACGCCCGCCATGCGCGGCCCCGCGGTTTTTACGTTGCTGATCTGCGACTCATGTAACTCTGGAGATACAGAATGTTTTCAAAGAGTTGCATGAAAAAATGAACATCCTGTCGTCAGGCCCGTCTGAGTTAGGGCAAACACTTATTGATCACTGCTGGAGGCTGCAATGAAACGGATGACTGCATACATGACGGCTGCCCTGATTTCCGCGGGCATGATGTCGGCACCGGCGTTCGCTGCTGACGCACCGGCCCAGGGTCAGTCTACTGCCCAGGCGGCACAGGCTCAGGCTGGCGATTTCACTGACGCTCAGCTGGAACAGTTCGCTGCGGCCTCTCAGGACATCGCACGCATCTCTCAGGAATTCGCCGGCAAGCTGCAGAAAGCCGACGACGAGACTGCCAAGCAGAGCGTGCGTCAGGAAGCCAACGACGAGATGGTCAGCGCTGTCGAAGACTCCGGTCTGGAAGTCGCCACCTTCAACTCCATCGGTCAAGCGGTCCAGAACGACCCGGACCTGATGAAGAAGGTGCAGAAGCTGGCTCAGGAAAACTCCTGATCTCGCCTGGATGACGTTCGGGTCATCCAATGAAAACGCCGCCCCCGGTTGCCGGGGGCGGCGTTTTTTTGTGCCCATGTCTTGCGGCCTGTCAGTCAGTACCGCCTTGGTCAGTAAAGCTATGGTCAGCGCCGCATGTCAGGCGCCGGCGACCGGACGAATGAGCATGTCCTGTGCCTTCTTTTCCTGCATCAGACCACGGAACAGCGAATAGCACATCACCAGCAGTACCAGCGTGAACGGCAGACCCGTGGCGATGGCACCCGCCTGCAGCGAGCCCAGTGCGGTGCTGCCGCCGCCGTAGAGCAGGGCGCAGGCGATCAGGCCGCCCATCGCTGCCCAGAACATGCGCTGGCTGGTCGGGGCGTCGATCTTGCCACCGGCGGTGATCGAGTCGATCACCAGCGAGCCCGAGTCGGACGAGGTCACGAAGAACACCAGTACCAGCACGATGGCGATCAAGGAGGTCACGCTGGACAGCGGCAGGTTCTCGAACATCTGGAACATGGCCATCGACGGTGAGTCGATACCGTTGGCCAGCGCGCCGACGCCATCGATGGCCTGTTCCAGCGCCGTGCCGCCGAAGACGGTCATCCACACGATGCCCACCAGCGTCGGGACGACCAGTACGGCGGTGACGAACTCGCGTACGGTGCGTCCGCGTGAGACGCGTGCGATGAACATGCCGACGAACGGTGACCAGGAGATCCACCACGCCCAGTAGAAGACGGTCCAGCCGTGGAACCAGCTTTCATCGGGGCGATCGATCCAGTTCGAGAGCGGGATCAGATATTCCACGTAGTGCATGGCAGTGGTGGGCAGGCCAGTGAAGATGGCGAGCGTCGGGCCGACGACGATGATGAAGGCGACCAGTGCGGCGGCCAGGATCATGTTGAAGTTCGAGAGCACCTTGACGCCGCCATCCAGGCCGCGGCTGACCGAGAATATCGCGACCAGTGTCACTGCCACGATGATGGCGATCTGGCTGGGCAGACCCGCACCGATGCCGAACAGATGATCGAGCCCTGACGCGGCCTGCGCCGCCCCCAGCCCCAGTGATGTCGCCAGACCGAAGATGGTCGCCAGCACGGCGAGGATATCGATGATGTGTCCCGCCCAGCCCCAGGTACGTTCACCGAGAATCGGGAAAAAGGCCGAGCGCATCGTCAGCGGCAAGCCCTTGTTGTAGGTAAAGAAGGCCAGTGACAGACCGACCACGGCGTACATGGCCCACGGATGCAATCCATAGTGATAGACGGTGGCGGCCAGTGCGGTCTCGGCGCCGGCGGGAGTGCGTGGTGCGGCATTGAGTGGCGTACCGTACCAGTCGGTGTAGTAGGCGACGGGTTCTGCCACGCCCCAGAACATCAGGCCGGTGCCCATGCCGGCGGCGAACAGCATCGAGAACCAGGCCAGGGTCGAGAAGTCCGGTCGGGCCTTGCTGCCGCCAAGGCGCAGCCGACTGACCGGATGCACGATCAAGAGCAGGCAGAACAGCACGAAGACGTTGCTTGAGAGCATGAAGAGCCAGTCGCCATTCGAGATGGACCAGGCCTTGGCACCGCCAAGTACCACTTCGGCCTGCTCGGGCAATAGCAGCGTGAAGAGAATGAAGCCGACGATCAGCACGGCGCTGATCGCGAAGACTGGGTTGTGGATATCAAGGCCCAGCGGTTGGACGTTGTCCCGGCCTATCTCGTAATCCGTGTCGTACGGGTTCGAAGCCATGGAGTTACCTCATATTGTTATTGGTGTTGCCACCTGTGAGGAGCGGGTGGTGCTGAAGGAGCCATTGGAGCGGAAGACGCCAGTGCAGGGCAGGGAGTGCTGTCACCCGGGATGGCACGGATCCCCAGTGCAATGGCGATCAGGAATATCCCTCGGTGACGAAGACCCTCGACGGTCGCTGCCTCATCAGGACACGGACGAATCGTCGAGTGGGCCGGCTTGCGACAGATTTATCAGCCAGCCACGACAGCGCGTCGTGCCAGGCATGCTGCGCCAGGCCCTCGTGATTGTGTGAGGGCTGGGCGAGAGCGAGTTAGCTGGATACGACGCCGGCATATGCGTGACTGACACAGGGGGCGATTCAGCGCTCAGAGCGGTTGTCGCAGGTGTGCCCGCTTTGTAGATTGCGATCTACAGTGAAGGAAAGTGGTGCGTACTCCCTGACCGCGCACCACTTTCGCGCCCGAGACTTCACTCCTCGCGCGATACGCCAGTACTTGCCTGCTCCTGCCCAATAACAACACCGTGGTGCCGCCATGACGCCTGAGACCCTGACCGAGCCGACACCTGTCGCTCGCCGCCGTTCGCGCAGCCAGTTGCGCGGCCGTCCGCTGGATGCCGAGGCCTGGGCCGAGGTACAGCGCCTGCTGGGCGATGCCCCGGCGCAGCGTGACCTTTTGCTCGAATATCTGCATGTGCTCAATGATGAGGTCGGCTACCTGACGCTGGCCCATCTGCGTGCGCTGGCCGAGTGGATGCGCCTGCCGATGGCCGAGGTCTACGAGACGGCCACCTTCTATGCCCACTTCACCGTGGTCCGCGATGGCGAGACGCCGCCCGCGGCGCTGACCGTGCGCGTCTGTGATTCGCTGTCCTGCCAGCTGGCCGGCTCCGAGGCCTTGCGCGCCGGTCTCGCCTCGGGGCTGGACCCCGAACAGGTGCGCGTGCTGCGTGCGCCCTGCATGGGGCGCTGCGACAGTGCGCCGGTGGCGGAGGTCGGGCATTACCATCTCGGCCACGCCAGCGTGAAAGACGTCACGGCGGCGATTGCCGAAGGTCATGTGCATGCTGCGCCGGCTGCGAGTCTCGACTATCCGCGGCTGGCGGAATATCGCGCCAGTGGCGGTTATGGGCTGCTCGCCGCGCTGGATGGCGGCGAGGTCAGCATCGAGGACCTGGCGCAGATGATCGAGCAGGCCGGTCTGCGTGGCCTGGGCGGGGCGGGCTTCCCGACGTTTCGCAAGTGGGGCTTCGTGCGTGCCGAGGCGGGGCCGCGCTATTGCGTGATCAACGCCGATGAAGGCGAACCCGGCACCTTCAAGGACCGCTGCTATCTGGAGCGTGAGCCGCACACCTTCCTCGAGGGCGCGCTGGCCAGTGCGCATGCCATCGAGGCCGAGGCGCTCTATCTCTATCTGCGCGACGAATACCCCACCCTGAATGAGGTGCTGCGCGACTGCATCGCGGAGCTGGAAGCCGCAGGCCTCGTCGCGCCGGGCTATATCCAGCTGCGGCGTGGCGCCGGCGCCTATATCTGTGGCGAGGAATCGGCGCTGATCGAGTCGCTGGAAGGCAAGCCCGGCAAGCCGCGTCAGCGCCCGCCCTTCGTGGCGCAATGTGGCTTGTTCGGTCGCCCGACCCTGGTCAACAACGTCGAGACGGTCTATTGGATCGTGCGGCTCCATCGCGAAGGCCATGACCACTACGTCGCGGCCGGGCGTCAGGGACGTCAGGGGCTGCGAAGCTTCTCGCTCTCCGGGCGCGTCAGACGCCCGGGCATGTATCTGGCACCGGCTGGCATCACGCTCAGCGAACTGGTCGAGGAATATGGCGGCGGTATGGCCGACGGCCATCGCCTGCGTGCCTATCTGCCCGGCGGGGCCTCCGGCGGCATTCTGCCGGCCAGCAAGGCGGACCTGCCGCTGGACTTTGACACCCTGCAGGCCCACGGCTGCTTCATCGGCTCGGCCGCGGTGGTGGTGCTGTCGGATAAGGACGACCTGGCGGCGGTGGCGCGCAATCTGATGAGCTTCTTCATGGACGAGTCCTGCGGCCAGTGCACGCCGTGTCGTGTCGGCACGCGCCAGATGCTGGCGGCGCTCAGTGGTGATGAGTGGGATGAGACGCTGCTGACGCGCTTGACGCAGGTGATGATGGACGCCTCGATCTGCGGGCTTGGCCAGGCCGCGCCCAATCCGGTGCTCGGCCTGCTCAAGGACTTCCGGGAGACCCTCGCCAGCAGCGGGGTGCGCTTGATCGCTACGAGCCACGCGGCTGACACCACGGGAGGTGAGGCATGAATGCGCTGACAGGATTGGGCAACTCGTCCTCGGATGATCAGCCGCTGCGCGAGGATGGCTTCACCATCACGCTGGATGGCGCCGAGGTGACGGCCTATCCCGGCGAGACGCTATGGAAGATCGCCAAGCGTGCCGGCGAGACGATTCCCCACCTCTGCTACAGCGAAGCGCCGGATTATCGCGGCGATGGCAACTGTCGCGCCTGCATGGTCGAGATCGACGGCGAGCGCACTCTCGCTGCCAGCTGCATCCGCGAGGCGCGGGCGGGCATGGTGGTGCGCAGTGCCAGTTCACGGCGTGCCGGCGAGGCGCGCGCGATGGTGGTGGAGATGCTCGCCGCCGACATGCCCGCCGAGGCGCACAACCCCGATGTCAGCAGCCACTTCATGGCGATGGCCGAGCTGCTGGCGGTGGATGTCGGGCACGCGCGCGAGACCCTAGGCGGCGCCCGCGAGACGGTCCGCGAGTGGTTGGGGGAGGCCGTGGAGGAGTGGTTGCCGACGCATGCCAGAGCTCTCGATCACTCCCATACCGCGATGGCGGTCAATCATGATGCCTGCATCAGCTGCGGCCTGTGCGTGCGCGCCTGTCGCGAGGTGCAGGTCAATGACGTGATCGGGCTGGCGGGGCGCGGCAGCAATACGCGCATCGTGTTCGATCTCGAGGACCCGATGGGCGACAGCACCTGTGTCGCCTGCGGCGAGTGCGTGCAGGCCTGCCCGACCGGCGCCCTGATGCCCGCTGCCCAGGTGGATGAGCAGGGCTTCGGCGACAGCGCCGCCGTCGATGAGCGCGTCGCCTCCATCTGCCCGTACTGCGGCGTGGGCTGTCAGCTGGAGTATCAGGTCAGCCGCGGCAGCGGCGAGGCGTTGAGTGTCGAGGGTCAGCCGGTCGCGACCCTGGCGGATACCCAGCAGTGCATGGCGGGCGCTGACTCCCTCCAGACTGATAAGCGCCGGCAACGTGTCGCGGATACGCGGCTGGACAACATCATCGCGGTCAGTGGGCGCGATGGGCCCTCCAACCACGGCCGGCTGTGCGTGAAGGGGCGCTTCGGCTTCGATTATCCGCGCCATCCGGAGCGTCTGATCCGCCCTCTGATTCGCCGTGACGGCGTGGCCAGGGGGCTGGACGCGAACTTTGACCCCGCCCACCCGCTGACCCACTTCCGTGAGGCCAGCTGGGACGAGGCCCTCGAGGTCGCGGCCGAGGGGCTCATGCGCCTCAAGCGTGTGCATGGCCCCGACAGCCTGGCGGGCTTCGGTAGCGCCAAGTGCACCAACGAGGAGGCGTGGCTGTTCCAGAAGCTGGTGCGCACCGGCTTCGGTTCCAACCATGTCGATCACTGCACGCGCCTGTGTCATGCAAGCTCGGTGGCGGCGCTGATGGAAGGCGTCGGCTCGGGCGGCGTGAGCGCCTCCTTCATGCAGGCCGAGCAGTCCGATCTGATCGTGCTGACCGGCTGCAACCCGGGCGTCAACCACCCGGTGGCGGCGACCTTCTTCAAGCGCGCCGCCAAGCGTGGCACGCGCATCGTGGTGATCGACCCGCGTGCGCTGGCGCTGCGTCGTCAGGCGCATCGCTCGATCCAGTTCACGCCGGGGGCGGACGTGGCGCTGTTCAATGCCATGCTCAACGTCATCATCACCGAGGGGCTGGCCAATCAGGCCTATATCGAGGCACACACCGAGGACTTCGCTGCGCTGGCGGAGCATGTCGCGGCGCTGACGCCGGAGGCGATGTCGCCGCTGTGTGGCGTGGCGGCAGAAGAGATACGCGCCGTGGCCCGCGAGTACGCGACCGCCAGCCGCGCGATGATCTTCTGGGGCATGGGCATCTCGCAGCACACCCACGGCACCGACAACGCGCGCTGTCTGATCGCGCTGGCGCTGGTGTGTGGTCATGTCGGGCGTGAAGGCACCGGCCTGCACCCGCTGCGCGGCCAGAACAACGTTCAGGGTGCCTCGGATGCCGGGATGATTCCGATGGTGTTCCCCGACTATCAGCCGGTGGGCGACACGGCGGCGCGCGAGCGGCTGGAAGCGCTGTGGCAGACCCCGCTCTCGGCGACGCCGGGCCTGACGGTGGTGGAGATCATGCATGCCATCCACGCCGATCAGATCCGCGGCATGTACATTCTCGGCGAGAATCCGGCGATGTCGGACCCGGATCTCGAACATGCACGCAGTGCGCTGGCGCATCTGGAGCACCTGGTGGTGCAGGACATCTTCGTCACCGAGACGGCACAGTTCGCCGATGTGGTGCTGCCCTCGTACGCCTGGCCGGAGAAGGACGGCAGCGTCACCAACACCAACCGGCAGGTGCAGCGCGGGCGGGCGGCATTACGCGCCCCAGGCGAGGCGAAGCCGGACTGGTGGATCACCCAGCAGCTGGCGCGGCGCATGGGGCTTGGCTGGGATTACGCCGGGCCGGAGGAGATCTACGCCGAGATGCAAGAGGGCATGGATTCCCTCGACAACATCGACTGGGCGCGGCTGTCCGCGGAGAACTCGGTGACCTATCCGTGCCTGACGCCGGGGGGCGAGGGTGAGGATGTGGTGTTCGGCGAGGGCTTCCCGCGCGCCAGCGGCCGTGCCCGCTTCGTGCCGACCTGGCCCACGCCGCCGGATGAGACGCTGGATGACGACTATCCGACGGTGTTGACCACCGGTCGTCAGCTGGAGCACTGGCATACCGGCTCGATGACGCGCCGCGCGGCGGTGCTCGACAATCTCGAGCCGGCCGCCGTGGCCACGCTCAATCCGGTGGAGCTGGAGCGCCTGGGCATCACGCCGGGTGAGCCGCTCTCGATTACCACGCGACGTGGCCAGATCACCCTTGCTACCCGCGCCGATCCGCTGACGCCGGCTGGCATGGTCTTCGTGCCCTTCTGCTACGCCGAGGCCGCCGCCAACCTGTTGACCAATCCGGCGCTCGACCCGGTGGGCAAGATTCCGGAGTTCAAGTACGCCGCCTGCCGTCTGGCCAGAGCCGAACCCGCCGAGGCGGGTGTGGAGAGCTGAAGCAGACATGTAAGGCGGACATGTGAGGTGGGCATGGCAAACGGGCTGGACCGAGCGGATAGATTGAGGCAATAGACCGCAATCGAGCCAGACGCGCCTGACGCAAATGCCTACGCCAGTGGCGTGGGCAGGCACGCAGAGGGCGCCCCGGTCTGACCAGAATGTCGGAGACAGCCCGTCGTGCATTTCGGCTATCCTCACAAGGGCTATGCTCAGAACAGAGTGGGTCAATACCAATGACAATGCCCGCCGTCAGCGAGCAAGGAGAATGACGATGATGATCGTGGAGCTGATTGATCACGAAGACTTTCGTGAGCGGCTGGTGGCGTTGGGCGTGCAGATTTCCGAGCATGCCTGCGCGGACACCTGCGCGCGCATGGCACTCAGAAAGCATGCCGAGGTGGGCGTGCCGGGCCTGCAGGAACTGGTGCGCGAGCTGGTGATGCACTCCGATATCCTGCTGCCATCGGTGCGCCAGGCGCTGGACAAGTATCTGCTGCCGGGGCTGCGCTAGGCGCGACACTCCTGAAAGATTGCGCGCCGCGCACTGACACTGATTGCCAGATGAACAAAAGGGCCTGTCGACTGACAGGCCCTTTTGCGTGGGTGCTCACTCGCCTCTTTTCACTGCGCGCAGTGTTTCAGCTCGATGCGTTGGCGCGATCGTATTCGCGCTTCTCCCAGCGCAGACCGCGGAACAGCGAGAAGCACATCACCAGCAGTACCATCGTGAAGGGCAGACCCGTGGAGATGGCGCCCGCCTGCAGCGCACTCAGTGCGGTGCTGCCGCCGCCATACAGCAGGGCACAGGCGATCAGGCCGCCGGCCGCTGCCCAGAAGATGCGCTGGCGCGTCGGGGCATCCTGCTTGCCACCGGCGGTGATGGAATCGATCACCAGCGAGCCGGAGTCGGAGGAGGTCACGAAGAACACCAGCACCAGCACGATGGCGACGCAGGAGGTGATGGAGGACAGCGGCAGGCTGTCGAACATCTGGAACATGGCCATCGAGGGAGTGTCGATGCCCTGGGCCAGCTCGCTGCCGGCGGCTCGTGCCTCTTCCAGTGCGGTGCCGCCGAAGACGGTCATCCACACGATGGTGACCAGGGTCGGTACCACCAGCACGGCGGTGACGAATTCGCGCACGCTGCGTCCGCGCGAGATACGCGCGATGAACATGCCGACGAACGGCGACCAGGAAATCCACCAGGCCCAGTAGAAGATGGTCCAGCTATGGAACCAGCCTTCGTCGGGGCGATCGATCCAGTTGGAGAGCGGCAGCAGATATTCCAGATAGCCGACGCTGGTGGTGCCGAGTCCGGTGATGATGTCCATGGTCGGGCCGACGATGAACAGGAACACCACCAGCAGCGCGGCCAGCATCATGTTGAGATTGGAGAGGCGTTTGACGCCGCCATCCAGACCGCGACTCACCGAGTAGATGGCCGCGAGCGTGACCGCCACGATCACGCCGATCTGACTGACCAGCCCATCGCCGATGCCGAACAGATGGTCCAGCCCCGAGGCCGCCTGTGCCGCGCCCAGCCCCAGAGAGGTGGCAAGGCCGAACAGGGTGGCGAGCACCGCGACGATATCGATGATATGGCCGCTCCAGCCCCATACACGTTCACCCAGCAAGGGGTAGAACACCGAGCGCAGCGTCAGCGGCAGGCCCTTGTTGTAGGCGAAGAAGGCCAACGACAGGCCGATCACGGCATACATGGCCCAGGGGTGAAGCCCGTAGTGGAAGACGGTGGCCGAGAGTGCCGCCGTCGCGCCTTCCGGCGTGCGCGGTGGCGCGTTCAGTGGCGTGCCGGACCAGTCGGTGTAGTACGCCACTGGCTCGGCGACCCCCCAGAACATCAGGCCGGTGCCCATGCCGGCCGCGAACAGCATCGCGAACCAGGCCATCCGGCTGAATTCCGGCTTGGCGTCGCGCCCGCCCAGACGCAGGCGGCTGACCGGGTGCAGGACCAGCAGCAGGCAGAACAGGATGAAGAAGTTGCTGGAGAGCATGAACAGCCAATCACCATGGGTGATGGACCATGCCTTGGCACCGCCCAGTGCCGACTCGGCCGACTCGGGCATCAGCAGCGTGAACAGGATGAAGCCTACGATCAGCAGCGCACTGATGGTGAAGACCGGCTTGTGGACATCCAGCCCGAGTCGCTGAACATTGTCCTGACCGATCTGGTAATCCGTCACATACGGATTCGATGACATGGAGTTACCTCGTATGTTTTCTTTCGATAGCCGCTCCTGTGGGCATCTCGAGTCAGAATGAGGGACCTTGTCCCGCCTGGTGGAAGCGTTCAGACCTTGGTCTGAAGCCTTGTGCAACATGCGCCTTTCTGCCAGTTGCAGATGACGGCGTCAAACCTTGAGTCATCCTTGTTATGCGCTGAAAGGCATTGATTGTATTGAGGTTTATGGATTTCCTGTCCGTGCCGGAAACTCATTCGGGGCGCTGTAGGCTGAACAGGCTGTCCGTGCGTGCATAGTCACTGCCGGCCATGCGCCCGATGGCACGCAGCACCTCATTGTCGACATGCCGCCCATCCCAGACCGCTGCGTCGGCATGCATCACCACCACCTCGGCCAGCACCAGTGAACCGGCCAGCGGCTGATCACCGAACGAGATGATGTCGCGCAGTCGACAGCCGAAGGCGATCGGAGCGCCTTCCACGCGCGGAACCGCAAGCGGCGGCATGGCCACCTTGTTCAGGCCCGCGTGGGTGAACTCATCCTCGTCGGCGGCAAGACTGGCGCTGGTGAGATTGAGCGCCTCGCTCATCGCCTCGCCACCGATGTGAATGACGCACTCCGCCACCTGCCCGAGGTTGTTGAGGGTGTCCTTGGTCTTGCCTTCGCCATTGCGCAGCGGGCTGAAGGCGAGCACCGGCGGATTGATGCTGGCGATGGTGAAGAACGAGAAGGGCGCGAGGTTGGTGTTGCCTGCCGCATCGATGGTCGAGACCCAGGCGATCGGCCGGGGCGCGATGCTGCCCGAGAACAGGCGATAGAGGATGCCTGCGGGAAGCTGGTCGGCGGCGATGAGGGAATGCGTGGTCGAGGAGGCAGTCATGGTGAGGGTCTCATTGCAGGGCTCTGGTTGTAGGGCCGTTGTTATAGAGCTGTCGTTAGAGAGCTTTCGTCGCAGAGCTGTCATTGCAGAGCTGTCATTGCAGAGCTGCCGTCACAGGGCATGGCTCTCGACCCGCTCAGCCAGCATGTCGCACGGCGCCTGATATTGGAGAGAGTGAGAGCCCGCCAGGCCCAGAGCCCGATAAGCCAAGAGGTCGCTAGACCGAGAGCTCGAGAATCTGGCCGTCGCGGCGAGTGGCGGCCGCGAATCATCGCTGATGTAGAGCGCGAATCGCGCCTGACCACAGGCCGGTGGTGCTGATGAAGAGTGGCCTGTGTGGCCGCTGGGCGTGGAAAAGGCCCCGGGAAATTCTCCCAGATCATTGTCCCTATTTTTGGTGTGGTCAATTGTCGCAGGTATTGACCTTTTTCGAGGATGTTGTTCCTGACGCCGCGGTCGAGTTCATTCCTTGTCTGACTCAAGTCACACAATGGGGGCGGGAAACCGGATTTTTGTGCAAAATTGGTAACCAGATGGTTTCTGCATTGTGTTTATTTGTGTGTTTTTTATGATGGCGGGCCGGGCGTCATCTGGCAGAAAGGTGGTGAGTCCGCGTAAATGAATGGCGGAAAATGACACTCATCAGGTCATTTGGTTCGGCATTGATCATGAGAATGGCATGCCAAGGTTGCGAAAAAGTGTCCCCTGTTGATCGGGAATGCCAGCATCGTGTGAGACGCATCATGGTGCATTTACCTGTCAGGTCATGATCGATAATGATGCATGTTTTCTCGTCAATGAACGCCGGCCTCATACAAGTATCATGTCGGGAAAATGCCTCTCTCGCCCGGGTTGGGGGAGTACTTCAGCAACTTTTGAAAGGCTCAGCGGCAAAATTTTTGGCATTTAATTTCAAATTATGGTCATTTATTGGATTTTTGTTGCGCGGTATCGTGTAGTGGTAGTGGTTGCTTCGACGCCACCTGGTGCGCCGATGGCGAGGACATCTGCGGGGATGCACTGAATTGTGGCGCGACAAGGTCGTGATTCTCACGGGCATCATCAAGCAGGGCAGGGGGGCTGGCATCGCGGAGAAGGCCGGTGAATGACGAGCTGTCTGGCCCTGCAAGGCATGCGCTGTCGCGACATCATCGCCGTGAGTGTCGGCTTCCCCACCCGATCCCGCTGCCTTAACCTCCCTCGAGCGTGAGAGAACTCATGCCGCTCAAGGCATGATTGGCGCGCACCGGATGGCCGAAGTCATCCGCATGTGGCCCCTGGTGCGTCATCCTGCCCCGTAGTCAGCCCCCCTGTCTTTTCTCTATCCTGTGCCCGCCTGCGGGAAATCTTCTGATTTCGTTCGAAAGATCGACGGCTTCCTGTTGGTCATTTCTTCGAACGCTGTGTTCCACATGTGGGCTCGTCATGACGCCATGGCGTGTTCCAACGAGGTCGTGAGATGAGAAAAAGCCTAATGCGGGGGGCTCTGCGGGGACTCCCTATCCTCGCGGGATTATTGATGCTGTCCGGCTGTGACGCCGTACTCTTCGATCCCAAGGGGCCTATCGGTGAATCCGAAAAGTCGCTGATCCTGACTGCTACCTACCTGATGCTCGTGGTTGTTATCCCGGTCATCTTCATGACGCTGTGGTTCGCCTGGCGCTATCGCGATACCAAGCAGAGCAAGGCGACCTACACGCCCAACTGGGCGCATTCCACCAAGATCGAGATCGTGGTCTGGGGCATTCCGTGCCTGATCATCCTCGCTCTGGGCATCCTGACCTGGAAGAGCACGCACGAGCTGGACCCGCGTGCCGAGATCGTCGACGGCGGTGAGCCGATCGAGGTGCAGGTCGTGTCCATGGACTGGAAGTGGTTGTTCATCTATCCGGAGCAGGGGATCGCGACGGTCAATGAACTGGCCATGCCGGTGGATCGTCAGGTTCGCTTCCACATCACATCCGACACGGTGATGAACTCGTTCTTCGTCCCGCAGCTCGGTAGCCAGATCTATGCAATGGCGGGGATGGAAAACCGTCTGCACCTGATCGGCAGTGAAGTGGGTACCTACGACGGTATCTCTGCCAGCTATAGCGGCGCCGGCTTCGCGGACATGCACTTCAAGGCGCATGTCATGAGCGAAGGCGACTTCGACGCCTGGATCGAGAAGGCACGCGGCAGCAGCAAGGTGCTGGATGACGCTGGTCTTGCCGCTCTCAAGGAGCCGAGCGAGGACGTCGCCCCGACCTTCTATGGTCAGGTCAAGCCGAACCTGTATGAGCAGATCATGGCGCCCTACATGGACGGCATGGAGCTGGGCATGAGCGATGATCAGATGCGCCACATGAAGAAGGGTGGAATGCATCACGACAGCGCCGAACACGGCATGTCCGATCATGACGCTTCTGGTCACGCTGAATCTGCGATGGCAACCGAGGAATAAGCAATGCTTGGAAAACTCACAATAGAGGCTGTTCCGTATCACGAGCCGATCGTCATGATCGTGCTTGCGGCGGTAATCCTCGGTGGTGCAGCCCTGTTCGGCTTCATCACGGTAAAGAAAAAGTGGGCCTACCTGTGGAATGAGTGGTTCACCTCTGTCGATCACAAGAAGATCGGCATGATGTACATCATCGTCGCGTTGGTGATGCTGATCCGTGGTTTCTCCGATGCGATCATGATGCGTTCCCAGCAGATGCTGGCGTCCACCGGCGGGCACGGCTATCTGCCCCCGGATCACTACGACCAGATCTTCACTGCCCACGGCGTGATCATGATCTTCTTCGTGGCGATGCCGCTGGTCATCGGTCTGATCAACGTTGTCGTGCCGCTGCAGATCGGCGCACGTGACGTGGCCTTCCCGTTCCTGAACTCGCTCAGCTTCTGGCTGTTCGTGGTCGGCGCGCTGCTGGTCAACATCTCTCTGGGTCTGGGTGAGTTCGCCAAAACCGGTTGGCTGGCCTATCCGCCGTTGTCGGGGGCCAATTACAGTCCCGGGGTCGGGGTGGATTACTGGATCTGGTCATTGCAGATCTCCGGTGTCGGTACCCTGCTGACAGGTGTCAACTTCATCGCCACCATCCTCAAGATGCGTGCGCCGGGCATGTCCCTGATGAAGATGCCGGTCTTCACCTGGACCGCACTGTGCGCCAACGTCCTGATCGTCGCGGCCTTCCCGATTCTGACCGCTACCATCGCGATGCTGACGCTCGATCGCTACCTCGACTTCCACTTCTTCACCAATGACCTTGGTGGAAACATGATGATGTACGTCAACCTCATCTGGGCCTGGGGCCATCCTGAGGTGTACATCCTGGTGCTGCCGGTCTTCGGTGTGTTCTCCGAAGTCATCTCCACCTTCTCCAAGAAGAAGCTGTTCGGTTACACCTCGCTGGTGTGGGCGACTCTCGTCATCACCGTCCTGTCGTTCATCGTCTGGCTGCACCACTTCTTCACCATGGGTGCCGGCGCTGACGTGAACGCCTTCTTCGGTATCGCGACGATGATCATCTCGATCCCGACAGGTGTGAAGATCTTCAACTGGCTGTTCACCATGTACCGCGGTCGCGTCGAAATGACCTCTCCGGTGCTGTGGACCCTGGGCTTCATCGTCACCTTCACCATCGGTGGCATGACCGGCGTTCTGCTGGCCGTTCCGGGCGCCAACTACGTACTGCACAACTCGCTGTTCCTGATCGCTCACTTCCACAACGTCATCATCGGCGGCGTGGTCTTCGGTGCGATGGCCGGTATCACCTACTGGTTCCCGAAAGCGACCGGCTTCATGCTGTGCGAGAAGTGGGGCAAGCGTTCCTTCTGGTTCTGGATCACTGGCTTCTACCTCGCCTTCATGCCGCTGTACATCCTCGGCTTCATGGGCATGACCCGTCGTCTGCAGCACGTCGACAACCCGCTGTGGGTGCCGTACCTGGTCGTCGCCTTCATCGGTGCCTGCCTGATCATGATCGGTATCGCCTGCACCGTGATCCAGATCGCGGTCAGCATCAAGAACCGCAAGCAGCTGCAGGACACCACTGGCGATATCTGGGGCGGTCGTACTCTGGAGTGGAGCACCACTTCACCGGCACCGTTCTACAATTTCGCTCACGAGCCGCAGGTTTCCGAGCTCGACGAGTTCTGGGAAATGAAGGAACGTGGCATCGAGCAGGAGGCCAAGAAGCCTTATGCGCCGATCCACATGCCGCGCAACGCCGCTGCTGGCGTCATCATCTCCGCCTTCAGCCTGGTGTTCGGTTTCGCACTGATCTGGCACATCTGGTGGATGGCCGTGGTCGGGCTGGTCGGCATGATCGCCACCTTCATCGTGCGCTCCTTCAACTACGACATCGACTACTACGTGTCCGTCGAGGAAGTGGAGCGTGTCGAGCGTGAGGGTCGCGAGCGTCGCGCCCTGCCCAGCGCCCGCACACCTAACGACACAGTGGTTCAGGGGTAATCATGGCGAATAATGCAATGACATCTCACGATGGGGCGCATGACGCCCATGACGATCACGAGCATCACGATACCAACGGCCTGAAGGTCTTCGGTTTCTGGCTCTATCTGCTGAGCGACTGCATCCTGTTCGCGATGCTGTTCGCGGGCTATGTGGTACTGAGCCAGGCGTATGCCGGTGGCCCGACGGGCGCCGAGATCTTCGAGCTGGACTTCGTGCTGGTCGAGACCGCGCTGCTGCTGGCCTCGAGCTTCACCTACGGCCTGGCGATGCTGGGCATGAACCGCGGAGACAGCTCCGCGGTGATCAAGTGGCTGATGATCACCTTCGCCTGTGGCGCAGGCTTCATCGCGATGGAAATCTATGAGTTCCACCACCTGATCGTGAACGGCCATGGTCCGGACAAGTCCGCGTTCCTGTCTGCCTTCTTCACCCTGGTCGGCACCCACGGTCTGCACGTGACCGTCGGTCTGATCTGGATGGCGCTGCTGATCTTCCAGGTCAAGCAGAAGGGCCTGACGGAAATGCATCGCGGTCGTCTGATGATGCTCAGCCTGTTCTGGCACTTCCTGGACGTCATCTGGATCTGCGTCTTCACCGTCGTCTATCTCACAGGAGTGATGCTATGAGCCATTCCAACAACGACCACAACGACAATCACGGCAGCGTCAAGCAGTACGTGACCGGTCTGATTCTCTCCATCATCCTGACCATCATCCCGTTCGGGATGGTGATGATGATGGACGATCCGGGTGTCGGCGTGATCTGGGCCGTCTACGGCTTCGCCATCGCTCAGGTCTTCGTGCAGCTGTACTTCTTCCTGCACCTGGACGGCTCCAAGGAGCAGAGCTGGAATGTCATGGCCATGCTGTTCACCCTGGTGATCGTGGCAATCGTCGTTGGTGGTTCCATGTGGATCATGATCGAGCTGAATCAGAACATGATGCCCATCTGATAGCGTGAGCCTGATGATCAAGGACTACCTGCGTACCACCAAGCCGGGCATTATCTTCGGCAACCTGATCACCGTCAGCGGCGGCTTCTTTCTCGCTTCCGGTGGTGAGGTGGATTGGGCGCTGTTCATCGCCACCCTGGTCGGGGTGGCGTTGATCGTGGCCTCAGGCTGTGTGTTCAACAACTGCATCGATCGCGATATCGACCGCCACATGGCGCGTACCCAGGGCCGTGCTCTGGTACAGGGCGACATCTCGCTGAAGGGGGCCTTCGTCTTCGGCAGCGTGCTGGGCCTTGCAGGCTTCTGGCTTCTGGCCGCGATGACCAATCTCATGGCGATGATCGCCGTGGGGCTGGGCTTCGTGATCTACGTCGGGGCCTACAGCATGTGGCTCAAGCGTGGTTCGGTGTATGGCACCCTCATCGGCTCACTGTCCGGCGCTGCGCCGCCAGTGGTCGGCTACCTGGCCGTCACCGGTCAGGCGGACATGGGGGCGCTGCTGCTGTTGATCATCTTCAGCATGTGGCAGATGCCGCATTCCTATGCGATTGCCATGTTTCGTGTCGATGACTATCGGGCCGCCAATATTCCGGTACTCCCGGTAGCGCGAGGCATGGAGCATGCCAAGCGTGTAGTGACGGGGTACATTGCCGGCTTCATCCCGGTGTCGCTGTTGCTGACACTGTGGGGATATACCGGCATCTGGTATCTGGTAGTCGCGACCGTCACGGGTGGCTGGTGGCTGTATCTGGCCGCCTGGCGCCTCAAGGATCAGCCTGATGCCTCCTGGGCACGCAAGCTGTTCGGCTTCTCCATCATCATCGTCATGGCGCTCAGCCTGATGATGAGTCTGGACACGCAGCTGTAATCCAGCCGTAGTACCTCTCGGGTGACCCGCCTTCGGCGTGTTGCCCGGGTGAAAGCCAAAAAAACCCGCCACCGGCTTGCCGGTGGCGGGTTTTTTCTTGCCTGTCTTTTAGTAGAAGCTCACAAATCCTCAGGCCAGCTGCAGATGCGGCTCCTGCTGTTCCTTGAGCGCTTCCTGCATGCGCTCGGCATACCAGTCGACGAAGTCGACGACACCGAACTCGAAGGTCGCCGAGTAGGGGCCGGGTTGATAGGCGCTGGAGTTGACGCCGCGCTGGTTCTCTTCCACCAGCTGACGGTCCTGATCATTGGTGGCGTCCCACACCTTGCGCAGCTTCGCCAGGTCGTAGTCGACACCCTCCACCGCGTCCTTGTGCACCAGCCATTTGGTGGTCACGCGGGTCTTGAGGGGGCCGATCGGGTCGACCTGGAAGACCACGGCGTGATCGCCCATGAAGTGGTTCCAGGAGTTGGGCAGGTTGAGGATGCGCAGCGAGCCCATGTCGGGGCTTTGCAGGCGACCCAACAGCTTCTTGCATGCCGGGGTGCCGTCCGTGGTCATCGAGACGGTGCCTTCCAGCAGCGGCGTGCGCGTCATGCGATTGCGGCGACCGAAGCGCACCAGCTGATAGGGCACCTTCTCGGCATCCCAGTCGGCCTGCTTCTTGGCGACCAGCGCCTTGTAGGCCTCGGTGGCACGCGGGTCATCGGTGTCATCGAATTCCTGCAGGGTGTTGAGCAGCTCCGGGTGGGAGCCATCGCAGTGATAGCACTCGCGATTGTTCTCGATCACCAGCTTCCAGTTGCCTTCCTCGATGATGGAGGAGCTGGCCGCGACCTTGACGTTCTCCATGTCGTAGGGCTTGAGGTAGAACTCCAGCGTCTTGAAGAACGGCTCGCAGTTCTCGGGCTGCTCGGCGAGGTTGATGAACAGCATGCCGCCGGCTGAGCGCACGTGGACGGGGTGCAGGCCGTATTCACTGGTGTCGAAGGTGGTGCCCATGTCGGAACCGGCGAACAGCAGGCGACCATCCAGCTCATAGGTCCACTTGTGATAGCCGCACACCAGCTTGGCGACCTTGCCGCGCTCGGTGCTGCACAGGCGGGACCCGCGATGGCGACAGACGTTATGGAAGGCATGGATGGCCCCGTTGTCACCGCGCACGATGATGATCGGACTGTTGCCCACGTCCATGGTCATGAAGTTGCCCTTGAGCGGGATCTCGCTGCTGAGACCGGCAAACAGCCACTCGCGCTCGAAGATCTCCTTCATGTCGAGATCGAACAGGCGCTGATCATTGTAGAAGGGCTGGGGCAGGGTGTAGCCGGGGCTGCGGGCCTCTAGAAGCCGCGCGGCGGCCTCGCGTACCGCCTGACGCTGCTGATCCTGAGCGTGTTCCAGTAAGTCGCTCATCGCGGTGTCCTCGCACGGTCGGTAGGCGCCGGGAGCAGGGTCGCCTTGGGTTGAGTGAGTGTGCTGATCATTGTTGTTGTGAAGCCGGGACAGAGGGAACGAGTGAACAGACCATTGCCGGGCAGCACCGCGGGGCGAAATCGGCGCACCCATGAGGGAGTGCCGATGCATCGCGCGGTGCGTCATCCCGTCCTGGTCGGTTCGGGTGTCGAGGGCGGCGCTGGCAGAGTGCCGCTCGCTCGACAGGATAGTCAGCGTGGAAGTTCAGGCAGCCCGCATGACATCTGAGTGGCATTGCCACGCATGGATCGCAGTGTGGCTGAGGTCAAGTCGCGACTTATGTCTGATGGCGACGCTCAATGATGTATTTCCGACGCCGGTCGTCTGCGCAGGGGCTTTGAGGCACAGGCAGGCGTAGCGATGAGGCGGGGACAGGGCGCTGCGGGGGCGGGATTGGAGTGATCGGGCATGTTTCTGTCGTGCACGGATAAATGCTTGCCGGGCGCTGACTCGACAATCCTGAGCATGTCCCACCGTTGGCCGCGCACGCAGCGCAGGGTGGCCTGACACTGTCTCTTCAAGAACATGTCTCCTAGAACAACATGCCCAGCGAGGCCTTCATGAGCACCACTCTCAGCAACTTCAATCCGGTTACGACGCAGACCTGGACCAACGGTCGACATAGCGTGCGCTGCGTGAAGGTCATTCAGGAAACCTGGGACGTCCGCACCTTCTGTTTCATGGCCGAACAGCCGGTGATGTTCTTCTTCAAGCCGGGGCAGTTCGTGACCCTGGAGCTCGAGATCGATGCCCAGCAGATCATGCGCTCCTACACCATCTCCAGCTCACCGTCGGTGCCCTACAGCTTCTCGATCACCGTCAAGCGCGTGCCGGGCGGGCTGGTCTCCAACTGGCTGCACGACAACCTCAATGAAGGCGATGTGCTGGCGGTGCACGGCCCGGTCGGCAACTTCAACTGCATCGACTACCCGGCGGAGCGCATTCTGATGCTGTCCGGTGGCGTGGGCATCACGCCCTTGATGTCGATGGCGCGCTGGTACTTCGATACCAATGCCAATGTGGACATCTCCTTCGTGCACAGTGCGCGCAGCCCACGCGACATCATCTTCTGGCGTCAGCTCGAGTTCATGGATTCCCGCGTGCCGGAGTTCAACATGCACGTCATCTGTGAGCGCTTCGAGACCGGCCAGACCTGGTCCGGCTATCGCGGCTATCTCACCGACGCGATGCTCGAGATGATCGCGCCGGACTTCATGGAGCGCGAGATCTTCTGCTGTGGCCCCACGCCCTACATGAATGCGGTCAAGCATCTGCTGCGCAGCCACGGCTTCGACATGAGTCGCTATCACGAGGAGTCCTTCGGTGCCACGCCGGTCGATGTCGAGGAAGAGGCCATCGAGCAGGCCGAACAGGCCGAGGTGCTGGCCGATGAGCTGGACCGCTCCGATCTCACGCGGGTCGAGTTCTCCGCCACCGGCAAGTCGGTGCAGATCGCCCCGGGCGAGACCGTCCACGCCGCTGCCGCCAAGCTCGGCCTGCATATTCCCAAGGCCTGCGGCATGGGCATCTGCGGCACCTGCCGGGTGCAGAAGGTCGCGGGCGAGGTCGAGATGGAACACAACGGCGGCATCACCGATGAAGACGTCGCCGAAGGCTTCATCCTGTCCTGCTGCAGCGTGCCCAATGGCGATGTGGTGATCGATTACTGAGGATCTGAGGTTCTAGTGGAGAGCGTCTTTTCACCACAAGATGAAGTTGGTGACAGTCCCCGGCGAGGTGAATGAATCTTGCGCAAGTGATAGGCGGAAAGTCGTAGACGATGTCGCATACAGGGAGGCCGGTGACGCTGTCAGTCATCTGTCGGGACATGGGTCGGTTAGCGTGGGGGTACAACAAGTACAACTGGCTAATGGAGCAATGTCTCATGACTCGTGATGTCGATGCACCGCAACGCCCCTCCCTGCCCATGGCCAGCTTGCCTATCCTGGCAACGCTGGCCGTGTTGGCCCTGCAACTGTTTGTCTTCGGTGAATTCACTCCGCACGTACCGCTGATCTGTGGCGTCGCGATGACGGCGCTGGTCGGCTGGAAGCTGGGTTACGGCTGGTCGGCGATGGAAGAGGGCATGATGCGCATCGTGCGTGTCGGCCTGCCTTCCATCGCGATCCTGATTCTGGTCGGCATGACGGTCGGGGTGTGGATCGCCTCCGGTAGCGTGCCGATGATCATCTACTACGGGCTCAAGCTGGTCTCGCCGGAATACTTCCTGGCGGCGGCCATGCTGCTGTGCTCGGTGGTCTCGGTCACGCTGGGTACCAGCTGGGGCACCGTGGGTACGGTAGGGCTTGCGCTGATGGGCATCGGGGCCGGCTTCGACATTCCGCCGTGGTGGACCGCCGGTGCGGTGGTGTCCGGCGCCTTCTTCGGTGACAAGGTCTCGCCGCTGTCGGATACCACCAACCTTGCGCCTGCCGTCACCGGCGTGAGCCTGTTTGCGCACATCCGCAACATGATGCCGACCACCATTCCCTCCATGCTGATCGCGCTGGTGATCTACCTGATCGCCGGCAACCTGCTCGCCGCTGGCCAGTCGCTGGATCTCGAGCGAATTACTGCCATCACTGCTGGGCTGTCAGGTGCCTTCGAATTCAATCTCTGGGTGCTGGTGCCGCCGCTGCTGGTCATGGCGCTGGCGATCGCGCGCATGCCGGCACTCCCGGCGCTGTTCGTCGGGGTGCTGGCGGGCGCCGTGGTGGCCTATGGTGTCCAGGGCGAGGCCATCAAGGCACTGTTCGGTTATATGCAGAGTGGTTACACCCTGAACACCGGGGTGAGCGAGATTGACAGCCTGCTCAATCGCGGTGGCCTGATGTCGATGGCCTGGGTCATCCTGCTGGTGATGATCGCACTGGCCTTCGGGGGGATGCTGGAGGTGATCGGCTGTCTGGAGGTGCTGTGCGCCGCGGTGCTGGTCAAGGTGCGCGGTATCTTCGGGCTGCAGGTCGCGGCCAGTTCCACGGCGGCGCTGACCAATGTCATCGCGGGCGACCCCTACCTCTCCATTGCTCTGCCGGGGCGCATGTACGCGCCGGTATTCCGCGGAGAAGGCTACTCGACGCTCAATCTGTCACGCTCACTGGAAGAGGGCGGCACGCTGATCTCGCCGCTGGTGCCCTGGAATGCGAGTGGTGCGGTGGTGATCAGTTCGCTGGGGCTGATGGCCGGTGGCGCGGGCATGGAGGGGCTGCTTTACATTCCGCTGGCATTCGCCTGCTGGCTGTCACCGTTGCTGGGGCTGCTCTACACCCTGCTTGGACGCTTCATCATCCGGGCCGATGATGATGAGCGTGCCGAATGGCAAGCCAGGGGACATGCCGTGACAACGCTGGCCCAGCTGCGTCAGCAGCAGGCCGAGGGCCTGGCGGGACTGCCAGCCGCCACGCCCGAGGTGCGCTGACAGTCTGCTCGGCATGAGTGCTCTAAGACTTCATGCTCAGGTTCATGAGCAAGTCGACTCGCGCAGGAAGACGGCACAAACCATCTGGAGGTGCAGACGACTTCGGGGCTACCCTTCAGATGTTGCCACGTGAATGAGCGCATGCAGTGCAGGGGGCTCTGCGGGAAGTCCCGCCAGGCCATGCCAGGGTTCGCCCTGGTGCCATAAGCACAAGGCCCCGTTGGGCTGCATGCCCTCTTCAGCTGCGGGTCGAGAGCGGAGAGCGTTCACGTCAGGTCCACGACTGCCACTCCAGTCACGGGTTTGGTCAAAAGGGCAATGATGACACAGGGGAACGGTGCGCCACCTCCAGGCCGGGAGCGGGTGCCAGCAGGACTACAAGGCTGATCGTCGCAACAGGAAGCGCCGTGCTGCTCAATATCGGGATGGTGCAATACCGTCTTCTTCACGGCACGGCAGTTTCCGCAGGAAGGTGTCACACGACCACGCAAGCTCAGGCTCGCGTGGTTTTTTTGTGCCTGTCATTCTCTGCGGGAAGGCTCGGGCGGCTTCCGTCGGGTCAGCCCAGTGTCGCCCCCATCGCCGCCAGCAGCATGGGCAGATAGAGGAAGGCGGCGAGCGTCGAGCAGAACACCAGCGTAGCGACGTACTCCGGTTCACGCCCGGCCTTCTGGGCGAACATGTAGTTGTAGACCGCCACCGGCATGGCCATCTGCATGGTCAACACGTGCAGCGCCAGCGGGGGCAGGTCCAGCAGGGTGCCGATCCCCCAGGCACACAGGGCGGCAAAGGGAATGCGCAGGACACTGAAGCCCACGCCCGCCGCCAGATTCTTGACACGAATGCTGGCCAGCGACACGCCCAGGGTGATCAGCATCAGCGGCACGGTGAAGCCGGAGATCAGCTCCAGGCTGTTGGCGACGAAGCGCGGCATGTGCACATCGCAGAGCAGCATGAGGGTGGCGACGATGCTGGCCCAGATGGTCGGCGAGCGCACCACGCTGCGCAGCGGGTTGCCGCTGGTGCTGGCAAGCCAGGCGCCGAGGGTGAACTGCAGCAGCGACATGGTGACCATGATGGTGATGGCGTAGGCGAAGCCGGCCTGGCCGAAGGCGTAGAGCGAGACGGGCAGGCCCATGTTGCCGACGTTGGAGAACAGCAACGGCGCCACCGCGACCTTCCAGGGCTTGCCGATCAGGCGCGCGAAGGGCCAGCTCAGCGCCAGCAGCAGGGCCATCACGGACAGCGTCGCCAGGCCCGTGCGCAAAAAGCTCGAGTTGTCGATCTCGGCGCTGCCCAGCGCATTGAGGATCAGCGCCGGCGTGCCGATGTAGAGCACCAGCCGGGTGACGAAGGCCATCGGGTAGTCGTTGCCCAGCCTGACCCAGAAGAAGCCGATGGCGGCGCCACACAGTACCGGTGCCATCACCGCCAGCAATTCCATCAGCATATTCTCAACTCCCTTCCTCAGGCGCGCGCTTGCATGGATCAGTCGTCATCCGGCGCCTGATCGCACGATATCGGTGTCTAGCATACCTGCCCGCAAGGGCTTCGGTGTAGCGCCAGTGGCGGGCAGCCACTATTCGCAGCAGCTCTGTGCGGGCCGTCGAGATGTCGCTTTTGCCTGCCGATGTCGCATTCGCGCTGCGGGGTGACGCTGACAAGCAGTTTGCCGCAGGGGGGCAGGGCTAGTATCGGGTCAAGACAGCCACTCAAGGCCTTGGCGCCGGGCTGACTCGACAGGATTTGAGCGAACAGACGATCACTGATCACCTTTCATCGAACCACTCCAACAACAACGATCCGCTTACCGGAGGCGCGCAATGTCTCAGCAACATGGCTACACCCGTGATGACCGACTGGCCAGACTCGACCCTGCACTGGCCGAGGCCATCCTCGAAGAGACAGCGCGTCAGGAAGCGCATATCGAGCTGATCGCCTCCGAGAACTATGCAAGCCCGCTGGTGATGGAAGCCCAGGGCAGCCAGCTGACCAACAAGTACGCCGAAGGCTATCCGGGCAAGCGCTACTACGGCGGCTGCGAATTCGTCGACAAGGTCGAGTCACTGGCCATCGAGCGCGCCTGTGCGCTGTTCGGCTGTGACTACGCCAACGTGCAGCCGCACTCCGGCGCCCAGGCCAACGCGGCCGTGTTCATGGCACTCGTCTCGCCGGGCGACACCATCCTCGGCATGAGCCTGGCGCATGGCGGTCACCTGACCCACGGCGCGGCACCCAACTTCTCCGGCAAGCACTACAACGCCATCCAGTACGGCCTGACCGAAAGCGGCGAGCTGGACTACGAGGAGATGGAGCGTCTGGCGCGCGAGCACAAGCCGAAGATGATCATCGCTGGCTTCTCCGCCTACTCGCGGGTGGTCAACTGGCGTCGCTTCCGCGATATCGCCGACGAGATCGGCGCCTGGCTGATGGTCGACATGGCCCACGTGGCCGGTCTGGTCGCGGCGGGTCACTACCCGAGCCCGCTGCCCTACGCCCATGTCGTCACCACCACCACCCACAAGACGCTGCGCGGCCCGCGCGGTGGCCTGATTCTCTCCGCCACCGGTGATGAAGCGCTGCACAAGAAGCTCAATGGCGCCGTCTTCCCCGGCCAGCAGGGCGGCCCGCTGATGCACGTCATCGCCGCCAAGGCCGCGGCCTTCAAGGAAGCGATGAGCCAGGACTTCGTCAGCTATCAGGCCCGCGTGATCGCCAATGCCCGCGCGATGGCCGAGGTCTTCATGGCACGCGGCTATGACGTGGTCTCCGGCGGTACCGATGACCATCTGTTCCTCGTCTCGCTGATCCGTCAGGGCGTGACCGGCAAGGACGCGGATGCCTCACTGGGCCGCGCCCATATCACCGTCAACAAGAACAGCGTGCCGAATGACCCGCAGAGCCCCTTCGTGACATCCGGGCTGCGCATCGGCACCCCTGCCGCCACCACGCGCGGCTTCGGCGAGGCGGAATGCGAGGCACTGGCCGGCTGGATCTGTGATCTGCTCGACGCGCTGTCCACCGGCGAGAGCGCCAAGGTGGAAGCCGAGGTGCGCGGCAAGGTCGAGGAAGTCTGTGCCCGCTTCCCGGTCTACGCCTCCGCCAGCGTGACCGACCCCGCCGCGCTTGCCTGAACAAGGCGCTGGCGAGAGACAACGATAACAACGACACATGCCGCAAGCGCAGAGACATCACTCGGGTGACAACAACAGACATCACTCGGGCGAGAGCACCGGACAGCGCTTGCGGTGGCAAAGATGTGAGGAGGGTGGCAAATGCAGCGTTACTCGGGATTCGGGCTGGTCAAGCATGCGCTCAGCCACCATGAGAACTGGCAGAAGGTCTGGCGTAGCCCAGAACCCAAGAAGGAATACGACGTCGTCATCGTCGGTGGCGGCGGGCATGGTCTGGCCACGGCCTACTATCTGGCCAAGGAACACGGCATCACCAATGTCGCGGTGATCGAGAAGGGCTGGTTGGGCGGCGGCAACACCGCGCGCAACACTACCCTGGTGCGCTCCAACTATCTGTGGGACGAGGCGGCGGCGCTCTACGAGCACTCCATGAAGCTGTGGGAAGGCCTGTCCCAGGATCTCAACTACAACGTGATGTTCTCCCAGCGTGGCGTGCTCAACCTGGGCCACACCCTGCAGGACATGCGTGATATCCAGCGCCGCGTGAATGCCAACCGTCTGCAGGGCATCGATGGCGAAGTGCTGGACGCCCAGCAGGTGCAGGAACTGGTGCCGGCGATGGACTGCTCGAGCCGCGCACGCTACCCGATTCTCGGTGCCTCCTGGCAGCCGCGCGGTGGCGTGGCACGTCACGACGCCGTGGCCTGGGGCTTCGCGCGCGGCGCCGACAGCCTCGGCGTCGACCTGATCCAGCAGACCGAAGTCACCGGATTCCGCAAGCAGGATGGCGCCATCGTCGGGGTGGAAACCTCGCGCGGCTTCATCGGTGCCAAGCGTGTCGGCGTGGTCACCGCCGGCAACTCCGGCGTGATGGCCGAGAAGGCCGGCTTCCGTCTGCCGCTGGAATCCCACCCGCTGCAGGCGCTGGTCTCCGAGCCGCTCAAGCCGATTCTCGACACCGTAGTGATGTCCAACCACGTCCACGGTTATGTCAGCCAGTCGGACAAGGGCGACCTGGTCATCGGTGCCGGCATCGACGGCTACGTGGGCTACGGCCAGCGTGGCAGCTACCCGACCATCGAGCACACCCTGCAGGCCATCGTCGAGATGTTCCCGATCTTCTCGCGGGTACGCATGAACCGTCAGTGGGGCGGCATCGTCGACACCTGCCCGGACGCCTGCCCGATCATTTCCAAGACGCCCGTGAAGGGGCTCTATTTCAACTGCGGTTGGGGTACCGGTGGCTTCAAGGCCACGCCGGGTTCCGGCAACGTCTTTGCCTGGACACTGGCCAAGGGGCGCACCCATCCGCTGGCAGAGCCCTTCTCCTATGACCGTTTCAACACGGGCAAGCTGATCGACGAACATGGCGCCGCTGGCGTCGCGCACTGAACCTGCCGTCAGGAGACGACCGACCATGATGCATATCTTCTGTCCCTACTGCGGCGAGCTGCGCGAGGAAGAGGAATTCCACGTCAAGGGTCAGGCGCATATCGAGCGCCCGAAGGACCCCGAAGCCTGCTCCGATGCCGAGTGGGGGGATTATCTGTTCTTCCGCAACAACCCGCGTGGCGTCCACCACGAGCTGTGGATTCACGCCGTGGGCTGTCGCAAGTATTTCAACATCACCCGCCACACCGTGACCTACGAGATTCTCGAGACCTATCGCATGGGCGAGCAGCCCACCATCACCGGTGAGACGAAAGCCGATCCGACCACGCAAGCCAAGGGGGTGAGCGCATGAGCCAGCAAGACAACCAGACCGCCGCTGCCCCGCGCCGTCTCGCCTCGGGTGGACGCATCGACCGCGCCACGCCGCTGACCTTCACCTTCAATGGCAAGCGCTATCAGGGCCTGGCAGGCGATACCCTCGCCTCGGCACTGATGGCCAACGGCCTCGACGTGCTCAACGCCAGCTTCAAGTATGCGCGTCCGCGCGGCCTGGTCGCCGCCGGTGCTGAAGAGCCCAACGCCATCCTGCAGCTGGGCAGCACCGAAGCCGGCCAGGTGCCCAACGTGCGTGCTACCCAGCAGGCGCTTTACGACGGCCTGGAAGCCCACGCCGTCAGCGGCTGGGTCAAGGCCCAGAAGGACCTGATGAGCCGCTTCCTGCCGCAGGTCGGCAAGCTGGGCGGCAAGTTCATGCCGCCGGGCTTCTACTACAAGACCTTCATGGCGCCGGCCTCGCTGTGGATGACCTACGAGAAGTACATCCGCAAGGCCGCCGGTCTCGGGCGTTCTCCGCTCGAGGACGACCCGGATATCTATGATCACCTGCATCAGCACACCGATGTGCTGGTGATCGGCTCCGGCCCGGCGGGCCTGATGGCGGCGCTGGTCGCGGCCCGCAGCGGCGCGCGCGTCATCCTGTGTGACGAGCAGGAAGAGCTGGGTGGCTCGCTGCTCTCCATGTCGGCGGACTGTCTCGATCAGACCCTGGACGGCAAGCCTGCCATCGAATGGCGTGACGCGGTGCTGGCGGAGCTCGAAGCCTGCGAGGATGTGCAGCTTCTGCCGCGCACCACCGCCAATGGCTATCACGATCACAACTTCGTGACCCTGCACGAGCGCCGTACCGAGCATCAGGCCGACCTCGCACCGCGCAATGCACGTGGCGCCCAGCAGGCACGCTCCCGCCTGCACCGCGTGCGCGCCCATCGCGTCATCATGGCCACCGGCGCCCACGAGCGGCCACTGGTCTACAGCCACAACGATGTGCCGGGCAACCTGCTGGCCGGTGCCGTCACCACCTATCTGACCCGTTACGGCGTCGCCGCCGGTGACAAGCTGGTGCTGTCGGTCAACAACGACCACGCCTATCGCGCGGCACTTGCCTGGGCGGCGGCCGGTCGTGAAGTGGTCGCGATCGCCGATGCGCGTCCGGCGCCCTCCGGCGTGATGGTCGAGGCGGCGCGTGCCGCGGGCATCCGCATCATCGCCGGCGCCGCCGTGATCGAGGCCAAGGGCGAGCGCCGCGTGACAGGCGCGCGCATCGCGGCCATCGATATCGATGCCTTCAGCGTGACGGGGGCAGTGGAAGAGCTCGCCTGCGACACCATCGCAAGCTCCGGCGGCTACAGCCCGGTGGTTCACCTGGCAGCGCACACCGGTGCGCGTCCGGTATGGAGCGACGAGATCCACGGCTTCCTGCCCGCGCTGGGCGCACCGATGCTCAAGGGCTTCGATGCCTGCGGCGCCGCCAATGGCAGCTTCGCGCTGGAAGATGTGCTGGTCGCGGCCTACGCCAGCGGTGTCGCCGCGGTGGAAGCCTGCGAGTTCGAGACCGCCCAGACCGAGGTGCCTGCGGTCTCCGAACTTGCGGAAACGCCGATGCTGCCGCTCTATCAGGTGCCGCATGACAAGCCCACCGCACGCGCGCCCAAGCAGTTCGTCGATCTGCAGAACGACGTCACCGCCGCCGGTATCGAGCTCGCCACCCGCGAAGGCTTCGAGTCCATCGAGCACGTCAAGCGCTACACCGCGATGGGCTTCGGCACCGACCAGGGCAAGCTGGGCAACATCAACGGCATGGCGGTTGCCGCGCGCTGTCTGGGGCAGACCATCCCCGACACCGGCACCACCGTGTTCCGCCCCAACTACACGCCGGTGACCTTCGGCGCCATCGTCGGCCGTCACTGCGGCGAGCTGTTCGACCCGATCCGCTACACCGCGATGCACGAATGGCACGTAGCGCAGGGCGCCAAGTTCGAGGATGTCGGCCAGTGGAAGCGCCCCTGGTACTACCCGCAAGGCAGTGAGGACATGCATGCCGCGGTCGAGCGCGAGTGTCTGGCGGTGCGCGAGAAGGTCGGCGTGCTGGACGCCTCGACCCTGGGCAAGATCGACATCACCGGTCGCGATGCGCGCGAATTCCTCAACCGCATCTACACCAACGCCTGGGCCAAGCTGGGCGTCGGCAAGGCGCGTTACGGCCTGATGTGTCACGACGACGGCATGGTGATGGACGACGGTGTCACCACCTGTCTGGCCGAAGACCACTTCCTGATGACCACCACCACCGGTGGCGCGGCCTCGATCCTGGAATGGCTGGAGCTGTGGCACCAGACCGAATGGCCGGAACTGGACGTGCAGATGACCAGCGTCACCGATCACTGGGCGACCCTGACCGTCACCGGCCCCGAGGCGCGTGCGCTGGTCGGCGAGCTGACCGACATCGACCTTGACCGTGACAGCTTCAAATTCATGGAAGTGCGTGAAGGGCTGATCGCCGACATTCCCGGGCGCATCTTCCGCATCTCCTTCACCGGCGAGCTGTCCTACGAGCTCAACGTGCCGGCCAACTACGGGCTGCATGTCTGGAAGCGCCTGTTCGAGTGCGGCAAGAAGTACGGCCTCACGCCCTACGGCACCGAGACCATGCACGTGCTGCGCGCCGAGAAGGGCTTCATCATCGTCGGTCAGGACACCGATGGCTCGATCACCCCGGAAGATCTCGGCATGCAGTGGTGTGTCGGCTACAACAAGCCGTATTCCTGGATCGGCAAGCGTGCGCTGTCGCGCCCGGATACCCGTCGCGACGACCGCAAGCAGATGGTCGGCCTGATACCGACACGCAAGAAGGCCGGCGATGAACGCATCGTGCTGCCGGAAGGCTCGCAGATCGTCTTCGACCCTGAGCATGCCATCCCGATGCCGATGGTCGGCCACGTGACCTCCAGCTACTACAGCCCGACGCTGGGGCATGGTTTCGCGCTGGCGGTGGTCAAGGGCGGTGCCAAGCGCATCGGCGAGACGGTGTTCCTGCCGCAGGCCGATGGCACGACGCTGGAAGCCGAAATCACCTCACCGGTGTTCTACGACAAGAAAGGGGAGCGCCAGCATGTCTGATGCCACCACACTCGACCCGCAAGCGGGTGCCGCCGTCGATGCGCAGCCGCAGGACATGACTAGTTCTCAGACGTCGGTGATCGACCAGCGCCCGACGCCCGAGGTCCACGCTCAGTGCGCCCGTTCACCACTGGCGCATCTGTTCACGGCCCGCGATGACGGCGATGCCGGCGTCGTGCTGCAGGAGAAGGCGTTTCTCGGACACCTGACGCTGCGCGGTGACCCCGCGCAGCCGGGCTTCGCCGCGGGTGTCGAGGCGGCGCTGGGTCTGGCGCTGCCGTTGACGCCGGCGACCCTCCATCAGAATGAGGGCGGTCGCTCGATCCAGTGGCTGTCACCGGATGAGTGGCTGATCCTGGTGCCCGGCGAGGAAGCCTTCACTGTCGAGAAGGCGCTGCATGAGGCGTTGGCCGGTCGCTATCAGGTGGTCAACGTCAGCGGTGGCCAGACCGTCATCTCGCTGAGTGGCGACCAGGCGCGTCAGGTGCTGATGAAGTCGACGCCGACTGATGTGCACCCGCGTGCCTTCCCGGTCGGACGTGGCGTGCCGGCGGTGTTCGCCAAGGCGACACTGGTGCTGCGCCGCGTCAGCGAGAGCGAATTCGAGCTGGTGGTGCGCAGAAGCTTCGCCGATTACCTCGGCCGCTGGCTGCTGGATGCCAGCGAGGAATTCGGGGTCTGCATCAAGGCCTGAGATCTGAGGCCTGAGATCTGAGGCCTGAGATCTGCGTCTGGAGAGAGATCTGCGTCTGGAGAGAGGTCTGTCGCAGGCGCGCGCCATGACCTGAATCGGCTGCCAGGGGCCTTGCCCGGGACAGGAGGCGGGCTTCAGAAATACTGAAGCCCGCCTCAATAATATTGGTTTGTCGCGCAGAGCCTCGGATGCAACCCTGACGTTGCTGCTTCCAACAATAGATAATCCTTACATGACAGGCACCTACGTATGCGTGATACCTGGATTCTGACCGCCCAATGTCCCAGCCGCATCGGCACGGTGGACGTCGTGACACGCTACCTGCGCGAGCAGGGCTGCTATATCACCGAGCTCAATTCCTTCGATGACCGTCTGTCGGGGCGCTTCTTCATCCGGGCCGAATTTCGTCCGCAGACCGAGGCCGGTGCCCTCGATGACGGCTTCGATGCCGCGAGTTTCGAGCAGGGCCTGGGCTCGCGTGCCGCCGACTTCGAGATGGACGTCAGCCTGAGTGCGCCGGATGAGCGCATGAAGGTGGTCATCATGGTCTCGCGCTCGGACCACTGCCTGAACGACCTGCTCTATCGCCATCGCATCGGCCAGCTGCCGATGGATATCACCGCCGTCATCTCCAACCATCCGGACATGGCACCGCTGGCCGAGTGGCATGGCTTGCCGTATCACCACCTGCCGATCACCGCCGAGACCAAGGCCGAGCAGGAAGCCCAGGTATGGCAGATCGTGCAGGACACCGGGGCCGAGCTGGTGATTCTGGCGCGCTACATGCAGGTGCTCTCGAGCGACATGTGCGAGAAGCTCTCGGGGCGGGCGATCAATATCCACCACTCGCTGCTGCCGGGTTTCAAGGGCGCGCGCCCCTATCATCAGGCCTACGAGAAGGGCGTCAAGCTGGTCGGTGCCACTGCGCACTACATCAATGATGATCTCGATGAAGGGCCGATCATCACCCAGGGCGTCGAGACGGTGGATCACGCCCACTATCCCGAAGACCTGATCGCCAAGGGCCGTGATATCGAGTGCCTGACGCTGTCGCGTGGCGTGCGTTATCACCTCGAGCGTCGCGTCTTCCTGCATGACAAGCGCACGGTGGTGTTCGGCAACTGAGTCCGGGCTGCGTCCGCCAGCTCACTCCATCCATGAACTCCACAGACTCCACAAACGACGAAGCCCGCGACCTTTCGGTGGCGGGCTTCGTCGTTTATGCGTGTGCGGATGCGCGTCAGCTTCTGCGCAGGCTCCACAGGAAGTAGCTGCCGCCGATCAGCGAGGCCATCAGGCCGGCGGGGATCTCGTAGGGCGACAGCAGCTGGCGGCCCAGCCAGTCGGCGAGCACCATCAACAGCGCGCCGCACAGCACCGCGCCGAGCATGTGCTCGCGGGCGCGGCTCAGCCCCAGCAGGCGCGCCAGATGCGGGGCCAGCAGGCCGACGAAGGATAGTGGGCCGACGATCAGGGTCGCCAGCGCGGTCAGCACCGCCACCGCGCCCAGCAGCACCAGGCGGGCGCGGGTCACGCCGATGCCCAGCGCACTGGCGCTCGCCATGCCCAGCGGCAGGATATCCAGCCAGCGCGCCAGCGGACGCGCCAGCAGGACCGCGATGATCGCCAGCGCGAGCACGCCGACCGCCGCGGAGAGACCCACGTAATAGGTGGAGCCGGACAGCCAGGCCAGAATCTGCTGACCGCGCGGGTCACCATCGGCGAGGATGATGCCGCGCACCGCATCGTAGAGCGCCGTGATCGCCACCCCGCACAGCAGCACGCGTTCGGGAATGAAGCCACTGCGATGATTGAGCACCACCAGCAGCGCCAGACAGGCCAGCGCCCCGCAGATGCCTGCGCCCAGCAGGGTCAGCTGCCCCGGTGACGGGACCAGCAGCAGCGTCAGCATCAGGGCGATGGCGGTGCCGCCGCTGATGCCGAGAATCTCGGGGCTGGCCATCGGATTGCTGGTCAGACGCTGCAACAGGGTGCCGGCCAGGGCCAGCAGCACGCCGGCGCCTGCCGCCGCCAGTACCCGTGGCAGGCGGAAGTCCAGCACGCTGGCCTGGCCGGCCATCAGCTGTTGGAGCATGTCACTGCCCAGGGTCCAGCCATCGGCGCCATTGCCGACCAGCAGGGCCAGCATCAGGGCCACGCAGACCCCGGCCAGCAACCAGCCGAGCAGGCGGTCGGGGCGGGGATGACGATGCGTCAGTGACATGCCGTGATGGCTGGCGGGGCCAGCCCCCTGCGCCATCTTGAGGCGCGGAATCAGCCACAGCAGCAGCGGCGCGCCGAGGGCCGCCGTCATCGCGCCGGTCGGAATCAGGTTGGGCAGCAGGCCATCGAGACTGGCGACCACCTGGTCCGTCACCGCCAGCAGCAGCGCCCCGAACAATGGTGCCCACAGCAGGCGCTGGCCCAGACGGCGCGCACCCATCAGACGCACGCAGGCCGGCGCGGCCAGGCCGATGAAGCCGATGATGCCCAGCACGCTGACCACGCAGGCGCTCAGAAATACCGCCAGTCCCAGACTCATCAGGCGCAGCTTGCGCAGCGAGACGCCCAGGCTTCTGGCATTGGCCTCGTCGAGGTCCAGCACCGCCAGCGGGCGCATCAGCACCAGCGCCAGCAACATGCCCGGCAGCAGGCGGGTGAGCAGCGTGATCACGCCATCCCAGCTGTTCTGGGCCAGCGAGCCTGCGCCCCATACCAGGGTGCCGTGCAGGGCCTCCTGATTGAACAGCAACAGCACCATGCCCAGCGCGCCGATGTAGAGATTGACCACCAGCCCTGCCAGCACCACCACGGTCGGCGACATGCCACGCGCCCAGGCCAGCGCGAACACCAGCCCCATGGCGGCCAGGCCACCGGCCAGCGCGACCCATTCACGGCCCAGCTGGAAGCCGTCTCCCCCAAGACCCGTGCCGGCCATCAGCGCCGGGGCGAACAGCGTCGCCAGCATCATCGCCAGGCTCGCGCCACTGGCGACGCCGAGGGTGGTGGGCGCGGCCAGTGGATTGCGCAGCACCTGCTGCATCAGCACGCCGGCCATGCCCAGCGCGCCACCGGCCAGCAGCGCGCAGACCAGACGCGGCCACCAGCTGACATGCGCCACCAGCTGCGCAGAAAGCAGCGCGCTGTCTGCCTGGCCGAGACTGGCCGCAGCGCTGAAGTCGGGCGATGCCCACAGTGCGGTCAGGCCCTGCATCAGGCTCAGGCCTTCACGGTTGAGCGCGAGGCTGCCGAGCACCACAAGGGCCAAGGTCAACAGGCTGCAGGCCCGGCCCGGCGTGAGGTGCAGCGGGCGATGGTTTGATGTGGGGCGAGTGCTCATGGCCTGCTCAGTGGTTGCCATCGGTGGTCTCCCCCTCAAGTGTCGCCTCATCATCAATCAGATGGCTGGCAAGCAGTGCGGCGAAACGATTGGCCGAGGGCAGGGCGCCGAAGCTCCAGACCGGTGGCAGGAACAGCGGCGCCGAGGCCTGGCTGTTCTCGCGCACGCCCGGCATGGCCCGCCACAGACCGTTATGCGCCAGTGCCTGGTGTCCGCCGGGCGGCAGCGGTTCCACCACTACCATGCGGCCCTTCAGCGTCACCAGCTTCTCGAGACTGACGGTGGCGAAGCCCCAGGCGTTGGTGTCCCCTTGCCAGGCGTTGTCGATGCCCATGCGCTCGATCACGGCCTGGAACAGGCTGTTGTCGCCGAAGATGCGCACATGGCGGTCATCCATGAATTGCACCATTAACAGTGGCAGGGGCGATTGGCCCTTGCGTGCCGCCTGCTGGCGCAGTGCGGCGTTGTAACCGGCAAGGCGAGCGGTGCTCAGGCGAATCAGCTGTTCGGCCTGTGGCTCGCGCTGCGTCAGCTTGCCCAGCTGGCGGGTCGCCTTGACCAGTGTCTGCCAGGTGTCGGCGTCCGGGGTATAGATGGCGATGCTGGTGACCGGCGCGATGGCCGACAGGCGCGGCGCGAGGCTGGACAGCATCGGGCTGATCAGGATGTCGGCGGGGGCGAGAGCGGCCAGCTGCTCCAGGTTCGGCTGGGTGCGCAGGCCGAGGTCCCGCGTGCCCTGCGGCAGCGCCGGTTGGGCCACCCAGCTTGCGTAGGTCGCGACCTGGCCTACGCCCATGGCGCGCACTCCGAGCCCGGTCAGGGTCTCGGCCAGGGTCCAGTCCAGTGCCACGATGGGGCGATCGACGAAGCCGGCCGGTGGCTGGGCTGTCTCGGTCATCGCTGTCTGTTTCATCGCAGCCACGTCCGCCGCTGCCTCGTCTGCCACTGCCTCCTCCGTTGCGGCAGCGCTGGCGGACCCCACCGCCAGCAGGCTCAGACTGATCAGTGCCAACAGCCACTTCATAGCGGCACCGCGATCTGCTGCTGGCTCTGCGGCGAGGTGATCACCTGCATCTCGACGCCGTAGATATCCTTGAGCGTGACGGGGTTCATCATCGCGTCGGGCGCGCCTTCGGCCAGCACCTGGCCGCCGTGCAGCGCCACCAGGCGATCGCAGTAACGCGCGGCCAGATTGATGTCGTGCAGCACGATGATGATGCCCAGCCCCAGGGTGTGGCTCAGGTGCGAGACCAGCTCCATCACCTCGATCTGATGGGCGATATCCAGCGCCGCCAGCGGTTCATCCAGCAGTAGATAACGACTGCCTTGGGCCAGCAGCATGGCCAGCCACACGCGCTGACGTTCGCCACCGGAAAGGGTATCGACCTGCTGTTCGGCGAAGGCTTCGGTGTGGGTCAGCGCGATGGCGCGCTCGATGGCTTCTTCATCCTTGGGGCCGGGACGGCCGAGCAGGCCGTGCCACGGATAACGGCCGAAGGCGACCAGCTCGCGGCCGGTCAGCGCTTCGGCCGCCGGCAGGTGCTGCGGCAGGTAGGCCACCGCCCGCGCGAATTCCCGACTGCCGAACTGCGAGAGCGGGCGATAATCCAGCGCCAGCTTGCCACTGGTCGGCGTGTTCTGACGCGCCAGCAGCTTGAGCAGTGTCGACTTGCCGGAGCCATTGTGGCCGATCAGGCCATGCACCTGGCCGGGGGCGAAATCGAGAGACTGCGTCTTGAGCAGGCAGCGCTCGCCGAGGTCAAAGCGCAGGTGGTCGAGAGTGAACATGAAAGCATCGTCATCCGTGGTCAGGGCGTCAGGCTAAGGGCGATTCATTCTGGGCGACATGACGCGGAGACGTTCGCCCATCCGTGCTCCGCGGGGCCATCAGTGCTGATCGCCTCTTGCTGTCGGGATGTCATCACGCCGGCTTCGTCGTCGCGCCTTGCCGGGCGCGGTTGACGTTTGGCGCACGGCTGGCGGCGAATCCGCGGTGTCCTGTTGGCAGGCGGCACAGTCGCGGCTGACTTCATTGCGATAACAGCCCGCCGCGGCCAGCCGCATCTCGCAGTGCTGCTGCGCCTGGGTGACGTAGCGACCCGCCATGCGCTCGGACACGCCGAGTCGCTCGCCGATCTCGCGCTTGGTCAGGCCCTCGAGGCGATACCAGGTCAGGGCGAGGCGAAAGTGGCCCGCCAGCTCGGAGAGTGCCGCATCGACGACCTGCAGCTTCTGGCGGCGCGCCAGGCTCCTCTCCGGGTCCAGATGGGCGGCCGCCACGCGCTCATCGCCCTCGGACACCGATTCGAATTCCGGTGCGCGGGACTGGTGACGGTGGTGGTCGATGATCAGATTGCGTGCGATGCGAAATAGCCAGGCGCGCGGATTGGCGGGCCAGTCTCCGGTCAGGCGCAGACGCAGATAGACCTCATGGCTGATGTCTTCCGCCAGCTCATGCGAGCCCAGCTGGCGCACCAGAAAGCCGGTCAGTTCGTGACGATGCTCGGCAAACAGCTGGTCCAGCGAGTGGCGGTATTGCTGTGCAGCACAAGCCTGCAGCTCAGCGGGCGTTTCAGCTTCTGGCCCGTGTGCGTCAGGCGTTCGCTCATCCGTGTCGCGATGAGGCCGAACTGGGGGCTTGGCGTGAGAGGACATCCACGGCTCGCAATGAGATCTGTCGTGATGGGAGGGTAATGGTATTGTTGTTACGAATCATTATCAATGATTGAGTGTCAGACACGCCAAGGACCGCCCCCGTGCATGACGAGGGCGGTCCCGGTGCTGCTTGGTCGTAGTTAGATGGTCGTAGTTAGCTGGTCTTGGCTGACGGGTCGTAGCTGACGGGTCATGGCGATCACCAGGTCATCGCGACCTGGTGATCGCCAGATGTGTCAGCGCTCAGCGACGGGCGAAGGCCGCGATGGGGTTATCCAGCTCGCCCTTGAGCTGCAGGGCGCCGGACGGATCGGTGAGATCGACCATCTGCTGGTTGTTGCGCAGCTGCAGGCGGTTGAGGCACGACAGCGTGAAGCGCGGCGCGAACAGATCATGACGCGCGAACTTGTCGGCCATCTCCGGATGGGCATCCTGATAGTCATGGATGCAGGCCGCGACGCGAGACCAGAAGGCCTCCTCCGTCATCACCTGCTCGCGCACCAGCAGCGGTACCGCGAAGCGGAAGATGCAGTCGAAGACATCGGTGAGCAGCGACAGGATGCGGATCGGTTCCGGCACCTCGACCACCAGACGCTCGACCCCTGCCGGCAGTTCGAGTGCACGCGTCTCCTCGGTGGCGAACAGCGCCGCTTCCTCGGCGATGTCCTTCATCAGCGCACCGCACGGCACGCCATCGCGCAGACGCATGATCAGGTTCTCGCCGTGCGGCATGAACACCAGGTCGTGCTTGAAGTAGCAGTGCAGCAGCGGCGTCATGTAAGCCGTCAGCCACTTGTCGATCCACGCTTCGGCGCCGATGCCGGAGCGTTCGATCAGCGCCGGCAGCAAGGCCTTTTCATCGTTGTCGACATGCAGCAGCGCGGCCATGGTCATCAGGCGCTCGCCCTCGTCCTTGACGTCTTCCGGGCTCTCGCGCCACAGGCTGGCCAGCATCTTGCGATAGCCGACTGCCGCCGGGTCCGCGTCTTCCAGCACATCATCGCGATAACCGATGGCCGCGACTTCACGCAGCAGGCGGAAGCCCCACTTCTCGAAGGACGGGTCCGAATCGATCAGGCCCTGCAGCCACTGATTGATGACCGGAGTGGCACGCATGTAATAGGGCGACAGGCCGCGCATGAAGCCCATGTTGAGGATCGACAGCGCGACCTTCACATAGCGGCGATTCGGCTGATTGCGGTTGTAGAGCGTGCGGATCGACTGCTGCGCCTGATAGCGGTCCTCCCCCAGGCCGAGACAGACGATGTGCTGACTGGCGATCTCGGCGGCGAAGGTGATCGCCAGCTTGTGGCTCCACTGCCACGGATGCACCGGCATCATCAGGTAGTCGGAGGGCGCAAGGCCCTTCTCGGTCAGCTGCTGCTCCAGACGGGCGAGTTCGGCTTCACCCAGCTCTTCCTCGAGCAGACGGCGCGGATCGAGACCATCCACGGCCGAGTAATGGGCGTTGTCGCGATGCACGGCGATCCACACCAGCGAGAACGGCTGCGCGGCTTCCGGCGCGTAGGCGCGATAGTCCAGCGCATCGAAGCCCATGCGGCCATTGTTGGCGACGAAGCACGGGTGACCTTCGCTCATTGCCGATTCCAGTGTCTGGAAGGAGGCGCCCGCCAGCACGCGGGCGGACTGATTCTCGCGCACGGCGCGCTGCATCTTCCAGGCGCTGGAGGCAAGCGTGGCGCTGACCTCCTCGAGATAGACCGGCAGCAGGCGCGGCGGAATCTCCAGCACGTCATTGAGTTCCAGAATCAGCTCACGCGCGTCCAGCGGCAGGGCGTTGCCGTCGGCATCCAGACGCTGGATGGAGGCGGCATCGATCAGCCAGTGATCGAGCTGGAAACGGCGCGCCACGAAGCGATATTCCACCGCGCGGCGGCTGACCGGCGGCGTGTCGCTGACCTGCGCTGCCAGCGGCAGGCGGAAGTGATGCCAGTTGTCATGGCTTTGGCAGGCGGTGCGGGTGCCGCAGTCATCGGCGCATTGCGGGTGGATCAGACGCTCGTGGCTGAACTCGGCCAGCGCCTTGCGCACCAGCAGGCGATTGGCCTGCTGCCAGTCCGGGCCGGTGAGATGCTGGCTGGCCGCGGCCGGGTTGGCGGTCACGCCGCTGTCCAGACGCGGGCTGCGGCTGGCCAGGGCGGCGCGGAAGTCCTGCGGGGTGCAGAAGCACAGGCGCGCCGGCTTGCCGTCGAGATCCAGCGGGCCATGATCGACGAAGCCCACCGCGGCATTCAGCGGGTGAATGGCGCGATTGCGGCTGTCCGGCTCCACTACCACACGGGTCACGGGACGGACTGCATCTTTCCCTTCATCGGCATGCTCATCGCGGAACTGGCCGGCGAAGATCATCGCCATGATCGATTCGATCACCGCCCGCGAGAAGCCGCTGATGGGGGCCTGGTCCTCGCTGCGCGGCGCGACGAGGAAGTGCATGCCGAAGTCGCCGGGCTGCACACTGTAATGCTTGCCGAGCGGGTCGTGCGCCGGGTCATAGAGCTCGACCAGAAAGGCCGGCTGGTCATTGTAGAAACCGACCCAGCCCTGGGCGTGCTGGCTCTCTTCCAGGCCCTGGTAGAAGTCGTACTTGGTGGTGATGAGGTCATCACTCATGCCCCAGAAGCTGGCGCGTTCACCGCTGGTCCACTCATCCACCATCGCCATGTCGGCGGCAAGGTCGAGCGGGCGCAGCGCGAATTCGGCGCGCTCGCTCGTGCTGTCGTCCTGCGGCTTGCGCAGGCGTGCCTGGGCTTGCTCCAGCTCCACCGCGCGGCGGGTGAAGCGCGTTCCCGGTGCCGGGCTGAGCAGATTGATCGTTGCGGGCGCGGCGAGTGAGGTCGTCCCGAACAGCTGCTGTGACGGGGTCGCTGCACTGTGAGAACTTGCCGCGCTGCTGGACTGTTCGGTGCTTGCGGCGCTGGTGATGTCGACTGGCATGTTCATGCGGTGGTCTCCCGGTGTTGCGGTGCAGCGGTGTGAGTCGTGTCGGCCTGGGGGGCAGAGATGGTGTCGACAGAGGCGGTGCCGGCAGAGGATGGGCCGGTAGAAGAGGTGCCGGCGTGAATATCCGTCTCGCCGTAGGGCAGGTGTGCGGCGGGCAGCGGTGTGAAGCCATTGCCACAGCCCTTTTCAGAGCCGGGCGCGCCGAAGCTCTGGAAGGCGATGCGGCGCTCGATGGTATAGACCTCACGACCGGTGATGGCGCGCAGGATGCAGCTGTTGCGATAGCAGGCCATGCCCAGGTCCGGCGCGGCCAGCGAATGGGTATGCAGCTCGGCATTCTGGACGAAGATCTCGCCGGCGAACGGTGATTGATCGCCCTCGTTGCCGTCAGCGTCTGCGGTGCTTTGCGTATCGACGGCGTAGAAGCGACCGACGGCGTAGCGGCCTTCCTCGTCACGACGAATGCGCGATTCGATGCTGCGCAGGAAGGGCGGCGCCACGTAGTGATAGCCCGTGGCCAGCACCACGGCGCTGGTGTCATGACGCCAGGCCTGCTGCTGTTCGCGCTGATAGAGCCCCAGCGTGAAGTCGCCGTCGGTCTCTTGCTTGTTCAGCGAGGTCAGTTCGGTATTGGTCATCAGGGTGGTGGGCACCACGCCTTGCAGCTGCTTGGCGTAGAGGGTGTCGTAGATCTCGTCGATCAGCTCGAGATTGATGCCCTTGTAGAGGCCCTTCTGGGTCGCCAGCAGGGTGTTGCGCTGCTCACGCGGCAGGGCGTGGAAGTAATCGATGTAATCCGGCGAGGTCATCTCCAGCGTCAGCTTGCCGTATTCCAGCGGGAAGAAGCGCGGCGAGCGCGTGATCCAGTTGAGCTGGTAGCTGTGCTGGTCGATCTCACGTAGCAGGTCGAGATAGATCTCGGCGGCGCTCTGGCCGGAGCCGATGATGGTGATGGCCGGCTGGGAGGTCAGCTCATCCTTGCGCGCCAGATAGTGGGCGTTGTGGCACACGCGGCTGCCTGCGACCGGCACGACGTCACGCACGGCGTCGGCGGCTTTCGGCAGGTAGGGCTGGGTGCCGGTGCCCAGTACCAGCTTGCGTGCGCGATAGGCGAAGGCTTCGCCGGTGCTGGGGCGAGTGCCGCGCACGACATAGATGTCGCCGACATGCTGGATGTCCTGGACGTCGTGATCGAAGCGCAGGCAGCTCAGCTCGCGCGCCGCCCACTGGCAGTACTGGTTGTACTCGCGACGCAGCAGGAAGAAGTCTTCGCGGATGTAGAAGTTGTAGAGCTTGTCGTGCAGCTTCAGATAGTTGAGGAAGCTGAAGTGGCTGGTCGGGTCGGCCAGCGAGACCATGTCCGCAATGAAGGGCGTCTGCATGCTGGCATCTTCCAGCAGCATGCCCGGGTGCCAGTCGAACGCGGCCTTGCGCTCGAGGAAGACGCCCTGGACGTCTTCCAGCGGCTCGCTCAGACAGGCAAGGCTGAGGTTGAAGGGGCCGATGCCGATGGCAACGAAGTCCAGCACATCATCGCGCGCTTCCAGAGTGTCTGTGACGTGAGGGTTCGAGGTGTCATGCATGACGGCTTTCCTTGGCTTCTGTGGTGTGACTGCGACGGCTGGCGGCCGGAATGTCGGCCAGTGGTGCGCCATGGTTCGGCTGGGCGGTGGTGCTGACGGCCAGATGATGCGCCTTGACCAGCGCCTGGCCGTGCTGGCGGATCAACTCGACCACGGCGGCCAGGTCTTCCTGGCGCGTTTCCGGGTTCAGGAGGGTGAACTTCAGGTACTGACGGCCCGAGACCTTGGTGGCGGCGACGATGGCCTCACCGCTGCGCGACAGGCGCTTGCGGATCTCGCGATTCAAGGCGTCCCACTGCTCGGCGCTGAGGGTCTCTTCGTTGGCGTCATGGAAGCGGAACACCAGGGTGCTGAGCTCCGGCGCCTGGACGACATCGATGTCCGGCGCCGCCTCGAGCAGCTGGTAGCCCTCGCGGGTGAGGTCGATCACGCAATCAAGCATGTCGCCGAGGGCATCGGCGCCCATCAGGCGCAGTGTCATCCACAGTTTCAGGGCGTCGAAACGACGCGTGGTCTGCAGACTCTTGTTGACCTGATCCGGCGTGCCTTCGCGGGCCTGAAGCTCCGGGTTGAGGTAGTCGGCGTGATAGGTGACGTGGCGCAGCTGGGTGCGATCACGTACCACGCAGGCACTACAGCTGACCGGCTGGAAGAAGGTCTTGTGGTAATCGATGGTGACGGAGTCCGCCATCTCGGTGCCCTTGAGCCAGTGACCGTGGCGGCGCGAGGTGATCAGGCCGCCGCCGTAGGCGCCATCGACATGGAACCAGATGCCGCGGGCATGACACTCACGGCCGATGGCCTGCAGCGGGTCGATGCTGCCGAAGTCGGTGGTACCGGCAGTGGCGACCACGGCCATCGGGATCAGGCCTTCGGCGCGGGCATTGTCGAGGGCGTCACGCAGGGCCACGGGGTCCATGCGGCGGCGCTCATCCACGGCGACCGGGATGACGGCATTGTGGCCGAGGCCGAGCAGGGCACAGGCCTTCTGCAGACTGAAATGGCTGATGCCGGAGGCGAAGACGCGCAGGCGTCCGGCTTCCGGCGGCAGGCCGTGGGTCTGGTTGCCGGGGTGGTTGGGCAGCTTCTCGCAGACCGCATCACGTGCCAGCAGCAGTGCCATCAGGTTGGATTGGGTGCCGCCGCTGGTGAAGATGCCATCGGCGGTCGGGCCCAGCCCCAGGCGCTCGGTGGTCCAGTCGATCAGGCGCTGCTCGATCAGGGTGCCGCCGGCGCTCTGGTCCCAGGTGTCGAGTGAGGAATTGATCGCGCCCAGCAGGCTCTCGGCCCATACACCGGGCAGCACGACCGGGCAGTTGAGGTGCGCGATGTAACGAGGGTGATGGAAGTAGACGGCATCCTTCAGGTAGAGCGACTTGAGCTCCTCCAGACCGGCTTCGAGGTTCTCGAGGGGCGTCTCGAGATCGAGGTCGGCAAAGGCCGGACGCAGGGCCTCCGGGGTGATGCCACTGAACGGCTTTTGAACACTGTCGAGCTGTTCAGCCACCAGCTGGCTGATGCGGTCCATGCCTGTCTGCCAGGCATCCATGTTGGCAGGCGAGAACAAGGCGGCGCGCGGCGAGCTGGACAGTGAGTGCGCACAGGCGTCGGTCTGGTCGTCAGACACGGAGGATCCTGCGGCAGCGCCGTAGGTGGCGGCGGAATCTTGAAGGCTGTGCATTACATAACCTTATGCGAATGTTCGCAGATAAAGACTTGGAAGAGACTCGCAGCCAGCTGGGACAGATGGCTCAGGTGCGAGGACCAGTCAGGACATTCATCAAGTGCCGCGTTTGCGGTCGTTGTTGTTGGTGAAGCTGTTGGCAAAGCCGTCGGCGTGATCAGTCACGTCTGCCGTGGGCATCGGCAGAGTGAGTCGTCACCGAGTGCCCCTGTATCGGGCAAATCCGGTGGCCGGCATCCCCGGTGGCATGTGCTGGACACGCCAGAGCTATCAGACGATGAGTGGTTCAGGGCGATGGTGCCGGCGACATCCTTGCCGCCGGCGGGTCGTGCGGGTCGATTCAGAATCGACGGACTGCGGGGTTTTCGAAATCAGAAATCATAGGTCAGTGTCGCGGTCATGCTGCGCTCGGCACCGTAGTAGCAGAAGCTGGTGTTGTAGCAGGACGCGATGTATTCCTTATCGAACAGGTTGCTGACGTTGAGCTGCACGCTGGTGCCGCTCCAGCCGATCTGGCTCAGGTCGTAGCCGACCAGGGCATCGACCAGCGCGTAGTTCGGCACCTTCTCGGTGTTCTCGGAATCCGCCCACATGTCGGCGTAGTAGCGCACGCCGAGGCCGGCATTCAGTCCCGTGAGCGGGCCTTCATTGAAGGCGTAGTCACCCCAGACGCTGACCTGGTGCTTGGGCACCTGGTTGGCATCGTTGCCTTCGGTGCCATCTTCCGCCTTGGCATAGGTCACGTCGGTGTAGCTGTAACCGGCCTGCAGCGCGAAGTCGCGGGTCACCTGGGTACGGGCTTCCAGCTCCAGGCCCTGGGACTCGATTTCACCGTAGGCGGTGTAGTAGCTGTCTTCCGGGTCCTTGGAGGCGACGTTTTCCTGATTGATGCGGAACAGCGAGACGCTGTACTGATCACGCGTGCCGTTGGGCTGGTACTTCATGCCGACCTCGACCTGCTTGCCGGTGGTCGGGTCGAGCAGGTCGCCGTCTTCATCGGTGTAGGAGTTCGGCGAGAAGGACGTGGAGTAGCTGACATAGGGCGAGATGCCGTTGTCGAAGCCGTAGATCAGGCCGATGCGGCCGCTCATCTCGTTGTCGTTCAGCTCACTGGTGGTGTTGTAGTCACGATCGGTGTTCTTGATGTTGACCCAGTCCTGACGCAGACCGGCGGCCAGGTTCCAGCGACCCCAGCTGATCTGGTCCTGCAGGTAGACACCGGTCTGGTCCAGTTCACGCTTCTGGTTCTCGGTGGCATAGATGGAGACATCGGCATCGCTGCTGCTGGAGACATCCAGCGTGCTGGCGGTGCCGTATTCCCAGTCCACGTCATTGGTGCGCGTCTGATAGTCGGCACCGAACAGCAGGGTGTGATCGAAGGCGCCGGTGGAGAAGCGGCTCTCCAGCTGGTTGTCGACGGTCCAGGCGCGCAGGCTTTCTTCGCCGCCGGAGTAGTAGCGGGTCAGCTCGGTGTCCGAGGCCCAGCCATAGGCGTAGACCTGCTCGAGGTCCACATCGGAGCGCAGATAGCGGAATTTCTGGCGTGCAGTCACATCGTCGTTGAAGCGGTGCTCGAAATCGTAACCAAGCATGCGTTCGGTGCGATCGAACTCTTCGTAGTCCTCGTCACCTTCGTAGAAATCGTTGCCGAGCTTGGTGCCGTTGTAGCTGACCACCGTGCCTTCATAGGGCAGACCGGAGTGGTAACCGCCTTCCGGGTCCTTCTGGAAGTAGCCCATCAGGGTGACGGTGGTGTCGTCGGTGACGTCCATGGTGATCTGCGGCGAGAAGGCGTAACGCTCTTCCTCGACGGAGTCGACCTGGGTGTCCTCGGCACTGGCGAGGCCGGTCAGGCGATAGGCGATACGCTTCTCGTCATCCAGCGGGCCGGTGAGGTCGAAGGCCGCGCTGCGTTCGTTGTCGTCGCCGACGGTGAAGCGGACCTGGCCGGAGTCCTGGAACTCGGGGCGCTTGGACTGCATCGCGACCAGGCCACCCGGCGAGGAGCGTCCGTAGAGAACGGAGGACGGCCCTTTCACCACCTCGATGCTGTCGAGGAAGTAGGGGTCGATGGTCATCGAGCTGTAGGAACCCGAGTCGCCCATCAGCTTCAGGCCATCCAGAAAGGTGTTGCTGACACTGCCATCGGAGAAGCCACGCAGCACCAGATAGTCATAGCGGTTGGAGGCACCGATCTGGTTGGTGAAGACGCCCGGCGTGTAGTCCGCGGCACGCTGGACTGTCTCGGCTGCGCGCTTGTCGATATCGTCGCGCGTGATGGTGGAGACGGCCTGTGGGGTTTCCAGATAGCCGGTATCGGTCTTGGTAGCCGCTGTGGTGGTCACCGTCATGGTGTCGAGGGTCTCGTCCTGAGACTCACGGTGGTCGGCCGCCATGGCCTGACCGGCGAAGGGCAGGCCAAGGCCAATCGCCAGTGCCAGAGGGTGCCTGGGCAGGGTCATCAGCAGGGAGCGAGTGGCTTTATGTGCGGCGGAGTCTTTCATGAGCGCGGTGTTCCATCCGGAATGATTTATATAGGAATGATTCTTGTTCGTCGTTCTCTCCTGTGGGTAGACGTTCAGATGACAGCTTTCTGAACCATGAATGAGAATTATTTTTATCATTCTCTTATGTCGTGGCGTCATGAGGGCTGACCATCGCCGTCATGCGCGCTCTCGCTGGCTGGCGCAGGCTTCATCCTCGGCTGCTACCAACACAAAAAAACCGCCCCGTAGGGCGGTTCTGATGACGCGATGCGCAGGCTTGCGATTGGGTCGCGCTCGCCTGGCGGCGTCGCGCTGTGCTGAAGGTTACTGGTCGACCATCTCGCCCTGCAGCGTGACGGGGATGTCGCCTACCAGCTTGCCGTAGCCCAGCAGGTTGAGCAGGGTGCTGCCGACCTGATTCCTGGCGACTTCTGCACTGTCCAGTGAGATGGGGTCGGCGTTGATGAAGGTCAGGTGGGTGGCATCCTGACGGGTGACCTCCAGCGGCAGGGTCTCGCGGTGGGTGCGGTTGCCATCGGTGGCCGAGAAGGGCACCTGCATGCGCGTCGTCTGACCGGGTTCCAGCGCCGCGATGGCCAGCGGATCAAGATTCAGGGTCAGCGTGGCCAGGCGCATCTGGCTGACGCCGGACAGCCACGGCGGCAGCTCGCCGACCTTGTCGAGCAGGTCGGTCTGGCCGACGCTCAAGGGAATGCTCATCTTGCCGTCATCTCCCACGGTGCCGCTCAGGCCATTGAGATGATGCACGTGCTCCACATTGCCCTGGCTTCCCTGCGCGGTCAGCGTCGCGGTGGCGCCGCTGCTGTCGGGCACCAGCTGCCAGGCGGCTTGTGTCGGCAGGCTGACACCGATGCCACTCATGGCGAAGGCCAGTGCCGCGGCCTTGATCGGGGCGCCGAAGCGGCTTTTGGCGGCTGTGGCGGTGAGGCGGCTGGCGGGTTTGCCGGTCGAGCGACGCGCAAGCGTGCGACTCAGGGCGCGGGTCCAGCGAGAGAAAGGCAATGACATGTCATGACTCCTGATGGCCAGGGGCTTGATCGGGCGAGGCCCGCCATGAGCGCCTGGAAAAGATTCGATGCTGCAGATGGGACATTGGACAGGCGGCGGCTCCAAGGGTTCGCGACACTCGTCGCAGCCGCAGGCTGACGGGGATGATCAACGCACATCTCGCGTCGCAGCCGGGAGGGGGAAATCGCTATGTTGTTGAGTTTTCGGGCTTTCCCGAGGCTCATGCTTTCGCTATCATATGCGCGCTGCATGGGCCCATAGCTCAGTTGGTTAGAGCACTCGACTCATAATCGATTGGTCGCAGGTTCAAGTCCTGCTGGGCCCACCATGCATGCCAGTGGAGTTACATTCAGCTGATGCTCAAAAGCTCCAGTGCCCCGACAAGTCGCCAATGGCGGCTTTTTTTGTGCCTGTCACTCTGGCCTCTCTTGCTGTTCTTTCTTTCTCTTCTTTCCCTTCTTTCCCCCCACCAGTGCATCAATGGCGTGATTTCTCGTGGTCCTGAACCACGAACGCCCCATGCCATGGGGCATGAGGCGTTTTCCTCTGCATTGGCGCGGATCATCCGGTTCGGGTGATCTCTTGCAGGGTCGCTATCACTGAGTCTCTTCTTCCATTTCCTGCTCAGTGTCATTGGCGGCACCGCTGATGGCGTTGCCGGCGGTGGTCAGCGCATTGGCGGTCGCCTGACGAGTGTCCTGCCAGGCGCTGGCAGCGGTGTTCTTGGTTTCATCCCAGGCCGCTGCGGCGCTCTTGCGCGTGTCCTGCCACCAGTCGGTGGTGTAGTTCGGCTGCTGCTCGAACTCGCTCACATCCATGTCGAGGTGGATGCGGTATTCCAGGGCATCCAGATCATCGCCCTGTTCGGTCTCGAGGGTGAACTTGCCCGTTTCCACGACGTACTGGTTCTCGTCCAGCCCCATGGAGTCATCGCTTTCGACGACCAGAGCGGCGACCTGCATATTGTCGTCGAGCAGGATGTCCTCGACTTCACCGATCACGTTGTTGTCATCGTTCTGCAGGTAGACATCGGCATCCATCAGCTCATCTGCGGAGTAGAGCCCCTGCGGACTGGCCATGGCCATGCTGGTAGTGGACAGCAGCGTGGTCGCGGTGATCGCACCCAGAATCTGTTTGCGGTTCATATTGCTCATGCCGTACTCCTTGCGTGTTGAATCGGTACTTCTGGTCCGGTCCCTCAAGCGCTTCCTTCTCGCTCGTGGCGCAAATGATTCGCCAGAACCATGACCCTACCCACTGAGATCCTGACGAGACCGACAAGTTTCAAGGGGGTGAAAGAAAAACTTGTACGAGAATTCCTCTGTCTGTCACATGCAAGGTGTAGTGGAGCAATGTCGTCGTGCCAAGAGAGTGAGCTTTCTGGTGCTCCGTACCTGTCGCGAACAGGCCGCCCGCAAGCGCTCTGTCAGCAGGGCCCTGACGAAGGGTTCGAGTAGAGGGGCCGAGCAGGGAGGTGAGGTGCTGAAGGATCGCTTGGATGCCAAGGCCCGCGCCGTTCAAGGCAAGAAGTCGAGACAAGGCACGTGGATATGCCGCAATCAGTGCGCGTTCAAGTCTTTTTCTGCTCGCTGATTGGCTGTCTGACGAGAGGGGCAAGATGTTTTTGCACGTCAAAAGAGGCTTTTTTGTAGCGAAGTGTTACACGGCTCTGGCGGGGCGCTCTCGTGCCACAGCGGGCGCATGGGGAGAGGTAAACGCTTGATCAGCGCACACGAAAACGCCTGCCAATGCGTCTACATTAGCTATACAGATACGTTCTGATACGCGTTAAAACTTGTACACGGTTTTGGAAGTGTCTAACTTTGCAACTGTCGAAGCACGGCGGGGCAGGCAGGAGATCACCTGATACAGCATTGATGGAGCTGCAGAGCCGCTTTTTCAATCCCTTGTCAGGTTGCCGCAAGTTTTCACATCGTCATGCCGCCCGCTCCACCGGTTTCGAGCACAAGGTTTTCATCATGGATCCAGTGGAGGGCATTGAGATGAACACAGTACGCAAGGTTCCCATGGAGTGTTCACGCTGTGGCAGCAACCGGGTTCACCTCGAAGATTCCCCGGCAGATGATGACATCGTCAGTTGTGCAGAATGTGATGAGTTTCTGGGTGTCTGGTTCATGTTGCGTGATCGCCTTGAAGTCAGTGCCCGCAAGCGAGCTGCGATTGACCCGGCCCTGATGGCGCAGAAGGTGGTCCAGCAGCTGGACGCCTCGGCCTGAAGCAAGCGCCGGTAAGGCCCAGTGTTCGCCAGTGCGTGTGAGGGCGCACAAGAATTTTTACCTCAGTGCCAGTCGGATTCGCTGTTTCGCCCTGGTCGCGGGCTTGTTGCCCAAGGCAACGAAACTGAATTTATGGCACTGCAGGTGGAGTCGAGATTTCCGTGATACCGCTGACGACTGTTCAGCGTCCTGGTCGACCTGCGGCGAGCCGCGTTGCTTCCGCGATAGGTCCTGTTCTGCCTGAGAGTGTTTTCCCGGCCTTTGGTCGGGATTTTTTTGGCTTCAAGCCCATGAATGCCCGTCTGACGCCCGTCTGAAGAACGGTGCGGCGGACACCCCCCTGATCTGGTATGCGTTTGATCTGCGTCATTCGCGAGGTGTTATCAGACTGTAAGATAGTGCTGTCAGACTCTTGCCCGTCGCGCTGCCATGAAGTGTGTTCCGCGCTCTGCGCGATACCTTCCGCAGCCGTGAGCGCAGAGACTGACCAGCGATAAAATTGTGGCATCTAACCGAAAGTGCAATGGAGTCTGTCGCTATCTGTCTCCATCATGCGCACGCAAACCGAGCCACGTCTTGATGTTTTCTGTACTGAGAATCTGGTCATGACATCGTCATCTTTTGCGTCGAAAAGGAGTTCGCGCATGTTTACCCCATCAGTCCCGACCCGTAATGGCCCTCAGTGTCCCGAATGCAACGAAGCGCTGGATTGGCCTGCCCGTGATCTGCCGGATGATCACATCCTCAAGTGCCCCAACGGCCATGCGTTGTGTTCGATGGGCGATTTTCGCCTGGCGGCACGAGAGATGGCGCTGCAGGAAGAGTTCCGCCTGACGCGTGATGGCGCCAGGTCACACGGCCAGCACCGTGTACCGGAGCGCCCCGTCGCGCGCATGTCCAACACCGCAAGCCACGGCACCAGCCATGAGTCGCTTGCCGGCAGCATCAGCGCCGCCTGACATCCGTCTGTTCGCGCCTGCCTCTCAAGCCCCGGCCACCGTGCCGGGGCTTTGCGTCTGAGCGCAGTGCCTGGCAGTGCCAGGGCGAGGTAGCTCGGTGAGGTATCTCGGTAAGGTAGCTCGAGCCGAATGACGAGCGACTCCCCGCCAGCGGGGTTGCATGCCGTGTGAGTGGCCCCATGTCTTGGGGAGACGTCAATCGACCAGTCTCAAGGCGAGCTGCCCAGACACCGAACAGGAGAATGCTTCATGTCAGATCTTTCCGAGGAACTGCGTATCCCCAAGCCGTGCCCGGACTGTGGCAGCCAGCGAGTCCGCGTCTCGCAGGTCCACAATCCCGACGACAAGGTGTTCTGTGCATCCTGCGGCACCTACGTCTGCCTGTATGCCGATGTGGCCAAGATGCGAGAGGAGGGCGCGAGCAGCGAAGCGGAAGAGCTGCTGGAGCAGGCGTCCAACAAGGGTATGAAGAAGTGACCTGATCTCTGGCATGAGACACCGATAAAAGAAAAGGCCCCCACCGTGAGGTGAGGGGCCTTTTCTTTTATCGGGCACATTTCATGCCAGGCGCATTTCATGTCAGGCGCAGGCCCTGTGCTTGCGGGCCCGCGCCTGGGTTCGCCTCTAGCTCTCGTCACCCTGGCTCGGGGTAGAGGCCTTGGCGATGGCGCCAGTGTTGTCGGCGGCTTCCAGCTTGGCCAGCATGTTCTCTGACTGACGCTTGAAGTTGGCGAGCGCCTTGCCGGACAAAGACTTGTTGTTCGGCAGCTGAACACGCATGGCATCGACCTGGCGGTTGTTGACCATCACCTCGTAGTGCAGGTGCGGGCCGGTGGAGCGGCCGGTGTTGCCTGACAGGGCGATCTTCTCACCCATGGTCACGCGCTCACCTTTCTTGACCAGCGGGCGTGACAGGTGCAGATAACGGGTCTTGTAGCCGTTGTCCATGCGCAGCACCAGATAGCGACCGGCCAGCGGGTGATTGCCGACCAGCTCGACGACGCCATCCGCGGTGGAAAGCACCGGCGTGCCGATACGCACCGCGAAGTCAGTGCCCTTGTGCGGGCTGATGCGTCCGGTCACCGGATGGCGACGGCTGAGGTTGAACGGCGAGCTGATGCGCGCCTTGTGCGCCAGCGGATAGCGATTGAAGGCCGGGTCGAGGCCCTTGCCATCAGGGGTGTAGTAGCGGCCATCGCTGCTGTTGCGCACCACGGTCAGTGACTTGCGAGACCCTTCATAGCGTGCGGCGAGGATGCGGGAATCCATGCTGGTGCCGTCGATCATGTCGGACTCGACCAGCACCTGGAACCTGTCACCCTTGCGCGTATCGCGACGGAAATCGATCTTCTTGCCCAGCACCTGGGTCAGCTGGCTGACTTCCGCGACGCCCAGGCCAGTGGCTTCCGCCGACAGGGAGAAGCTGCCACTGACCGTACCGGCGAACATGCGCTGAGTGGCCTGGGTTGCCTTCTCGATCTTGGCGACATTGAAACTTTCACCGCCGGACTCACGCTTGACCATGAAGCCGCGACGCGCGTCCTTCATGATGCGCAACGCCAGCAGGTTGCCGTCTTCATCCAGCTTGTAATCGAAGCTGTCGCCGATGCGCCAATGCGTCAGCACACGCTTGTCAGGCAGCGCCTTGAGGATGCGCGTGGTTTCGCTGTAGCCAAGGCCCAGCGAGCGCTCCGCCATCACGGCGAAGGTATCGCCGGCCTGCACGGTATAGGTCTGCCACTCGGGCACATAGACTTCCTCGGCCGCCAGCTCGGTCTGCAGCGTCGGGCTTTCGCCGAGCTCGACCGGGTCGACGGAGAGGTCGTCATAGGAGGTGCCGCCGGCCTGTTCGTCGGTCGCGGTGCCGATGACGGCTTCTGCGGTCTTCACTGCCGCCGGCGCCAGTGCCACGATGGGGCCTGCCGTCTGGCTGTCGGGATGATAGTTGGCATCCGTCAGCAGCGTCGGCATGTCGAAATCGATGGCGACGATCTCGCTGGGCGTCAGTGTTGCCAGCGGAATGTCACCGGAGGCCGAGCTGGCCGCTGTCTGATTGGCGAGCTGCGCCGGGCTCAGAGGAGACTGAGTGTCATCGGCGGCAGCAATCGCCAGCGGCAGCTTGGCCGGGGTGCTGGAATTTGCACTGGCCAGGTCGATGGCGATGGACTGTGAGGCCGTAGAGACATCAGGAGCATCGAATGTTTCGAGAAGCTTGTGAGCACCCAGCACGGTAACCATGGTGGCAACAGGTAAAAGAAGATACTTGTGCGCGCGAGGGAGCGAATGAAGGATTCGCAGCATATGTGACCGATAAAGTTATGTGAAATGAAAAGATGGCAACAATGAGGCATTCGAACCTTAACCAAGGTTCCCATCGTTCGATAGGCTGGACGCATGTCCAGTATGAGTAATTCAACCCTGTTTAGATCATTGACGGCGCAATTGGCGGTACCGGCAACATGAGGTCTGGCGAAAATAGCGCCATTTTTGCTTAGGAAACGCTGTTCAGGCAGTAAATCCTGCTTGGTGTTAAATTTTGTAAAGTTACGCAAAATAGCGTATTTGGCCTCCTGCATTTCAGAGGATGCCGTCCTGATGTCCGAGGATTGCGACCAGATGTCGGGAGTCTGACAGCACAGAATGCTCTTTTGCTCCCGTCGGGTTGCAGTATCAGGTGTCTGGTTTTTTGCGTCTGGCATGTCAGGATTGCCCCGTGCATTCCCGTACGTTCTGCAAGAGGAATCCTGATGTCGTCACGCGTGACACTGGCTCAGTGGCAGATGCTGGCCGCCGTGGTGGACCACGGCAGCTTCGCGCGCGCGGCGGCCGCGATCCACAAGAGCCCCTCGACTCTGAATCACGCCGTGCATCGCCTGGAGGCCTTGCTGGGCGTGCAGGTGCTGGAGCCGGTCGGGCGCAATGTCCGGCTGACCGAGGCGGGTGAATTGCTGCTGCGCCGGGCGCGTCAGCTGATCGAGAATGCGCGGGCACTCGAGGATGTGGCCGATGCGTTGTCGGCGGGCATGGAGAGCGAGATCGCCATCGCGGTGGATCAGCTGTTTCCGTCGGATGTGCTGGCACGGGCGCTGGAAGCCTTCTCGACGGCCTACCCTCAGGTGCGTGTCCAGCTGCACGAAACGACGCTGACCGGCGGGCGCGAGCTGTTCGAGGAGAAGGAAGCGGACCTGTTGATCAGCGGCCTGATGCTGGATGGCCATCTCGGCACCCCGTTGCTGCGTGAAACCTTCATCGCCGTGGCGGCGCCGGGGCACCCGCTGCATGCTCTCGGACGGCCGCTGGATCTGCGTGATCTCGTGCAGCATCGCCAGCTGGTGGTACGCGACAGCAGTCGTTCCAGCGGCATGGATGCCGGCTGGCTCAAGGCCGAGGCGCGCTGGACGGTGAGCCACCTGGCCACGTCAGTCGATCTTGCAGAACGCGGACTGGGCTTCGCCTGGTTGCCCCGCACCCGCATGAGCGAGGCTCTGGCCCGGGGGCGGCTGCTGCCACTGCCGCTGGCCAATAGCGGCGAACGCGAAGTATCGCTGATGCTCTATCTGCCGGACGATGATCGCGCGGGCCCCGCCGTCCGCGCGATGAAGGCGCAGCTGCACGCTGCCGTCGAGCAGGACGCAAGCGAGCGGCGCTCCTGAAAGCGTATAGGGTCTGAAAAGCGTGAGGGCTTGAGAAGAGCGCGCGACGTGATCGTTCGAGAAACTCGATCGTTGCCACGCAGTGAATTCGCTTGCGCTGTCGCGCTTGGCTCTTAGGCTGGGGGCATCCCCTCAGCCATATAAGGAGCGTGCAAGATGGGCTTACTGGTCGACGGCAAGTGGCAGGATCGCTGGTATGACACCGACAGCACCGGCGGTGAATTCAAGCGCGAGAGCGCGCGGCTCAGGGATTGGGTCGTGGCGCCCGATGCCCCGCTCGAAGGGCCGCAGGGACAAGCGGCCGTGCCCGCCAGCGCAGACCGCTTCCACCTCTACGTCTCGTTGGCCTGCCCGTGGGCGCACCGCGCGCTGATCATGCGCTCTCTCAAGGGGCTCAAGCCGCTGGTCGGCATGTCCTACACCAGCCCATTGATGCTCGAACATGGCTGGAGCTATCTCGAGGAAGAAGGCTCCAGCGGTGACCCGATCAATGGCGTGCGCTATCACCACCAGCTCTACACCCTGACCGACCCGCACTACACCGGCCGTGTCACCGTGCCGGCGCTCTGGGACAAGCAGACCGGTCGCATCGTCAACAACGAGTCCGCGGAACTGGTACGCATCTTCAATGACGCCTTCGATTCGCTGACCGGCAATGATCTGGATTTCTATCCCGAAGACCTGCGCGGCGAGATCGATGCGATCAATGCCGAGGTCTATGACAAGGTCAACAATGGCGTCTACAAGACCGGCTTCGCCACGCGGCAGGAGGTCTACGAGCGTCACTTCACGGCGCTGTTCGAGTGCCTGGATTCACTGGAGCGCCGGCTGGCCGACTCGCGTTATCTCACCGGTGAGTGGCTGACCGAAGCCGACATCCGCCTGTTCACCACCCTGATCCGCTTCGATGCCGTCTACTTCGGGCACTTCAAGTGCAATCAGCGCCGTATCGCCGACTATCCCAACCTCTCGCACTATCTGCGCGAGCTGTATCAGTGGCCGGGCATCGCCGAGACCTGCGATCTTGCGCATATCAAGACTCACTATTACGCCAGTCAGCAGACCATCAATCCCACCGCTATCGTGCCGGTCGGCCCGAGCCTGGCGCTCGACGCTCCCCATGACCGCGAGCGTCTGCCGGGCCAGGGCATTCGTCGTCACGCCTGAGGTCTTGAAGTGTGAGTTGATCGCGCCCGAGTTGATGGCGAGCAGCGGCGGTTGGGTCAGGCGCGCGGTGTCGGGCGTCTGATCTTCGCCAGCCAGCGGTCCAGTGCATTGCCGAAGTCGCGTTGCTCGCGCTGGCCATAGGCGGACGGGCCGCCGGTGTGCTCGCCGCTGGAGCGCATGCTCTCCATGAAGTCGCGCATCTGCACCTTGGCGCGAATGTTGTTGCTATCCAGCGCTTCGCCGCGGGTCGTCATCACCAGAGCGCCTTTCTCGATCGCCTCCAGCGCCAGCGGCAGGTCGGAGGTGATCACCATGTCACCGGGGTGGGCGCGCTCGACGATCAACTGATCGGCAGCATCGGCCCCTTGTGGGACCGACAGCGCCTTGACGTGCATCGAGCGCGGCAGCGGCACCTGATGATTGGCGACGAACCAGGTAGGGGTCGCGGTGCGTTCCGCCGCGCGCACCAGGATGTCACGCGCGGCGCGCGGACAGGCATCGGCGTCGACCCACAGCGTGGTGACATGCTCGGCGGGATGTTGTGGGGAGGGGGCGTCATGGTCTTGCGCGTCAGTCATGCAGGCTCCTGTCAGGTGGCTGTTCAGCGAGTCGTGATGGCGGGGCGCATGCCTGCCCGAAGGCGGCCGGCCTGCGACCAAGGTCAAAAGAAAGGATGCAGAATGCGTGAGAGGCTGCTAGAATGCCAGCTCCTCGCATGTAGTGACCCACCATCCTGAGTAGCCGAGCCCGACGTGATCGCCGTTATCTTGTGGCCATCAGCCGGTATTTCGCGCCTCCCGGACCGCGTGGCGTAGCTTGCCCCAGCCATCCGTGACCCCTCGATTCGATCGATGTCCGGCCGCCGCGATGCAAGACCCGTCCCTGTCCACAGTGTGCATGATGGAGCGCCCCGAGACTCTGAGTAGAAGAGCCTCTGGTTGCTGTACGGTCGCCGCAGCGTTGTGCCTGAAAGTGGAATTGCGTCCACCTTCAGAGCAACCCGGGCCCGTCCATGCCAAGACGTCCAGCACTCGTACGTTTTTTCTGATGATGCCAGCGCCTCGTGCCTGACTGCATCGCCAGACGGAGCCCTTACGCTTCGTGTCGGTTCAACCCGACCCATTCTTCAGCTGCAAGCCTTACTTGTAGCCATTTAGGTGTGAGATATACATGACCACGACTTCCGTCGTCGATCGCTTCAGCGATCTTGCCCTGCTGCCTGCCGTCCTGACCTCTCTCGAGAAGCTGGGCTACGAAACTCCGTCCCCGATCCAGGCTCAGACCATCCCGAGTCTGCTCGAAGGCCGTGACATGATCGGCCAGGCACAGACGGGTACCGGCAAGACCGCTGCCTTTGCACTCCCGCTGTTGACCCGTCTGGACCTCGACCGCCGTGAACCGCAGGTTCTCGTGCTGGCCCCGACCCGTGAGCTGGCCCAACAGGTCGCCGTCAACTTCACACGTTACGGTCAGTTCATGCGTGGCCTGGAAGTGGCCACTCTCTGCGGTGGTCAGGACTACCGCGAGCAGATGCGTAGCCTCAAGAGCGGCGCGCAGATCGTCGTCGGCACCCCGGGTCGTGTCATCGACCACCTGGACCGCAAGAGCCTGAACCTGAACGGCCTGAAAGCCCTCGTGCTGGATGAAGCCGATGAGATGCTGCGCATGGGCTTCATCGATGACGTCAAGCGCGTCGTCGCCGATACCCCGAAGGAAGCGCAGCGCGTCTTCTTCTCCGCGACGCTGCCGACCGAGATCGAGCGTATCGTCAACCGTTACCTGGTTGATCCGGTCAAGGTTGCCATCAAGTCCGAATCGCGCACCGCTTCCACCATCGAACAGATGATGGTGCGTGTCGAAGGCGGTGCCAAGCTGGAAGCGCTGTCCCGTCTGCTGGAAGTCGAGACCGTCGATGCGGCCATCGTCTTCGTGCGCACTCGTGCCGCCTGTACCACTGTCGTCGAACAGCTGATCGCTCGCGGTATCTCCGCGGCAGCACTGTCCGGTGATCTGGACCAGTCCCTGCGCGAGCGCACCGTGACTCGCCTGAAGCGTGGCAAGGTCGACGTGCTGGTCGCGACCGACGTCGCCGCTCGTGGTCTGGACGTGGCGCGTATCACCCACGTCTTCAACTACGACCTGCCGGGTGACAGCGAATCCTTCGTCCACCGTACTGGCCGTACTGGCCGTGCCGGTCGTGAAGGTCGCGCCATCACCTTCGTCAGCGGTCGCGAAATGCGCAAGGTTCGCTGGATGGAGCAGGCCCTGGGCCAGCGCATCACCGAACGCCAGCTGCCGAGCGAAGAAGAGATCCGTGGCCACCGTGACGCCGCCTTCCGTGCTCGCGTCGTCGAAGCCCTGGGCAGCAGCTCCAACGGTCACCGCGCTCTGGTCCAGAGCCTGGTCGAAGAAGGTCACGATCCGGTCGAACTGGCCGCTGTCTTCGTCAAGATGGCTCGCGCCGAAGAGACGCCGATCCAGTCTCTGCCGAAGCCGGGTGCGCGTCGCAACGAGCGTTCCGAGCGCGGTGAGCGCACCGAGCGTCCGGAACGCGGTGAGCGTCGCAACTCCGCGCCGGTCGCACGTGAAGGCATGAAGCTCTATCGTGTGGCCGTCGGCCACCGTGACGGCGTCAAGCCGGGCCAGCTGGTTGGCGCTCTCGCGAACGAAGGCGGCATCGAAGGTTCACGCATCGGTCGCATCGACATCCGCAACACGCACAGTGTCGTGGAACTGCCGAGCGGTCTGCCGACCAGCATCGTGTCCAAGATGGCGCGTGCTCGCGTCGCTGGCCGTCCGCTGGAACTGGCAGAAGACGGTGCGGGCGCTCGTCCGCAGCGCCGTGAAGGTGGCAACGACGACCGTCGTCGCGCCTGATCAGGCCTGAGTCGGGCCGGCACTGATCGCAGTGCTGGCCACGGCTTCTGAAAAGACCGGTACCTCTCACGAGGTGCCGGTTTTTTTGTGTCTGGACGAAAGGCGCTACAGGGGCTGGTATCCTGTGCTGGCGTAGGTCCACCGCTCATCATAGCTCCACCGCTCATCATTTCCCGAGGATGCCCACATGATCTCTTCACTCGATGCCTTGCGCCGTGGCCTGCAGGCCACGCCTGCCCGCCAGCTGATGCTGTGCGCTCTGCTGGCGACATCCTGGCTGTCGCTCAGTGCGGCCCACGCCGAGTCCGACATGCCGGCCAGCAGCGCCACGCCGGAGATTCGCGTGCCGCTGGTCTCGCTGGAGGCCCTGCGTCTGGCGCCGGTGGTCTCACCGCAGGGCGAGGCGCTGGGCAAGGTCGAGGATGTGCTCAGCGACACCCGTGGTCAGATCCATCGCCTGCTGATTCGCCCTGACGGCGGTGACAAGGCGGCCAGCATCGACTTCGCGCGCTTCACTCGTGAGGCGGTCAGTGACCCGCTGGCGGCCGCGGCCCCCGGCGACATCCGTTACCGACTGGTGCTCGACATGACGCCGGAGCAGCTGACGGCCCGCGCGGACCAGCCGCTTTCCAATCGCCTGTCGCGTCAGCTGGAACGCAGCATGGGGGAGGTCGGCAACGGGCTGGACACCTTCCGCAATCAGGCGGCGGAGGTGCTGCGTTCACTGGGCAAGCAGCTTGAAGGTGAGGGCGATCGATAGCATCTGAGGGGGAGAGACCCGCAACCACCGTGAGGGAATGCATGAGTGAGTGGATGACAGCACTGCACGATTGGAATCTCGACCCTGCCGCCGCCGTTGCCAAGCAACGCGAAATGGCCACACGACTGACGCTGACGCCGCCCTGGGGAGCAAGCCCCGGCGAGTGGCCAGCGACCATCACGGGGGTCGATATCGGCTTCGAGGATGGGGGCGAGGTGACACGCGCGGCGGTGGTGACGCTGGATCTGGCGACGCTGGAGCCCCTCGAGCAGCAGCTGATTCGCCAGCCGACACGCATGCCGTATATTCCGGGCTTGCTGTCGTTTCGGGAGCTGCCTGCCGCCATCGCTGCCCTCGAATCGTTGGAGCGTGCGCCTGAATGTCTGATGGTGGACGGCCACGGCATCGCGCACCCGCGCCGCCTGGGCGTGGCGGCGCATCTCGGCCTGTGGTGTGACCTGCCATCCTTCGGCGTGGCCAAGAAGCGTCTGTGCGGCAAGCATGGTGAACCGGGCGATGCGCGCGGCGACTGGGTCGCGCTGACGGATCGCGTGCGTGAGGCGGATGGCGAGCTCGGCGTCATCGAGAATAGCGAGCTGCCCAAACGCGAACAGCGCAGCCAGCTGGGCGCCGTGCTGCGCTCACGCGCGAAGGTCAAGCCGGTGTTCGTCTCGCCGGGCCAGCGCATGAACCTGGACACGGCGCTGGCGATGACCCTGCATTGTCTGGGCAAGACCAAGCTGCCCGAGCCGACCCGACTGGCGGACCAGCTCGCCAGCCGCCGCCTCAAGCGGCTTCGTGATGCCTGACCGCCGCTAGCCTTCGATCTCCAGTCGGCTCTGGCCGTTGCCCGAGGGGCGCACCGCGATACGCACCGGAATGCGTTCATGCATCTCGGCCACATGCGAGATGACCCCGACGCGACGGCCGCTGGCCTGCAGGCCATCCAACGCCTCCATCGCCAGGGCCAGCGAATCCGGGTCGAGGCTACCGAAGCCTTCATCGATGAACAGCGATTCGATGCGCAGCTCACCGGAGGCCATGCCCGCCAGGCCCAGCGCCAGCGCCAGTGAGACCAGGAAGGTCTCGCCGCCGGACAGCGAGTGCACGCTGCGCAGCTCGTCACCCATCTCGGTATCCACCACCACCAGCCCCAGCGGGCTGGCGCCGCGCGCCAGACGATAGCGACGAACCAGATTGGCCAGATGCAGATTGGCATGCTCGATCAGGCGCTCGAGATTGAAGGCCTGGGCGATGGTGCGGAACTTGGCACCGCTGGCACTGCCGATCAGCTCCGACAGCGCGCCCCAGCGTTCATGGACTGCGCGGGCGCGGGCCAGCTGCTCGCCAAGTTCGGCGCTGCCGCTGCGGCGCCGATCATCATTGAGTATCGCCGCCTGCGCCGATTGATGGGCCTCGCGCACGGCAGTGAGGGGTGTCTTGAGCGCCGCGATCAGAGTGGCCAACGCCTCGCCAAGCGCGTGGATATCTTCCTCGGGCTGTGGCTGCGCATCCTCCGGCGCACCAGCGGCTTCTTCTTGCGGGGGTTGCAGATGAGTCTGCAAGCGAGCATGCAGCGCCAGTGCCTGCTGGGCCTGGGCGCGGATGACGCCCGTCTCTCCAGTCCCCGCCTTGCCTTCTCCCGCCACACCTTCTCCAGCGGTACCTGCTCCCGGCGTCTCCTCGGCGGGCGCTGCCAGCTGTTCGAGTCCTGCCAGCTGCTCGAGTACCGTCTGCCAGCTGGAGGTTCGAGCGGCCTGCCAGTGTTTGAGCTGACGCGCATTGCGCTCCTCACACAGGGCATCCGCGCGTGCGACTCGCTCGTGGGCACTGCGCAGTTGCTGGCGCAGTGCCTGCAACTCGTGATCCTCGACGGCCAGCAACTCCGCGATGCGCGCGTCATCCAGGCCGGGATTCGCTGCCTGCCAATGCGCGCGTTCGCGGTCGAGCGAGTCTTGCTCCTCGCGCAGCTCCGTCTGGCGTTGCTGCAGGTTGGCCTGCTGCTGCGTCAGCTGCTGTTGCTGGTCGCTCAATTCCTGCAGTGCCTGCCGTGCATCCTCTTGCTCGTTGCGCATCCGGGTGGTCAGCGACTCGATCCAGTCGGACCAGTCGCTCACGCTGGCATGCTGTCGCTTGGGGTCTGCGCTCAGCTGCTGGGCAAGCGTGTCACTGAGCTGCTCGATCTCACTCGCCAGCGCAGTGATCTGCGTCTCGCACTGTTGAAGCTGCGCCTCGCCATGCTGGCATTGCGACGTCAGCGTGGCGTGACGTGTTGCCAGTGCCTGGCGTTGCTCACGCAGCGGCGTCAGCTGGCGCAGTGTCGTCACCAGCGTGTTCTGGCGGGCGTCCAGTTCCCCAAGGCGCTGCTCGATCAGTTGCAGTGCGTGGGCAGCCGGCAGCTGCGGCAAGGGGGCAAGTTGGGGTTGCTCTGACAGCGAGTGCCGGGCCAGAAGCTCGGTCAGGTTCGTCTGGCAGCTCTGCGCCTGCTGCTGCAGGCGTTGCAGCTCCGTATGCAGCTGGGTCTGTTCCTGCTGCAGATAGCCGAGCTGCTCCTCGAGGCGCGCATGCTCGTGACTGGCCGTCTCCATGGCTTGCTGCGCGGTGGCCGTGGCCTGGCGGCGCTGGTCAAGACGCTCGCGGGCCTGCTGTTCCAGCTGAGCGATCAGCGCCTCGGCCGGTGCGGCCTGGCCGGCGGCGGGGTGCTCGTGGCTGCCGCACACCGGGCACTCCTCGCCCTGGACCAGCCCGCGGCGCAGCGCCATCACGTTGTCGCTGCGCGCCAGACGCTCCTGCTCCTGCTGGCGGCGCTCGGCGTCTTCCTCGTGGCGCGCCTGATCACGGGCCTGCAATGCCTGCGCCTGCCGGCCAGCCACATCCCGCAACGCCTGTTGCTGTCGGGGCAGCTGCTGCTCCAGCTCGACAAGACGCTGCTGCACCTCATCACGGCGGGCCAGGCCACTGATCTGCTCGCTGAGTACGGGCTTGAGCTCCAGTAGTGCATCGCGCTGACGTTGCAGCTGGTCACGATAATCTTCGGCATCGCGCAGCGGCTGGCCTGACTCGTCGACCAGCGTCGCCTGCAGCAGCTGGAGTTGCTGCTCCAGCTGCTGACGCTGGCGATCCTGTGTCTCCAGCTCCTGCTGATGTTGGCCGAGCGTATCGCCCAGGCGTTGCTGTTCACTCTGCTGGCTGGCGTGTGCTTCGCGTTGCTGCGCCAGACGCGAGGCCACCTGACGTGCCTCTTCAAGCTTCGGCAGTTGCTCGCCACGCCAGGTATCGCAGCGCTGCATGCGTTCATCGGCGGTGTGCCTGGCGGCTCTGGCCTGCTCAACCCTGGGCGACAGGGCGCCGAGCTGCTGCTCCAGCTGGGCCAGTTGCGTGACCAGCTGCGCATGCTGCGGCGCGATCGCCGTGAGGCGCAGCAGGGCAGGGCGAATCGGCGCGAGGGCTTCCAGAGCACTGAGTTGCTCGCGCTGACGGGAAAGCCCATCGCTGGCGGCGTGGGCCTCGGTCTGCTCCTGTTGCGCCTGACGCAGCGCCTGTTCGAGCTCGCCCGCCGTGGTGGTCCACTGGTGATAGGCCGTCAGCGCATCATGCTGTTCGCTGAGCCGGGTCATGGCCGTCTGGCGCAGACGCACCTCCTCCTCGAGCGTCTGGCGCTCCTGCGGGCTGGCCGGCAGCTGGCCCTCCAGCTTGCGCTCCAGTTCATTGACGGCCTCGCGGGCGGCGCGCTCGCGCTCATGGGCGGCCATCGAGATCTCGGAGTAATGGCCGGTATCGGTCAGCTTCTCCAGCAACTCCGAGCGTTCATTGTCATTGGCACGCAGGAAGGCGCTGAACTCGCTCTGCGCCAGCAGTACGGCGCGGGTGAACTGCTCGAAATTGAGCCCCAGCCTGTCGATGATCAACGCCTTGGCGTCATTGCTGGTGGTGTTGAGGGTCTGAGCCGGCTGGGTGTCATCGCCGGTGGGCAGCAGCTGGAGATGTTGCTTGGCATTCTGCAGGCGCCCGCCGGGCTTGCCGCGCGCGCGGCTGACCGTCCAGCTGGCGCGATAGCGCAGGCCATCGCGACCGATGAAGTCCACCTCGGCCTTGCCTTCGCCGCAGCCACGCCGGAGCAGGCTGCGCGGGTCCTTGAGCGTCAGCTGATGCTCGCCGACATCCTCCAGCTGGCCGCCACTCGGCGTCTGGCGCAGGCGCGGCGTGGTGCCATAGAGCGCCAGACACAGGGCATCGAGCAGCGTGCTCTTGCCGGCCCCGGTGGGCCCGGTGATGGCGAACAGGCCGGCATCGGACAGCGGCGCCTTCTCGAAGTCGACTTCATGCGCGCCGGCAAGCGACGCCAGGTTGTCGAGGCGCAGGGCGAGAATCTTCATGCCTGACCTCCCTTGGCCTTGTCTGCTTTGCCAGTCTTGTCTGGCTTGCGAGCGGACCGGGTGGCCGGCTCGCCTTCGAGGCGCGTCTCGCGTGCGGCCTCGACCTCCTCGAGCAGCTGGGCGAAATCCTCGATCAGCGTCGGGTCCGGCTCACTGTCATAGGTGGCGCGATAGTGACGCTCGAACAGCCCCATCGGCCCCAGTTCATCGAGCTTCACGCCCTTCGGCGCGCGATGCTCGGCACTGGGGGCCGGGTAGCGGGTGACCAGCTTGATCAGTCGCAGCGGCGCGCCTTCCAGCAGTGCCTCGATACGGGCGCGCAGGTCGATCAGCGGGGCTTCCAGCTGCACGGTCACTTCCAGCCACGGCCAGCGTGTCGGCTCGAGGTCCGCCTGCGCCTCGGCGACCAGCGCCGTGAGCCGAGAGGTGATCTCGGCCAGTGGCGCAGGCCCGACGCGCGTGAGCGCGACATGACAGGGCACGCGATGCTCCTCGACCTTCTCCAGGCTTTCATTGCTGAGCGTGACATCGAGGATGCGGTGACCGTAGTCGACCTCGGAGAAGTCCATCGCCAGCGGCGTGCCGCAGTAGCGGATGCGCTCCTCGCCGCCCACGCGTTGCGGGCGATGCAGGTGGCCCAGTGCCACATAGGCGATGTCGTCGGGGAACAGGCTGGTCGAGAGCGCCTCTTCGCCGCCCATCAGGATCGGGCGCTCGCTGTTCTCGGACACCTCGCCGTCACGCATGTGGGCATGACCCATGGCGATCAGCGCCTCGCCGGGCTGGCGGGCGGCACGCGCAGCACTGACCAGCTGCTGGTGCACGCGGGCCACGCCGTCGCGGTAGGCCTCGCTGCGGGTGCGTTCGGCCTTGCCTGCTGCTTCTCCTTCCTGCTCGGCTTGCTCGCCGCTGCTCAGGCCGGTGACCTCGGCCGGGCGCAGGAAGGGCACCGCCAGGCACAGGGCGCGGCGCTTGCCATCACGATCATGCAGGGGCACCAGCAGATGCTGGCAGTCGAGACTGTGGGCATCGCCGCCGTCGGCGGAGTCATCCACCCAGCGCACGCGTCCCAGCGCATGGGTCTTGAGACGTGCCAGCAACGCGGCCGGCAGCTCGATGCGCGAGCCGGAATCGTGATTGCCGGCGATCATCACGATCTCCAGCGCCGCGTCCTGCTCGTGGGCGCGCACGATGAAGTCGTAGAGCAGCTCCTGGGCGGCCAGGCTCGGGTTGACCACATCGAACAGGTCTCCGGCGATCAGCAGCGCATCCGGCGCCAGAGTCTTGAGCTGCCCGAGCAGCCAGTCGAGAAAGGCAGCATGCTCGACGTGTCGGCTCTGGCCGTGAAAGCTCTGGCCGAGATGCCAGTCGGAAGTGTGCAGAAAGCGGAAGCTCACGATGGGGTCCTTGCGAAGTCGTCTGGCCGGCGGCTGGGGCTGGGGCTGCGTATGGGACAAAGCCGAGCCGGGTGAAATGCTGCCCAGTGTACGGTCTGGCTTCGCTGGGGCGGAAGAGGGCACGGACTCAAGCCGCTCAAGGTGCGGCGCATTATCAGGCAGATGATCTGGATCAAGGTCTTCCACGGGCAAAATCGACAAAAGTCGCTACGCTGAAAGTCGAGGCCCTTGTCATTCACCGACAAGCCCACGCGATGGCAGCGTGTGGGAGTTGCCTCAGCGAATCACATCAGCGGAGAAGCCCGCATGGGGCTTTCTTGCGCACAGTCTTCGCAAAGTCTTCAAGCTGACTTGGATAACAATCAGGCTGGTGACAGAGGATGCTGTTACCGACGCCCAGAGATGACAGGAAGGATTCGAAATGCGCCAAGGTCTTTTTGCTTCACCTCGTCCCGACAATCTCGGCCTGCATGATGGCATGCTGGCTCCGGCCCCCAGCACCCCCAACGGGGTCAGTTCCCAGGCCACTGACAGCAAGCATTATGTCGCGCCACTCCCGATGCCGCAGGATTGCTGCGTCAGTGCGATGGAGAAGTTGCACGGCATCATAGAATCGATGGGTCATGCTGAAATCGTCAGCGAAGATGGCGGCTATCTGCACGCCGAGTTCCACACCCCCGTGCTGGGCTTCGTCGATGATGTGGAAATCGTCTGCAATGAAGAGGAGGGGGTCTGTCATGTGCGCAGCGTCTCGCGCAGAGGGCATTCCGATCTCGGCAAGAACCGCCAGCGGGTCGAGGACATTCGCCAGCGCCTGGAAGGCTGGGGCTACTGCAGCTGACGCTTGTCGATGAACCTGAACCTGAACCTGAGCCTCGGGCGTCGCCCGGCAGGCGAGAGAAGATGACTCACTGCATGACACCCGCCACGTCCCTCATTGCTTGAACTGCACAGGATGACGATCACCACCCCGGTCCGCCTTCTCGAGGCGCCGGGGTTTTTCATGCCAACTCTTGGCAAGGTCGGCGTGATTTCCCGCAATACCCCTGCCAAACAGTGAGCGAACGCTACCCAGCCAAGGTCGCCTTTGCTACTCTGGACGCGATACATGAGACGCATGATTGCATCGATCTGTATTGTGTTTTTTGCAATACAGTGATGCGTCGTACGCTGGCAGGATTCCGCATGATCGCCACGCCTCCGGGGCAACCCCGGCGCTTTCAGTCATCATCAGCACGACTTCCGCTCCGTGATCGATGATGTCTCTCGGTTGGATGATGTCTTTCGACAGGATGATGTCTCCCCGACTGAAAGCCTCCAAGACAAGATGTGCGACGCGTGAATCACCCTTGACCATCGCTGGACACCAGCCCCCGCTAAACAGAGATCCATGAACGATTCCGTCCCCGCAGCGGGCTCCGCCTCCGCTGCTCACGATTTGCCCAACGAAAATTCGCTCAAGCGTGGTGACATCAAGGTACTCGGTCTGTCCGCTCTAGGCGGCGCCCTCGAGTTCTATGACTTCGTCATCTTCGTGTTCTTCGCCACCGTCGTCGGCCAGCTGTTCTTCCCGCCCGACATTCCCGAGTGGCTGCGTCAGGTGCAGACCTTCGGCATCTTCGCCGCCGGTTATCTGGCGCGCCCGCTGGGTGGCATCATCATGGCCCACTTCGGCGATACGCTCGGCCGCAAGAAGATGTTCACGCTGTCCATCTTCATGATGTCGCTGCCGACCCTGCTGATGGGCATGCTGCCGACCTATGCCGTCATCGGCATGTGGGCGCCGCTGCTGCTGATCATCCTGCGTCTGTTCCAGGGCGCGGCAGTCGGCGGTGAGGTGCCGGGTGCCTGGGTGTTCGTCAGCGAGCACGTCGCACCGCGTCACAATGGTCTGGCCTGTGGCACGCTCTCGATGGGGCTGGTGGGTGGCATCCTGCTCGGCTCGCTGATGGCCAGCGCCATCAACAGTGTCTACACCCCGCAAGAGGTCAGTGATTTCGCCTGGCGGATTCCGTTCATCATCGGTGGCGTGTTCGGGCTGTTCTCGGTCTATCTGCGTCGCTGGTTGCACGAGACGCCGGTATTCGCCGAGATGCAGCAGAAGAAGGCGCTGGCCGCCGAGCTGCCCTTGAAGATGATCCTGCGGGAACAGCGTCCGGCGATTGCCGTGGCGATGGCGGTCACCTGGATTCTGACCGCTGCCATCGTGGTCGTGATCCTGATGACGCCGAGCCTGATCGCAGGCCTCGAGGGCCTGAGCCGCGCCGCGGCCTTCTCCGCCAACAGTCTGGCGATCGTGGCGGTGTGCGTCGGCTGCATCGTCTCCGGTTACATGGTCGATCGCATCGGCGCCGGCGTCACCCTGGTGCTGTGGAGCGCCTTGCTGGGCATCACCTACTGGGTCTTCCTCGCCACCATGCACTCAGACCCCAGCCTGCTGGTGCCGCTCTACTGCCTGACCGGCTTCAGCGTCGGCATCGTCGGCGCGGTGCCGAGCATCGCGATCCGCGGCTTCCCGCCGGCGGTGCGCTTCACTGGCCTGTCGTTCTCCTACAATGTCGCCTACGCCATCTTCGGTGGCTTCACGCCGATTCTGGTCTCGCTGATGATGACCGTCTCGCCGCTGTCGCCGACCTGGTACGTGGCGGCGCTGTCGCTGATGGGAGTGGTGCTCGGCCTGTGGCTGGCGATCAGCCCGCGCGGTCGCGAACTGATGCGCATCGTCTGATCAGCGTGTCTTGCATCGCAGTATGAGAGGCAGGCCCTTGTGGCCTGCCTCTGCCTGAAAACGCGCATCACCCTCTGGGTGGTGCGCGTTTTTCGTTTGGGCCGGCGCCACGGCGACGCTAGGATAGAGCCATTCATTGTCTCTTCCGCGCAGCGGCTTGCCACGGCCACGATGGCCGGGTTGTCACTCCCAGCAGGATGCCCGCATGTTTACCGTTCTTCACGCCAATCACCTCGAGGACCTGCGCGATCTAGCCCTCAAGGTGATCAAGGCCGCGCCTCAGCCTCCGCTGGTGCCGGAAACCTTCCTCGTCCAGTCCAACGGCATGGCCCAGTGGCTGAGATTGTCATTGGCCGAGGCTGATGGCATCGCCGCCTCGGTGGATTTTCCACTGCCCTCAAGCTTCGTGTGGCGCGCCTATCGCGGGGTATTGGGCGGCGTGCTGGGCGACGAGATTCCGGAGCTGTCGCCCTTCGACAAGGGCCCGCTTGCCTGGCGTCTGCTGCGCCTGCTGCCGGGGCTGCTGGCCGATGAATCCCAGGCCGAATGCTATGCGCCGCTCAGGGATTACCTGTGTCGCGACGAGCGTGGCCAGCTGATCGAGGCGGTCGGTGAGGACGCATTGCCAGCGCTGCCCGAGGGTCCCGAGGCCGAACGTCAGCAGTGGCAGCTGGCTTGCCAGCTGGCGGACCTGTTCGATCAGTACCTCAACTATCGCCCCGAGTGGGTACGCAGTTGGGAGAGCGGGCTGGAAGACGACAACTTCCGGGATGCCTTCGCGCGTCAGCAGGCCGCAAGCGAGCTGCCGGCCAATCTGCTGCCCGACAACCTGCCGGACAGCCAGCAGTGGCAGCCGGCACTGTGGCGCGCGGTGCTGGCCGATGCGCCATCCAGCAGCCGCCAGCATCACCGCGCTGCCCTGCATGGTCGCTTCGTCGCGGCGGCGCGCGCGCTGGAAACGCTGCCTTCGACACGCCGTCACCCGCTGCCGCCACGCCTGTTCGTGTTCGGTATCTCGGCGTTGCCGGGCCAGACGCTGGATGCGCTGCATGCGCTGTCCGGGGTGATGGACATCTACCTGATGATCACCAATCCCTGTCGCCATTACTGGGGCGATATCGTCTCCGACCGCGAAGCCGTGCGGCGCAGTTCGCGAGCAGACAGCCAGCGCATGGACAGCGAGCGCCTCGCGCAACAGCGTGCCCGTCACCCCGAGGCGCCGGCGCTGATCGGGATGGCGGAGGAGGAGTTGCACCTCAAGGCCAACCCGCTGCTGGCAGGGCTTGGCGCACAGGGGCGTGACTTCATCGTCAGCCTGTATGAATTCGAGAGCGCGCTGTCGGGGCGTGACAGCGGCTTCGATCTCGAGCTGGACGTCTTCGTGCCGCGCATCAGCGAGGACACGCCACCCGAGCAGGCACCGCTGCTGCAGCAGATCCAGGACGAGATACTCGAACTGGTCCACCCCGGCGAGCGTGCGCTGGCTGAGGGCAGTCCGCGGTTGCTCGCGGCCGATGACGACTCCATCAGTCTGGTCAGCGCCCACTCGGCGCTGCGCGAGGTCGAGATCCTCCACGACCGCCTGCTGGCGGCCTTCGAGCGGGCCCATGACGCCGAGAAACGCGGCGAGGGCGAGCCGCTGCGGCCGCGCGACATCCTGGTGATGGTGCCCGACATCGACCGATATGCCCCCTATATCGAGGCGGTGTTCGGTCAGCTGCCGCCGGGCAATCCGCGCCATATTCCCTTCACCATCGCCGACCGCGTGGCCAGTCAGGCCAACCCGCTGCTCGGGCTGGTGCTGATGCTGCTGGAACTGCCGGAGCGTCGCCTCGGCGTCAGCGAGGTGCTGGATGCGCTGGATGTCGCCGCCTTCCGGCGTCGTTTCGCCATCGAGGAGGGCGAGCTCGAGCGTCTGCGGCGCTGGCTGGCCGACAGCGGCGTGCGCTGGGGACTTTCCGGCGAGCACCGTGAGCAGCTCGGCTTCATGCCCCTCGATGAGAACAGCTGGCGCTTCGGCCTCGAGCGCATGCTGCTGGGCTACGCCACCGGCTCCCCGGCGGCCGGCTCCCCGGCGGACGGGGCGCCGGGGGAACTTGGAGATGAGCGGAATGGCGCTCCGATGGACGATCTGATGGACGGCCTTGTCGACATGAACGGCCTGAGCTTCGACGGTGTGGTGCCCTTCGATGAAGTGGCCGGTCTCGAGGCCGAGCTGGCAGGCAAGGTCGGCGAGCTGATCGAGAGCCTGGATCGCTGGCGGCGCTGGCTGGATACCTCGCGTACGCCGGCGGACTGGGCCACCACGCTGCAGCGGCTGTGGGAGGAGAGCCTCAGCCCGGACAGCGCCGAGGAATTCGACATTCTGGCGCGTCTGCAGGCGGCGCTCTCGCGCCTCGACAAGGGCTGGCAGCAGGCCGGTTTCGAGGGCTGCCTGTCGCTCAAGGTGGTGCGCGAGGCGCTGCGCGGCGAGCTGGACAGCGGCGGTCTCGCCCAGCGCTTCCTCGCCGGGCGGGTCAACTTCGCCACCCTGATGCCGATGCGTGCGATTCCCTTCCGCGAAGTGCACCTGCTGGGCATGAACGATGGCGACTACCCGCGGGTGCGCATGCCGCAGGATTTCGATCTGATGGCCAGCCGCCCGCAGGCGGGCGACCGTTCACGCCGCGACGATGATCGCTACCTGTTCCTGGAGGCGCTGCTGGCGGCACGGGATCGCCTGTCGATCTCGTGGGTCGGGCGTGACCAGCGCGACAACGGCGAGCGGCCGCCCTCGGTGCTGGTCGGTGAACTGCTCGATTACATCGAGCTGGGCTGGGAGCCCGAGCAGCCGCACTCCGCCAAGCGTTCGCGCGAGGCGGCGCTGCGAGAGCGCCTGATCACCGAACACCCGCTGCAGCCGTTCTCGCGGCGCTATTTCCATGCCTCCCAGGCGGCGGTCATCGATCTGTTCAGCTATGACGCCAGCTGGTCGAGCCTGTATCGCGCGGCGGGGCAGGCTCAAGTGACTGAAACACTTCAGGAAAACCCAAGCAATGCCAGTCAGGTGAAAGCGGCGGCTGCGACTGCCTTGAAGCAGCTAGTGGAGCAGGCGCCGGAGTCCCATCTGCGCCTCGGCGCCGATTCGCTGGCGCGCTTCCTGCGCCGCCCCTGGCAGCTGGGGCTGGACCGCGTCGGCGTGCGCTTCCGCGATGCCGAGGTGCCGGATGAAGACAACGAACCCTTCGCCCCCGACGGGCTGGAGAACTTCACCCTGACTCGCGAGCTGCTGGACGCCGCGCTTGCCGGGCAGTCACTGCCGCTGGCCGCCGAACGTCTGCGCCGGGCCGGGCGGCTGCCGGCGCTGGGCTTTGCCGATGCCTTGATCGAACCGCGCCTCAAGCGTCTCGATCAGCAGTTGGCCAGTTGGCGTGACCAGCTCAGCGATGCCATCTCGCTACCGCCGCGCACCCTCGAGGTACCACTTATCATGCAGGATGAGGGCGGCGAGATGCTGCACGTGACCCTCACCACGCGCTTGATCAGCCGTCAGCAGCTGCGCGATGACGCCGAGGGCGAGAGCCGCCTGCTGGCCACGCTGGAGGCGACCCACTTCGGCACCCTCAAGCCCGGCAAGGAAGGGCGCTACAAGAAGCTCGGCAAGCCGCATCGTCTGCTGGCCGGCTACCTCGACTGGCTGATGGCCAACGCGCGTCCCGGCCTCGGGGAAGCGGCAGGCGATCAGGGCGCAAGCCGTGAAGGCTATCAGTGGCTTGCGGTGTTCGAGGACCGCTGGCTGCTGTTCCCCGCACTGCGCATCGAGCAGGCCGAGGCCGCGCTGCGCCATCTCGTCAAGGCCTATGCCCAGGGCTGGCAGGCGCCGCTGGCGGCCGCGCTGGAACTGGCGACCACCCTCTGGGAGGTGGTGGGCGAGGAGGATCGCAATGCCCTGTTCGGCGCACTCAAGGCGCAGGCCGCTGACGGCAGCGCAAACCTTGAGACGGCGCTGGCCGCCATTCACAAGCCCTGGCTTGCCGACAGCCTGACTCGTGCCATGGAAACCCGCTTCAGCGAAGACATCTTCAAGGGCCCCCAGGCGCTCAGGCGTCAGGAAGGCGCGCTGGGCGAGTTGTGGCCGGAGTTCGAGGCCTTTGCACAGGACGGCGGCGTGCTCAACAGTGTGCAGCTCTACCAGCCGCTGATCGAGAGCATGATCGGCGTGCGGCAGGGCATTCTCGGCGAACGCGCGGTGGAGCTTGCCACCGGGAAGGCGACGTCATGAGCGATACCGGAGTGGAAGACATGCGCGGTGTGGAGAGTGGCGTGAGGAGTGGCATCGCTCAGGACAAGGCAGCGGCAATGAGTGACGAGATGGATCAGAGCCAGCAGGGCCAGGCCCTCGATATTCCGACGCTGCCGCTGCTCGGACAGCACCTGATCGAGGCGAGTGCCGGCACCGGCAAGACCTTCACCCTCGCCGCGCTCTATGTGCGGCTGGTGCTCGGGCCCTTGCCCGGCCAGGACGCGGGCGTCTGCTATCCGCGCCCGCTGACGCCGCCGGAGATTCTGGTGGTGACCTTCACCGAAGCCGCCACCGCCGAGCTTAGAGACCGCATTCGGGCACGCCTCAAGCAGGCACGAGAGGCACTGCTGGAGCGTGCCAGTCCTGATCCGGTGCTGGCCGAGTTGCTCGCGCCGCTGCTGGCACCATCACCTGCCGAGGACTCAGCGCGCCTCAAGGCCGCGGCGGCACGGCGCCTCGATCAGGCCGCGCGCCTGATGGATGACGCCGCCATCTTCACCATCCACGGCTTCTGCCAGCGCATGCTCAGTCGACATGCCTTCGATGCCGGCGGACGCTTCGGCGCCGAGCTGTTGCAGGACGGCCAGTCGCTGCTGGCGCGCTGCGTCGAGGATTACTGGCGCTGCGAGTTCTATCCGCTGGCCCGCGAGTGGCAGGCGTTGATCCGTGGGCGCTGGGCCGGGCCTGACGCGCTGGGAGAAGAGCTGCGCGGCCTGCTGCGGGATGGCACGCCACGCCCGCTGTACCGCGACGGCGAATGTCTTGAGGCCCCGGACGACCTGAGCGAGCTGCTCGGCAATGCCGAACAGTGGCGTCAGCAGCAGGAGGCCGCCCGTCGCGCCGTCGAGGAAAGCTTCGATGAGGCGGCCATCCGCGCGCTGATGGGCGAGGCCTTCGCCAGCAAGGCCCTCAACGGCAACAGCTACAAGAAAGCCGAGCTCGAGCCTCGCCTGGCGGCGACGGCCGCCTGGCTGGCCAGCGGCGAGCACGACTTCGCCGCCGACATGCTCGACAGCAAGAAGCTGTGCTGGCTGAGTCAGGCCAAGCTCGAGAAGGGCACCAAGAAGAACTGCCAGACGCCGCGCCATCCCTTCTTCGCGGCGCTGGACATGCTGGCCGAGGTGCCCGCCCCGGACGCCGTACTGCTGGATCAGGTCGCCGTGCATGCGCGTGACAGCGTCGCCCGCGCCCTGATCTGCGAGAAGCGCCGCCTCGGGCTGTGGGAATTCTCGGACCTGCTCAATGATCTCGATCACGCACTGGACCCGACGCTCAATGGCGAGGCCAGCCAGCGTCTGGCGCGCCAGATCCGTCAGGAGCTGCCGGTGGCGATGATCGACGAATTCCAGGACACCGACCCGGTCCAGTACCGCATCTTCCGGCGCATCTATCCGCAGACGGCGGGCGATGGCCCGACCGACGACGATGCCCTCGGCAACGATGCCGTCAATGGCAATGCTGGCGAGGCGCCCAGCACGCTGTTGATGATCGGTGACCCCAAGCAGGCCATCTACGCCTTCCGCGGTGCCGATATCGACACCTATCTGGCGGCGCGCAAGGTCACCAGCTCGCGCTTTACCCTGCCGCGCAACTTCCGCTCCAGCGCCGCGATGGTGTCCGCGGTGAATGCCCTGTTCGCCCAGCATCAGGCGCCCTTCGGCAGTGAGGACATTCCCTTCCAGCCGGTCGAGGCCCAGGGCACGCGCACCCGGCTGGTGCTGCGTCATGCGGATGGTCGCGAAGAGGCCGCCTGCGCGCTGAATCTGTGGTGGGCCAGCGGTGAGCGCCTAAGCGCCGATGACCACCGCCGCGCCATGAGTGGTGCCTGTCGCGCTCAGATCCAGGCCTTGCTGGAAGGACAGCAGCGTCTGGCGGCGGGCGAGCCGGGGCTGGTGTTCATGGACGAAGGGGATGCGACGCCACGTGGCGTGGCCGCCAGCGATATCGCCGTGCTGGTGCGCAATGGCCGTGAGGCCGCGGCGGTGCGTGGCGCGCTGGCCGAAGGCGGCATCCGCAGCGTCTATCTGAGCGAGAAGAGCTCGGTATTCGACACGCCGGAGGCCTTCGAACTGCTGCAGCTGTTCGAGGCCGTGGCCCATCCGCGTGATGACCGCCGTCTGCGCGCGGCGCTGGCGACGCGGCTGCTGGCCGAGGATCTCTCGCTGGTCGAACGCCTCGCGGTGGATGAGCTGGCCTGGGAGCGTGAGGTCGAGCGCTTCGATGGCTATCACCGCGACTGGCAGCGGCGTGGCGTGCTGCCGATGCTGCGCGGCGTGATGCGTGACTTCCGGGTCGGAGAGCGGTTGGCGGCGCGCGCCGGGGGCGAGCGCGCCCTGACGGACGTGCTGCACCTTGGCGAGCTGGCCCAGAATGCCGCCCAGCGCCTCGATGGCGAGCAGGCGTTGCTGCGCTGGTGGCATCAGGCGCTGGAATCCGGTCATGAAGCGCTGGATAGCGACAGCCTCAGTCAGCGGCTGGAAAGTGATGAGGGGCTGGTGCGCGTCGTCACCATCCACAAGTCCAAGGGGCTTGAGTATCCCATCGTGCTGTTGCCGTTCATGGCCAGCTTCCGCGCGGCCGAGCCGGACAGGAATTTCGGCCTGCTGACCCTCAAGCAGCGCTGGCTGGCTTCGGCTGACGTGGAAGGTGATGACGAGGGAGGCGCTGACGAGGAAGTGCCTGCTCACAGAGTCGATCAGGAGGATGACGCTCTCGATGACAGCATCCTGGTCAAGAAGCCCTCCAGGGAGGCCATCGCGGCGGCTGACCATGCACGGCTGATGGAAGATGTGCGTCTGCTCTACGTGGCGCTGACGCGCCCCAAGTTCGCCGGCTGGCTGGGGCTGGCGCCCATCGGCAAGGGCGGTTTCAGCAAGCAGCTCAGTCTGCCGTCCACCGCCGTCGGCTACCTGCTCGGCCTGAGTGACACTCCGGATATCGAGGCCAGCGCCATCGAGGCCGCGCTGCATGGCTGGTGTGATCAGCAGTCTGCCGGCCTGGCACGCGTTTCCGGCCTGCCCACGCCAGTAGGCCACGAATATCAGCCCCCGGCGGAGCGCGATCAGCACTTCCACGGCGCGCGCCACTTCGCGGGCGGTATCGAGGATGACTGGTGGATCGCCTCCTACACCGCCTTGCTCACCGATGCCCGTCAGGTGACGGCGGCGCTGGAAGACACCGCCGATGCCGCGGATGACCGCGTGCCCGAGGGCGCCACCGAGATCGCGCTGGAAGAAGGCGAGCAGGGCCTGACACGCCCGGACCGCGAGGTGGCAGGACAGTCCGGCCCGCTGCTGGCCGGCGGCCTGCCGATGACGGTGGGCGAGATCCATCTGCATGATTTCCCGCGCGGACCGCGCCCAGGGACCTTCCTGCATGGCCTGCTGGAAGCGGTGGACCTCGATCGCCTCGGCGCGGATGACTATCGCGGCGAGCTTGAGCGGCTGGTGGGCTCGCGGCTGCATTTCGGTGGCTTCGATGCCAGCTGGCAGCCGCGCCTCACCGACTGGCTGGAACAGGCGCTGACCCGCCCGCTGCAGGGCTTCGAGGGCGAGCCTATCCTGCTCAACCGGCTGGAGGCCTGGCTGCCGGAGCTGGAATTCTGGCTGCCGGCCGTGCACGCACGCAGTCTGCCGCTGGATGCCGTGGTCACTGCGCTGGAACCGTTGCCGCGCTCGCGGCCCAGGCTCGCGCCACGCCGCATGCACGGCATGCTCAAGGGCTTCATCGACCTGACCTTCCAGTCCGGCGGGCGCTGGTACGTGCTGGACTGGAAATCCAACTATCTGGGCGAGCGCCCCGAGGACTACCTCGGCGAGTCACTGGCCCGCGCGATGGTCGAGCACCGCTACGACCTGCAATACGTGCTCTACACCCTCGCGCTGCATCGCCTGCTCAAGGCGCGCCTCGGTGAGGACTACGATTACGAGCGCTGCATGGGCGGGGTGCTGTATGTCTTCCTGCGCGGCCTGGATGCCGGCGGTGATTCACCCGCGCTTGCGGTGGACGCCGAGGGGGAGACGCCCGGCGTGTTCCAACGCAGGCCATCACAGGCGCTGATCGAGGCGTTGGATCTCTGGCTGGGCGGCGACAGCTCCGCATTGGATAGCCTGCTCCTCAACACCACCGACACCTCGCCACTCACCCAAAGCGGCCAGCAGGGAGCCTTCGATGTCTGACACCATGTCTGTGCCAACGCAGCAGCTCAGCGCTGCCTCTGACGCCCCGACTGCCGACACCCTGCTCGCCACGCTCGGCCTGTGGGTGGAGCTGGGCTGGCTTAGGCGCGTCGATGCCCATCTGGTGCGCTTCATGGCGCGCCATGTGCCGGAGGCCCCGGCCAGCGTACTGCTGGCGGCCGCGCTGGCCAGCCATCAGCTGGGGCGCGGGCATGTGTGCCTGTCGCTGTCGCGGGCGCTGGCCGAGCCACGTGCGACCCTGTCGCTGCCGCCGCTGGAGCAGTCCGAGGCGCATCTGGCCGAGGTCAGCGTAGCCCTGCCGGAGGCCTTCCTGGCGGATCTCGATGCCGGCCGCTGGGCCGAGCAACTGGCGGCATCGCGGCTGGTCAGCGTGCTGGCGCAGGCCGATTCCCCGGCAGGCCATCTGCCGCTGCGCCCGCTGGTGCTGGTGGGCGAGCGCCTCTATCTGCGCCGTTACTGGCAGGCCGAGCGTGAAGTCGCGGCGGGGTTGCGTGCGCGGATGGGGCCGAGCGAGGAGGGCGAGACACGGGTCAGTGATGCGCTGGGCGAGCGTCTGCGCGAGCTGTTCGCCAGCAATCGGCCGGACCCACACGGCGAGCCGGACTGGCAGAAGCTGGCCTGCGCCCTGGCGTTGCGTCAGCGCCTGACGGTGATTTCCGGCGGCCCCGGTACCGGCAAGACCACCACCGTCACGCGCCTGTTGGCGTTGTTGCAGGCTCAGGCGCTGGCGGGTGGCGCTGACGGTGCAGAGGGCGAGGTGGAGAGCGCTGAGACAGGCCATCCGCACGAGCGGCGGGCGCTGGATATCCGCCTGGTCGCCCCGACCGGCAAGGCGGCGGCGCGACTGTCGGAGTCGATCCGAGGGGCGGTGGCGAAGCTCGAGGTGCCAGACGCGGTACGCGCCGCCATCCCGCGCGAGGCAAGCACCGTGCACCGCCTGCTGGGCGCACGTCCGGATTCGCGCCACTTCCGCCATCACGCCGGCAACCCGCTGGCGCTGGATCTGCTGGTGGTGGATGAAGCCTCGATGGTCGATCTCGACCTGATGGCGGCGCTGCTCGGCGCGCTGCCCGCCCACACCCGCCTGATTCTGCTTGGCGACAAGGACCAGCTGGCCTCGGTGGAAGCCGGCGCCGTGCTGGGCGATCTCTGCGAGCATGCGTTGCCGCCGCGCTACTCACCGGCGCTGTGTGCCGACTTGAGCCGCCTGACCGGCGAAACGCTGGAGCAGGCCATCGCCGCGCCCGAGGCGGATGAGAGTCAGCCCGCTGGTGAGAGTCAGGACGCCCCGCAAGCCTTGAGCGCGACAGCGACACGCGGCCGACTTGCCGATCACGTGGTGGTGCTGCAGAAGAGCTATCGCTTCTCTGCCGACAGTGGCATCGGCGCCCTGGCACGCGCCAGCAACGCCGGGGATCGTCAGGCGCTGCGCGATGTCTGGAAGGCCGGTTATCGCGACATCGCCTGGCTCAAGCTCAGTGGCCCGGAGGACCGCGATCTCGAGAAGCTGGTGGTCAATGGCTACCGCCCGGCGCTGGAGGCCGTGCGTGAGCGGCGCCCGGCGCGTGAGGTGATCGACCTGTTGCTCGAGTTCCAGCTGCTGTGCGCGCTGCGCCGTGGCCCCTATGGCGTCGATGGCCTCAACCAGCGCGTGGCGCGGGTGCTGATGCGGCGCGGCCTGATCGCCGACGAGCGCGGCTGGTACGCCGGTCGCCCGGTGATGGTGACGCGCAACGACCGCGCGCTGGGGCTCTACAACGGTGATGTCGGCATCACCCTGCCGGACCCCGCCGCCGGCGGGCGCCTGCGCGTGTTCTTCCCGGTCGAGGAGGAGGCGACGCCAGACACCGAGCGTGATGGGCAGGACACCGACATCCAGCGCTTTCACCGTGGCGTGCGCGCGGTATTGCCATCACGCCTCGAGGCGGTGGAGACCGTCTTCGCGATGACGGTCCACAAGTCGCAGGGTTCCGAGTTCCGCCATGTGTTATTCGTGTTGCCTGAGGGCGCCAACCCGATTCTGACCCGCGAGCTGGTATACACCGGCATCACGCGGGCCAAGTCGCGGGTCACGCTGGCGGGAACCCGCCGCGAGACGCTGGAAGGCGCCATTGAACGACGCGTGGTGAGAGCCAGCGGGCTGGTGCTCTAGGCCGGACACCGACGGATGATCGTCATCTCCGGCTCCGCCGCGCTCGACGGGAGGAGGGGACATGACGGACGTCAGCAGTCGCGTGAGGGAATGGGCGCAGCCACAGAGCGAGATGCATGCCGTGGCGCTGGCCACGGCAGCCAGCCAGCTCAAGGACCCGCAGGCGGCGGTGGCCGAGCTGGCCCGAACGCTTGATCTGGCGCTGAGGAGTCGCGAACGGCTCGGCGGGGTTCTGTTCTTCTGCTCGGCGGATTATCCGCTGGCGGCACTGGGCCAGGCGCTGGCCGCCACCTTCGGCGAGGTGCCGGTGAGCGGCTGCACCACCGCCGGCGAGATCACGCCCGCGGGCTATGCGCGCGGCTCCATCACCGCCATCGGCCTTGCGCGCAGTGACTTCGCGCTGGCGCAGGTGCTGATCGATGATCTGAGCGGCTTCGATCTTCCGCGTGCCCAGGCGCTGAGTGACGAGCTGCTGGCACGCTGTCGCGAGCAGGCCGTGGCGCCGGTGATGGGCAACAGCTTCGCGCTGACGCTGCTCGACGGGCTCTCGAGCAGCGAGGAGCAGGTGCTGGCGACGCTGGATGCGGCGCTGGGCAGCATTCCCGCCTTCGGTGGCTCCGCCGGGGATGACAATCGCCTGTCGCACACCTATGTCTACGCCGATGGCGTCTTTCATGATCAGGCGGCGGTCGTGGTGGTGGTCAATACGCGGCTGCCGTTCGAGGTCATCAGCACCCATCACCTCACGCCGCTGGCCGACAAGCTGGTGGTGACGGCGGTGGATCGCGATTCGCGCCGCGTGCTGGAGCTGAATGCCGAACCCGCCGCCGAGGAGTACGCCAGGCTGGCCGGCGTTGCGCCCGAGGCGCTGGAGGAGGCGGTCTTCGCGCGTTGTCCGCTGGCGGTGCGCATCGGCGAGGCGCATTACGTGCGTTCCATCCAGCGCGTGAATGATGATGCCAGCCTGAGTTTCTACTGCGCGGTGGAGACCGGCATCGTGCTCACCGCCATGCAGGCCACGCCGATTCTCGAGCAGCTCGAGCAGCGTCTGGCCGAGGTGGAGGTGCGCCTGGGGCCGCCCGCGCTGACCATCGGCTGCGACTGCTTCCTGCGGCGCATGGAGATCGAGGCGCTGGCACTGGAGGATGAGGCCTCGCGCATGCTCAAGCGGCACCGGGTGATCGGCTTCAATACCTATGGTGAGCAGCACCACGGCATGCTCATCAACCAGACCTTCACCGGTGTGGTGATCGGCCAGCGCCGCTCGGTTGCCGACGGCACGGGAGGAGAGGATGTCGCCTGATACGCCGCTGACCGAGCAGGGTTTTCTGTCCGAGCCGGACGCTCAAAGCGCCGAACTCGCCTCCCTCAAGGCGCGCAATCGCCAGCTGGAGAAGATCAACGCTGCGCTGATCGAGCGGGTCGAATCCAGCAGTCCTTCACCGAGCGCGCCCTACGCCGCCTTCGAACATGCGGTGCTGCTGGCGGATCAGGTGCGTGAGCGTACCGATGCCCTGCATCGCACCCTCGATGAGCTGGGGGCACTCAATCGACGCCTCACCGCCGCCAAGGCCGCCGCCGAGGCGGCCAACCACTCCAAGACCCGCTTTCTCGCCGCCATCAGTCATGATCTGCTGCAACCCTTGAATGCCGCTCGGCTGTTCGCCAGCGCCCTGGAAGAGCAACTGGCGCGGCTGGCGCTGGATGCTTCCCTGCCGGGTGATGCCATTTCTGACATCATGCCGGGCGACGCTTCACAGGGCGTCTCCACGCCCGGCGAGCTGGTGGCGCGGCTGGGGCGCTCGCTGTCAGATGTCGAGAGTCTGCTGGGCACGCTGGTCGATATCTCGCGGCTGGATGCCGGCGTACTGACGGCGGATGTCGCCGTCTTCCCGGTGCGTGAGCTTCTGGATGTGCTCGCCGAGGAATATCGTCAACTGGGCGCTGCCCGTGGGCTCGAGCTGCATTACGTGGCCAGTCATCTGAGTATCGAGTCGGACCTGCAATTGCTGGCGCGGGTGGTACGCAACTTTCTTTGCAATGCGCTGCGCCATGTGCCGGATGGCTCGACGCGCGGGCGGGTGCTGCTGGGGTGTCGGCGCCGCGGTGACTGGCTGGAGATCACCGTGGCCGACAACGGCCCCGGCATCGCCGAGCATCAGCGCGAGGTGGTCTTCCAGGAATTCCGACGTCTGGCGCCGCGCCAGGACAACGAGCAGCGCGGCCTCGGGCTGGGGCTGGCGATCGTCAAGCGCATCACCGGCCTGCTGGAGCACCCCCTGTCGCTGACCAGCACGCCGGGGCGCGGCGCCGCCTTCGCGGTCCGCGTGCCGATTCGGCAGCCTGCCAGCGTAGTGGGCCCGGCGGCTGACGCGACTTCTCCCGGCCAGCCTTGCGCGTCACCGCTCGCGCAGCCGCTGCTCGATACCGTTATCTGGGTGGTCGAGGATGATCGGGAGGTATGTGCCGGCATGCAGTCATTGCTCGGGGGCTGGGGCGCGAGTGTCCACTGCGCCGATGATGCCGAGGTGCTGTTGCAGCAGGCCGTGGCCGCGCCGCAGGTCTTGATCGTCGATCATCAGCTGGGCGAAGGGCAGCCCGATGGCCTCAAGCAGGCGCAACGCCTGCAACAACGCTGGCCGGGCTTGCCGGTGGTGGTGATCAGTGCGGACCACTCGGCGCCGCTCAAGGCCAGGGCGCGCGCGCTCGGTTTCGGGTTTCTGCTCAAGCCGGTCAAGCCGCTGCGCCTGCGCCAGTTGCTGGTCAATTGTCGCTAGCCGCGCGCAGGAGGGCTGGAAGAGATTCTGGAAGGGGGGAGAAAGAGAAGCTGGAAAGGGGACTAGGGAGGGGGTGAAAAAGACAATGGCAAATAGGCGTCCGCCACGGGGGTGATTGAAGGAGCCTATCGGGCACCACGCTTATTTTTAATGAGAATCAATGGCATTTGGCGTGTATGCTGGTCATATAGCCTCCCGCATATTTCTTTATCTGTTCGCGGGTCATTGATCTGGCAGGTTTTCCCCCCATGCTGAATGTCATGTCCGATAAATCCGTACGTCATGCCGCAAGCATGTCACTGGGTAGCGAAGGCGACGCCTCTGCTGCCGGTGGTGCGCACACAGTTTCCCCTGTCCGTCTCGCTGGCCGCCTGCGCCGCGCCTTGCCATTCCTCGGCCCGGCGATGATCGCCGCCGTCGCCTATATCGACCCGGGCAACTTCGCGACCAACATCGAGGCCGGCTCCCGCTATGGCTACACCCTGCTGTGGGTGGTGCTGTGGGCCAACCTGATGGCGATGTTGATCCAGACCCTGTCCGCGCGGCTGGGGCTGGCGACCGGCAAGAATCTGGCCGAGGTCATCCGTGAACGCTTCCCGCGTCCGGTGGTGTGGGCCTTCTGGGTGCAGGCTGAGATCGTCGCCATCGCGACCGATCTGGCCGAATTCCTGGGGGCGGCGCTGGCCTTCAATCTGCTGTTCGGGCTCAGCATGCTGGAAGGGGCGCTGCTGACCGGCGCCATCACCTATGCGGTGCTGGTGATGCAGCGTTTCGGCTTCCGCATGATGGAAATGATCATCGGCGCGATGATTCTGGCGGTCTCGGCGGGCTTCCTGCTCGAGATCATTCTCAGTCGTCCGCCGGTGGAGCCGATCATCTACGGTCTGCTGACCCCGAACTTCCCGGATAGCCATGCCATCTTCCTGGCGGCCGGTATCCTCGGTGCCACCGTGATGCCCCACGTCATCTACCTGCATTCCGCGCTGTCCCAGAATCGCATCCGAGTGCGTGACAGCGGTCAGCGCCGTCGCGTGATGGGCTACTACCGGCTGGATGTCATCATCGGCATGGCGCTGGCCGGCTTGATCAACATGGCGATGCTGGTGCTGGCCGCCAAGGTCTTCCACGGCAACGGCGAGACCGGCGTGGCCTCCATCACCGAGAGCTACAAGCTGCTGTCGCCGCTGATGGGTCAGGATGCGGCAAGTCTCATCTTCGGCTTCACGCTGCTGCTGGCGGGGCTGTCCTCATCCATCGTCGGCACCCTGTCCGGTCAGGTGGTGATGCAGGGCTTCGTCAACTTCCGCATACCGATGTGGCTGCGCCGCGTGATCACCATGGCACCGGCCATCGCCATCATCCTGATGGAGTTGCCGGAGCAGCAGGTGCTGGTCGCAAGCCAGGTGGTACTCAGCTTCGGGATTCCCTTCGCGCTGGTGCCGCTGTTGATGTTCACCGCCAACCGCCGCCTGATGGGCGACCTGGTCAATCGTCACTGGGTGACGGCCATCGGGGTGCTGGTCGCGGCGATCATCATCCTGCTCAATGGCTATGTGCTGGTCGGCGAGCTGATGTAGGCTCCATGCTTTATGCCCCAGTTCCCATGCCCTTGTGAGAGGTAAAAACCCTGCCGGTGGCAGGCCCTCGCAACGCCCCGCTGTGCGCCTCATTCGTGAGCGCCCCGGCGGGGCGTTGTGCGTTGTGGGGCGGCAGGGGGAGCGCTCGCGCCAGACACGGCAGGCAGGGAGTGGCTGGCCAGCAGAATCGCCTGTACCCGGCTGGCGACCCCCAGCTTGTGCAGGATGGCGGAGACATGCGACTTGACGGTGGTTTCCGCCACGCCCAGCTGCCAGGCGATCATCTTGTTGGATTCGCCCAGCACCATGCGCTCCAGCACGCCGCGCTGCTTGGTGGTGAGGGTCTGCCAGCGCTGCGCGAATTCCGCCTCGCTGAGGCTCGGCGCAAGTTGAGGCGCTGGCGGTGGCACTGGTGATGAGGCCGATACTGAGGCTGAGGAGGAAGCCGCCTGGCTCGCCAGCGCCGGACGCGGGGCGGCGCGCATCAGCCGAGCGGGCACATAGACCTCACCGGCCAGCATGCGCGCAAGCGCCTCGCGCAATACCTCCGCCGAGCTCGATTTGGAGAGATAGCCCACCGCGCCGAGTGCCAAGGCTTCCAGCACCGTCTCGCGCGCCTCGTGGGCGGAGAGAATCGCCACCGGTAGCCAGTCTGCCTCCTGGCGCAAGCGCGTCAGGCCTTCCAGGCCGTGGCTGTCGGGCAGGTCGAGATCCAGCAGCAGCAGGTCGAGGCTATCGGCATGCGCGTCGATGAGGCTGAGCGTCTCGGCGAGACTGGCGGCCTGCAGCAGCTCGTAGGGCGGCGTGGGGTCATCGGCGACGCTCAGACTCAGGGTACGACTGATGGCATCACGGAACAGCGGATGGTCATCCGCGATCAACAGACGGTACATGGAGGCTCCTGGCCGGTGGCGGGCGATATCCTGAGCATAACGTCATGGCGTGGTGTCGTGCCTTGCGGCCTTCGCGGTATGGCGGCGTTCGTTTCTCCTTCCTTTTCTCCTCCCAAGGGATGAGACGGTCTCCGCCCATGGGGGCATGTCGCGATTGGCGTCGGTGGTCAAGACTGTGAGAGTCGCCTGATCAAGTACCTCTTGATGGATCGGGCAGCGGGTCAGCGCCAACGGGGCCACTGCAGAAGGGCCAACACAGGCGTTTCGCTGACACGACAACGACTTCTCAGCAGCGACAACGACTTCTCAGCAACGATAACGACTTTTCAGTAACGACAACGACTTCGCAGCAACGACAACAACAGGCCGTCGATCACGAGCGCCACTCGTGAATCCGGCCAACAGGAGTTCGCCATGATCTACGCCTCCCCGGGCAGCGCCGATGCGCTGGTCACGTTCAAGGATATCTACGGCAACTATATCGGCGGTCGCTTCGTCGAGCCGGTGAAGGGTGAGTACTTCGACAATGTCAGCCCGGTGACGGGCGAGGCCTTCTGCCGTATCCCGCGTTCGAGTGCGGTGGATATCGACCTCGCGCTGGACGCCGCCCACAAGGCAGCCGCTGCCTGGGGCAAGACCTCGGTGCAGGAGCGCTCCAACATCCTGCTCAAGATCGCGGATCGCATCGAGCAGAACCTCGAGATGCTGGCCGTCGCCGAGACCTGGGACAACGGCAAGGCGGTGCGCGAGACGCTGAACGCCGATATTCCGCTGGCGGCGGACCACTTCCGTTACTTCGCCGGTTGCCTGCGCTCCCAGGAAGGCACCGCAGCGGATATCGACGCCAATACCGTCTCCTATCACTTCCATGAGCCGCTGGGCGTGGTCGGGCAGATCATCCCGTGGAACTTCCCGATCCTGATGGCGGCCTGGAAGCTCGGCCCGGCGCTGGCGGCCGGCAACTGCGTGGTGCTCAAGCCGGCGGAACAGACCCCGGCCTCGATTCTGGTGCTCGCGGAGCTGGTCGGCGATCTGCTGCCGGCGGGCGTGCTCAATATCGTCAACGGCTACGGGGCCGAGGCCGGTCAGGCGCTGGCCACCAGCAAGCGCATCGCCAAGATCGCCTTCACCGGCTCCACTCCCGTGGGCTCGCACATTCTCAAGTGCGCGGCCGATAGCATCATCCCCTCCACGGTGGAGCTGGGCGGCAAGTCACCCAACATCTACTTCGCCGACATCATGAATGCCGAACCCGAGTTCATCGACAAGGCCGCCGAAGGCTTGGTGCTGGCGTTCTTCAATCAGGGCGAGGTGTGCACCTGCCCGTCACGCGCCCTGATCCAGGAAAGCATCTACGACGACTTCATGGCCCGGGTGATGGAGCGCGTGAAGACCATCAAGCGCGGCAACCCGCTGGACACCGACGTGCAGGTCGGCGCCCAGGCTTCCCGCGAGCAGTTCGACAAGATCATGTCCTACATGGATGTCGCCCGTGAGGAAGGCGCCGAGGTGCTCACCGGCGGCAGCAGCGAGCAGCTGGAGAACGAGCTGGCCAACGGCTATTACATCCAGCCGACCCTGCTCAAGGGCAACAACTCCATGCGTGTCTTCCAGGAAGAGATCTTCGGGCCGGTGGTGGCCGTCACCACCTTCCGTGACGAGGCCGAGGCACTGGCCATCGCCAATGACACCGAATTCGGTCTCGGCGCCGGCGTCTGGAGCCGCGACATGAACGTCGCCTTCCGCATGGGGCGCGGCATCCAGGCCGGTCGCGTGTGGACCAACTGCTACCACCAGTATCCCGCCCATGCCGCCTTCGGTGGCTACAAGAAATCCGGTGTCGGTCGCGAGACCCACAAGATGGCACTGGAGCACTACCAGCAGACCAAGAACCTGCTGGTCAGCTACGACATCAATCCGCTCGGCTTCTTCTAGGCCTGGCTGGCAGCGTCACCGCGACCGGTGGCGCTGCACGCCTCCCGCGATTCTTGCTTGAGAAAATGACATCGATGCCCGCGCCAGATCCGATTGCTTGATCTGGCGCAGGGCAGGGAGCGCTGCGTCTGGTTTCAATGGAGAGGCAAGCTTGGCGCAGGCTCGGGCGCTGGAAAAACGCTGGAAAAACGCTGGCATGGGCGCTGGCGCATGCAGGCGCAAGCCCACACTCTCTGGCGCAACTCTCCGCCGCAACTCTGCAGGTTCGTCTGTCTTGAATGTCCGTCTTTCTTGAATGTTCGTCAGTCTTCAATGGATGAGGAGTACGTCATGGATAGCAGCATGAAAGCCGCCGTGGTACGTGAATTCGGTGCACCGCTGGTGATCGAGGAGGTCGCGGTACCGCGCCCGGGACGTGGCGAGATTCTGGTCGAGGTCGCCGCCTCCGGGGTCTGTCATACCGACCTGCACGCCGCGCATGGCGACTGGCCGGTGAAACCCAATCCGCCGTTCATTCCCGGCCATGAAGGCGTCGGCATCATCGCCGCGGTGGGCGAGGGCGTCACCCACGTCAAGGAAGGCGACCGTGTCGGGGTGCCCTGGCTCTACTCGGCCTGCGGCCACTGCGAGCATTGCCTGGGCGGCTGGGAGACGCTGTGCGAGAGCCAGCAGAATACCGGCTACTCGGTGAATGGCGGCTTTGCCCAGTTCACGCTGGCGGACGCAGGCTACGTCGGCCGCCTGCCGGACAGCGTGGGCTTCGTGGAGATCGCGCCGGTGCTGTGCGCCGGGGTCACGGTCTACAAGGGGCTCAAGATGACCGACACCCGCCCCGGCCAGTGGGTGGTGATCTCGGGCATCGGCGGGCTGGGACACATGGCGGTGCAGTATGCGCGTGCCATGGGCCTGAACGTGGCGGCGGTGGATGTGGATGATGCCAAGCTGGAACTGGCCCGCCGTCTGGGCGCGACCGTGACCGTCAATGCCATGAAGGAAGACCCGGCGAGCGTCATCAAGCGCGAGATCGGCGGCGCGCATGGGGCGCTGGTGACGGCGGTATCGCCCAAGGCCTTCGATCAGGCCCAGAACATGCTGCGCCGTGGCGGCACCCTGGTGCTCAACGGCCTGCCGCCGGGCGACTTCCCGCTGCCGATCTTCTCCACCGTGCTCAATGGCATCACGGTGCGTGGCTCCATCGTCGGCACGCGTCAGGACCTGCAGGAGGCGCTGGACTTCGCCGCGGAAGGCAAGGTCGCTGCCACCGTGCAGACCGGCAGGCTCGAGGACATCAACGACATCTTCGGACGCATGATCGACGGCAAGATCGAGGGGCGCATCGTGCTCGACATGAAGGCCTGAGCCGTTCGCTGACCTGAATCCTCACCACCGATGACAAGCCTGCTGGAAACGGCAGGCTGCCAGACACGACAACGCCAGCCCGTGGGCTGGCGTTGTCGTGTCTGGCATGGCCGTGCGCGTTGACTCTCACGCGGGCACTGCAAAGAGCTCTCTCTGACGAGCTCGGGCTTCTGCTTACACCGTGCCGAATTTCTCGTTCTCGCCCATGTCCGGGGTGTGGTCCTTGTCGAGGTTGGCGCGCGCCACCTCGTAGAGCTGATAGGCCTTGCTCTCCTTGGCCTTCCAGTGCTCGCCGGATTGCACCGAGATCTCCAGCAGGGTGACGTCGGGGTCATCCTTGCCTTCCGGGAACCAGGCGGCCACGAACGGATTCCAGAACTTGTCGATCAGGCCCTGATCGCGGTGCAGGTTGGCATGACCGCTCAGCGACACGTAGACGCCATCATCCTGATCGGAAAAGCTCAGGCAGACCTCGCTGTCCTTCCTGGCCTCGAACACCTTCTCGGCGCTGGCGCGGGTGAAGAACCACAGGGTGCCGTCGTAGTCATCCTGCACCAGATGCATCGGGCGGGCGTGGGGCATGCCATCGCCTTGCGTCACCAACATGCCGACCTTCACATCCTTGATCAGCTTCCAGATCTTCTGCTTGTGCTCCGGGCTCGACATCGTGTGTCACTCCTTTGCGTCATGCGAATGAAAATCCGGCTGGCTAGCCGTTGCACAAGACCTTGGAGCGACAGCCCACAACTTCAAGGGATGATGGTGAAGCTTTCGCTTGATGAGTCAGGGCTTGTTGAGTCAGGGCTTTATGGATCAGAGCTTGATGAGTCGGCGCTTGATTCAGGCACCGAGGCGACTCACTGCGCTGCCGGTGCCTGCCAGGCGTCGCTGCCCCACAGCGGCACGCTGCTCAGTGCATGCTTGAAGCTGCCACTGGTTTCCTTGGTGCTGTAGGCGATATAGAGCAGGCTCTGGGAGTCGCGATCCAGAATGCGACGAATCTTGAGGCTCTTGAGCAGCACGCTCTTGGACTTGCGATAGACCTCCTCGCCACTCTTGGAGGTGTCGATGTCGGCGATCATCTCCGCCGTGATCGGGCCAGTCTGGCGGCAGGCGATGCTCATGTCGGAGGGATCGGAGAAGTCGAGGTCCGCCTCGATGTTGCTCAGGTGACAGGTCACGCCCGGCACCTTGGGGTCGATCAGGCTCTCGATCTTGATGTCCTTGGTGGTGAACAGGCCCAGCGAGACATCCCCGACCTCGTTGTCATCACAGCCGGCCAGCAGCAGGCCTGAGGCGATCACACCCAGCAGGGCAGCACGAGGGGAAAGGCGGCGCAGTCGCGTCATGGGGGCATCCTTGAGTCAGTGGTGTCAGGCGATGATAGCGTGTCAGACCCGCGGTGGGCGTCAACCATTGCCCTGGCCTCAATGCTTGCCGCGGCCTCAATGCTTGCCGCGGGCTCAATGCTTGCCGCGGCCTCACTCGCTGGCGAAGGCCGCGAGATTCAGCGTATGCGAGTTGCCCAGCCACATCACGCCCTGGGTGTGATCGAAGAGGTCATCGCCGGTGCCGGCGTGCACGAAGATATCCAGCGAGCCGCGGTTGAGTGCCAGCCACGGGATGATGCGCCCGAATTCCTCAGGCAGGAAGGACAGCTGACAGCTCCACAGCGGGTGCGGGCCGACCGGCTGCTGGTGGAAGCGGCCGACGCGCAGCGTGAAGCGTTGCTCGGCCTGAGCCGCCAGTTCGCGAGCGGCGGCCAGGCTCTGCTCATCGGTGTAGTAGAGATGGGCGTGGTAGTAGCTGATGTGGTGTGTCATGGCGTTGTCTCGATCGTTCTCAAGGGGGCTTCCTGCGCTCGGCCTAAAGGGCCGTGGCGGGAGTTTTCAATGGCTGGCGGCAGTGGTCGTCAGGGCGTGATGGGCCTTGTGGCCGTCAGCCCCAGGCCTTGTAGATCAGCTGCACACCCACCAGCGCCATCGCGATGATGATCAGGCGGAAGAACAGCTTCTCGTTGACGCGGGATTGCAGCCACAGGCCGCTTCTGACCCCCGCCCAGGCCACCGGCACCAGCAGCAGCGAGGTGGAGAGGCTGGTGAGGTTGATCTCGCCCAGCGCCACGTAGGGGCCCAGTTTCATCAGGTTCATGCCAGCGAAGATGATCACCGTGGTGGCGATGAAGGTCTCCTTGGGGTGCTGGCGCGGAATCATGTACAGGTTGTAGGGCGGAGCGCCGGCGTGGGCGAAGAAGCTGGTGAAGCCGGCGGTGGCCCCGGCAGGAATGGCCAGCCAGCGGGGCAGCGGTTTCCTGGCAGTGGGCTTGAACAGCATATAGGCGGCGAACAGCAGAGAGATGACGCCCAGCAGGCCGCGAATCATGTTCTCGTCCAGCTCATCGAACAGCACCACGCCCACCGCGATGCCGATGGCGGCGCTGGGCAGGATGATGCGCACCTCCGACCACAGCTGCTTGCCCCACCAGGCGCGAGAGCTCAGGAAGTCCATCACCAGCAACAGCGGCAGCAGGATACCGGCGGCTTCCAGCGGCCCGATGGCCAGCGCCATCAGCGGCACCGAGAGCGAGCCGAAGCCTCCGGCGAAGCCGCCCTTGGAGATGCCGGTCAGGTAGGTCGAGAAGATGATCGCGCTCCAGGCCAGCGCAGAGTAATCGGGCAGTGTCAGCAGGGCGTCGAGAGAATCGGTCACGGGCATCTCATGTCGAGAGGGCGGGCAAGGTGAGTCGTGAAGGCCCATTGTTGAACAATTCTGCCCGCGCTTCATCCCGACACGCTGCAATGAAGTCTTTCCCTTGGCGCACCAATGCGCTAAAAGGCGCATGTCGCACAGTGTTTTCTTTCGAGACACTGGGCGAGTAGCCTGATCTGGCGGGCATGTCGCAGTGCCTGCCGCTCGTTGGTCGAACAATCTCTGAGGTGGCGATGTCACGCGCTCCATTTGAAATCAGCGGTACCCGCATCGCGCCGGGAACGCGGGCCCAGGTCGATGTGCCTGTCGCCAAGCTCTACACCCATGCGCCGCTGCACATCCCCGTCGAGGTGGTGCATGGCCGTCAGCCCGGCCCGGTGCTGCTGGTGTGCGGTGCCATCCACGGTGACGAGATCAACGGCGTCGAGATCGTGCGGCGGCTGCTCAAGAGTTCCAGCCTCGCGCGGCTGCGCGGCACCCTGATCGCGGTGCCCATCGTCAACGTGTTCGGTTTCGTGCAGCACACGCGCTACCTGCCGGACCGCCGTGACCTCAACCGCTGCTTCCCGGGCAGCGAGAGCGGCTCGCTGGGCTCGCGGGTGGCGGCGCTGTTCCGTGAGCAGATCGCCGATCAGGCCACCCACATCATCGACCTGCACACCGGCGCGATTCATCGCACCAACCTGCCGCAGATCCGCGCCACCATGACGGGCAGTGATGCCACGCGTCAGATGGCGGATGCCTTCGGCGCGCCGGTGCTGCTGAATGCCGAGCTGCGCGAGGGCAGTCTGCGCGCCTATGCCAGCGAGCGCGGCGTGCCGGTCATCACCTATGAGGCCGGTGAGGCACTGCGCTTCGATGAGTGGGCAATTCGCCCGGGGGTCAGCGGCGTGAAGCGCGTGATGCGCTCCATCGGCATGCTGGCCAAGGACCGCGACCGCAAGCCCAGCTCGCGCGCGGTGGAGATGTCCAACGGCTCCAGCTGGGCGCGGGCCTCCATCGATGGCATCGTCCAGAGCCGCGTGGGCCTGGGGGACCGCGTCGAGAAGCATCAGGTGCTGGGCATCGTGGCCGACCCCTTCGGCAACAGCGAAAGCGAGGTGCTGTCACCCGCGGATGGCATCATCATCGGCATGGCCAACCTGCCGCTGGCCAATGAGGGCGAGGCGCTCTACCACGTGGCGCGCTTCCATGCGATCGACGATGCCGAGAGCGCCGTCGACAACTTCCAGCAGCTGTTCGTGCCCGACTCCATCTAGGCGCTTCACGCCCTTTACGGTCCTGTTGCTGGCAGTGATAACGCAAACGCCCCGCTCATTGAGCGGGGCGTTTGCGTTGCAGCAGTCTGTCGTCTGGTCGACAGCGATAGTCACAGATACAGAGCACTCAGCCGTGACTGGTCTGGGTCTCGAGCGGGCCGTCATGACGCGCTTCCGCGCCGTGCATCCAGTCCACCAGCTTGCCGGCGAACACCAGCAACAGCAGGCCGCCGAGCACGCCGGTGATGGCGATGCCGCCGAACACGCTCATGGCTCCGGCTTCGCCGACCAGCGAGCCGATCATCCCGGCCAGGTAGTTGGCCAGCGCCACGAAGGCGAACCAGGCACCCATCATCAGCGCGCCCATGCGCACCGGTGACAGCTTGGTGACCATCGACAGCCCCACCGGCGACAGGCACAGCTCGCCGAGGGTGTGGAAGAAGAAGGCGCCGACCAGCCAGATCATCGAGGCGCTGCCTGCGGCTTTCTGCTCCAGTACCGCACCGATCATGCACACGAAGCCGATGCCGAGGGCGATCAGACCGAAGGCGAACTTGACCGGCGAGCTGGGCTCGCGGTTGTCCATGCGCGTCCACAGACCCGCCAGCAGCGGCGAGAGCAGGATGATGAACAGCGGATTGAGTGACTGGAACCAGGCCGCCGGCACTTCAAAGCCCATCAGCATGCGGTCGGTGTAGTCCTGCGCATACAGCGCCATCAGGCCGCCGCCCTGCTCGAAACCGGCCCAGAACAGGATGGTGAACAGGCCCAGCACCATGATGACCTTGATGCGGTCACGCTCTTCGCGGCTCAGCGGTGTCTTGCGGTTGTTGCTCTTGCTCAGGCGTGCCTCACGGCGGGCGCTGGGTTCGACCCCCAGGTCACCCAGATGGCGCGGCGCGAAGATGAGCTGGATGGCGACCGCCAGCAGCATGCCGATACCGGCCACCAGGAAGCCGGCGTTCCAGCCATAGCCTTCGGCCATGGAGCCCGCGACGATGCCCGATAGCAGTGCACCGATGTTGATGCCCATGTAGAAGATGGTGAAGGCGCCATCACGGCGATGATCGCCCTGTTGATAGAGATCACCGACCATCGTGGAGATGTTGGGCTTGAACAGGCCGTTGCCGACGATCAGCAGGCCGAGACCGACATACAGCAGCATCTCGGGGTCGAGGCCGCTCATGGCCGGCGGCACGGCGAGCACGAATTGCCCGGCCGCCATGATCAGGCCCCCGATCAGGATCGCACGGCGGGCGCCCAGCCAGTTGTCGGCCAGCGCTCCGCCGAACATCGGCGTGATGTACACCAGGCCCGTGAAGATGCCGTACAGCTGCAGGGCGTCGCCCTGATTCCAGCCCAGACCGCCACTGGTGACGGCATCGGTGAGATAGAGCACCAGCAGGGCACGCATGGCGTAGTAGGAGAAGCGTTCCCACAGTTCCGTGGAGAACAGCAGATAGAGTCCGGCCGGATGCCCGAACAGCTCACGGCTGTTGGCTCCGGTAGGGGAGTGTGTGGACATGGAACCTCGAAGGAAGTGTCAGCAGAAGCAGCGCAGCCCGGATGACGGGACTGCATGGACCGGCCCACAGGTCTGCAGAGGAGGACTGTGGAGGAATCGCCGATGACGGAGCAGTTGTGTGGCTGACATCACGCGAGCATGGCGTGACGATGTCGAGACCGGTTGTTGTCCGTATGGTCAGCCATTCTGCGTGAGATGGCTTTGTCAGACAATCAAACGAAAGTCATGCATGTTGTTGGTATTTAAGGGGTTATTAGCTTAGATGGCGACGCAGGGTTGCGCCTGGTGTCACGCCTGACAGTGCTGTGCCGTCACTTTGCTGACTGCCGAGACGACGACACCCGGCGCGAGGGCCGGGTGTCGGGGGACTGTCTCTTGAAAGCGCTGCTCTCAAGAGAGCGCAGAAGAGAGAGCAGAAGCGGCGCGAACAGGCCAGCTCGATCAGGCCTGTTCGACCTGTGCCTCAGGGCGGTGCTCCGGCACGCGCGCCATGGCGTCATCGATGACCTCGATGCCCGCGCCCGGCTTGTGGGCGTTCTCGGAGACATGACGGCGGAACTGACGGCCACCCGGCTGACCCTGGAACAGCCCCAGCAGATGGCGGCTGATGTGGTTGAGGCGCACGCCCTCGGCGAGACGCTTCTCGATGTAGGGGCGGAAGGCACGCAGCGCATCGTGGCGGCTGGTGTGCGGATTCTCGGCCTCGCCGTACAGCTCGCTGTCCACCGTCGCCAGCAACCAGGGGTTGTGGTACGCCTCACGGCCGACCATCACGCTATCGACGTGCTCCAGCTGCTCGTGCAGCTCATCCATCAGCTTCAGGCCGCCATTGATACCGATATGCAAGGACGGATGCGCCTGCTTGAGGCGGTGCACGCGGCCGTAGTTCAGCGGCGGCACATCGCGGTTCTCCTTCGGCGACAGGCCCTGCAGCCATGCCTTGCGCGCATGCACGCTGAAGGTGTCGCAGCCGGCATCGGCCACGGTGGTGATGAAGCGCTCGAGATCGGCGTCCTCATCCTGATCATCGATCCCGATGCGACACTTCACCGTCACCGGAATCTTCACCTGCGCCTGCATCGCCGCCACACACCTGGCCACCAGCTCCGGATGGCCCATCAGACAGGCACCGATCATGTTGTTCTGCACGCGATCGCTCGGGCAGCCGACATTCAGGTTTACCTCGTCATAGCCCCAGCTCTCGGCGATCGCCGCACACTCGGCCAGCGCCTGTGGGTCGCTGCCACCCAGCTGCAGCGCCAGCGGATGCTCCGTCTCGTCGTGACCGAGGAAGCGCTCGCGGTCCGGATTGAACAGCAATGCCCCGGTGGTCACCATCTCCGTGTACAGCAACGTACGACGGCTCAACACGCGCGCGAAGGCGCGGTAGTCACGGGTCGTCCATTCCATCATCGGCGCAACGGAAAAGGTGCGGTCAATCGGTGTCATCGGCATGGCAGTCATATCGGCTGGTGGTAAAGTTTAAAAAGGATAATAAGTCACGTCTAAATTTTATGTCTAGGTGAAAGTATACACCTTAAATTAGCTTCATGTAAGCGTATTCATGGCTTGTTGCAGGCAGTTTCGATGGGTTTGCGGATATCACTTATATTGTAATTTAGGTTAAGTTTTCTAAGCTTATATTGGAGGTGGCTGTTGTGGCTTTTGGTTTTGTATAAGATTATAGCTCTCAGCCAGTCAAGATAATACAATCTTAGCTAACTGAGAGTAGCAACAATCTTTATTGTGTATAAGCAGGCTTTGTCACATTTAGGCCAGGGCTAGCTGCCCATTCATAAGTTCTTTCGTAGCTATATTTTGGAAGTATGCTTTTAGAGATGTTTGCATGTGTTAGAGAGGGGAATAATCTCTTGTAGTCGTTTATAGCTATCTCATAGTCATCTTTAACCTCTACTTTAAAAGTACCAGTGTAGAAGCCTGAATGTACATTTGTTAGTGGTAGTGGCCTGTACGAGGCTCTGCTCTCACCATCTTTACGTTCGTGTAGTTGTACTGATATATTTCCTACGTAACTGATTTTTCCGCGATTTACTGTTGTATCGAGTAACAAGGGGGCTATGGCATAAGTATTGTCGAGTGGAAACGGCCAATGTTCAGTAACTATAGCAGCTCTAAATCTATATTTACCGGCTGGCAATTGCATTCTAAGGTAATATCTTGTGAATTTTGTCGTCTCTTTAGTTCCTAGTGTATCAGGCTTGAATATATGGTCAGTGATTTTGTTATTTGATAAATCAATAGATTGAATTGAAATTGATGTAATGGCTTGCTCTTTGTCTTTTTCTTTCTTAGGCATAAAGGCGTTACTAAATTCTATGGTTGTTAATAGCATGCCATCATCTTTTAAATTGATGGTGCTATCTTGCAATGCAGGCATTTCATGTCTTTGTATATTAGTGCAGCCATATAGCCCTAAAAGCGCAGTAATAATCATTAATTCTTTTATAAGAGGCAAGTCATTCTCCTTGATTATGATTCTTCAACTGATCTCAATGTTTAGATTTAGTTATTTTTGCAATAGATTACAAATAGCTGAGTGAGATATAAAATAACAGAAATGATTCAGTTTAATCTCAGCGCCTCGATATCCTGGGCGATGTCTTCAGCGAGCTGGCGAACGGCTTCGCTTTCGCCTTCACGCTGGGCATAGGCGCGCAGGCCCATGACTTCGGCCTGCAGTCGGCGGCCGAGGCGTTCCGGCAGGTGCGCGGGGCGCTCGGGGTCGATGAGTTCACCGGCGTCGCGGGCGTCCGCGAAGGCCTGACGGAAGCGGGCTTCCATGTTGGCGAGCAGCATCTCGACCTTGTCGCGGGCGGCCTGTTCGCGCTCGCCGAGTTCCAGCAGGCTCTTGGCCAGCATGCAGGCGCGGGACGGCACCTCGCAGTCGCGCAGTCCGCCGAGCTTGCGGATATAGGTGGCGAGGGCGGTCAATGGCGAGTCGTGGCTGGCCATCAGGCTTTCCATCTCGCGCAGGCTGCGTGCGGAGTAGCAGTCCAGCGCTTCCTGGAAGAGGCCATCCTTGCTGCCGAAGGTGGCGTAGATGCTGCCGGGACGCATGTCGAGCGCGTGCTCGATATCCTTCAGCGAAGTGGCATGAAAGCCCTTCTGCCAGAAGAGATTTAGCGCCCGTTCGAGGGAATCCTGGCGGTTGTGCAAGGTCGCGCGTGGCATGGCTGTCCTGACGATGGGGCTCGCGAGTGACGCCTGTCTTCGCGCGGCTTGGCGAAGCGGGCGGTCTGCAAGGAGCAAGGTATTGAGTGAGTACTCAAGTTTAACTTGAATGATCGCTCAAATCCAGCTAGTGTGTTCCCCGACAACGCAGTGCAGCGGATGGTCAGGCGTTATTTTGAGCGTTTGCTCATATCTTGCCCTGCATCCCCAGGGGCGCTGCTCAAGGCTTCATGCCACTGACTGGCAGCCCGCCCCTGAGGCTCCGCGCATAACGCTCATCATTCCGAAGGAGTCCTCATGACAGATTTCACGCTGTACACCGCCGACAATGCCCCGCAGGACAGTAAGCCGCTGCTCGGCAAGTCCGTCGAAGCCTTCGGCATGGTGCCGGGCCTGCACGCCGTGATGGCCGAAGCCCCGGGCCTGCTGGAAGGCTACCAGGTGCTGCACCAGCTGTTCCTCGACAGCAGCTTCGATGATGAAGAGACCACCGTCGTGTGGCAGACCATCAACGTCGAGCACAACTGCCACTACTGTGTGCCGGCGCATACCGGTATCGCCAAGTCGATGAAGGTGGATGACGCCATCATCGAGGCGCTGCGCAACGAGACGCCGCTGCCGACCGAGCGTCTGGAAGCCCTGCGTACCTTCACGCTGGCCGTGGTGCGTGAGCGTGGCTTCGTCGATGACGCCACCGTGCAGACCTTCCTCGATGCCGGTTATACCAAGCGCAATGTGTTGGAAGTGATTCTGGGCCTGTCCCAGAAGGTGATGAGCAACTACACCAATCACCTGGCCGAGACGCCAATCGACGAGCCGTTCAAGAAGTTCGAGTGGCACAAGCAGGGCTGAAGCTGAGGCGAGAAGGCACGGCAAGTGCCTGACTCTCCAATGCTAATGAAAATATTTCTCATTAGTGTTGACGTCTGAGCCTGCGGGTCATATTCTGGGGTCATCGCTTCCCCGCCATGGGTAGCGGTGTCCCGGCCAGCGGAGTCAGGCCCCTGTCCGGGAGGCTTCTCATCAGACAGATTTACGGTCCTTGCCAGCGGCTCATCCTACGGGGTGGGCCGCTTTTTTATGCGCAAAAAAAGACGCCTCCTTCGCTTGCACGAGGGAGGCGTCCGGAAGCGCTTCTCGATTCACTCGCTTTCCGTCTGCCAATTACAGGGAGGAAGGCTTGCGAGTCGAGCGGTGCTTCGTGCTCACCAGATTTGGATGTCAGGTCCCTGGCAAGCGTCTCATCAGGCCAGTCACGACCTTGATATTCTGGCGCCATGATACGTCAGCCGGTGAGGGGAGGCCAGCGGCGCGTGAGATAAACGCTGACTCAATGTTAATGAAAATATTTCTCATTAGTATTGACGGCGTCTGCCGGAGAGCATAATCTGGATTCATCGCTTCCCGCCATGGAATGCGGTAGCCAGAACAGCGGAGTCAGGCCCCTGTTCGGGTTTCTCCTCATCAAGCTAGTCACGGTCTTAGGGCGACTCTCACGGGTCGCCTTTTTTCGTGTTTGGCCGTCAGGCGCTGCTCTGGCGCACTATCTCCATCACTCGCTCGCTCTCTCGCACGATCACTCGCTCAATCACTCCTGCGGGCGATCTCTCGCACGCGACCTCGCGCTCATGCCTGATACGCCCCGTCGCTCAGCCTCCGCTGGCGCGCCATCTCGTTTAGAATGACGACATCCTATTCCCACGCCGCCAAGGTGCCCGGGTTTCGCTGCCTTTTCAGACGGTTGGCCATTGCGGCCAGTCATTGTCATCAGTCAGTGCACAGGCGCGACCCGCGGGGCTTTTCGAGGAAGTCATCATGATCACACTCTATCGACTGCACGATGATGGCCGCCTGCGCGGCGAACATATCGTGTTGCCCGACCCGCAGCCCGGCCAGCCCGATGCGCCGCCGCGCCTGGCGGACAGCGCTGAAGAAGCGGCTGCCCTGCATGCCGGGTTGCTGGCCGATGACGAGCTGGCGCCACCGATACTGGTGCGTAGCGATGTGCTGTGGATCGATCTCTGCGAGCCGGATGAGCAGGAAAAGCGCTGGGTGAGTGAACAGTTCACGGTGGAGCTGCCTGATGTCGAGGAGCTGGAGGAGATCGAGTCGTCGTCGCGCTTCTATCTGGAAGGCGATGGCATCCACGTCGTCTCGCTGTTTCCGCATCGCAAGGGGCGCGAGCCACAGACGGCCAACGTCGCCTTCCATCTGCATGGGCGCCAGCTGATCAGCATGCGCCACGAGGATATCGGCCTGCTGAGGCTGTTCCGCAATCACCTGCGTCGTCAGCGACTGAGTCCGGAGGATGGCTGGGAGGTGCTGTTGGCGCTGCTGGCGATGAAGGTCGATTACCTGGCCGATGAGATCGAGGATATCTACCGGGCACTGGAGGCGCTGGGCAAGCAGGCGGTGCACCCCGAGGCGCTGGAAGACACCCTGCATGGCATCCTGCTGCAGGAGCGCTACAACGACAAGGTGCGCCAGTCGCTGCTGGACAGTCAGCGCCTGCTGCGTCAGCTGACGCGCCACCTGCCTTCGGCGCCACGCCAGAAGTCGCGACGTCAGGAGATTCGCGACATGCTGCGCGATATCGACTCGCTCAATCCGCACACCACCTTCATCTTCGACAAGGTCAACTTCCTGCTCGATGCCTCGATCGGTTTCACCAACCTCGACCAGAGCCGCATCATCAAGATCTTCTCGGTGGCGGCAGTGGTCTTCATGCCGCCGACATTGATCGCCAGCATCTACGGCATGAACTTCCACTGGATGCCGGAGCTGGACGAGGACTGGGGCTATCCCTTCGCGCTGTGTCTGATGGGGGTGTCGGCGCTCTCGACCTATCTGTTCTTCAAGTGGAAGAAGTGGCTGTAAGTCGCTGAAGACAGGCATAAAAAAAGCGCCTGGCGTCGTGAGACGGCAGGCGCACAAGAAACTTGCATTACAACACTGAAGATCGCCACCGAGGCCCGGGATGGGCCGACAGCGAAACCGCGCGTGGGGGCGTCGCCATGCAGACCAGTCACCGGGAATCGGTGGGATGAGCAGTGCAACTACCTGAGCGCGAACCTAGACGGTCGGACTGCGCCACGCAGGCCCGGCCGTCGTCGGTCTAGTCCGGAAGCAGGCGGCCGATGCCGCGACGCGCCTGCTCCCGCATGTTCGTGGCGCACAGTATAGGGTGCCACGCTTTGGAGAATAAGCGCGTACAATCGAAAACTAGGGTTTCCATATTGGAAACCTGAAGGAGTGATGGGGTGTCTGGCCGTATTCAGAGGGCCATGGCGGTTGCACAGCGAGGGTGAGGGAGACACATGGCGACACTTGATGCATTGCGCGTATTCGTCGAGGTCGTGCGCGCGGCCAGTTTCACGGCGGCGGCACGGCGACTGGGGATTTCCAAGTCGCTGGCGTCCAAGCGGGTGGCGGCACTGGAAGAGCAGCTGGGCGTCAGTCTGATCAATCGCTCGACCCGCAAGCTGCATCTCACCGAGGCGGGGCGCATCTACTACGAGCACGGCCTGCGCATCCGCGAGGAGCTGGAATCCGCCGAGGCCCGCGTGCAGTCCGTCACCTCGCAGCCGATGGGCCAGCTCAAGGTGTCGGCGCAGGTGTCGTTCGGCTTCATGTATCTGGCCGCGCCGACCACCGCCTTCATGCGCCGCTACCCGGATGTCAGCGTCGAGATTCTGCTCGAGGATCAGCGCTTCGAGCCCATCGATGAGTCGGTGGATCTGGCGATTCGCATGGGGCCGCTGCCGGATTCCTCGATGGTCTCGCGCCCACTGTGCAAGGTGGTCTATGGCCTGTATGCGGCGCCGGACTATCTGGCGCGCGTCAATGCACCGCCGGTGCAGCCGCAGGACATCCGCGCCTTCGATACCATCTTCTACGGCAATTACGACCTGGGGGCGCATTGGCGCTTCACGCTCAATGGCCAGCCCTTCGATGTGGAGCCGGAGTCGCGGCTGGTGATCAACAATCTGCTCGGCGTGGTGGAGGCGGCCAAGGCCGGCTTCGGTCTCGCCTACCTGCCGACCTTCTCGGCCCGCGCGGCAGTGGAAAGTGGTGAACTGGTGCCGCTGCTGCAGCCCTACTGGAATGAGCATGGCTCGATGGTGGTGCTGTTCCGCTCACGCAAGTACCTGCCCGACAAGACCCGCGCCTATCTCGACTTCATCACCGAGTGGTTCCAGGAGCATCTGCAGCTCTGACGCTGCCTCTACAGAGAGGGTTACCACTCGATGGCCTGACCGGCCCAGTCGTAGAAGCCGCCGCTGGCGGTGGGTGGGAGTTCGCAGGCGACGCGCAACAGACGGCGCGCCACAAAGCCCGTGGTGAACAGTTTGCCCTCGGGCACGCGGGCCTGGAAGGGCGTCGACAGGCCGGTGTCAGTGGTGCCGGGATGCAGCGCGACCAGCAGCGCCTCGGGATTGCGGCGCGCGATCTCGATGGCGGCGGTCTTGAGCAGCATGTTGTGGCTGGCCTTGCTGGCGCGATAGGCATACCAGCCGCCGCTGCGGTTGTCGGAGATCGAGCCGACCCGCGCCGACAGCGAGGCGAAGATCACCGGCGTGCGTCGACGCAGGCGTGGCGCCAGCATTCCCAGCAGTAGGGCCGGGGCGAAGGCGTTGACCTGGTGCAGGCGCATCAGGGCCGCCAGACTCAAATCCTCCAGACGCTTCTCCGGCCATAGCTGCTCGCGCTCGTCATGCAGCAGGCCCAGCGCGTTGAGTATCAGCGCCGGTGGCTGCCCCGTCTCGCCCTCGCTATCCAGTTGCTGTGCCAGCCACTCCTCGAGGCGCGCGGTGCCTTGCTCGGTGGTCAGGTCGGCCTCCAGCGTCTCGAGCTCGGGATGCGCCGGAAGGCATGAGACATCGCGACTCACCGCCAGCACTTTTCCACAGTGGGGGTGGGCGAGCAGCTCAGCGATCAGCGCCCGCCCGATCCCGCCGCTGGCACCGGTGACCAGTGCGCAGAAGCCCTGTGGCAGGCGCGCGAAGGTATCCGCCGCCAATGGCTGATCTTCCAGTCTGCTGTCTGCCATGCATGTCTCCCTCTTTAGTGCCGAATGTGACTGTCGTCAGGCAGTGCGCTCCATCAGCCTGGCGAGACGGGAATCGCTGCTCAGCGTGGTCGGGGTGGCGTCTTCCTGCAGGCGGCCCGCTTCCAGCAGCGCCAGGCGCGCAAAGCGCTCCAGCCCCAGCGGCTGGTGGGTGATCATGATCAGGCTGCGGCCCTCGCAGGCGGTGAGAATCGCGCTCATCACCTGCGCGGCGCTGGTGCGGTCCAGTCCTTCGCAGGGCTCATCGAGCAGCACGATCGGCGCGGGTGACAGCAGCGCACGCGCCACACCGAAGCGGCGCAGCTGGCCACCGGACAACGAGCGCCCCCCTTCATCCGGGAAGCCGGCCAGTCCCTGTGGCTGGCGGGCCAGCCAGTCACCGAGGCCAAGGCTTTCCAGCATGCGCGTCAGTGTCTCATCGCTGGCCTCGGGAGCGGCCAGGCGCAGGTTGTCGGCGTAGCTGGCACAGAACAGATGCGTGTCCTGCGGGCAGACCGCGAAGCTTGCGCGCAGCGTGGCCTCATCGAGCGAGTCCAGCGCCACGCCGCCCAGCGTGATGCGTCCGGCGCTGGGAATATGGAAGCGACTGAGCACGTCCAGCAGGGTGCTCTTGCCACTGCCGGACGGGCCGAGCAGTGCCAGATGCTCGCCGGCAGCCAGCGTCAGGGAAAGCTCTGTGAGCACCGGCGTGTCGCCGTGGGTGACGCTCAACTGCTCGATCTCCAAGGCGTGACCCACCGGCGTGGCAGCCTCGGAGTCACTGGGGAACCGAGCCGCCGGCGTATTGGCCTGCACGCTGTTGAGGCGCGCGGCCGCCGACAGACAGCGACCGAGCCCCTGCCAGGCCAGCGGCAGTGGCGCCAGTGCCTCGAAGGCGCCGAGCACGGCCAGCAGGAACAGCGCCAGCAGGCGACCATCGAGCAGCTCGCCAGAATGCGTCGTCATGTCGGTGTTCGCATATGGCGCCATCTGCATGACGCCGAGTAGCGCCACCCCAGCCAGCGTCAGCCCCAGCAGACTGTGGCTCAGCCAGCTGGCCAGTGCCTGACGGCGTGCCTGGGCGCGCTCGATGCTATCCCGCTCGGCCTGTTGCTCGGCGAGGCGCTCAAGTTCCTCATTCCAGCGACCATAGATCACCAGCTCGCCCAGCCCCTGCAGGCGCTCCAGCAGGCGCGCGCGCAGGCGGCTGGCCGAGGACTGATGCCGCATGGCGTCACGGCTGCCACGCCACCAGGCCAGCCACGGCACCAGTCCGCCGGTCAGCACCAGTCCGATCACCGCCACCAGCGCCAGTGTCGGCGCGAAGATGCCGATCAGCGTGCCGGCGGCGAGGATGGCGCAGACCGCCACCAGCGAGGGAATCAATACGCGCACGTAGAGGCTGTCGAGGGCGTCGACATCCGCGCCCAGGCGGGTCATCAGCTCTCCCTGGCCGGCATGTTGCAGGGCGGCGGGGGAGAGCGGCTCGATGGCCTCGAACAGGCGACGGCGCAGGCTCGCCAGCAGACGCAGCGTGCCTTCGTGGGTGGTGACGCGCTCGCCATAGCGCCCGGCGGTGCGCGCCAGCGCCAGACCGCGCACGCCTGCCGCCGGGGTGAAGAAGTTGAAGGCCTGGGTGGCGGCGACGCTCAAGCCGGCCACGGCGGTGGCGGAGAGAAACCAGCCCGACAGCGCCAGCAGACCGGTGGCGGCCAGCAGGGTGATCAGCGCCAGCAGCGCACCGATGCCCAGCCAGCCGCGATGCTCGCGCATCAGGGCCAGATAGGGCGTCAACTCGCGCAGACGCGGGCGCTGCTCGCTATACGCTTCGCTCAGTGCTGGCTCACTGGCCGTGACAGCTGCGGGCGTATCAGGTGCGGGCTTGCGGATGGCGCGGCTCATGCGTCACCTCGCGGCGTCGGGAGGGGGAGCGGGCGGTCCTGCACCAGCTGGCCATCGTCCAGGTGGATCAGGCGCTGGCACAGCGTCAGCAGCTCTGGTCGGTGGGTCAGCAGCAGCAGGGTGCGGCCCTCGCCGAGACGCTTGAGCGCGGCGATCACGCGCGCTTCACTGTCGGCGTCCAGGCTGGCGGTGGGTTCATCCAGCAGCACCAGTGGCGCGTCATGCAAGAAGGCGCGGGCCAGAGACAGGCGGCGTGCCTGACCACCGGACAGCGCCTGACCGCCCTCGCCAAGGCGCGTCTCGAGCCCGTGCGGCAGGTGCTGGTACCAGTCAAGCAGGTCGGCATTGTCCAGCGCCGCTTCGAGCTGGGCGTCGCTGGCGTGAGGCCTGGCCAGACGCAGGTTGTCGGCCAGCGTGCCGGACAGGACCACCGTCTCCTGACCGACCCAGGTCGCCATGCCCGGCGGCAGGCCGTGGCTCAGCGGATGGCCATTGAGGTACAGCAGGCCGTCGCTGGCTTCGACGAAGCCGAGCAGCAGATTGAGCAGCGTCGACTTGCCGGAGCCGGAGGCACCGGTCAACGCGACACGTTCGCCCTGGGTGATCCGCAGGGTCAGCGGGCCGAGCGCCGGCGGAGTCAGCGTGCTGGTCTGGCGGTTCCACTGATTGGGATAGCGCACACAGACCTCTTCCAGCATCAGCGAGTGCAGCTTGCGGGTCTGAGGGCGCGCCGCGGGCAGGTCGCTGATGGCATTGTGCTCCTGTGCGCCAGCCTCGGCCTCTTGCGTGAAGGGGGCACTGCCGACGATGGGGGCGAGATCACTGGCGGCAGCCTCGGCCTCGGCCTTGGCGTGATAGTGCACGCCCAGCTCGCGCAGCGGCTGATAGAACTCGGGCGCCAGCACCAGAATGAAGAGCGCGGTCTGCAGGGTCAGCGGTGAGTCGCCCCAGGTGCCGAATTGCAGATGGCCGAGGAAGTGGAAGCCGAGGTAGACCGCCAGCAGCGCGATGGACACCGCGGTGAAGAATTCCAGCACCGTGGAGGACAGGAAGGCCAGGCGCAGCACGCGCATGGTGCGCTTGCGAAAGGCATGGCTGACCGCCTCGACCTGGGGGCCGCGTCTGGCGCTGCCGAACAGCTTGAGGGTCTTGAGGCCGGTGAGCAGGTCCATGAAGTGGCGGCCCATGCGGTCCATCTCCCGGAACTGCTCCTGCGAGCGCTTGCGCGCCGCGATGCCGACCAGAATCATGAAGATCGGCACCAGTGGTGCGGTGGTGGCCAGAATCAGGCCGGCCGCCCAGTTGAGCGGAAACACTACGCACAGCAGCATCAGCGGAATCAGCCCCGCGAGGCGTGTCTGCGGGCGGAAGTCGGCGTAGTAGCCGTGCAGTGACTCGACCTGGTCCCAGACGCGGTTGGCGAGACTGGCGCGATGCTGGCGACGCACCCACAGCGGGCCGAGTTCGGCGAAGCGCTGCAACAGTCGCTCGCGCAGGCGACGGCGGATCTGTTGACTGGCGCGGGTGCCGGCATAGCCGCGCAGGCCAGTGAGCGCGCCGCGCAGCGAGAGACTGGCGGCGAGCACCGCGATGGCCGGCCACAGTGTCGCCAGGCCTTCGCGGTCGATCGCGACGCCCTGGGCCAGACGGGCGATGGCCCAGGCCTGGGCGAGCAGCGCCAGCGTCGAGAGCAGGGCGCACAGGATAGCGAGCTGGGGCCAGCGGCCACCGGCACGTGCCAGTGTCTCCAGCCAGCGGCGTGGCACGAATTCTGCCGATGCAGTGGCATCGGTGGGGGAGGGTGAAACATCGGGTGCAGCGGCAGTTCGGGGCATTCATGCTCCTGCCGGTGGTGGCAGAGATAGTTGCAGGGAGGCGCTGGCGTCACGTCTCAAGGCAGAGAATGACGCATCTGGCGCAAGCTTACCGCCGAGAGAGCGTTGGTACACGGCGACGCACTGTCGCACATCTTCACCTTGCGTATAATATGCCCCAGCACTTGCTGCTGAGACAGCAGCGTGATTTCACGCCCCGGCAGTCAGTCATTGCCGAGACGCTTGTTGCCCCCTCTTCTCGAACTACTGGACTCCACATGACCGTTCGTACGCGCATCGCACCGTCGCCGACTGGTGATCCCCACGTCGGCACCGCCTACATCGCCCTGTTCAACCAGTGCTTCGCTCGTCAGCACGGTGGCGAGTTCATTCTGCGTATCGAGGATACCGATCAGACGCGTTCCACCGGCGAATCCGAGCAGATGATCCTCGACTCGCTGCGCTGGCTGGGCATCGAATGGGCCGAAGGCCCGGATGTCGGCGGTCCGCACGGCCCGTACCGTCAGAGTGAGCGTGGCGACATCTACGCCAGACACTGCCAGCAGCTGATCGATGCCGGCCATGCCTTCAAGTGCTATCGCACCAGTGAAGAGCTGGACGAGCTGCGCGAGTCGCGCAAGGCCGAAGGTCTGCACATGGCGCTCAAGCCGTCCGATCTCGCGCTGCCGGCAGAAGAAGTGGCACGTCGTGAAGCGGCGGGCGCACCCTTCGTCATCCGCATGAACGTGCCGGAAAGCGGCACCTGTGTGGTCAAGGACATGCTGCGTGGCGAGATCGAGGTCGAGTGGGCTCAGGTCGACGCGCAGATCCTGCTCAAGTCCGATGGCATGCCGACCTACCACCTGGCCAACGTGGTGGATGATCACCTGATGGAGATCACCCACGTGCTGCGTGGCGAGGAGTGGATCAACTCGGCGCCCAAGCATCAGCTGCTGTATGAATACTTCGGCTGGCAGATGCCGGAACTGTGCCACATGCCGCTGCTGCGCAACCCGGACAAGACCAAGCTGTCCAAGCGCAAGAACCCGACGTCGATCCTCTACTACCGTCGCATGGGTTACCTGCCGGCGGCGGTGATCAACTATCTCGGCCGTCTCGGCTGGTCCATGCCGGACGAGCGCGAGAAGTTCACCCTGAGCGAGATGCAGGAGCACTTCGATATCCAGCGTGTCTCGCTGGGTGGCCCGGTATTCGATGTCGAGAAGCTCAGCTGGTTGAACGGTCTCTACATCCGCGATCTGTCCGAGGACGAGCTGTTGAGCGAGCTGCGTCAGTGGGCCTTCAACGAGTCCTACGTCAAGCAGATCCTGCCGGAAGTGAAGCCGCGCATCGAGACGCTGTCCGAGGCGATTCCGCTGGCCGGCCACTTCTTCTCCGGTCTGCCGGCCATCACGCCGGACGACTTCGCCAAGGCGAAGCTGGAAGGTGAAGACCTGGTGCGTCAGATGCAGTTCCTGACCTGGAAGCTTGAAGCCGTGAGCCGCTGGGACAAGGAGCATCTGCTGGCGGAAGTGAAGCTGCTCTCCGAGCATTTCGGGCTCAAGATGAAGGACTTCCTGGCACCGGTATTCGTGGCGGTGACCGGCTCGGCGACCTCCACCTCGGTGATGGACGCGATGGTCATTCTGGGCTCCGACATGACGCGCGCGCGTCTGCGTCACGCCGTGGCCGTGCTGGGCGGCGTCTCCAAGAAGGCCGCCAAGCGCTTCGAGAAGGAATATCGCGACCTGTAAGAATATCGCGACCTGCAAGGGTGTCTGCGATGTGCAGATGATGGCCCCCGTGACGTATGTCGTCATGGGGGCCATGTCTTGCAGCAGGGCGCTGAACAGCGCTTTCAGTGCTGATCAGCATCACGATGAGAATTGTGTGAAAAAGAAGTTGACGACCCCGAGGGTTATCAGTAAGATACGCCTCGTTCTTGAGAGACGGGGCCTTAGCTCAGCTGGGAGAGCGCAACACTGGCAGTGTTGAGGTCAGCGGTTCGATCCCGCTAGGCTCCACCAAGTTTCTCAAGCGACTGCGTCCCATTCGTCTAGTGGTCCAGGACACCGCCCTTTCACGGCGGTAACAGGGGTTCGAACCCCCTATGGGACGCCACTCTTCAGACATCTCGAGTCACCTTTCAGGTCTCGTGAAGTCAACAAAAAAGCACACCTTGCGGGGTGTGTTTTTTTTGTCCCTGATTCTGGCTTATGCACAGCCTGTGTGTCGGCAGAAAAGCATGTTATCCCCAAGTCGCCCTTGACAGACCCCGTGTCTTGTCCACTGTTCGCGCGCTGTCACATCTCCCCCTGCATCTCTTCCCAAAGTGCGGCCCCTGCGGCTGGCGCTTACGTCGTGTTACCAAAAATTTCTTTTATATCAATGGTTTATGCGCTGGTTAAATTTTGTGCAATCTGTTGGTAAGCCCGCTGTCATGCTGGTTCGCCGCGCTTGTCTAGGGGTTATCAACGAGGTTATCCACAGATAGTGTGGAAAAACCTGCCGAGCGCCGCTGCTGTCTGGGATGTTGCGCTGCGGCACGAAAAAACGCCTCATTCCCGCGTCCATAAGGCGTTGGAATGAGGCGTTTTCAGTGCGAGGCCGTGTGATGCGATTCAGCTCGCTCGCATGTATTCAGTCCCGCTTCATCTGGAGAGGCGCTTGAGCAGCGAGGAGGTGTCCCAGCGATTGCCGCCCATGGCCTGCACGTCGGCATAGAACTGATCGACCAGCGCGGTCACCGGCAGGCTGGCATCGATGCGGCGTGCTTCCGCCAGGCAGATGTCGAGGTCCTTGCGCATCCAGTCGACGGCAAAGCCATGATCGTACTCGTCCTTGATCATGGTGGCGTGACGGTTTTCCATCTGCCAGGAGCCGGCGGCACCCTTGGAGATCACCTCGATCACCGCCTCGCGATCCAGCCCGGCCTGCTCGGCGAAGTGCAGGCCCTCGGAAAGTGCCTGCACCAGCCCGGCAATGCAGATCTGGTTGACCATCTTGGTGGTCTGACCGGCACCGGTCTCGCCGATGCGCTTCACCATGCGACCGTAGTGCGTCAGCACCGGTTCGGCGCGCGCGTAATCCGCCTCGCTGCCGCCACACATGATGGTCAGCACGCCATTTACGGCGCCTTGCTGGCCGCCGGACACCGGCGCGTCGACGAAGCCGATGCCGGCCTCGGCCGCGGCGGCGGCCAGCTCGCGTGCCAGGTCGGCACTGGCGGTGGTGTGGTCTACCAGCAGGCTGCCGCTCGCCATGCCGGCCAGCACACCGTCGTCGCCGTAGGTGACGCTGCGCACGTCATCATCATTGCCCACGCACATCAGCACGATATCGGCGCCCTCGGCGGCTTCTCGCGGGGTGGCGTGATGGCTGCCGCCATACTCCTCGCTCCACTGCTCGGCGCGTGCACGTGTGCGGTTGTAGACCCGCACCTCCAGGCCTGCGCGTTTCAGATGGCCGGCCATGGGGTGGCCCATGACACCGAGTCCGATGAAGGCGGCGGTACGTGGCGTAGTGTGTGTGTCTGACATGCTGGGGGCTCCTTGCCATCAATCAGGAATGAGGTTGCGCCGCTCGCGGTGGGGCGTTTGGCGTGCCGGCGCGTACAGGGCGTGACGAGGCCGGTACATCAGCACGCTAGCACGTTCGGGGCGGAGTGGGGCGGCTTTGTGGCTTGCAGTCAGGCAGGGGCTGCGCGCATGAGAGGCAACAGGCCAAAAAAAACCGCCTCCGAAGAGGCGGTCTGTCCTGCAGGCGCATGACCCGATGTTGCCGGGTGCCTGGTTGATTGGTGCTGGGTTACTTGGCCGGATAGTCGCGCTGCGGGTGGCCGGTGTAGAGCTGACGCGGACGGCCGATGCGGTGGCCGCCGGCGATCATCTCGTTCCAGTGGGAGATCCAGCCGATGGTGCGCGACATGGCGAAGATGACCGTGAACATGTTGGTCGGGATGCCGATCGCCTTGAGGATGATGCCGGAATAGAAGTCGACATTCGGGTACAGCTTGCGCTCGATGAAGTACTCGTCTTCCAGCGCAATCTGCTCCAGACGCTTGGCGATCTTGAGCTGCGGGTCGTCCGCCATGCCCAGCTGCTCCAGCACTTCGTCGCAGGTCTCTTTCATGACCTTGGCGCGCGGATCGAAGTTGCGATAGACGCGGTGACCGAAGCCCATGAGCTTGAACGGGTCTTCCTTGTCCTTGGCCTTGTCGATGAAGCGCTGGATGTTCTCCTCGGACTCTTCACCGATCTCGTCGAGCATGGCCAGCACGGCTTCGTTGGCGCCGCCGTGTGCCGGGCCCCACAGTGCCGCGATACCGGCGCTGATGCAGGCGAAAGGGTTGGCACCGGTGGAGCCGGCCAGACGCACGGTAGAGGTCGAGGCGTTCTGCTCGTGGTCGGCGTGCAGCATGAAGATGGTGTCCATCGCCTTGGCGAACACCGGGTTGATCTTGTACTCCTCGCACGGGTTGCCGAACATCATGTACAGGAAGTTCTCGCCGTAGGAGAGGTCATTGCGCGGGTACATGAACGGCTGGCCGATGTTGTACTTGTGGCACATGGCCGCCAGGGTCGGCATCTTGGCGATCAGGCGCACGGCGCTGACGTAGCGTTCCTTCTCGTTGGTGATATTCAGGTTGTCGTGATAGAAGGCGGCCAGGCCACCGACCACGCCGCACAGGATCGCCATCGGGTGAGCGTCGCGACGGAAGCCCTTGAAGAAGTTGACGATCTGCTCATGCACCATGGTGTGGTTGCTGATCAGCTGGGCGAACTTGTCGTATTCCTCGTCGCTCGGCAGCTCTCCGAACAGCAGCAGGTAGCACAGCTCGATGTAGTTGGAGCTCTTGGCCAGCTGGTCGATGGGGTAGCCGCGATGCAGCAGCACGCCTTTCTGGCCATCGATGAAGGTGATGGATGATTCGCAGGCGGCAGTGGAGACGAAGCCCGGGTCGTAGGTGAACATGCCTTCGGCGGTCAGGCCGCGAACGTCGATGACGTCCTGGCCGAGCGTGCCGGAATAGACCGGGAACTCGATGCTCTTGTCGATACCGTCTACTGTCAATGTCGCTTTCTTGTCAGTCATGCCGACCTCCTCATTATTCGCGTAACTCTTTGACTTGCTTGCCATGCCGGGCTTGCATCAATCCCGCCCACTATAGAAGCCCGCGAAAGATTGTCAATTCGCCACACGGCGTAGAGACGCGCGCCATGCTGCTGTGCGTCAGTTCCCCGACGTTTACGTATCCCGTGGCGTCAGGTCGCGTCCTGTTCACTGCATTTTGTGCAATCCGTGGTTGCGGCCCTGCGACGTCATGCCATTTGTCATGCCAATGGCCAACCCCTATAATCCACCGTCGCGCGACTGGCGGGAAATTCGGCTCGGTACCGTGGATGGCCTGCGCCCGAGACCCTTCCTCAAACCACCGCCCCTGCGGGCTTGCGTCCGTGTTGGGCCAAGAGAGTGTGTAAGAGCCGTGAATAGCAAACGACCCGTAAATCTCGATCTGACGACGATAAAGTTCCCTCTCCCTGCGCTGACTTCAATCACCCACCGTATTACTGGCGTGATTCTGTTCGTGGGCCTGGTATTTGCGCTGTGGGCACTCGATGCCTCGCTGTCCTCCCCGGAAGGGTTCGAGGCAGTGCGCGACACCCTGGCGACCAACTTCCTGGCCAAGATCGTGGCCTGGGGCCTGCTGTCTGCCCTCGGTTTCCACTTCGTGGCTGGCATCAAGCACCTGCTGATGGACATGGATATTGGTGTCGAACTGGAAAGTGCTAATCGCAAGGCGCAGGTCACTGTCGTGATCAGTGCTGTTCTCGTGGTCCTGGCGGGAGTCTGGGTATGGTAAACAACATCACCAATTTCAGCCGCAGCGGTCTGTCCGACTGGGTGCTGCAGCGTGTTTCTGCCGTGATTCTGGCAGTCTATTCCGTGTTCATGGTCGGCTACCTGCTGCTCCATCCGAACCTCGACTACACCACCTGGAGTGGTCTGTTCGAGAACACGGCGATGCGCATCTTCTCTCTGATGGCATTCATCTCGATTGCCGCACACGCCTGGATCGGTCTGTGGACCGTGGCGACCGATTACATGAAGCCGACCGCACTGCGTTTCGGTTTCCAGGTCTTCGTCATCCTTGCGTTGTTCATCTTCTTGGTCTGGGGCGTTCAAGTCCTGTGGGGAGCCTGATACATGTCCACCATGCGTAGCCTGACATTCGACGCGATCATCATCGGCGGCGGCGGCGCTGGCCTGCGTGCCGGTCTCGAACTGTCCCAGTCCGGCAAGAAGACCGCCGTGCTGTCCAAGGTCTTCCCGACCCGCTCGCATACTGTCTCTGCCCAGGGCGGTATCACCTGTGCCATCGCTTCTGCTGATCCGAATGATGATTGGCGCTGGCACATGTATGACACCGTCAAGGGTGGCGATTACATCGCTGATCAGGACGCTGCGGAATATATGTGTACCGAAGGCCCGAAAGCGGTCTTCGAGCTTGAGCACATGGGTCTGCCGTTCTCCCGTTTCGACAACGGCCGCATCTATCAGCGTCCGTTCGGTGGCCAGTCCAAGGACTTCGGCAAGGGCGGCCAGGCGGCTCGTACCTGCGCCGCGGCTGACCGTACCGGTCACGCCCTGCTGCACACTCTGTATCAGGCCAACCTGAAGAACGGCACCGTCTTCCTCGACGAGTGGTACGCCATCGATCTGGTCAAGAATGCCAACGGCGATATCGTCGGCGTGATAGCCCTGTGCATCGAGACCGGCGAGACCGTGGTCGTGAAGTCCAAGGCCACCGTTCTGGCCACTGGCGGTGCGGGCCGTATCTACGCCTCCACCACCAATGCCCTGATCAACACCGGCGACGGTATCGGCATGGCACTGCGTGCCGGCCTGCCTGTCCAGGACATGGAAATGTGGCAGTTCCACCCGACCGGGATTCACGGTGCTGGCGTGCTGGTCACCGAAGGTTGCCGCGGTGAAGGTGGCTACCTGGTCAACAAGGACGGCGAGCGCTTCATGGAGCGTTATGCGCCGAACGCCAAGGACCTCGCGGGCCGTGACGTCGTCGCGCGCTCCATGGTGCTGGAAATCCTCGAAGGCCGTGGCTGTGGCGAGAATGGCGACCACGTCTTCCTGAAGCTGGATCACCTGGGCGAGGAAGTGCTGAACAAGCGCCTGCCGGGTATCTCCGAGCTGTCCAAGACCTTCGCGCACGTCGATCCGACCAACGCGCCAATCCCGGTCGTGCCGACCTGCCACTACATGATGGGCGGCATCGCCACCAACGTGCACGGTCAGGCCATCGCACAGAACGAAGACGGCAGCGACCGCATCGTCAACGGCCTCTATGCCGTGGGTGAAGTGGCCTGTGTGTCGGTTCACGGTGCCAACCGTCTGGGCGGCAACTCGCTGCTGGATCTGGTCGTCTTCGGCCGCGCCGCGGGCAAGTACATCGAAAGCGCGCTCAACGAAGGTGTCGAGTACCTCGAGCCGACGCAGAGCGACATCGATGCAGCCCTGGTGCGCCTGAACCGCTGGAACGAGTCCGAAAGCGGCGAGTCCGTGCCGGAACTCAAGCGCGAACTGCAGCAGATCATGCAGAACTCCTTCGGTGTCTTCCGTCAGGAAGACAAGATGGAAGAGGGCGTCAAGCAGCTGTCCGATCTGCGTGAGCGTATCGCCAAGGCGGGTCTGTCCGACAAGTCTCAGGTCTTCAATACCGCGCGTATCGAAGCTCTCGAGCTGGACAACCTGATGGAAGTGGCGGAAGCCACTGCCATTGCGGCCCTGACCCGCAAGGAAAGCCGTGGTGCTCACTCCCGTTACGACTTCCCGGATCGTGATGACGAGAACTGGCTCAAGCATTCTCTGTTCTTCCCGAACGAGAAGCGTGTCGGCAAGCGTGATGTGAACTTCGCGCCGAAGACCGTCGAGCGTTTCGAGCCGAAGATTCGTACCTACTGAGTCTGAACCCAAGGCGCGCGTCGCGACCCGTTCGGGACGCCGCGCCTTGCTTCAGACCAAGTTCGCACTCGCTCGAGTTCACTCTCGCTTGAGTTCGCCGTGATCGAGGTGCGTGCAGGTCACCGCACGCACCTGACCCGTTTGCCCGGAGGGGAAACCATGCTTCAGGTATCCATATACCGCTACAACCCTGAAACCGATACTGCGCCGTACATGCAGGAGTTTCAGGTCGACACCCAGGGTCGTGACCTGATGGTGTTGAACGTGATGGAAATGCTCAAGGAACAGGACAGCTCGCTGGCCTATCGTCGCAGCTGCCGTGAAGGCGTCTGCGGTTCGGACGGCATGAACATGAACGGCAAGAACGGCCTGACCTGTGTCACCGCGCTGTCCGAAGTCGTCAAGGACAACAAGCTGGTACTGCGTCCGCTGCCGGGCCTGCCGGTCGTGCGTGACCTGGTCGTCGACATGAGCATCTTCTACAAGCAGTACGAGCGCATCCAGCCGTACCTGCTCAACGACACGCCGGCGCCGGCCATCGAGCGTCTGCAGTCGCCGGAAGACCGTGACAAGCTTGACGGTCTCTACGAGTGCATCCTGTGTGCCTGCTGCTCGACTGCCTGCCCGTCCTTCTGGTGGAACCCGGACAAGTTCGTCGGTCCGAGCGGTCTGCTGCAGGCCTATCGCTTCCTGGCGGACTCGCGTGACACCGCCACCAAGGAGCGTTTGAGCGAGCTGGACGACCCGTTCGCCGTATTCCGTTGTCGCGGAATCATGAATTGTGTCGCGGTTTGCCCCAAGGGTCTGAACCCGACACGTGCCATCGGCAAGATTCGTGAGCTTTTGCTGGCAAACGCCACTTAAAAGCCGCGCCTTAGCTTGCTATGATGCACGTCAGCTGCGGCAGGGTGTCACACCTTGTCGCAGCGCACAGCTTGCTGAAGCCGGTGCCTTGTGCACCGGCTTTTGACGATAAAAGAAGACTCAGATGGTGAAGGCCTCCATGGTTTCGCCATACAGGGCATAATCGAGTGACGCCGACAGCGCTTGTCAGGCGCCTACCCCACCCCATCAGTCAGGGTGACCGAGAGATGCAAGAAGGCACAATGGAGTTGATGTGGCGCACTTCCCATATGAGCGGGGGGAATGTCCACTACGTAGAAGATCTCTACGAGCGTTATCTTGTCGACCCGAATGAGGTTCCCGACGAGTGGCGCAACTACTTTGATACTCTGCCGCGTCATGACGGCAGCCCCTCCCAGGATGTTCCGCTAGCGCCGATCCGTGATCAGTTCTACGAGATGGGTCGCAACAGTCGCCGCCCGGTGGCTGTCTCTGCGGGCGAAAGCAGCGAGAACAAGAAGCAGGTACGTGTTCTCCAGCTGATCAACGCCTACCGCTTCCGTGGCCACCAGAAGGCGGATATCGATCCCCTCGGTCTGCGCAAGCCGGCACCGGTACCGGACCTCGAACTGTCCTTCCATCAGCTGTCCGCCGCTGACATGGACGTCGAGTTCCAGACCGGCTCGCTGTTCCTCGGCAAGGATGTTGCACCGCTCAAGGAAATCCACGCCGCGCTCGAGCAGACCTACTGCCGCAGCATCGGCGCCGAGTTCATGCACATCGTCAACACGGAAGAGAAGCGCTGGCTGCAGCAGCGTTTCGAGTCCGTACGTTCCAAGCCGAACTTCTCACGCGATGTCCGTCATCACGTGCTGGAACGTCTGACCGCCGCCGAAGGCCTCGAGAGCTATCTCGCCAGCAAGTACCCGGGCACCAAGCGCTTTGGTCTGGAAGGCGGCGAATCCTTCATTCCGATGATGGATGAGCTGATCCAGCGCAGCGGCAAGTACGGTACCAAGGAAGTCGTGATCGGCATGGCCCACCGTGGCCGTCTCAATCTGCTGGTCAACCTGCTGGGCAAGAGCCCGTCAGAGCTGATCGAGGAATTCGATGGCAAGAAGCAGATTGCCAAGGGTTCCGGCGACGTGAAGTACCACCAGGGCTTCAGCTCGAATGTCATGACCCCGGGCGGCGAAGTCCACCTGGCGCTGGCGTTCAACCCGTCGCACCTGGAAATCGTCTCTCCGGTGGTGGAAGGCTCCGTGCGTGCCCGTCAGGACCGTCGCGAAGACAGCGAAGGCGACAGCGTACTGCCGATTTCCATCCACGGTGACGCGGCATTCGCCGGTCAGGGCGTGGTCATGGAAACCTTCCAGATGTCGCAGACCCGTGCCTACAAGACGGGCGGTACCGTGCATGTCGTCATCAACAACCAGGTGGGCTTCACCACCTCGCGTGCCGATGACGCTCGCTCGACCGAATACTGCACCGACATCGCCAAGATGGTTCAGGCGCCGATCATCCACGTCAATGGAGATGATCCGGACGCCGTGCTGCACGCCGCTCAGGTCGCCATCGACTACCGTCAGCAGTTCAAGCGTGACGTCGTGCTCGACCTCGTGTGTTACCGCAAGCGCGGTCACAACGAAGCCGACGAGCCGTCCGGTACCCAGCCGCTGATGTACGCCAAGATCAAGTCCCAGAAGACTGCCCGCGAGAAGTATGCGGACCGTCTGGTCGAGGAAGGCGTGCTCAGCGCGGAAGAGACCAAGCACCTGGTCGATCAGTACCGTGCCGACCTGGATGCCGGCAACCACGTTGCCAATGCGCTGGTGAAGCAGCCCAACACCGGTCTGTTCGTCGATTGGACGCCGTACCTGGGCCACGAGTGGACCGGCGTCGCCGATACCTCGATGGACATGAAGCAGCTGCAGGCCCTCGCCAACAAGATGTGCGAAGTGCCGGACGGCATCTCGGTCCAGCGTCAGGTCAACAAGATCTACGAAGACCGTCGCAAGATGGCCGCCGGTGGCATGCCGCTGAACTGGGGCTTCGCCGAGACACTGGCCTACGCCACCCTGGTCGATGCCGACCATCCGGTGCGTATCACCGGTCAGGATGTGGGTCGCGGTACCTTCTCCCACCGTCATGCGGTGGTGCACAACCAGAAGGATGGCGACACCTACGTGCCGCTGCAGCACATCAAGGATGGTCAGGCGACCTTCACCATCCATGACTCCTACCTCTCCGAGGAAGCGGTGCTGGCCTTTGAATATGGCTATGCCACCACCATGCCCAAGGCATTGGTCGTGTGGGAAGCCCAGTTCGGTGACTTCGCCAACGGCGCCCAGGTGGTGATGGACCAGTTCATCTCCTCCGGCGAGAGCAAGTGGGGCCGCCTGTGTGGTCTGACCATGCTGCTGCCGCACGGCTACGAGGGTCAGGGCCCGGAGCACAGCTCCGCACGCCTCGAGCGTTACCTCCAGCTGTGTGCCGAGCACAACATGCAGGTGTGCATGCCGACCACGCCGGCGCAGATCTATCATCTGCTGCGTCGTCAGGTCATCCGCTCGCTGCGCAAGCCGCTGGTCGTGCTGTCACCCAAGTCTCTGCTGCGTCACAAGGAAGCGACTTCCACCCTCGACGAGCTGGCCGATGGCCGCTTCGAGATGGTGCTGTCCGACAAGGGCAACCTGGAAGCTTCCAAGGTCAAGCGCGTCGTGCTGTGTGCGGGCAAGGTCTACTATGACCTGGCCGCCTATCGCGCCGAGCAGGGCCGTGAAGATGTTGCCATCATCCGTGTCGAGCAGCTCTATCCCTTCCCGAAGGAAGAGCTCCAGGCCGCCATCGCCGACTACGAGAATCTCGAGCAGGTGATGTGGTGCCAGGAAGAGCCGCTCAACCAGGGTGCCTGGTATCAGAGTCAGCACCATATGCGTCAGGTCGCTGAGCAGCACCGTCAGGGGCTTGGCATGAGCCTGGACTTCGCCGGACGCCCGGCCTCTGCGGCACCTGCCGCGGGCTACATGTCCGTTCATAACGAGCAGCAGCGCCAGCTGGTCGACGACGCCTTCAACAAGTAAAGGCTCGCGACCCGCAAGGGCACCGAGAGAGAATTGAGTTAAGGAACTCCAATGGCTATCGATATCAAAGCGCCGTCTTTTCCGGAATCCGTCGCCGAAGGCACTGTGGCGACCTGGCACAAGCAGCCCGGCGACAGCGTCGAGCGTGACGAGCTGATCGTCGAGATCGAGACCGACAAGGTCGTGCTGGAAGTCGTCGCACCGCAGGACGGCACCCTGGGCGAGATCAAGGTTCAGGAAGGCGACACCTGCGAGTCCGAGCAAGTGCTGGGCTCCATCGGTGACGCAGACGCCGCTGCGTCTTCTGACGCCAAGGACGACTCCGCCGCTGAAGAGAGCAAGGACGACGCCAAGGCCGAAAGCAAGCCGGCCGCCGGTGGCGAAGGCAAGACGCTGGAAGTCAAGGCGCCGAGCTTCCCGGAATCCGTTGCCGAAGGCACCGTCGCCACCTGGCACAAGAAGGTCGGTGAAGCCTGCGAGCGCGACGAGCTGATCGTCGAGATCGAGACCGACAAGGTCGTGCTGGAAGTCGTGGCTCCGGCCGACGGCGCCCTGAGCGAGATCAAGGTCGAGGAAGGCGATACCTGCGAGACCGAAGCCGTGCTGGCACTGTTCAGTGCTGGTGCTTCCGGTGGCGCCGCGCCGGCCGCTGAGGCAAGCGACGACAAGTCCGGCTCTGACGAAGGTCAGGACGAGAAGGTCGGCGACAAGATCCTCGCCCCGGCAGCACGCAAGATGGTGGCCGAGCACGATCTGGACGTCAGCAAGCTGGTCGGTACCGGCAAGGGCGGTCGCGTGCTGAAGGAAGACGTGGCCAAGGCCGTCAAGGAAGGCACTGCGGCCAAGTCCGCTGCCAAGCCGGCTGCCAAGTCCGGCGCTTCCAAGTCTGATGCCAAGGCCGCGCCGAAATCTGCACCGACCTTCGAGGGCGAGCGTCCCGAGAAGCGCGTGCCGATGAGCCGCATGCGTCAGACCATCGCCAAGCGTCTGGTCAATGCCCAGCAGACTGCCGCCATGCTCACCACTTACAACGAAGTGGACATGAGCGCGGTGATGGAACTGCGCAAGCAGTACAAGGACACCTTCCAGAAGGTGCACGACACCAAGCTCGGCTTCATGGGCTTCTTCGTCAAGGCGGCCACCGAAGCGCTCAAGCGCTTCCCGGACGTCAACGCCTCCATCGACGGCACCGACATCGTCTACCACGGTTACCAGGACATCGGTGTGGCCGTGTCTTCCGACCGCGGTCTGGTCGTGCCGGTGCTGCGTGATACCGACAGCATGAAGCTCGCCGATGTCGAAAAGACCATCGTCGACTTCGGTCAGCGTGCCCGCGCCGGCAAGCTGGGCATCGATGAGATGCAGGGCGGTACCTTCACGATCACCAACGGCGGCATCTTCGGTTCCCTGATGTCCACCCCGATCCTGAATCCGCCGCAGACCGCCATCCTGGGCATGCACAAGATCCAGGAGCGTCCGATGGCCGTGAACGGTCAGGTCGTCATCCGTCCGATGATGTATCTGGCACTGTCCTACGATCACCGCATGATCGATGGCAAGGATGCAGTCCAGTTCCTCGTCGCCATTAAGGACCTGCTGGAAGATCCGGCTCGTTTCCTGCTCGACGTCTGAGACCGCAATGTCTCACGTCCTTGAGGATCTCGAGGGCGTGAGCGGCCCCGGCGGGTGGCACTGACACTCGCCGGGTTGCCAACCCGAATCGAACTGCACCAACAGGAAGAGACATGGCCGATAAATTTGATGTGATCGTCATTGGCGCTGGCCCTGGTGGCTATGTTGCCGCTATCCGCGCTGCTCAGCTGGGTCTGAAGACCGCCTGCGTCGAGAAGTGGGTCAACAAGGAAGGCAAGGTCGTTCACGGCGGTACCTGCCTGAACGTCGGCTGCATTCCGTCCAAGGCATTGCTGGAAACCTCGCACAAGTACGTCGAAGCGCGTGATGAATTCGCCGAACTGGGCATCAAGGCCGACGGCGTCGAGATCGACGTGGCCAAGATGATCGAGCGCAAGGCGCAGATCGTGAAGAACCTGACCGGCGGTATCTCCGGTCTGTTCAAGGCCAACGGTGTCACCGCGCTGGAAGGTACCGGCAAGGTGCTGCCGAACAAGCAGGTCGAAGTGACCGATCACGACGGTGGCAAGGCGACCTACGAAGCCGAGAACATCGTCATCGCGTCCGGTTCCGTGCCGGTCGAGATTCCGCCCACGCCGCTGACCGAAGGTCTGATCGTCGATTCCACCGGCGCGCTCGAGTTCGACGAAGCGCCGAAGCGTCTGGGTGTCATCGGTGCCGGTGTCATCGGTCTCGAGCTCGGTAGCGTGTGGAGCCGTTGCGGTTCTGAAGTCACCGTGCTGGAAGCGGTCGACAGCTTCCTGCCGATGGTCGATGCGGCCGTCGCCAAGGAAGCCCAGAAGCTGCTCAAGAAGCAGGGTCTGGACATCAAGCTCGGCGCCCGTGTGACCGGTTCCGACATCAAGGACAGTGAAGTCGTCGTCAAGTACACCGACGCCAACGGCGAACAGGAACAGACCTTCGACAAGATCATCGTCGCGGTCGGCCGTCGTCCGTACACCCAGAGCCTGCTCGACAGCGATGTCGGCATCAATCTGGACGAGCGTGGCTTCATCCACGTCGACGACCAGTGCGCGACCAGCGTGCCGGGCGTCTACGCCATCGGCGACGTGGTGCGTGGCCCGATGCTGGCGCACAAGGCCTCTGAAGAGGGCGTGATGGTTGCCGACATCATCGCCGGCCACAAGGCCGAGATGAACTACGACGCCATCCCGAGCATCATCTACACCTTCCCGGAAGTGGCGTGGGTCGGCAAGACCGAGCAGCAAGCCAAGTCCGAAGGCATCGAAGTCAAGACCGGCAGCTTCCCGTTCGCGGCAAGCGGTCGTGCCATGGCCAACAATGCTACTGAAGGTCTGGCCAAGATCATTGCCGACGCTGAGACTGATCGCGTCCTGGGCGTTCACATCATCGGCCAGCATGCCGGTGAGCTGATCGCACAGGGTGTGACTGCCCTCGAGTTCGGCGCAAGCGCCGAAGACCTCGCACTGATCTGCACGGCTCACCCGACACTGTCGGAAGCCGTGCACGAAGCCGCGCTGGCCGTTGACGGGCATGCGATTCACATCGCAAACCGCAAGAAGCGCAAGTAAGCGTCCTTCCGAACAAGAGGCGCGTCGCCCCGGCCAGGCCGGGGCGAACGGTGGCAGTGGCATCTTGCGACTGCCGTTCGAGTCTAATGCAACCAATGGCATGACACGATGAACCTTCACGAATATCAGGCAAAACAACTTTTTGCCGACTATGGCCTGCCGGTGTCCAAGGGCTTTGCCGTTGACACCCCGGAAGACGCTGCTGAAGCGTGCAAGAAGATTGGCGGCGACAAGTGGGTCGTCAAGGCACAGGTCCACGCAGGTGGCCGCGGCAAGGCTGGCGGCGTCAAGCTGGTCGACAGCGCACAAGCCGCTTCCGACTTCGCGACCCAGTGGCTGGGCAAGAACCTGGTGACCTACCAGACTGACGAAAACGGTCAGCCGGTCACCAAGATTCTCGTCGAGAACTGCACCGACATCGCCGAAGAGCTGTACCTGGGCGCCGTCGTTGACCGCACCACTCGTCGCATCGTCTTCATGGCTTCCACCGAAGGCGGCGTGGAAATCGAGAAGGTTGCTGAAGAGACGCCGGAAAAGATCCTGAAAGCCGAGATCGATCCGCTGGTCGGCGCACAGCCGTACCAGGCGCGTGAACTGGCCTTCAAGCTGGGTCTGAACCCGACCCAGATCAAGCAGTTCACCAAGATCTTCCTGGGTCTGGCGAAGATGTTCGCCGACAAGGATTTCGCGCTGCTGGAAATCAACCCGCTGGTCATCACCGACGAAGGCAACCTCCACTGCCTCGACGGCAAGATCAACATCGACGCCAACGCCGTCTACCGTCACCCGGACCTGCAGGCGATGCACGATCCGTCTCAGGAAGACGAGCGTGAAGCGCATGCTGCCAAGTTCGAACTGAACTACGTTGCCCTCGACGGCAACATCGGCTGCATGGTCAACGGCGCAGGCCTGGCGATGGGCACCATGGACATCGTCAACCTGTCTGGCGGCAAGCCGGCCAACTTCCTCGACGTGGGTGGCGGTGCTACCAAGGAACGCGTTGCAGAAGCATTCAAGATCATCCTGTCCGACGACAACGTCAAAGCTGTTCTGGTGAACATCTTCGGCGGCATCGTGCGTTGTGACATGATCGCCGAAGGCATCATCGGTGCCGTCGAGCAGGTCGGTGTCAACGTGCCGGTCGTGGTGCGTCTGGAAGGTAACAACGCTGAACTCGGCGCCAAGAAGCTGGCCGAAAGCGGTCTGAACATCATCGCTGCTACCAGCCTGACTGACGCGGCGCAGCAGGTTGTCAAAGCTGCGGAGGGCAAGTAATGAGCATTTTGATCGACAAGAACACCAAGGTGATCTGCCAGGGCTTCACTGGCGGCCAGGGTACCTTCCACTCTGAACAAGCCATCGCCTACGGCACCAAGATGGTCGGTGGCGTGACGCCGGGCAAGGGTGGTCAGACTCACCTGGGCCTGCCGGTGTTCAACACCGTCGCCGAAGCCGTTGCCGAGACTGGCGCTGAAGCGTCCGTCATCTACGTGCCGGCACCGTTCTGCAAGGATTCCATCCTTGAAGCGGCCAATGCAGGCATCAAGCTGATCGTCTGCATCACCGAAGGCGTGCCGACTCTCGACATGCTGGAAGTCAAGGTCAAGTGCGACGAGCTGGGCGCGCGTGTCATCGGTCCGAACTGCCCGGGTGTCATCACTCCAGGTGAGTGCAAGATCGGTATCATGCCGGGTCACATCCACCAGCCGGGCAAGGTCGGTATCGTGTCTCGTTCCGGCACCCTGACCTACGAAGCCGTCAAGCAGACCACTGACCACGGTTTCGGTCAGTCCAGCTGTGTCGGCATCGGCGGCGACCCGATCCCGGGTTCCAACTTCATCGACATCCTCGAGATGTTCGAGAAGGACCCGAAGACCGAAGCCATCGTCATGATCGGCGAGATCGGCGGTTCTGCTGAAGAAGAAGCGGCTGCCTACATCAAGGCGAACGTCACCAAGCCGGTCGTCTCCTACATCGCTGGTGTGACTGCGCCTCCGGGCAAGCGCATGGGCCATGCAGGCGCCATCATCTCCGGCGGCAAGGGTACTGCCGACGAGAAGTTCGCGGCTCTGGAAGCAGCTGGCGTCAAGACTGTGCGTTCACTCGCGCAGATCGGCGATGCCATCAAGGAAGTCACTGGCTGGTAAGCCATTGATCTCCTGACAGCGATCGGCGCCAAGCGGATCGCATGTCACCGAAAGGGCAGGCCCACAGGGCCTGCCCTTTTTTCGTTTCTGGCCGCCGCCAGTCTCTCCCGAGTGCATGTCGGCGGGGCTACCTGCGGCCGGTGACGTTCGCGAGGGGATAGGTGTTTCGGCTGATGCAGGCGGGGCAGGTGCGTTCATATCAAGCAGTTGCTAATCTGATGACTGTTCATTGGTACCTGACCAAGCGACACGTGCAGATGCCCCACGGCGCAACACGACTCACTGATAAGGATGTTCCATGCTCAAGTCATTCCCCGCCCTTACGCGCTCCGCGCGCCTGCTGGCGTTGCTGTCCCTGCCGTTGGCTGCTGGCATGCCGCTGTCTGCCAGTGCAGATTCCGGCGCGGCGGCAGCCTCCGCCCCCGAAGCTTCAGCGAGCATGCAGGTGCCTGCCAAGGGCATCGAGTCGGTGACCAGCCGTGATGATGTCGCCTCCGTCCAGGCGCGTCTCGAGACGGCGCTCAAGGCCAAGGGGCTGACGCTGTTCAGCGTCATCGATCATGAGGCGGGAGCCGAGAAGGTCGGCATGGAGCTGCCCGCGACGCATACCGTCATCTTCGGCAATCCCAAGGTGGGCACCCTGTTGATGCAGTGCAACGGGGCGGCCGCCCTGGACCTGCCGCAGAAGATGCTGATTCGCGCCGTGGAGGGCGGCAGCGTGATCGAGTGGAATGACCCGCAGTACATGGCCAATCGTCATGATCTGGGCGACTGCAAGCTGCCGCTGGACAAGATCGCCGGGCTGCTCAAGGGGCTGGCCGCCGAAGCGGCGGGTCAATGAAGGCAGCGCTCATCACGTGTCGATGCTGATATCGTGAACTGACAGCGAGCGCTGACGATCAGGCAGGACGAGAAAGCCGGACTCCTCACGGAGTCCGGCTTTTTGATGTTCCCCTGCCAAGGACTGCCTGGCTTGAAGGGCTGCTTACAGAGCATCACCGTGCTGCTTCAGCCACTGTACGGCGCGGTCAGGGTAGTCAGTGAAGACACCATCAACCCTGGCGTCGACGAAGAAGGCGCGCAGCATGTCGTCGTAATCGTTGGCCCAGTCCGGGATGCGCCCTTCATCGAGGCGGAAGGTGTAGGGCATCACGATCAGGCCCTGCGCATGGGCTTCCTCGACCAGTGGCGTGACCTTGATGTCGCCCCGGGTCGAGCTGTCCTCGATCACCATCGGCTTCCATGGTCCGATGCCATCGGCGTAGGTGGCGATGCGCTGCATGCCGCCCTCCTGATACATCCAGTCATAGTCGTAGGGCTCAAGCTTGCCCTCCGCATCCGGCTGGAAGGTCATGTTCCAGCTGGTCTCGCCCATCAGCTGCACCAGACGCAGGTCCATCTCCAGTTCGGGCTGCAGCGTGTCGTGGATGCGCTTGAGGCCATTGGGATCGAAGACCTGCACGACGGCATTGTCATCCTGCGCAACGTAGCCGTACTGCTTGAGGGTCTCGAGCACGGCTCGCGAGACCTGCTTGCCTTCCGACTGGTGGAACCAGGGCGCCTTGATCTCCACATACAGGCCGACATCGCGTCCGGTGGAGTGATTCAGGCCCTGGATCATCTCGATCTCTTCACTCAGGGTGTGCAGGCCGAAGTGCGACTTGCCCAGCGGAAAGCGCTCAGGGTAGTCGGCGACCTGCTCGCCATCCTTGACGGTGAAGCCCTCGCTGAACGACAGCTTGCGCAGCTCGTCCAGCGTGAAGTCGATGGCGTAGTAGCGGCCATCATCACGCGCACGCTCGGGGAAGACCTCGGCGACATTGGTCACGCGGTCCAGGAAGCGGTCGTGCAGCACCACCAGCTGGTCATCCTTGCTCATCACCACATCCTGCTCGAGGAAGTCGGCGCCCTGGGCGTAGGCCATCGCCTTGGCCGCGAGGGTGTGCTCCGGCAGGTACCCAGAGGCCCCCCGGTGGGCGACCACAACCTTGTCGGTGCCATGGCCGGGGTCGATGCTGCGCAGGGGCCTGTCATCAGCGAGTGCCGCTGAGGTCGAGGTGGCCAGCAGCGAGCCGACCACGCCCATCATGGCCAGCGGGCGGCGAATGCGAGCGGAAGTCGGGTGACGCTGGAAAGGATGCGGCATGTGAGATCACCTTGAGCTGTGGTTATTGTATGGACGTTCAATACAGCCGCCTGCCAACATAACAAAGTCTTATTCATATGGCGATGATCAAGTGTTTTTCATGATGACGTCTGCAGCGCTGCTCGGTCGCCCCGTCATGTGGTCGCCGAGCGACGCTTGAGCAAGCTTCCCAGCATGCTGCGTCCCGCCATCACGAAGAACACCGGGGCGCCGGCGATCAGGTAGAAATAGAAGGTCACCGCTCGCCAGATCACTACGGCAGCCGCGGCACTGGCGGCGCCGATCATCGGGCTGAGCAGGGCAGTGGAGGACAGCTCCGCGCCTCCGGCACCGCCGGGGAGCAGCGTCAGCTGGCCCGCTGCCAGCGAGAGCATCTGCACGATGAAGGTCCAGCTCCAGTCGATGTCCTGCCCCAGCCCGGACACGGCCAGATAGAGGATCGAGTAGCGCAGCAGCCAATGGGCACAGCAGAGCAGGAAGATCAGGCTCAGCGTCAGGCGCGGCAGGGCGAGTGTCTCGACCAGCGCATGGCGGAAGTGGATCAGGCCCCGCGCCAGCTTGACGCGTGAGCGATGGCGTACCTTGAGCCAGCGCAGCAGGCGTCCGCTGGTCTTGAGCAGGCGCCGATGATGCTTGCCCAGCGCGGCCAGCAGGCCAAAGCCGATGATCAGCAACAGCGCCGGCACGGCCAGCATCCACCCCAGGCGCAGGTCGATGGTATGCGAGAGGGCGTAGAGCCCGATGCTGGCCAGTGCCGAGAGGAAGAACAGCATGTCGGTGATCTGATCGACCGCGAATACCGCCGTGGCCTGCGCCGGGCGCACCCCCTGACGTGACAGCAGCCCCATCAGGGTAAGCGGACCGCCACTGCCGCCGGGGGTGGCGCTGATGGCGAACTCGGTCGCCATCACCATGCCGACGGCGCGGCGTTGCCCCAGGTGACCGCCACGCCCGGCCAGCAGCAGACGCAGCCGCCCGGCGTTCAGGTTCCAGCACATCACGATCATGCCCAGCATCAAGAGGAAGGTGTCGAGGGGGAACTGGCGCAGCTGGCCACCCAGTCCGCTGCCGCCCAGCACCAGCGGTATCGCGATGACCATCACAAGGCCAGCACCCAGTAACCAGAGGGCACGATTCATGGCAGATTCCCGCAGCGGGTTGTCACAAGGCCCATACGACGGGACTCATCCGGTAGGTGGGTCTCAGGCAGCACTGTGGGCCGCCTGGTGCGAGTTCAGTTGCGTCGTGTCAGACGTGGCGGGGGTGAGCAGCCCCTGCTGGGTCAGCCAGCCGATCTTGGTCATCGGCTGGCGCCCTTCATCGAGCAGGCGCTCGACCAGCGTCAGCCAATACTGGCGCGAGCGGGCATGGCGCATGTCGACCGGATGCAGGCCCAGACGCAACACCGGCGCCTGTTGCTCGCGGCTCAGCTTGCGCTGCGTCACCCACTGCGACATCAGGCGGCGTGGTGCTGAGCGTGCGCTCCACACGAGTCCGGGCGCATCGATAACCGTGAAGTCAGGCAGTCGATAGAGATGCTGGGGGTCGCTGGTGTAGCGGAAGTCGAGGGACTTCAGGGCCTTGCGAGTGCCGTCACTCATCAGCCAGGCAGGGGCCACGAAACCGTCCAATGGCCAGCCGAGACGCTTGAAGAGTGCGGCGCCTTCCCGCAGGCGTCGTCTGGCTTCGGCCTCATCGAGGGGGTAGAACTCGCCCTCCCAGGTCAGTACGCGGCGCATCAGGTAATCGCGCGGGGTGCGGGGGGCTGGCGCGTCATCGCAGTGATGGAAGCCATGCAGGGCAAGCTCGTCCCCCTGTTGGCGGCGAGAGTCCAGCAGGGCGATGAATTCCGGAGCGTCTTCCAGGGCGCTGCGATGATGGAAGTCAGGCACCACCAGCCAGGTGATCGGGCAGGGGTGGTTCAGGCGTGCCTGGCAGAGAGCATCCACCTCGGCGACGAAGTCCCGGTAGTCGGTCCAGGTCTCGGGCGCGACATCATGCAGGACCAGTAGAAAGTGCTGCTTGGCAGCCGGCGATTCAGCCATGGGTCACCTCCTCGAGTACCGGTTGCATGCGAGTCCCGGTGACCGCGTGATAATGCCCGAGCAGACCATCCACGACACGGTCCCAGGCATGGTGCTTCTCGACATGCCGCCGCGCCTGACGACCCAGTGCGGCGGGGTCATTGGCGAAGACTTCCTGCACGGCACGCGCCATGGCATGCGGCGAGTGCGGGTTGCACAGCTGACCGCAGCCCAGTGGCACATTCTCGGCCAGCGCGCCGGCGCGTGCCGCCACCACCGGCGTGCCGCAGGCCATGGCTTCCAGTACCACCAGACCGAAGGTTTCCTGGGTGCCGGCATGCAGCAGCACATCCACCGAGGCCACCAGACGCGCCACTTCGGTGCTGCTGCAGAAATGCCCGGTCACGCTGACATTGTCGGGCAGATGCCGCGGCATGCCCGAACCGATCAACAGCAGATGGTAGTCGGGGCCGAGCAGGCGAGCGGCCTCCAGCAGCTCATCCAGATTCTTCTCGCGTGACCCACGGCCGGCGAAGGCCAGCAGGCGCACGTGGTCTTCCAGGCCAAGCTCGCGGCGCAGGCTCTCATCGCGGCAGTCAGGGTGGAAGGTGGAAAGATCGACACCCAGTGGCTGGATATGGACATTGTCGACGCCGAGCCGGTCGAGCCGGTCGGCCATCACCTGGCTGGGGGCCAGCACGCGATCGAAATGGCGATAGAGGCGTTTGACGTAGCGATCGACGTTGGCCCCTGACCACTCGCCCAGGCGATTGGTGATCAGGCGCGGCAGGTCCGAGTGATAGAAGCCCAGTACCGGGACATCGAGCTTGCGACCGGCATCGAGTGCCGCCCACGCCGTGACGTAGGGGTCGCCGGCCTCGATGACATCCGGCTGCAGTGCCAGCAGCGTGCTGACCCAGCCGCCCCGGCGCAGGGGGAAGCGATAGCCGTTGCCGAAGGGAATGGGCGGTGCCGGCACGCTGTAGAGGTCATCACTGACACTGGTGGTCTCGCCGGGGACCAGCAGGCTGTGACGAACATCGGGCCGCGTCCGTAGACGTCGTCGCTTGGCTTCCAGGTAGGTTCTGACCCCGCCACTGGAGGGGGCATGGAACATGGTCATGTCAGCGATATGCACACGGACTCCTCAAGACCGCTTTACCGGTCGTGCGCGATGAAGATGAATCCCGACGTCACTGCCCGCCATGGCTGCCTTGTCGTGCTTCAGGGTGCTTCCGGGTGCTTGAGAAAGACGCAATCGAGCACGCAGATTCCAGCAAGCCAGTGGCAATGACGAACGAGCCTCTGGTCAAGTCATGGGGGGAACCCGACGTGAAACCAAGGGCACGAGGCATGACATGCGGTGTCGCGCGTGACGAGACGCCTCGCCACGCGATGTTCCACACTGCGGCTGGCAATGACGTTACATCAGGAGATGACTGGTCTGTGTGACAACAGGGAACAATGTTGGTGCGATGCGCTCCCGCTCTCGGACATTTGTCATCAAGCTCTTGGCATCAGGCTCTTGGCATCCGGTCCCTGGCATCAGGTTCACTGCCAGGGGGGAAGAAAGGCGTTTTGCCATGCTGCTGGCGTGCTCCAGCAGGGAGTGCGGCAGCTGGCCTCTGGCCAGTGCTGCGCAAGAGAAGCCATACGACTGGCAAAAAAAGACCCTGTCCGGAGCCACCGGACAGGGCAAGTGCGTGCACTACAGGAATACAGGGGGCGACAGGGGGGAGGGTCGCCGGAGCGGGCATTGCAGGGTCTAGCAGTGGATCGACTCAGTCATGTCTGGCATCCGTGCCTGGTGTTGCATGGGGTCCTGGCATCGTTATCTGTCCTGATGGAGGGAGATCGGGCGTCATCACGCCAGTCCATGCTGGGACAGGTGCAGGGCGCTGGGCATTGCCTGGCCAAGCTCCTGCGAGAAGGCGGCTTCCGGCTCGGCTGGGCGCTGGCTGGCGAGCAGCACAAGGCTCAGCAGCAGGCCGGCGGCCAGCAGCAGACGGTTGCGGGTCCGGCGACGATCACGTTCCAGCAGCATCGCGACGTGTTCCATCGCTTCACGTTGAATCTCACGCTGGCGCTCCGGAGAGGCGGAGCTGCCATCCGAGCTTCCGCCTGAGCTGCTGTCTGCTCCGGCGTCGACGCGGGCGTAGCTCATGGCCGGGTGACGAACGATGGCGGCATGCTCGGCCAGGTGACGCAGTGAGGTAGCTGCAGTGGAGCGATGAGTTTTCATTTCCGGGTCCTCGCATGGACGAACTTCATCAGGGACAGGCTTCAGTCATTCGCGCTTGGTCAATCCAGTAACGCTGCAGCAGTGAAAGCAGATGTCGTGTGTCGATGTGAGGAGTATAGCGTGAGCTTCTGTTTCACAAAATTACAATTTTTCACGCTTGGCACACGATACGTATACGTAATGCACAAGAACGAAAAACGCCCCGGGCGCAGAGCGCTCCGGGGCGTAGATGGCCGTGGCAATTGCCCGTGATGACAAGGCAGTTACATACGGCAGTGGTGGGTCGCGGCTTATTCGGCCGGACGACCTACCAGTGAACGACGCTCTTCACGGGCTTCGGTCAAGGAGACCTTGATGATGTCGCCCAGCGAGTAACGCAGCTCGTCTTCGATGCGCACGCGGCCTTCCTTGTCATCGATCGCGACCTTCTTGCGATCGCTGTGGATCAGCGGTGCCGGAATGAAGACGCTGGCGCCATTCTCTTCCAGACGCACACGCATGCCGCCACGACGGATGTCGATGATCTCGCCAGTGAAGACCTGCTGTTCTTCGGCGGCCTTGGTCAGGTAGCGCACGTAGAGCCAGTCCTTCACATCGCGCTCGGCCATGCGGTTGAGACGACGACGTTCGCTGAGGTGCTCGGTCAGCTGCTCGGTGGCTTCCGCCGGCACGTCCTGGCCGAGAATCACGCGCTTGATCAAGCGGTGGTTGACCATGTCGCCGTACTTGCGGATCGGCGAGGTCCAGGTCGCGTAGGCTTCCAGCCCCAGACCGAAGTGCGGCCCCGGCTGAGCGGACATCACGGTGTAACCCTGGAAGCGACGCATGCGCACGTCCAGCCAGGTGTCTTCGCGGCTGTCCAGCTCCTGACGGATCAGGCGGTAGCCTTCCAGGCTGCCCAGCTGTTCCGGCGTGGCGGTGATGTTCTGGCCAGCCAGGAACTCGATGGTGTCGTCGTACTTCTCCGGCGCGAAGCCCTGGTGCACGTTGAAGATACCGTGACCGATGTGCTTGGAGAGCAGACGTGCGCAGCTCAGGTTCGCGGTGATCATGGATTCTTCGATCATGCGATTGCTGATGCGGCGGTGGTCGGCACGTACGTTGAGCACGTTGCCTTCCTCATCCAGCTCGAACTCGAAGTCCGGACGCTCGCGGAAGACCTGGGAGTTGCGTGCACGCCAGGCGATACGCGCCTGGGTGAAGGCTTCCAGCTGACGCAGACCTTCGGCCAGCTCTTCGGTTTCCGGCTTCCAGCTGCCTTCCTGGCCTTCGATCCAGTCGGAGACGTTGTCGTAGGTCAGGCGGTGGTGGGAGCGCATGGTGGCCGCGAAGAACTTCGGCTCGCCGATCACGCCATCGGTATCGATGTCGACGATGCACATCAGCGTCGGACGGTCTTCACCTTCCTTCAGCGAGCACAGGTCGTCGGCCAGGATTTCCGGCAGCATGGTGACGTTCTGGCTCGGCAGGTAGACGGTGAAGGAGCGCGTGCGCGCCTCTTCGTCGACACGGCTGCCTTCCGGCACGTAGGCGGTCGGGTCCGCGATGGCGATGCTCAGGGTCCAGCCGCCTTCCGGGCGCTCGACGATGTGCAGGGCGTCATCCATGTCACGGGTCTTCTCACCATCGATGGTGAAGAAGGGCACGTGGGTCATGTCTTCGCGAGTCAGGCCTTCCTCGAGCAGCGGCCAGTCAGTGCCGCCCTCCGGAGAGGCCTGTTCCAGCGCGTGACGCGCCAGGGTGACGCGCCACGGCACACGCGGGTTGTCCACGGTGGCGATGACTTCCTCGATCTGGGCGAAGAAGCTGCGGTCGTCCTTGCGCATCGGGTGACGCAGCAGACGTGCCACGACCCAGTCGCCATCATTGAGGGCTTCCTCATTGATGCCACGCTTCACGCGCGCTTTCATGCGCGTGTTGATGGAGGGATGGTCAGGCATCACGTTCAGGCGGCCATCACGCTTGCCGACACGAGCGACGAAGCGATCGACACCCGTCTCAATCAGCACTTCCGGCTGTACGGACTTCTTCTCACCTTCCACCTTGACGGTCGCTTCGACGGTATCGCCGTGCAGTACCTGCTTCATGGCGGGTGGCGGCACGAAGTAAGACTCGCCGTCCTCGCATTCGAGGAAGCCGAAGCCCTTGTCGGTGCCTTTGATCACCCCCGTGACACGGGGAATTTCCTGGCGGATTTGATCTTTCAGCTGCGCCAGCAGCGAATTGTTCTGCAGCATTTCGGAAGTTCTGTTGGCGGGGTCAGTGGCTCACTATACGGACATGGAGCATGGGGGGAAAGCTACCAGATGGCCCAACGCCCGCGCGGGTTGCGCGCAGGCGTGGATGAGTGGCAGGTCAAGCGTGGGCGAGCCTGGCGAAAGCGGCCTGCCTGTGCACTTTGCCACAGGCTCGGGCGCGCACTCAGTCGGCGGTCGTCGTGGCGTTCAGCAGACCCGAAACCGGCGTATCACCGTCGAACAGGGTGAAGATGGGCGCCTTGCGATGACGGCCGCCGATCTCGCGGGCCTTGATCAAGCCAAGCAGGAACTCGGCGACATTGGCGCGCGAGACCTGCATCTCGTCGGAGTCATCGGCGTTCTGGGTCAGCTTGCCGCTGCCGCTCTCGTTGGTGAGACGGCCGGGCTTGACGATGACATGACGCAGGCCGCTCTCGGCGAGGCACAGGTCAGCGGCCTTCTTGGCCGCGAAGTAGGGGCGCATCGCCGCCGGGCCGGCCAGCGGTGTCTCGGAGCGAATCGAGCTGACCTGGATCACGCGCGACAGCCCGAATTCGGCGGCCAGCTCCGCGGTGCGCATCGCACCGTGCAGGTCGATGGTCAGTGTCTTGTCCGGGCCGGTATTCGGGCCGGAGCCCGCGACGAACACCGCCTGATCGCAGCCATAGAAGGCCTGGCGCATCTCGCCTTCCAGATCGCCCAGAACCGTCGGGATGCTGCGTTCATGGAACCAGCTCTGCTGATCGGTCGAGCGGATCATCGCCACGACGGGTTCGCCGGCGGCCTGAGCCTTCTCGCAGAGTTGACGACCGATCTTGCCGTTGGCACCGATGATGAGCGTCTTGCGCATGCTGTCTGCTCCTTCGCGAGTCAAATGGCGAGGCGGCTGGCGAGTGACCTTCCCACTCACAGCCACGCCCCTCCTGGTACAGCAAGGTCTGCGGGCTGAGCCTTGAGACTTCAAGGGGACCGTTCAATCGCGGGCATTACGCGGCGACTCGCTCGCGGGATGAAGTCTGCGATGGACAAGCATTAAAGGCGGCTGTCATCTCTGTCTGTGGCACGGGAGCCTTGCTAGGATGGCGCTGCCAGGCACGACTCCCTCAAGATTGCGCCAACGACAAGGATGCCCGATGAGCCGCATAGCCCACCCCGCCACTGATGATCACAGCGACACCGCCGCATGGCACGGCGCCGCCTTCCCCTCCGAGAGCGCGATCCGGGTCGGGCTGATCGGTTATGGCATGGCGGTGCGCACCTTCCACGCGCCCTTGATCGAGGCCACGGACGGGCTGGCGTTGGTGGCGCTGTCCACCTCGCGGCCCGAGGTCGTCAGGGCCGAGCGTCCGCAACTGGAGGTGGAGGCCACCCCGGAGGCCTTGCTTGCGCGTGACGATATCGATCTGATCATCATCGCGACGCCCAACGAGACCCACGCCCCGCTGGCCTCTGCGGCGCTGGCGGCAGGCAAGCATGTGGTCGTCGACAAGCCCTTCACGGTGACGCTTGAAGAAGGCGAGGCCCTGACCCGCCAGGCCGAGCAGGCCGGCCGGGTGCTGGCGGTATTTCACAATCGGCGCTTCGATGCCGACTTCCTGACACTGGCGGAGTTGGTCAACGACGGCACGCTGGGGCGCATCGCGCATCTGGAATCCCACTTCGACCGCTTCCGCCCGACGGTGCCGAACCGCTGGCGTGAGCAGGCACTGCCCGGCAGCGGCCTGTGGTATGACCTCGGCCCGCACCTGCTGGATCAGGCGCTGTGCCTATTCGGCGAACCAGCCGCCATCCAGCTCACGCGTCGCGCCCAGCGCGAAGGCGCGGTGACCGATGATTTCTTCCACGCCGTGCTCGATTACGCCCACCATCCAAGGCACCCCGGTCTGGTGGTGGAGCTGCACGCCAGTGCACTGACGGCGGCGCCGACGGCACGCTTCGCCGCGCACGGCACCCGAGGCAGCTATGTGGTGTTCGGGCTCGACCCTCAGGAGGATTGCCTCAAGGCTGGTGACTGGCCCTCGCGTGACCCGCAGGAGCGCCAGGCGCGCCAGTGGGGGCGGGATGCGCGTCCCGGAATGCTGACTGTGCTGGAGGCCGACCCGGACGGCGCCGAAGGCGAGCAGGTGCTGGTGGGCGGCCCCCATCAGGGCCGCGATGGCGATTATCCGGCCTGGTATGCGGGGCTGCGCGACTGCATTCGCGGCCAGGGCGGCAATCCGACCTCGCCTCATGAGGCACTGCGCGTGATGAAGTGGCTGGAGGCCGGCATCGCCAGCGAAGGCTGAGGCCATCGAAAGTGAGATGACTCACGAAAGACGCGCGCCCTGAAGGCCCGAATGGCCAGCTATCAGAGGCGCGCGTCTTGTTTTCAAGGCAGTGGCAGGGGAGGTCGCGGCCTGCTCAGGCTGCGTCGTCCTCGCCCTTGTCGGCCTTGCGCATGCGCGAAAACAGCTCCGCGCGCAGCTCACCGATGCGCGGCACCTCCTCGGCATGGAAGGGGATGGGGCGCAGCAGGCGCATGGCTCGCAGGCCGAGACGTGCGTTCATCAGGCCACTGCCCAGCCCCTGGCCGGCCTTGGTGGAGAGGCGGCCGGCCAGATTCATCGACAGCAGGTCCATGCTGGCCTCGGCGGCCAGTTCGCTGGCACCGGCGAAGGCCATCGACGCCAGCACCTCCTTGAACAGTCGCAGGCGGCTGGCATAGCCCAGCTCCAGCCCGTAGAGGCGCGACAGGCGCTCCATCATGCGCAGCCCGCGCCAGGCCACCAGACTCATGTCGACCCAGGTCAGCGGCGAGACCGCCACCATCACCGCCGTCTCGCCACTCATGCGCGAGATCAGACGCCGCGCCTCACGGTCCCGCGGCCCCAGCACGTGGAAGGCGAACAGCTCGCGGCGCTCCGACGGGGAGTGATGCGCTTCACAGGCGGCGCGCCATGCGCGCACGCCGGCATCATCATCGCCGAGCTTCATCTGACGGAGTAGCTGTTCGAGCAGGTCTTCCTGCTGGCTGTCGGCTTTGCCGCCTGCCTTGCCCGAGTCCTCGTCAGGCGTGGACGGTGCATCACCGCGCTGGCCAAAGCTTTTCTGGCCAAAACCCCTTTGACCAAAGCTCTCCTGACCAAAGTCATCCTGCTGATGTTCTTCCAGCTCGGCGCGCAGCGCGACGTGCTTGCGCAGGTGACGCAGCCTGAAGAGCTCCTTGCCCAGCGCGCGGGCGCCAAGCCCGATGGCGCCAAGGCCCAGCAGGCCCCAGGCACCGGCGATCAGGTCGCCGCCCATGGCCGCCTGATAGAGCGCATGACCGGCCTCGACACCCCCGAGGGTCAGGGTGCCGAGCAGCAGCCATTTGAGGCCGCGATGACGTGGCCGGGCGCTCAGCGTCGCATCCAGTCCCGGGGTGGCGGGTTCCGGCTCGGCCGCCGCCAGGGGCTGGCTTTCCATCTCCGGCGAGAAGTGACGCGCGCCGCGCAGGGCCTCTGCCGTGCTCTCTGCCGCGCTCTCGGTGGGGCGCTCGGCGTAAGTGGTCGAGGCGGCATCGGCCTGCGCCGAATCGGCAGAATCGGGGCTCGTGAAGCGTTTGCCCGGGCGCGGATGGCGGGATTCGGTGGTCATTTCAGGTGGTCTCCCAGCAGCCAGTCGAGCACGGCGTCCATGCGAATGTGAGGTGGCGCATTGCCGTCGATCTTCGGCGGCGCGAAGTGGGGGAAGTCGAAGCGGCTTTCGGCCCAGAAATTCGGGTCGGGCAGCCGTGAGGGCACCTCGCCCGGGAACAGCAGCACGGACTCGCGGCCAGCGCCTTGCGTGTCCGAGTCGCCCGCTCCCTCGTGCTCAGCGAGCAGTTGTCCCGCCAGCGCCGGATGACGCTGACCATTCTCGACCACCTCACGGGCCTCGCTGGCGCGGATGGCGGCGATGGTGAAGGCCTTGAGTGGCACATCACGATAGCGCAGGCGCTTGAGCGGGTCCGCCAGCAGCTGTTCGAGCAGGTCGCGCATCGCGCCATGCTGCTCTGGCGTGACGTGGTCGGCCTTGGTGGCGGCGATGGCCAGGCGGTCGATGCGGCGGTCCATCAGGCGCGCCAGCAGATGACGACGGCCATAGGCGAAGCTGTCGAACAGCTTGTCCAGCGCACGGCTCAGGTCGCGGAAGGGCGCCGGGCCGGCATTCAGCGCGCCCAGCACGTCGATCAGCACGATCTGGCGGTCAAAGCGCCGGAAGTGGTCATGATAGAAGGGGCGCACCACGCGGCGGCGATAGTGATCGAAGCGGCGTGCGAGGGTGCGATACAGGCTGGCTTCCGGCAGGGCGGCCAGCGCGTCGGGTGTCCAGTCACCGAGTCCCGGCAGCGGGAAGAACTGCAGCACCGGCGCTTCGTCCAGTTCGCCGGGCAGCAGGAAACGGCCCGGTGTCAGGTCGACGAAGCCACCCTTGCGGCGCGCGGCGTGCAGATAGTCGGTATAGAGGCTCGCGATCTCGGCGAGGCGGTCTTCATCCACCTCGCTGTCCGGCGTCAGGCCCTCGATGGCCGCCATCCAGTCATGCGCCCAGTCGCCACGCCCGTCGGCCAGCTGGGTCTCGCACTCACTGCTCCAGCCGCTGAAGTCCTGCTCCAGCATCGGCAGGTCCAGCAGCCATTCGCCGGGGTAGTCGATCAGGTCCAGCGTCAGGGTGGCGCGCTGGCTGTCGAGCATGCGCGCGGCGCGCGAGGTGGGGCGAAAGCCGATCTTGAGACGCAGCTCGCTGATGCTGCGGGTTGGCGTCGGCCATTCGGGGCCATGCGGCGAATGCTGGCCGGACAGCGAGCGCAAGCCGGCTTCCAGCGGAAAGCGCGGAATGGAGAGGTCCGGCTGGCTGACACGTTCCGCGCCGAGCAGACGACCATCGCGTGCGGCGGGCAGCAGTTCCAGGCGCGCACCGAGTCCGGCATGGCGCAATTGCTCGATCAGAGAGACGAGAAAGGCGGTCTTGCCGGCGCCGGACAGGCCCGTGACGGCGAGCCGCAGCTGGCGGTCGAGACCGCGCTCCAGCAGGTCATGTGCTTCGCGGCCCACATCGCGGGCAAGCTGGCGGGCGTTGCGGGTCATGGTGTTGAACATCAGGCATTCCCTGTCAGTGGGGGCGAGGCGGCGGCGCGACGTGATGGCGTCCTGGCAGCTGATGATGAGCTGGGTGATGGCCGGGATTTGTCAGCGTGCGCCGCACGGCTCGCCATCATCCCTCTATCTGCGGGCGATCGGCGCGCAAGGCAAGCTGACGCCACGCCAGCAGGGCGATGGGCAGCAGGCAGGCGGGGATCAGCAGCAGGTTGAGCAGCGCCCAGCCCAGCGTACTGACCAGGGGGCCGGCCAGCAGCGCCGTCACCGCCCCGGTGGTGAAGACGAGGAACTCGTTGGCGGCCTGGGTGCGGGCCTTCTCGTTGGGGCGATGGCAGCGGGTCAGCAGCGTGGTGGCGGGCAGGAAGGTGAAGTTCCAACCGATGCCGAGCAGGATGAGACCGAGGAAGAACCCCTGGGTTCCCGTCAGGTGGTCGGCGGCCAGCAGCTGCGCAGTGGCAAGACTTGCCAGCAGAAAGCCGCAGCCGGTCACGATCATGGTGCCCGCCCCGAAGCGGGCGACCAGCCGCCCGGTGAAGAAGGACGGCAGGAACATGGCGACCACATGCCATTGAATGGTGGTGGCGACATGATCGAAGCCGTGTCCGGCATGGGCCATGGCCAGCGGTGTGGCCGTCATCGCCAGATTCATCACCCCATAGCCGACCATCGCGCTGAGCACGGCCAGCAGGAAGGTCGGTTGACGCAGGATCACGCCCAATGGGCGTGCAGGCGCCGCTGCATCATCGTCGGCTGACTGGGCGTTGCCTTCGTGGGGCAGGCGGATGAAGGCCAGCAGCAACAGCGCCACCAGATAGAGCGCCCCCAACCCGATGAAGCTGCCCAGGAAGGGCGTGTCGGCCAGTGCATGACTGGTGCGCGCAAGCCACGGCCCGAAGAAGGCCGCCAGCACGCCACCGCCCATTACCAGCCCGATGGCGCGCTCACGTTGCTCCTCCGGGGCGGCTTCCATCGCGGCGAAGCGATACAGCTGGCCGAAGCCGATACCGATGCCCACCAGCCAGGTGGCAAGCAGGAACAGTCCGAAATGCTGCAGATGCAGCGCCAGCACGGCCAGCCCCGCGCCAGCCAGCCCGCACAGATTGCCGAGCACGAAGCCGCGCCGCCGCCCGAGACGGGCGGTGATCAGCGAGGCGGGAATGGTGGCGCACATCAGGCCCAGCCACTGGGTGGCGACCGGCGCGGTCGACCAGCTGCTCGAGGCCAGCTGGGCACCGATCAGCGGCGAGACCGCGATCAGCAGGATGTTGCCGCTGACCAGCAAGGCCTGACACAGCGACAGCAGCGTGACGGCCAGCGGCAGGCGTGCCCGGTCGGCAGCGGGAGAAGATAGTGGCATGAAGGCGCAGCTCCGTCGGATGTCGGCGCCCGGCGCGCCTGACCTGATTATGCCTGTGCTCCGCTCAGGCGTTCCAACTCCGTGCCCGGGATTGCGCTCTCGGTGAGCCTAGTCTCCCGCCCATTCCCGCAGGCTGCCCTGACGCACACGGCGGATGGCATGTGACAGCTCGCCCTGCTCGGCAAGACGCTGGATGACCGCGGGCAGCGCAGCACGGACTTGTGCGGCTGACATGCCGGGGGAAAGTTCCGGGGCATACAGCATCTTGAGCAGCACGTAATCCAGCGGGCTCAGCCAGGTATCCACCGTGACGTCACTGAAGACGGAGGGGAAGACCCTGTCTGAATCATTGGGCAGCCCCATCAGCTGGGCGCTCTCCTCGACGACGCAGTCCACCAGGCGCGCCTTCTGGCGGGCATAGTCCGCGGGAATCAGGATCAGGCCGCTGGTGATGGCGTGATCCGGCCCGGTCTTGAACAGCGTCAGGCACACGCCTTCACGCAGTGCCTTGCGCATGCCCGGGGTGGCGGCCTGCTGCTTGCCGACGTAGGCGGCGGCCTCGCGCGTCATGTGGTCTCGGGCGATGAAGGCGATGCGCAGGTTGGCCTCTTTGGCGGAGGACACGAAACTCAGCGGCTGGCCGGTGATGGCGGCCAGATGACGAAACTGGACCTTGCTCATCTGTCGCTGCATGCGCGAATTGCCCAGCTGTGAATCGACCCGCACCTTGATGGGCGCCTGCCAGCGCACCAGCGAGGCGCTGCTGCCGGGTTGGTATTCACGCTTGAGCGCCACTTCCATGAAGCTGTCCGTCAACACATCGGCCCGCTGCCAGCGCTCGGCGGCCTGGCTCGGGGTGATGGCGGTCAGACTGGAAAGCAGCAGAGCGACGCCCAGCGCCTTGAGCGCCCAAGGCGCCCTGAGCGAGGAAAAGAAAGAAGCCCTCAGCGGGGAAGAGAACGGAGCCCTCAGCGAAGAGGAGAAAGGAGCCCTCAGCGTGGAAAAGAAAAGCCCTTTGAGCTGGTGATGGGGTAAGCAGGGCATGGGCGACCTCTTCAGGGAACATGCAGACCAGCATGCCTGAAATGCACACGCCCCGCGTGTCCGAGAGGGCAACGCGGGGCGTGATGCTCAATTGATGACGATTTGTCGTTCCCAAGGGGCGACTTTCAGGCGTCAGATGAAGGCCAGATAGATGGCGATCACCAGCACGACCAGCAGCAGCGCGCAGACCTTGGCGCCTTTCCAGGGCGTCATGTCGATGGCGCCGACATCCTGCTGGATCCACGGCTCGTCACGCGGCGCCAGCTTGCCGATGATCAGCATCATCGCGATCAGCAACACGAACACCAGGCCGACGAAGTGGAACTCGTGGATCACGTCGAGCACGCCGGAGAAGGCCGGCACGAAGTAGACCACCCCGATCACGCTGCAACCGATCAGCAGTGCCAGGTTGGCGGCGATGGTCGGCACGCGACGCGTCAGCAGCCCCATCAGCACCACGGCGAAAATCGGGATGAAGTAGATGGCATTCATCTTCTGCAGGTAACCGAACAGGCTCTCCTGACCGGCCAGCAGTGGCGCGAGGGTCATGGAGGCGATCGCCAGCACCCAGCCGAAGCCCTTGGAGACCTTGACCACTTCCTCGTCGCTGGCATCACGACGCAGATGCGCCTTGTAGATACCGGTGGAGAACAGCGTGGTGGTGGCGTTCAGCGCCGAGTTGAAGGACGACAGGATCGCACCGACCATCGCCGCGGCGAAGAAGCCGGTCAGCGGTGCAGGCAGCACATCGAAGACCAGCTGGCCGTAGGCGCTGTCGGCCTTGACGCCGGAAGAGGCATAGAGGTGATAGGCGATGATGCCGGGAATCACCAGATACAGCGGGCCCAGCAGCTTGAGGGCACCGGTCAGCAGCACGCCTTTCTGGCCCTCGGCGAGGGTCTTGGCGGCGAAGGTGCGCTGGATGATCTGCTGGTTGGTACACCAGTAGAAGAAGTTGATGATCATCACGCCGGTGAACAGGGTCGAAAAGGGCACCGACTGGTCTTCACCGCCCATGGAGTTGAATTTCTCCGGATTGGCGGCGGTCAGCGTGTCCCAGCCGGCCATCACGCCCTGGCCATCACTCACCGCATCGAGGCCGAAATAGACGATCAGCATGCCGCCGATCAACAGGCCCACGCCGTTCAAGGTGTCGGAGATGGCGATGGAGCGCATGCCGCCGAACAGGGCATAGATGGCACCGATGATGCCGACCACCCAGATGGTCATCCACAGCAGCGCATTGGGCGAGCTGATGCCGGTCAGCGAGGGCAGATCCAGCATGCCCTGCAGGCCGATGGCACCGGAGTAGAGGATGATCGGCAGCAGGATCACCGCGTAGGCGAACAGGAAGATCAGGTTGGTGATCAGCTCGGTGCTGCGGCCATAGCGCAGGGCCAGCAGCTCGGGCAGGGTGGTGATGCCACTCTTGAGGAAGCGTGGCAGGAAGAACATCGCCATCACCACCATGGCCAGTACCGCCATGACCTCCCAGGCCATCACCGACAGGCCATCGGTGAAGGCGGCGCCATTCAGGCCGACCATCTGCTCGGTGGACAGGTTGGTCATCAACAGGGAACCCGCGATCAGCGGGAAGGTCAGGCTGCGTCCGGCGAGGAAATAACCGGTGGAATGCGATGTGTCATCGCGGTGTGTCCACCACCAGGTCAAGGCGGCGACCAGGCCGGTAAAGAACACGAAAGAAACAAGTGTCAGGGCATGCATGGGGGAGGATTCCTTTAGGCGTGCGGCGGCGAATCATGAGGCGGTGGGCAGGTGACCCGAGTGGCGATTCGACGCCGTCCAGCCGTGGCGATGCAATGCACACAGCAAGCTGTGTCATCGTCCGTGAAGAGACTCACCGGTAACATTCACGGCAAGACTGGCGATAGTGTAGGTATCTCCCGATTTCTCGCTATCCGCCATTTGTAGAACATACGTTGGTTTTGAGGTGCAGCTGGCGTCGATTGAGCGTTGAGAATGAACAGGCGGTCATTGCTTCTCAGTCTCTGGTATCAGGCCTTGATCGCAGTGTCGTAAAAAGACGCATGTCACGGCTTTCACCGCGTATTGCGGGTCATCTTTGATGCCCAATCAGAGACGCCAGCGCCCCGCCATCGGTGAAGATGGCGGGGCGCTGGCGTGCTCATGTCATACGCTCATGTCGATGACATGTGGTATGCGATCACGTTGGGCGAGTGGGGCGATCAGCCGGCGAAGGCCAGATAGATCGCCATCACCAGTACCAGCAGAATGATGCTGGCGATACGCGTGCCGGCCCAGGGGGTCATGTCGATGGCACCGACGTCCTGCTGGATCCAGGGTTCGGCGCGCGGTGACAGCTTGCCGATCACCAGCATCATGGCGATCAACAGCACCAGCACGATGGCGATGAAGTGGAAGTTGTGCACCCGATCGACCAGCTCGGAAAGCGTCGGCACGAAGTAGAACAGGCCGATGACCGCGCAGCCGAGCACCAGGGCCAGGTTGGCGGCGATGGCCGGCACGCGCTTGGACATCAGTCCCACCACGATCACCGCCAGCAGCGGGATGTAGTAGATGGAGTTCACCTTCTGCACGTAGACGAACAGGCTTTCCTGGGTCGCCAGCAGCGGCGCGATGGCCATCGCGGCGGCGGCCATGATCCAGCCGGCCCACTTGGAGGCCTTGACCACCTCTTCATCGCTGGCCTGCGGCTTGAGGCGTGCCTTGTAGACATCGAGGCTGAACAGGGTGGCGGTGGAGTTGAGCGCCGAGTTGAAGGACGACAGGATCGCGCCGACCATCGCCGCGGCGAAGAAGCCGGTCAGCGGTGCGGGCAGCACATCGAAGACCAGCCGGCCATAGGCGGCGTCGGCCTTGATGCCGTCACCGGCGTAGAGCTGGAAGGCGATGATGCCCGGCAGCACCAGATACAGCGGGCCCAGCAGCTTGAGGGCACCGGTCAGCAGCACGCCTTTCTGGCCTTCGGCGAGGGTCTTGGCGGCGAAGGTGCGCTGGATGATCTGCTGGTTGGTACACCAGTAGAACATGTTGAGCAGCAGCACCCCGGTGAACAGGGTCGAGACCGGCACTGACTGGTCATCGCCGCCCAGCGAATTGAGCTTCTCTGGGTGGGTCTCCTTGAGCGTCTCCCAGCCGGCGAGAATGCCATTGCCGTCACCGACACGGTCCAGCCCGTAGTAGACGATGATCATGCCGCCGATCAGCAGGCCGATGCCGTTCAAGGTGTCGGAGATGGCGATGGAGCGCAGGCCACCGAAGAGGGCATAGATGGCACCGGCGATACCGACGGCGATCACGGTGCCGGTCAGCAGCACCATCTGCGAGTCGATGCCGGTCAGGGCGCGCAGGTCGAGCACGCCCATCAGGCCGAGGGCGCCGGAGTAGAGAATGCTGGGCAGCAGAATGATGGCGTAGGCCAGCATGAAGATCAGGTTGGCCAGCAGCTGGGTGGTGCGATCGAAGCGCAGCGCCAGCAATTCCGGCAGGGTGGTGATGCCGCTCTTGAGGAAGCGTGGCAGGAAGAACATGGCCATCGCGACCAGCGAGACCACGGCCACCACTTCCCAGGCCATCACGGAGAGGCCGTCGGTGAAGGCGGCGCCGTTGAGGCCCACCATCTGCTCGGTGGACAGATTGGTCATCAGCAGGGAGCCTGCGATGATCGGGAAGGTCAGACTGCGCCCGGCGAGGAAATAGCCGGTGGAATGTTGATGGTCGTCACGACGGGTCAGCCACCAGGTGATCACGGCGACCAGCCCCGTGAAGAACACGAAGGAGCTCAGGGTGAGGGCGTTCATGGCATTATCCTTGTTGAACAACAGGGCTCGGAGGCCTGCTTGCTCAGCTGCCCATCGTCTGCAGAACATGCCTCACCGTTGGCGCGCGGTACCACGAGACACGCTGTCAGCGACCGACATCTAGCGTGCCGATCAGTGTCAAAGAAATGCCTGACCCTCACCATTGACAATTTGTCTGACATTTTTCTGCAATTGTCTGATTCGTGCAGACATAGCCCGCCAGCGGCTGTCGAGCTGTCGCCATGACCAGAACGCCCCGCCTCTTGCGTGTCGATCGACAGCAGGGGGCGGGGCGTTGTCGTTGTCAGAAGCTGGTATCGGAAGTTGGTTTCAGAGGCCGATAGTCAGCAGCGAGTGCCAGAAACAGACACCGCTGTCAGGCGCTGGCGGCGGCGGGGGTCAGCACCTGCTGGTAGAGCGAGGCGCCGTGAATGTCCTTCAGCGTCACGGTCAGCGCTTCGCTCTCGGGGTCGAGATCCACCTGGCCGAAGAACTGGAAACCCTCGCTGGGCGACATGTTGGCCCGCCCCTCAGGCGGTGCCTTCACGAATTCGAGTCTCGGCCCGAAGGTGTTGTCCAGCTCGCCGGGACCGAAGGTGCCGGCGTGGATCGGGCCGCTGACGAATTCCCAGAACGGCGTGAAGTCCTTGAAGACGGCGCGCTCGGGCGAGTAGTGGTGCGCGGCGGTGTAGTGCACGTCGGCGGTCAGCCAGACCAGATTCTGGATGTCGTGATCGCGCACGAACTTGAGCAGTTCGGCAATCTCCTGCTCGCGTCCCAGCGCCTCGCCATCACCATTGGCGCCGTTCTCGAAATTGTCGCCGTCACGCACCAGCAGCCCGATCGGCATGTCGGAGGCGATGACCTTCCAGGTGGCGGTGCTGGCCTTGAGCGACTGCTTGAGCCATGCCAGCTGATCGCGACCCAGGAAGTCGGTCTGTGGACCACGTCCCGTCTGGCGGTTGGCGGAATTGGCACCGCGGAAGCTGCGCATGTCGAGCATGAACATCTCGAGCCCCGGCCCGAAGCTGAAGTTGCGGTGGATGCGCTCCGGCGCGGCTGGGCCGGTGCGCAGCGGCATGTTCTCGAGGAAGGCGCGACGCGCATTGGCGGACAGCACGTCGAGATTCTTCTCGGTGTAGCGATCATCCTCGAGAATCTCGCCCGGGTACCAGTTGTTGGTGGTCTCGTGGTCGTCCCACTGGGCGAACATCGGCACTTCGGCATTGAAGCGACGCAGGTTCTCGTCCATTAGGTTGTAGGCGTACTGGCCACGATACTCGTCCAGCGTTTCTGCCACCTTGGACTTGGCGGGCGTGACGATATTGCGCCACAGGCTGCCGTCGTGCTGGGTGACGCTCTCCTCGAGCGGGCCATCGGCGTAGATGGTATCGCCGGAGTGCAGGAAGAAGTCCGGCTTGACCTGACGCATGGTCTCGTAGAGGCGCAGGCCGCCGAAGTCCGGGTTGATGCCCCAGCCCTGACCGACGGTGTCACCGGACCACACGAAACGCAGTGCACGCGGTGTCTGGGCGCTCGGCGGCAACACCAGGCGACCGGCGGTGGCCTCGCTGATGGCGCGGTGGTCATCCAGCGCCGCGTAGCGCACCCGGTAGAAAACCTCGCCGCTGGCGTTGGCGCGAGTGCCGATGCGGGTCAGGTCGAGCTTGCTGGTCAGGCCGTCCGCCGGCAGGGCCACCGGGCCACGCATCTGGAAGGCGCCGCGCATCTCGGGATTGTCGGCCAGTTCGATCAGCATGCGTGCCGGCTTGTCGCTCTGGCTCCACAGCATGGCGCGGCTGGCGGTCACGTCGCCGCTCATCACGCCGGAGGGCATGCGTGGTCGCCGTCCTTCGGCCATCACGATGGCGGGAGCGCCGAGCAGGCCCGTGGTCGCCAGCAGCCCGACCCCGGCACCCTGCAGGCCGCGCCCCAGCAGCTGACGGCGGTCCATCCGTGACGGGGCGCCGGCGGGGGTGACTGGCGCAGCGTCATTGCCGGCTGGCGCAGCACTTGGTGAAGCGGGGGATGTGGGGGGGGGGTGAGCGGCGTGGGACTTGCGAGAGGAACGCAAAGGCAGCAGATCAGACAGACGGCGGGACATGACGGGCTTCCTTGTAACGGTCTGGCGTCAGGTTGGGATAGAGAGTGGCAACACAAGTGACATCAGGGCACCAGCCAGCGCGGGGCATGCCGCAAAGGCTGACAGCGCTGATGGGAGAGGCTACTTTCCACGCTCAAGATGAAGATCCGGTGTCAGAACCATGATCGCCCCGCGCCGCTCAGGCCCGGCACTCGCAGTGCAAGTTGTCGCGATTAGCCAGCCCTGTCTCGCGGCTTGCTTCCCGACTCCGCCCAAGGACACCCTCAATGCCCCCCTCAAACCCCTCGGAATCCCCGCAACCTGATGCCGCCAGGCTGATCGCGGACAGCCATCCCCAGGCACGGCAGGTGCTCGATTACTGGTTCACTCAGCTGACGCCCAAGGACTGGTTTCGCAAGAGCGATGCGCTCGATGGTCAACTGCGTGAGCGATTCGCCGCGCGGCTCGAGCAGGCACTTGCCTGTGAGCTGTGGGAGTGGCGGGCGAGTATCGGTGGGCGGCTGGCGGAAATCCTGCTGCTGGACCAGTTCGCGCGCAATATCCATCGCGATACTCCGCGCGCCTTCCGTGGTGACAATCTGGCACTCGCGCTCTCCCAGCAGGCCGTCACGCTGGGCGACCTGGACCGCCTTCCGCTGGCCTGGCAGCCCTTCGCGATCATGCCGTGGATGCACAGCGAATCGTTGCGCATCCATGAACACGCCGAACAATTGTTCGCACGCCCCGGTCTCGAGCACACCTTGCGCTATGAGCATCTGCATGCGGACATCGTGCGTAGATTCGGCCGCTACCCGCATCGCAATGCGATTCTCGGTCGCGAGTCCACGCCGGAAGAGATCGCCTTCCTGGGCCAGCCCGGCTCCTCATTCTGACAAATGAAAGATCGCCCCCTTTTAATTGTGTGACGTCGTCTCCAAGACTTGTACAGCGGCGCCAAGCGCCTGTACATCAGCAAGGAAGGAGACAGCAGATGGGTATCATTCTTGGGTTGATCATCGGTGGTCTGGCCGGCTGGATCGCAGGCAACATCATGCGCGGCGGCAGCTTCGGCATTCTTGGCAACATCGTCGTCGGTGTCGTCGGCGGCCTGCTGGGCAGCGTCATCTTCAAGCTGCTGGGGCTGGCCTCCACCGGCATCATCGGCTCGCTGGTCGTCTCGGTCGTGGGGGCGGTGGTGTTGCTGTGGATCGTTTCGAAGGTCAAGTCCAAGGCCTGACGGCGTGGTGTCGAGCCCCGTCAGGCGGTTGTCAGCAAGCGCAAGCAGCAAGCGAAAGTAGCAAGCAGCAAGCAGCAAGTGCAGTCGTCAACAGCAAGTGAAGTCCCTTGCGGGTGTCTGGATGGATTCGATGTTGACACCCGCCGCAGCAACGCCTCTTGTCACCCGGGGCACCTGACTGCCCGGTGATCTGTCACGGCGCCGAGAGGTGCCTTGTTCGAGAAGTGCTTTGACGACAAGCACTTGGACAAGAAGTACGCCGGCAAGAGGCGGCAAGGCCGAATCATCCTTCAGCGTCACACTAGTGGCGCGTTGCGGATCTAGCGAAAACAGGAGCGTTTGAGCATGGCGAGCAATGAGCACGATTCAGCACCTTCTTCCCAGTCGAATGCCGACAGCGCGAAGTGCCCCTATCACGAGGGCCAGAATCGCTCGGCAGAGGGAGAGAACCCCTATACCCATCCCAACCGCAATGGGCCGCACGACACCAAGCCCAATGCCGGTGACGGCCATGCCAAGGACGAGGCGCTGGAGACCTATCGCGCCGACGCCGAAGGCCATGACCTGCGCACCAACCAGGGACTGCGCATCGCGGACAACCACAACTCGCTGAAGGCGGGGGAACGCGGTCCGACCCTGATGGAAGATTTCATCTTCCGCGAGAAGATGAACCACTTCGACAATGAACGTATTCCTGAGCGTATCGTTCACGCGCGTGGCGCGGCCGCGCACGGGTATTTTCAGGCCTACGACAATGCCTCCAGGTATTCCAAGGCCGGCGTGTTCAGCGACCCGTCCAAGAAGACGCCGGTGTTCGTGCGCTTCTCGACCGTGCAGGGCTCGCGTGGCTCCAACGACACGGTACGTGACGTGCGTGGCTTCGCGACCAAGTTCTACACCGATGACGGCAACTGGGACCTGGTCGGCAATGACATCCCGGTGTTCTTCATCCAGGACGCGATGAAGTTTCCTGACTTCGTGCACGCCGTGAAGCCGGAGCCGCACAACGAGATTCCCCAAGGCCAGTCAGCCCACGATACCTTCTGGGACTTCGTGTCACTGATGCCGGAAACCACTCACACCGTGCTGTGGACCATGTCGGACCGCGCCTTCCCGCGCCATTACCGCAACATGGAAGGCTTCGGTGTGCATACCTTCCGTCTGATCGACCGCGAAGGCGTGTCGCGCTTCGTCAAGTTCCACTGGAAGCCGGTGGCCGGTACCTGCTCGCTGATCTGGGATGAAGCCCAGAAGCTGTGGGGACGTGACCCGGACTTCAACCGTCGCATGATGTGGGATGACATCAAGAGCGGCGCGCCGCTGGAGTGGGAGCTGGGCATCCAGGTGGTCGAGGAGAAGGACGAGCACAGCTTCGACTTCGACATTCTCGACCCGACCAAGCTGATCCCCGAATCGCTGGTGCCGGTGGTGCCGATCGGCAAGATGGTGCTGGACCGTAACCCGGACAACTACTTCGCCGAGACCGAGCAGGTCGCCTTCAATCCGGCCAACATCGTACCAGGGATCGACTTCTCCAATGACCCGCTGCTGCAGGGGCGTCTGTTCTCCTATCTGGATACCCAGATGCTGCGTCTTGGTGGGCCGAACTTCCACGAGATTCCCATCAACCAGCCGGTGTGCCCGTTCCACAACAACCAGCGCGATGCCCAGCATCGTCAGACCATCAACACGGGGCAGGCGTCCTACGAGCCGAACTCCATCGATGGTGGCTGGCCGGCCGAGACACCGCCGTCCCAGGACGCCCATGGCGGTTTCGAGCCGTATCATGAGCGCATCGAGGCGCACAAGGTACGTGCGCGCAGCGCCTCCTTCGGGGATCACTATTCCCAGGCCACCCTGTTCTGGAACAGCCAGACTGACGTGGAGAAGGAGCACATCATCGCGGCCTACACCTTCGAGCTTTCCAAGGTCGAGCGTCCGTGGATCCGTGAGCGGGTGATCACCGAGATCCTGCCCAACATCGATCTGGAGCTGGCACGTCGCGTCGGTGAGAATCACGGCATCGAGACACCGACCAGCAAGCCCGCGCCGGACGGTGAACTGGGCACCAGCCAGGTCGACAGCGACCCGGCGCTGAGCCTGATGGCGCGCCTGCCGGACTCCATCGCCACCCGCAAGGTCGCGATCCTGGCCGCCGATGGCGTCGCCATGGAAGATGTTCGCTCGATCAAGGAGCAGCTGGCCGCCGAGGGTGCCGAAGGGCTGTTGATCGCCCCGAGCATGGCGCCGATCAAGGCCGGAGACGGCACCATGCTGTCGCCGGATGCGATGCTCAATGGCCTGCCGTCCGTGACGGTGGATGCCGTCGTCGTCGCTGGCGGCGCGGGCAGCGTCGAGGCGCTGAGCGGCTCGGGCCTCGGACTCTATTATGTCCAGGAAGCCTACAAGCACCTGAAGCCCATCGTGGCGATCTGCGAAGGCAAGGAGCTGCTGGCCGCCGCACGCGTGCCGGTCGAGGAGGGCGTCATCCTGGTGGATGATGTGCTCGCCGCCAGCCTGCCGCTGCGTGATGCCCTGATGGCTCACCGTGTGTGGTCGCGTGATGCGCGTGCCAACCAGATGCCGGCATGAGGCGCTGACGCCCCACAAGGTATGATGTAACTCACCAAGCCCCCTGACCTGCAAAGGTCAGGGGGCTTTTTCATGGTCATGATGCGGTCATTTCCGGACGTGAAGATGGGGTGGCGAAGAAAGGTGAAAACAGGGTTGGTGATGCCGCCGGGTCGAGGGCCGTCCTGCGGTTCACGCCGCTGAGGGTGGCTGATAGGCTCAGTGATAGGGGCTGATTATCGAAGGCATGCTGGTAATTGATTATCGCTAGAAGCACCAGGTGCGTAAGGTAAGCAGGCATCAAGGGGCCACAAGCCAGCACATGCCGGGCAGGCATCGGCCCCGACCCGATTCGACAATGGGCTGCAGGCTTTCACATCAAGCAGCGCATGAAAATGTGACATCAGCAACATCTGGCCTTGCCAGTCGAGTTTGATAGCGCTTTTTTCTACCTGACAGGAGAACGTCTACATGTCCCAGACTCCACGCTATACCACAGGTAACGGCGCCCCGGTGCCTCACGATGACATCAGCCAGACAGCGGGCCCGAATGGTTCACTGACCTTCGACAACTGGCGTCTGTTCGAGAAGCTGGCGCACTTCAACCGTGAGCGCATTCCGGAGCGTGTCGTCCACGCCCGTGGCGTCGCCGCCTACGGCACCTTCACCCTGACCCGTGACCTGTCTGACCTGACCATCGCCCGCTTCCTGCAGGGTGTCGGCAAGCAGACCCCGTTGCTGGCGCGTTTCTCCACCGTGGCCGGTGGCCAGGACAGCGGCGACAACACTCGCGACGTGCGCGGCTTCTCCTTGAAGTTCTACACCGAGGATGGCAACTGGGACATGGTCGGCAACAACACGCCGGTGTTCTTCATCCGCGAGCCGTCCAAGTTCCCTGACTTCATCCACACCCAGAAGAAAGACCCGCGCACCAATATGGTCGACTGGCAGAACCGTTGGGAATTCTGGGCCAACCATCCGCAGGCGCTGCATCAGGTCACCATCCTGATGTCCGACCGCGGTATCCCGAAGTCGCTGACCACCATGAACGGCTACAGCTCGCACACGCTGAGCCTGTGGAACGACAAGGGCGAGCGTGTCTGGGTCAAGTGGCACTTCAAGACCGACCAGGGCCACGAGACGCTGACCGACGATCAGGCGGCGCAGGTCGCACCGGACTTCCACCAGCACGACATGTTCACCCGCCTCGAGCGTGGCGAGCGTCCGAGCTGGACCGTCAACCTGCAGGTGATGACCGAAGCCCAGGCACGTGACTACCACATCAACCCGTTCGATCTGACCAAGGTGTGGCCGCACGGTGACTTCCCGCTGATGGAAGTCGGCAAGATGGAGCTCAACCGCAACCCGGAGAACTACTTCGCGGAAGTCGAGCAGTCCGTCTTCTCGCCGTCCAACTTCGTGCCGGGTATCGGCGCCTCGCCGGACCGCGTGCTGCAGGCTCGTCTGTGGGCCTACGCCGATGCACACCGCTACCGTGTCGGTGCCAACGCCGAGCAGCTGCCGGTCAACCGTCCGGTCTGCCCGGTCAACCACTACCAGCGTGATGGCGTGATGGCGGGCATGTGCCCGGTCACCGGTCACGGTGGCGGCCCGCTGGGCGGCCAGGTCGGTCAGGGCGTGCCGGGAGAAACGAAGGAAGGTGGCCAGTACTCACGCACCAACTTCTATCCCAACGAGCGTGCCGAGCAGGGCGCCCCGGTGCCGGACGCTACCGTCGCCGAGCCGGCGATGCCGCTGGAGCAGAACGCCTGGATGGGCTATCACGACAACAGCGATGAGGATAACTACAGCCAGGCCGGCAACCTCTATCGTCTGTTCGATGAAGGCCAGAAGACGCGCATCACCGACGTCATCGCCGGCACCATGGTAGGCGTCAGCCACGTGGTCCAGGACAAGATGATCGCGCACTTCCGTCAGGCGGATGCCGATTATGGTGATCGTATCGCCACCAAGCTGGCCAAGCTCGATCCGCGCTGAGTCAGTCATGCTGCACCCTTCGTCAGGTCAGTAGTGCTCCCCTGAGCTGACGAAAACATCAAGGCCCCCGCCGGGTAACCGGCGGGGGCCTTGTCGTATGCGGCTGTCAGGGTGCTATCCGACAGTCACAGCGCTGTGCGAAAGACACGCAAGCACAGGCACCTCAGTCGTCGTCGCGCGTGGCCTCATTGCCGTCGGCTTTCTCGCACACGCCCAGCGCCCACAGCAGGAAGGCGTCCTGGCGCGCATTGTCACGCCACGCCTTGAAGCGACCCGAGGCACCGCCGTGTCCGGAGCTCATGTCGGTGCGCAGCAGGACCGGATGCGGCGTGCAGTCCATCTGGCGCAGACGCGCATACAGCTTGGCCGGCTCCCAGTAGGGCACGCGGGTGTCATGCCAGCTGCCCTGCAGGAACAGCGGCGGATAGGGCGCGGCACTCAGGTTGTCCAGCGGCGAATAGGCGCGGATACGACGCCGCGCCTCGTTCTCGTGCGGGTTGCCCCACTCGGTGTATTCCGCGGTGGTCAGCGGCAGCTCCGGATTTTCCATGGTGCGCAGCACATCGACGAAGGGCACATCGAGCACCGCGGCGCAGAAGGCCTCGGGACGCTTGTTGAGGCTGGCGCCGACCAGCAGGCCACCGGCGCTGGCACCGTAGGCGGCAATGCGATCCGCGGCCCCGACGCCTTGCTCGACCAGCGCATCACGCGCGGCGAGGAAGTCGTTGAAGCTGTTTTCCTTGCGCTCCAGCTTGCCGGCCAGATACCAGGGCTCGCCACGGTCTCCGCCGCCCCGCACGTGGGCGACCGCGAAGGCGACGCCACGCGTCAGCAGTTCCAGGCGGGCGATCGAGAACCAGGGGTCCAGCGTCTCGCCGTAGGCGCCATAGCCGTAGAGCAATACCGGCAGCGGGGCGTGGGGATGGCCTGCGTCATCACACAGGTCGCGCCGCATGACCACCGAGACCGGCACCTGCTCACCATCGTCGGAGGTCGCCCACAGGCGGCGGCTGATCAGCTGCTCGGGCGCGAGATCGCCATGCACGGTCTGACGCTTGAGCAGGCGGCGCTCACCCGTGTCGAGGTCCAGCTCGATCCAGCTCGGCGGCGTGGTGAAGCTTTCCTCGCGGATGCGCAGGCGGCGAGCATCGAAATGCGGGCAGTCACCCAGCCCCTGGCTCAGCGGTTGCTCCGGCATCGCCAGGCGCTCGTCGCGGCAGATCGTTTGTGTCGGTGCCGTGCCCTCGAATTCGATCACCCGCAGCCAGGCCTGGGCCTGACGGTGATCGCGTTCATCGACCATCAGCCCCCAGCTGAAGGCTTCGACACCTTCCAGCGTCACCTCATCGCGGGTGGCGATCAGCGGCTGCCAGTCGCCGGGCGCATGCTCGGAGGCGATATCGAGCTGGAAGTGCGGCGCTTGCCTGTTGTGCAGCACATAGAAGTGGCCGGGGCGGTGGTCGACGCCGTACTCGACCCCGGTCTCGCGGGCGCGCACCAGGCGCATCTCACCCAGCGGGGTGTCGGCCTTGAGCAACCAGGTCTCGCTGGTGTCCTTGGAGGCGGTTTCCAGAATCAGCCAGGCGCGTGAGCGGGTCTTGCCCATGCCGACCCAGAATTCGCTGTCTTCCTCGCGATAGAGCAGCGTCTCGGCGCGGCTCGCCACATTCAGACACCAGATCTCGAAGGGGCGCTGGGTGCTGTCATAGCGCGTGAACAGCAGGTGCTGGCCGTCCTCGGCCCACACCAGATCCGGCCCGATATCCTCCAGCAGACACTCGTCATCGTGGCCGGCGTTGCGTGAGTCGCCATTCGTCGCGTTCAGTGTTGCAAGACGCAGGCTGAACACCTCGTCGCCGCTGGTGTCCAGAGTCCATGCCAGTTGCTGTTCATCCGGGGAGATGGCCATATCGCCCAGCTCGACGAAATCGTGATGGCGCGACAGGCTCTGCAGGTCCAGCAGGCATTCGTGCTGGCGGGTATCGGCGGGGTCGGCGCCGATCGCATGGCGCCACCAGACCGGATAGTCGGCATCAGCGGCGGTCTCGCTCCAATAGACGTAGTGATCCAGTGCCTCGGCCAGGCTTGAGACGGCCAGTTCGCGGCGCGCAAGATGGCCGTGATAGAGGGCGTCGCTCAGCGGCGCGAGCGGGGCGAACCAGCGATCACTCTCGGCGTTGGCCGCCGTGAGAAAGGTGGTGACCTCTGGCGTGTCGCGTTCTTCAAGCCAGTGCCATTCGGGGTCATCGGCACGATAATGGCGCTGGACGGGGCTATCGGGCATAGCTACCTCTTGAAAGTGGGGTGCTCGAGTGTGTCGGGCGGGCATGGAGTGTAACATTGAGCCTGTCCCACAGCGTGCGCAAGCCCTTGCCTCATGGGAGGCATCGCCGCCGTGAGAGATGAATGCGCAGCCTCTGGTGCCACGCAACGTGTGGCCCCGATGATGGGATGACTCGATGGCTGAACTGAGGGGCTGGCTGCTTCTGCACAGGAGAGGCGCCTCTCAGAATGTCAGTCTCGACAGGATGTTATGACAGGAGTGAAGGGCATGATGATTTCCGATTCGCTGCCGCAGATGTGGCTGATCTATTTTGGCCTGGCAGCGGTAGTGCTGTTTACCGGCTATATGGCGGTGCGAATACTGCCGCGTTTTCTGCGCTGGATCCTGGTCGGCGGTATCGCCGGCATGATCGCCGTGCCGACAAGTTTTCACGTCACGGCCAGCGTCGCGGAAGATGCCTACACCGGCCTTGCGCCAGCCATCGTGGCCTTTGCCGTCAGCGTGGTGCAGAAGGATGGTGGTGGCATGGCCTCGGCCTTCGGCATGCTGGTACTGGGCATCGGGGCCGGCGTGGTGCTGGGGCTGGTGATCTGGTGGCTGGGACGCGGACGTGAACAGCGTCGCCGCGCCGCCCAGCAGCGCCGCCAGCCTCATGCCCACGAGCAGGAGGATGAGGAAGTGCGCGAGGGCCACGCCGCTGGCGCCAGCTTGCGTAGCGAGAAACGTGGCACCCCGGCTCGTGCGTCGGCGCGTACCCGCGCAGGCCGTGACCGTCAGGAACCGTCGCTCTGATCGAGCGTCGTTCGATCAGCGCCAGCCGAGCATTGTCCGAGCGTGGACTAAGGATCTGTCATGCCCCGTGATGTAGCTGTCACTTCGTCTCTTCAGCCAGTCCGTTCACCAGGGCTTGCGTCCGGCTCTTCATCCGGCCCTCTAGCGAAGGGTGCAGGGGCGCGCTGGCTGGCTGCCCTGATGCTGGCGGGCATCAGCCTCGCGTCGCCCTCGGCCTTCGCCGAGCAGGCATCGTCAGCGGACAACGCTTCGGCAAGTGAGCCGATGAGTGAGTCGGTGAGTGAGCCGGTAGATGAGTCGTCAAGCGAACAGGCTGAGCAGATGCCGTTCGTGGCCCGGGATGTCGCGAGTGACGTGAATGCAAGCAGTGGCTCGGCACGCGACATTGCGCCTGACCTGCGCATGGCGATCGATGTCTCCGGCAGCATGAAGCACAACGACCCGACCAATCTGCGCGCCAGTGCGCTCGACCTGCTGGTCACCTTGCTGCCGGAGCGCTCGCGTGCGGGGCTGTGGGGCTTCGGTGAGCAGGTCCAGCCCTTGCTGGCACTGGGCGCGGTCGATGCGGGCTGGAAACAGGCGGCCCGCGGGCTGGAAGGGCGGCTGGACGATTACGAGCAGTACACCGACCTCGAGGCGGGCCTGCGTGCCGCCGCCGAAGGCGCCGATGCGAGCATCGATGGCCAGGGGCCGCGTCAGGTCATTCTGCTCTCCGATGGCATGGTCGACCTGCGCGAGCCGAGCAGCGAGAAGGCCGCCTCGGACAGCGCCTCGCGTCAGCGCATCACCGATGAGCTGACGCCACAGCTGGCGGCGCACAACATCACGGTGCATACCGTCGCGCTGTCGCGCAATGCCGATATCGACCTGCTGCAGCAGGTTGCCGATGGCACCGGCGGGCTGGCGACGGTCGCCGAGACCCCGGAAGACCTGCTGCGTGCCTTCCTCGGGGCGCTCGACCGTATTGTGCCCGGCGAGCTGGTGCCGCTCGAGGACAAGCACTTCACCATCGATGACAGCGTCGAGGAATTCACGGCGCTGGTCTTCCATGGTCCCGATGACAGCGCGCCGGTATTGATTGCGCCGGATGGTCAGCGCTACTCGCTGGCCGACAAGGCGTCGTTGCCCGAGGGCGTGCGCTGGGAACATCAGCCGCGCTATGACCTGATCACCGTGACCGACCCCGAGGCCGGACAGTGGCGTATCGAAGGGCAGGTGGGCGTCGACAGCCGCATCACCGTGGTGTCAGACCTGGCGCTGGTGTCGCGCCCGCTACCGGCCACGCTGTATCGCGGCTTTGGCTATTCCCTCGCGGCCTCGCTGGTCGACGGCGCACGTGATGTCGCTGAGCAGGATTTCCTGGCGACGCTGGACGGCAATGCGCGTCTGGTGCCGGAAGACGAGGGTGGCATGTCAGCTGAAACGGCAGCCGTGACCAGCGCCCAGCAGCGCGGCCTCGAGCGTGACGGCGCGCAGTTCAGCGTCAACATGCCGCCGCCGCCGCAACCGGGTGGCGCTCGCCTGACGCTGACCATCGAGGGCCAGCGCGATGGCGCGCCCTTTGCACGTCAGTTGAGCCAGCGCACCAGCGTGGTCGACCCGCTGCTGGTCGAGCCGATCGGTGGCAATGCGCAGAATGCGACGCCGCCGAGCGCGCTGGAGGTCAGCGCGCGCCATCCGCTGCTCAACACCGCCAACACCCAGCTGGACGCGACGCTGCAGGGCGAGCCGTTGAGCGTGGCGGAGGCGGGCGAGAGTCGCTGGCGTATCGAACTGCCGCCGCTGGAGCGTGATGTCAGTGCCGATGTGCAGATCAGCGCGCGCATCGCACTGGGCGGGAGCTTACGGGTGATCGATCTCGCGCCCTATACCCTCAACGAGAATGCGGCGCGGCGTGCCGCCAATCTGGACCGCTCGCCCATCGAGGGCGAATCCTTCGGTGAGATTCAGGGCCTGGATCAGGCGGTAGAGGAGAAGGAAGACCTCAATGACCTGCTGATGAAGGGCCGCCTGCCCATCGACAAGGTGCCTGCGTTGATCAGTCAGTGGTTCGAAGGAGCTTCGGACTTTGCCCAGCGTGAGGCAGAATCACCGCAAAGCCGCATGATCGCTTACGCCGTGGCCGGTGTGATCGGCCTGCTGGTAGTGATCATGTTGGTGCGTCGCATGACGCGCAAGCCGACTCAGCGGGAGGAACCCCATGTGTGAACTGCTCGGCATGAGTGCCAATGTGCCGACCGATATCTGCTTCAGCTTCGCCGGTTTTCTGCAGCGAGGCGGTGGTACTGGTCCGCACCGCGATGGTTGGGGAATCGCCTTCTATGAAGAGGGCGGTTATCGCGAATTCCGTGACCCGCATCCGTCGGTGGATTCGCCCATCGCGCGCATGATTCTCGACTATCCGATCAAGTCGCAGATGGTCATCAGCCATATCCGTCAGGCCAATGTCGGCCAGGTGACGCTGGCCAATACCCACCCGTTCACGCGCGAGCTGTGGGGCCGGCAGTGGTGCTATGCCCACAACGGTCAGCTGGCGGACTGGCAGGCACTGCCCCTGCCGTACTATCGCCCGGTGGGCAGTACGGACAGCGAGCACGCTGCCTGCTTTCTGCTCGGCGAGATCCGGCGCGCCTTCCCGAATCCGCCGGCGCGGTGCGAAGACCTGTGGCGGCATCTGCACGCCCAGTGCGAGCGTCTGCGCGGGCTTGGCGTCTTCAATCTGCTGCTCTCCGACGGCGTGCATCTCTACGCCTACTGCTCCACCAAGCTGGCGCACATCACGCGCCGTGCGCCCTTCGGGCAGGCGAGCCTCACCGACTTCGAGATGAGCGTCGACTTCCAGCAGCACACCACCGATGCCGATGTGGTCTCGGTGATCGCCACCGATCCGCTCACTGATAACGAGCAATGGCAGCGCCTGCTGCCGGGTCAGCTGGTGGTGTTCCGCGAAGGCGAGCTGGTCGCCAGTCTTGGCGGTGAGCTGCCGCTGAGCCAGGAAGAGTCAGAGCAGGAGCAGGCCGAGAACGGGGCGGTCGATCGTACCGCCACCGCGCGCCGCAAGCCGGATTGGCTGGCTTCTGACTTGAGCTGCTGACGTTTGGCTGAGTCGCTGACGCTGAGCGACGCAGAAAGAGCTTGAATGCCAGATACACGAAGGGCCGCAATCGCGGCCCTTCGTGTTTGCGGCTTTTGCCTGGTCAACGCATGAGGCTCAGCCTTCGACGTCGTCGAACATGCCGGCGAACATCGGCGAGGACAGGTAGCGCTCGCCGCTGTCCGGCAGGATGACGACGATGGACTTGTCGGCGTAGGCCGGGTCTTCCGCCAGACGCAGCGCCGCGGTCATCGCCGCACCGCAGGAGATGCCGCACATGATGCCTTCTTCCTGCATGATGCGACGCGCCATGGTCATGGCGTCTTCACTGGCGACCGGCTCGACGCGGTCGATCAGCGCCAGGTCCAGGTTGTCGGGAATGAAGTTGGCACCGATGCCCTGGATCTTGTGCGGGGCCGGCGTGATCGACTCGCCCTGCATGCGCTGGGTGATGATGGCGGATTCCGCCGGCTCCACCGCCACGGCTTCGAGTGACTGGCCGCGCACCGTCTTGAAGTAGCGAGCGATGCCGCTGATGGTGCCGCCGGTACCGACGCCCGCCACCAGCACGTCCATCTCGCCATCCAGCGCGTCCCACAGCTCCGGGCCGGTGGTCTCTTCGTGGATGCGCGGGTTGGCCGGGTTGGAGAACTGTTGCGGCAGGAAGTAGCGTTCCGGCTCGGCCTTCTGCAGCTCGCAGGCCTTGTCGATGGCGCCCTGCATGCCCTTGGCCGGGTCGGTCAGCACCAGGTTGGCGCCGAGGGATTTCAGCACCTTGCGGCGCTCCATGCTCATGGAGGAGGGCATGGTCAGGGTGACGGGATAGCCACGCGCCGCGCCGACGAAGGCCAGCGCGATACCGGTATTGCCGGAGGTCGGCTCGATGATCTCCATGCCCGGCTTGAGCACGCCGCGCTCCTCGGCGTCCCACACCATGCTGGCACCGATACGGCACTTGACCGAGAACGCCGGGTTGCGGGCTTCCACCTTGGCGTACAGGCGTGGATGGCTGCTGAGGCGGTTGATCTTGACCAGCGGTGTATTGCCGATGGCTTGCGAGTTGTCCTGATAGATCTTGGCCATGCGAGGTCCTCTGGGTATCTGGCGGCTAGACAGCGAGCATGCCCGCTGCTTGAGTGAAGTGATGACGCTCAGCAGCGCCTGTCGCGACTGTATGAGCATAAGGTTAAGGGCTAGCCGAGCGCGACTCAAAGGCCTGAAGCGCATAACGACATGGCAAGGTTGGCAGTCGCGGCTAGCCTCTGACCAAGGTCGTACAAAGGTAGTGATCTGATTCAACGGGACTTTTTCGAATGTGAACGATGGTTTAAATCGGTCGTTTTACATCATTGGCGTGACTGGTTAAGGTGAAGCGCGGCGGCCCTGGAGGTTCTTGCCGGGGTGTCGTCGGTGCGTTGCCGGCACCTGCGCGCGCGTTGTCGCGCCGTCCTTTTCCCCATCACGCCGTCATTCATGTCATTGTTCACATGTGGGCGTGACGCCCTGATAACAACAAGTGCTGAATTCTCGCCTGTGGCTGCCAGTGAAAGACTCCGCGCCCGGCCACGATCCAGCAGACGAATGCAGTCATGGAGCCCAAGCCATGCATGATGCCAATCCTGCCAACGCCCCGGCAGACCCGGAAGCCGACAAGGCGTCTGATCACGCTGGCCCCGTGACCGGGGATGCCAACCTGATCGTCAGCGGTGAGCCGTTGTCCGGTCTCGAGGATTACCCCTCGATTCTCGAGGTCTTCGAGGCCAGCTGCGCCAACTATGCCGAGCGTCCGGCCTTCAGCTGCATGGACAAGACGCTCAGCTACGCCGATGTGGACCGCCTGTCGCGCAATTTCGCCGCCTGGCTGGAACACGAGACCGGCCTTGAACCCGGTGACCGCATCGCCATCCAGCTGCCGAATCTGCTGCAGTTCCCGGTGGCGGTATTCGGCGCGCTGCGCGCCGGTCTGGTGGTGGTCAACACCAACCCGCTCTACACCGAGCGCGAGATGCAGCACCAGTTCCATGACTCCGGCGCCCGCGCCATCGTGATTCTGGCCAACATGGCGGACAAGCTCGAGAAGGTGCTCAAGCGTACCGACATCGAGGAGGTCATCATCACCGAGATCGGTGACCTGCATGACTTCCCCAAGCGTCCGCTGATCAACCTGGCGGTGCGCTACGTCAAGAAGATGGTGCCGAAGTACCACCTGCCCGACGCACACGGCCTGCGTGACGTGCTCAAGCGCGGGGCGGGGCTCTCGCACACACGTGTCACGCGCCAGCCCGAGGACATCGCCGCGCTGCAGTACACCGGCGGCACCACCGGGGTTGCCAAGGGCACCATGCTGACCCACCGCAATCTGGTCGCCAACATGCTGCAGGCGCGCGGCGTGATCAGTGATGTGCTCAATGAAGGTCAGGAGGTGCTGATCGCGCCGCTGCCGGTCTATCACATCTATACCTTCACGGTGAATTGCCTCTACAGCATGGAGAGCGGCAACCACAGCGTGCTGATCACCAATCCGCGCGATATCGATGGCTTCATCAAGACGCTGGCCAGGACACCGTTCACCGCCTTCGTCGGCCTCAACACGCTGTTCTCGGCGCTATGTCAGCGTGATGACTTCAAGGCGCTGGACTTCTCGAGTCTCAAACTGACCATCTCTGGCGGCATGGCGCTGACGCGCAGCGCGGCCGAGCGCTGGGAAACCGTTACCGGCTGCCCGATCGCCGAGGGCTACGGCATGACCGAGACCTCGCCCATCGTCAGCTTCAATCCGCCGCGTGAGCTGCAGCTTGGCACCATCGGCAAGCCGGTGCCGGGCACCGAGCTCAAGGTGGTGGACGCCGATGGCGTGACGCTGGGGCGCGATGCGCCGGGCGAGCTGTGCGTGCGCGGCCCCCAGGTGATGAAGGGCTACTGGCAGCGTGACGACGCCACGCGTGAGGCGATGGATGACGAGGGCTTCATCCGCACCGGCGATATCGCGGTCATCCAGCAAGATGACTTCGTGCGCATCGTCGATCGCAAGAAGGACATGATCATCGTCTCCGGCTTCAATGTGTTCCCCAACGAGATCGAGGACGTGGTCAGCGGCCATCCGGATATCGTCGAGGCGGCGGCAGTGGGCGTGCCGGACGAGCAGAGCGGCGAGGCGATCAAGCTGTTCGTGGTCTCAAGCAACCCGGATCTGGATCGCGACAGCCTGCGCAGCTGGTGCAAGGAGCAGCTGACCGGCTACAAGGTGCCGCGCTTCGTCGAATTCCGCGATGAACTGCCCAAGACCAACGTCGGCAAGGTGCTGCGTCGTGAGCTGCGCGACAGCGAAGAGAGCGGTGGCAATACGCCGCTACGCGAGCACTGAGGACAGTACTGAGGACAGCGCTGAGCCGGCGGCGTGGCAGGGAACAAGCGCCGCCAAGGTTGGGCGCGGCTACGCGCAGGGCTACAATGGACGGCCCGTCACTTGTTGACGGGCCGTTTTGTCATTCAGGTGTCATGGCTTGCTGCCTCGTGCAGGCGAGCGTGAGGCTGAATTCCCGAGAGTTTCCGGCTGCGCGCGTGGCGTGTGGTCGCTGGTTGAGAAGAGGCAGTCCTTGAGCGACACCGCTACCGCACCGTCCGAACATGCGCGTCTTGAAGCCCTCGCGGCTCGCCTTGAACGCGCCCTGAGCCGTGATCAGCGCGAGCTGGGCAAGCGCCTGGCTGGCCTGCGGCGGCGTCTCAAGGAAGGCAAGCCGGTCGATCGTGCCATCAACGACATCGAGAGCCGCCTGGAGGCGAGCATCGCCCAGCGCGCCGCGCGCGAGACGGCACTGGCACGCTGGCAGACACCCGCCGCGCTCAACTATCCGCCGGAACTGCCGGTGGTGGAGCGTCGCGAAGACATCCTCGCCGCGCTTGCCGAGCATCAGATCGTGGTGGTCGCCGGCGAGACCGGCTCGGGCAAGACCACCCAGCTGCCCAAGCTGTGTCTGGAGATGGGGCTGGGGCGCAATGGCCTGATCGGCCACACCCAGCCACGCCGTCTGGCGGCGCGCTCGGTGGCGGCGCGTCTGGCCGAGGAGCTCGAGACGACACTCGGCGAGACGGTCGGGTATCAGGTGCGCTTCAACGACACCACCGGCCCGTCGACGCTGATCAAGCTGATGACCGACGGTATCCTCCTGGCGGAAACCCAGCATGATCCGGACCTGAGCCGCTACGAGGCGATCATCATCGATGAGGCCCACGAGCGCAGTCTGAACATCGACTTCCTGCTGGGTTATCTCAAGCGTCTCACCGCGCGCCGCCCGGACCTCAAGATCATCATCACCTCGGCGACCATCGACGTGGAGCGCTTCAGTCAGCACTTCGCGGCCCAGGATGGCACGCCGGCGCCCATCGTCTCGGTCAGCGGGCGCAACTTCCCGGTCGAGACCCAGTACCTGCCGCTGGTGCGCGATGCCGAGGATGAGGAAGACCTCAGCCTGCAGGAAGGCATCCTGCGCGCGGTGGAAGAGCTGTCGGTGATCGAGCGCGAGAAGGGCTGGTTGCGGGGCCCGCGTGACGTGCTGATCTTCCTGCCCGGCGAGCGCGAGATCCGCGCCACCGCGGACACCCTGCGTCGCGCCCAGCTGCGTGATACCGAGGTGCTGCCGCTGTACGCGCGCCTCTCCAACGAAGAGCAGAACCGCGTCTTCCAGCCGCATCGTGGTCGCCGCATCGTGCTGGCCACCAATGTCGCCGAGACCTCGCTGACCGTGCCGGGCATCCGCTACGTGATCGACCCGGGCCTGGTGCGCATCAGCCGCTACAGCTATCGCTCCAAGATCCAGCGTCTGCCGGTGGAGCCGATCAGCCAGGCCAGTGCCAACCAGCGCAAGGGCCGCTGCGGGCGTATCGCCGAAGGCCTGTGCATCCGCCTCTACAGCGAGGAGGACTTCCTCGCGCGCCCGGAATACACCGAGCCGGAAATCCAGCGCACCAACCTGGCCTCGGTGATCCTGTCGATGCTGTCGCTCAAGCTGGGCGACATCGAGAAGTTTCCCTTCGTCGATGCGCCGGATTCGCGCTTCGTCACCGATGGCTTCCGCCTGCTGCGCGAACTGGGCGCGGTGGATGAACACAACCGCCTGAGCCGTGATGGCCGCACCCTGGCGCGTCTGCCCATCGACCCGCGTCTGGCGCGCATGGTGCTTGAGGGCGCCTCGCGCGGCTGCCTGCGTGAAGTGCTGATCATCGTCAGCGCGCTGTCGATCCAGGACCCGCGCGAGCGTCCTGCCGACAAGCGTCAGCAGGCTGATCAGATCCACCACGAGTGGGATGATGACAACTCCGACTTCGTCAGCTGGCTGAATCTGTGGGAAGGCTTTGAACTGGCGCGGGATGCGCTGGGTGCCAACCCGCTGCGCCGCTGGTGCAAGGCGCGTTTCCTCAACTATCTGCGCCTGCGCGAGTGGCATGACACCTTCCGTCAGCTCAAGCAGCTGACGCGCGACCTGGGGCTGGAGATGACCAGCGCCCAGCACGAGCGCGACGCCGAGGCGCAGGCCGAGGTCACCGCGCGGGTACTGGCCTCACCGGGACAGGGCCGCCGCCCGTCGGTGGCCATCGATCACGAATCACTGCATCGCGCGCTGTTGACCGGGCTGCTCTCCAATCTTGGCCTCAAGCAGGAAAACCGCGAGTATCTCGGCGCGCGCAACCGACGCTTCTTCGTCCACCCGGGCTCCGGTGTGGCCAAGAAGTCGCCCAAGTGGGTGATGGCGGCCGAGATGGTCGAGACCACCAAGCTCTACGCGCGTCAGGTCGCGGCGATCAAGCCCGAGTGGGTCGAGCCGCTGGCCGAGCATCTGGTCAAGCGCAGCTACAGCGAACCGCACTGGGAGATGAAGCGTGCCCAGGTGGTCGCCAGTGAGCAGGTGACCCTGTTCGGGCTGCCCATCGTCACCGCGCGCAAGGTGCATTACGGCCCGCTGGCGCCGGAAGAATCCCGCGAGCTGTTCATTCGCCGTGCGCTGGTCGAGGGCGAATTCCAGACCCGTGCGCCGTTCTTCGCCCACAATCGCGGCCTGATGGATGAGGTCGGTGAGCTTGAGGACCGCGCGCGCAAGCGGGACATCCTCGTCGACGAAGAGACGCTGTTCGCCTTCTATGCCGAGCGGATTCCGGAAGGCATCTACAACGGGCGCAGCTTCGACAAGTGGCGCAAGGAGGCCGAGCGCGACAACCCCGATGTCCTGCATCTGAATCTCGACGACCTGATGGCGCGCGACGCCGAGGAAGTCACCGTCGCGCGCTACCCCGAACAGCTGCATCACAACAGCGTCGCCTACCCGCTGAGCTATCACTTCGCGCCCGGTGCGGTGGATGACGGCGTGACGATGATCGTACCGGCGGCGATGCTCTCGCAGCTGCCGCGCTATCGCATCGAATGGCTGGTGCCGGGGCTGTTGCGTGACAAGGCCATCGCGCTGATGAAGTCGCTGCCCAAGCAGTACCGCAAGCAGGTGGTGCCGATTCCCAACTGGGTCGATGCCGCACTTGAGGCGCTGACCCCGGACGACGTGCCGCTGACCGATGCGCTGGCCGAGTTCATGCGCGTCAAGACTGGCTTGCGCCTGCCGCAGGATGCCTGGGCGCCCGAAACGCTGGAACCGCACCTGAAGATGAACCTGCGTATCGTCGATCAGGACGGCAAGGTGCTGGGCGAAGGGCGGGATCTCGAAGCGCTGGAAGCACGCTTCAAGGACTCGGCCGCGGCCGCCGCGCGGGCGATGGCCAACCGCAGTCGTGAAGCCGACAGCGAAGTGCTGGAAGATCTGCCGGAAACGCCGATCGCCACCTCGCACAGCACCACCCAGGCGGGCATTCGCGTCGAGGCCTACCCGGCGCTGGTGGTGAAGGCGGCGCCTGCCGACAGCGGCATGAGCGCCAAGCAGCGCAAGCTGGCGCGCAAGACCGGCAAGAACAGCGCGCCGTCCAGCCATGCGCCTGCCAGCGCGACGGCTCAGGTCGAGCAGAACCTGAGCGTGGAGCTGTTCGATCATCCGGCCAAGGCCGCCGCCGCGCACCGTGATGGCATCACGCGCCTGGCGATGGCACGCCTGCCGGACCAGGTGCGCTATCTGGACCGTGACCTCAAGGCGCTGGAGCGCTGTGCGCTGCTGTTTGCCAAGGTCGGCACGCGTCGCCAGCTGGCGGATGACTTCATCTACAGCGTCTTCGAGCAGGTGATGGCCGTCGAGCCGCTGCCGCGTTCGCGCAGCGAACTGCAGGCGCGTCTCGATGACAAGCGGGCCGAGCTGGTGCCGCACGCCGAGGCGCTGCTCAAGCCGCTGGAAGCCGCGCTCAAGCAGCATCTGGAGCTTTCCAAGCGCCTCAAGGGCAAGATCGACTTCTCGATGGCGCTGGTGGTGGCTGATCTCAAGGCCCAGCAGGCGCGTCTGATTACGCCGGGCTTCATCCAGGCCTCCGGTGAATGGCTGCATCAGCTGCCGCGCTATGTGGAGGCGATGCTGATCCGTCTCGACAAGGCGCCGCGTGAGCGCATGCGCGACCAGCGTGACATGGAGGAGGTCAAGGGCTTCGAATCCCGCCTTGATGCCCGCCTGAGCAAGGCGCGCGAGCAGGGGCTGCCGGATGCGGAGCTGGAAGAGTTCGGCTGGTGGCTGCAGGAACTGCGCGTCTCGCTGTTTGCCCAGCAGCTCGGCACCCTGGAGACCGTCTCCGCCAAGCGCCTCGAGAAACGCTGGCAGGAGCTGATGGCGCGCCGCTGATGTCCTGAGGCTGAGCTCTTGAATCTCTGCCTGGGCTGAAGCTCTGCCTTGTCGGGGGCCATTCCAGGGCGCTGTGCGTGGCATCAGGGGCTTGCGTGACCGGTACGTGGAGGCGTGCCGCGGCGGGATGGCCCAAGCTGCAGACAGGAATTGCTGTTTAAGCATTCACTGTGATCGCCCGACAAATGCTGACTCGTGCGTCTGGAATCGCCGAGACAGCGTACACTGAACATGGGGCATGACGACGCGGCGCCGGGTCGTGCCCCGCTCAATTCTGGTGATATCCCGCGGGATAGCACTGTCAGGAGTGGATGCATGCCAAACAATGACAATGATCACGCTGCCGATACGCAACACGCCAACGCCGGCCAGTCCATGAGCGCCAGCGGCAATCATCGCGTACTGATCACCGGCAGCGGGCTCTATACGCCGCCCAATGCCATCAGCAACGAGGCATTGGTGGCGTCCTTCAATGCCTGGGTGGCGGCGGACAATGCCGCCAATGCCGACGGCATCGCACGTGGTGAGCGAGAGGCGCGCACCGAGTCCAGCGCCGAATTCATCGTCAAGGCCTCGGGTATCCACAGCCGCTACGTGCTGGATGCCGAGGGCATTCTCGACCCGGAGCGCATGCGCCCACGTCTGCCGGCGCGCGCCAATGACCAGCCCTCGGTGCAGTGCGAGATGGGCGTGGCGGCCGCGCGTGAAGCGCTGGCGGCGGCGGGCGTCAACGCCGCGGACCTGGATCTGGTCATCGTGGCCTGTTCCAACCTCGAGCGCCCCTATCCGGCGGTGGCGGTGGAACTGCAGGCCGCGCTCGAGGCCGGTGGCTATGCCTTCGACATGAACGTGGCGTGCAGCTCCGCCACCTTCGGCATCGAGACCGCCGCCAACGCGATTCGCAGCGGCAGTGCCAGGCGTGTGCTGATGGTCAATCCGGAGATCTGCAGTGCGCATCTCAACTTCCGCGACCGTGACAGCCACTTCATCTTCGGGGATGCTTGCACGGCCGTGGTGCTGGAAGCGGCGGATGTTGCCACGCGCACCGATGGCTTCGAGGTGCTCGGCACGCGCCTGGTGACGCGCTTCTCCAATGCGATACGCAACAATTTCGGCTTCCTCAATCGCACGGCGGTGCTTGAGGACGACGTGGCATCCGCGATGACACTCGACAGCGCAAGCCATCGTGTAAAGGCCGATGACAAGCTGTTCATCCAGGAAGGGCGGCGCGTCTTCCGCGAGGTCTGCCCGATGGTGGCCGAGCTGATCACCACCCATCTGGGCGAGATCGAGGCAGATGGCGGTGATCTTGATCGCATGTGGCTGCACCAGGCCAACCGCCACATGAACGACATGATCGCGCGGCGCGTGCTCGGGCGTGACCCGTCGAGCGAGGAAGCGCCGATCATTCTCGATCGCTACGCCAATACCAGCTCCGCGGGCTCGGTGATCGCCTTCCACCTCCATCACGCTGATCTGGCGCCGGGGAGCCTCGGGGTATTGTGTTCTTTCGGGGCAGGCTACAGTGCCGGCAGCGTGCTGCTGAAACGCTGCGGTTGAAGCAGGACATTGCGCGAATCCACGTGGCCTGTGCTGGCTCTTGGCGGGCGCGGAACGTATAAAGAAGACCGGACCTGACAGCCAGGGATGTGGCAAGGACCGCTGCAGGAATCCAATAGACTTACAGGTGACGAGATGCACACGATCAAGACTTCCCTGCCGGCACTGCTGGCCATGTCCCTGCTGGCGGGTTGCGCCAGTACCGGAGACAGCGAGCCGAACCCTCAGGACCCCTGGGAGGGCTTCAACCGTAACGTCTATACCTTCAATGACACCCTGGATCGCTATGCCCTCAAGCCGGTCGCGCAGGGCTATGACTATGTGACGCCGGAGCTGGTACAGGATGGCGTGGGCAACTTCTTCTCCAATCTGGGAGAGGTCAGCACCATGTTCAACTCGGTGCTGCAGTGGAAGTGGGCCAATGCCGGTGTCTCCACCGGCCGCCTGCTGCTCAACTCCACCGTCGGTATCGGCGGCCTGTTCGACCCGGCCAGCGAGCTTGGCTGGACAGTGGACGAGGAAGACTTCGGTCAGACGCTTGCCGTCTGGGGTGCAGGGCAGGGGCCGTATCTCGTGCTGCCGCTGTTCGGTCCGAGTACCGTGCGTGATACCGCGGGCATGCCGGTGGATTACTTCGCTGATCCCGTCAACTACGTCGAAGACGACAAGGTGCGTTACGGCCTGAAGGCGCTGGATCTGGTCGATACCCGTGCCGGTCTGCTCGAGCAGGAGAAGCTGATCCAGGGCGATCGCTACAGCTTCATTCGTGATGCCTACCTGCAGCGCCGCAACTTCGAGATCAACGATGGCAAGCTGGGCGATGATCCCTTCGCCAGCGACAGCTTCGATGATGCCGATCTCGACGGTGCCTTCGCACCGGAAGACGACAGCCAGTAACGCGTCACCCGCAGCAGGCGACCGGTATCGTGAATGGGTCAGTGGTGCCGGTCGCGAGGGCAAGCAGCATCAAGACTGCGAGTGGATGGCAGTAAGGACGGGAATGAGGGGTTGGCATGGCGGATGAGCAAGGCAAGCGTCTGTTGATCGGTCTGATTGATCTTCCCGGCTCGCGGCGTGATGCGCTGGCGAACCTGTTGACGGATGAACGCTGTGCGGTGGCGGCCTGTGATGGCATCGCGACACTGCCCAGCGGGGTGGCGGTGGTGGTCGCGCATGTCGAGGCCGTTTCCAGTCATGAGTGGGCGCGTCTGGCCGAGCGCCTGCCGACGGTGGTGGTGGCCGAGAGCCGTGGCGATGAATGCCTGCTGCCGGCGGTGGAGGCCGGGCTGGTCGATTACCTCATCTCGCCGCGCGAGCATGGCTCGGTATTGCGCAGTCTGCTCAAGCGGGCGGCGGAGCATCACCAGCTGGCCCATGAGCACGCCAAGGCACGTGCGCGCCTCGAGGAGCTCAACGAGCACCTGGAGACGCATCTGGCGCTGCTGCGTCAGGACCAGCAGGCCGGTGGCCAGATCCAGCAGCGTCTGCTGCCCCAGAGCGGGCAGCACATCAATGGCGTCAGTTATGAGTACTGCCTGTCGCCGTCGCTGTATCTGTCGGGTGACTTCCTCGAGTATCAGGCGATCGACGAACGCTTCAGCCTGTTCTACTTTGCGGATGTCTCCGGGCATGGCGCCTCGTCGGCCTTCGTGACCGTGTTGCTGAAGCTGTTGTTCGCACGCGCTATCCGCCACTGGGAGGAACATACGCCGGAAACCTTCGGCCCCGAGTGGCTGGCACTGCTCAACCGTGAACTGATCGACAGTGGTATCGGCAAGCATGCCACGGTGATGTGTGGTGTGATGGACCGTGACACGCGCACGCTGCATTACACCCTGGGCGCCCAGCTGCCGATGCCGGTACTGGTCACGCCTGACGGCGAACTGCGTGAGCTGGAAGGCAGCGGTCGGCCGGTGGGGCTCTTCCCAGACACCCGCTATCCAGCGTATCGTGTGGCGCTTCCTGAGCGCTTCCGTCTGTGGCTGGCCAGTGATGGTGTACTGGAATGCCTGCCGGGCGAGGCGCTGGAGGACAGGACTCGAGCACTGCATCAACGGATTCTGAGCAGTGAAGATGTGCAAGGATTGCGTCGTGGACTGGCGCTGGATGGCGAGCTGCCGGATGACCTTACCTTGATGACGCTGACAGGATTCCATGATGGATGAAGGACGTATCCAGGCCGTGTTCGAAGACGGCCTGTTCGTGCTCAAGCTATCCGGTGATGTACGCCTGACGCTGTGTGCCACGCTGGATCAGCAGGTACAGCGCGTGGCTGCGGTTGAGGGACTGGAAAGCGTGATCATCGATCTGCGCGAAGCGACCAATGTCGATTCCACCGCACTGGGCTTTCTGGCCAAGCTGGCGCTGGCGGTCCGCGACCGGCTGGTGATGCCGGCGCAGGTGGTGGCTGCCCATCCCGACGTGCTGACCATGCTCAAGGTGATGGGGTTCGACGAGGTGGCCAGTGTCGTGGACGCCGGCAGCCTGCCGGAGGCGGACCAGGCCGATCTGGACGGGGCTTCCTGCTGCAACGCGCCAGCGCTGAACGAGTCTCAGGATGACGCCGATGCCTCGCCCCAGCAGGAACAGGAGCTGCGCGGACGCATTCTCGAGGCTCACCGGCTGTTGATGTGCCTGAATGGCCACAATCGTCTGGAGTTCCAGCCGCTGATCGAGCTGCTGGAAAGCGAGGAGCATCGCCAGCCGCACTGAAGGCGCGCTGGGACGTTGAGCCTGACAGCACGCTGCTGAAAGCACGATCCAGACAGCACGTTTCTGAAAGCACAAAAAAAGCGCCTGCCGTGAAATACGGCAGGCGCTTTTTGTTGCCTTGGCCATTCAATGAGCTCTTGCTTAACAAGAGCTCATCATCGGCGCTATGCTCCGTTGGCTCAGTGGCTGCGCAGTTCGGCCAGCAGAGTCTCGAGCTTGCGCTGATCGGCCATGAACTTGCGGATACCTTCGCCCATCTTCTCGGTGGCCATGGCATCTTCGTTCATGTCCCAGCGGAAGTTGGACTCGGTCAGCGCTTCCGGCACGTTCTGCTCGGCATCGGCGGCCAGCAGGCGACGTTCCAGCGGGCCGGTGCTCTCGGCCAGCTCACCCAGCAGTGCCGGCGAGATGGTCAGGCGGTCACAGCCGGCCAGCGCTTCGATCTCGCCGGTGTTACGGAAGCTGGCGCCCATCACGATGGTCTTGTAGCCGTGACCCTTGTAGTGCTCGTAGATGGCCTTGACGGACTTCACGCCCGGGTCGTTGTCGCCGCTGAAGTCGGCATCCGGCTGATTGGCCTTGTGCCAGTCGAGAATACGACCGACGAAGGGCGAGATCAGCGTCACGCCGGCATCGGCACAGGCCTGGGCCTGGGCGAAGCTGAACAGCAGCGTCAGGTTGGTGCGGATGCCTTCGCGCTCGAGCTTCTCGGCGGCACGAATGCCTTCCCAGGTGGAGGCGGTCTTGATCAGGATGCGTTCCTGACCGACGCCATTGGCGGCGTAGCGCTCGATGATGCGATGCGCGCGACGGATGGTCTCGTCGGCATCGAAGGACAGGCGGGCGCTGACCTCGGTGGAGACATAACCCGGCACCAGGCCGGCGATCTCGGTACCGATATCCACGGCCACGGCATCGACGGCATCATCGATGTCGGTGGCCTTGCGCGCGACTTCGGTCAGGCGCTCGCGACGTGACGGGTCCTGAGCGGCCTGCAGGATCAGTGACGGGTTGGTGGTAGCATCAGTGGGCGCGAAGCGACGAATGGCCTCGAGGTCACCGGTGTCGGCGACGACGGTGGTCATTTCCTTGAGTTGGGAGAGCTTGTCCTGTGCCATGCAAGAGTTTCCTGTACTGAGCGTGAGCCACCCGAAGGGGTGAGTGGCCCTCATGAATAAGGCAAGAGGTGAAGGGCAGGGGGCCGCCGGAGCGAGCGCTGCCACCGAGTGTGCACCCACGCCTGCCGGCTGTGAAGACATCTCGGGCCGATCGCCCCAAGTGGATGATCTGCGGGGATTTCATCAGCGTGATGTGACATTCGTCACCTGTGTAGGTCAACTGTATCAATTGTGCGGCGGCGCGCCCACTGTCGTCATCTGACGGCAAGGGCGTGGCGTTTTCGGCACGTGGACATACCATCGACAAACGATTGCAGGAGGGGATGTGGACAAGCGTCAAACCCGTCAGCTGGCCTTGCTGGTCGCGGCCAATACGGCCCTGGCTCCATTGGCCATCGATGCCTATCTGCCGGCATTGCCGGCCATGGCAGAAGACCTGGCGACCACGGTGCACCATACGGAGCTGTCGCTGTCGATCTTCCTGCTCGGCTTCTCGCTGGGGCAGTTGATCTTCGGCCCGCTGTCAGACCGTATCGGGCGCAAGCCGGTCCTGCTGTCAGGCATCTTCGTCTTCCTGCTGGCGAGTCTGGCCATCACCCAGGTCGAGAGTCTCGAGGGGCTCTATGCGCTGCGCTTCCTGCAGGCGCTGGGCGGCGGTGCCTCGGTGGTCAATTCCTCGGCGATCGTGCGCGATTGCTTCAGTGGCCGCGAGGCGGCCAAGGTGCTGTCCACCGTCGCGGTGATCATGATGCTGGCGCCCTTGATCGCGCCTGCCATCGGCAGTCTGCTGCTGGGCATGGCGGGCTGGTGGCTGATCTTCGCCTTCTTGGCCGCCTATGCCGCCTTCCTGTTGATAGTGCTGCCGCTGCGCTTGCCCGAGACCCGACGCAAGCGCGAGGCGGACGAGCCGCCGGCCAGTCTCCTGCAGGTCGCGCGTGACTATGCCAGCGTGCTGCGCCACGGGCCGGCGATGGGCTATGCGCTGACGCAGGCGATGGGCTTCGGTGGCATGTTCGCCTTCATCACCGCGTCGCCCTACGTCTATATGCAGCATTTCGGAGTGACGGCGGCCTGGTACCCGGTGCTGTTCGGCGCCAACATCCTGTTCATGTTCACCGCCAACCGTCTCAACGTGCGCCTGCTGTCACGCCTGTCGCCGCCGCGTCTGTTGCGCATCGGCATCGGTATCCAACTGTCTGCCGCCATCCTGCTGGTATCGGCGCTGGCACTGGGGCTGGACCTGCTCTACGTCATCGCGCCGCTGCTGATGGTGTTCGTCGGGGCCAACGGCATGGTGGCGCCCAACGCGATCTCCTCGGCGTTGGAGTATTTCCCGCGCATCAGTGCCACGGCCAATGCGCTGATCGGCAGCATGCAGTTTGCCAGTGGCGCCGTGATCGGCATGCTGATCGCAGGTCTGGCGATGGACAGCCTGTGGCCGATGATTCTCGGCATGCTGGGCACGGCGCTGGTCAGCAATATTCTGCTGCGGGTGCTGGCAGGGCGCCGCGCCCTGGCGCGCCATGAGACGCCGCCCGACTGAGAAAGGCTTGAGCCGGCGACTGTCACACAGTTGTCATGAATGCTTGGCAAGGTACTCCCTGTAGACAAGAAGCCACCTCACTGGCTCATTCCTATCGCAAGGAGTTTCAGGCATGAAGGCGTTCCTCAAGTCCGGTCTCGCAGTGGCTGTCATCGCTGCATCAGTTGGTGCTGCAGAAGCCCGTGAACAGCTGCGCATCGTGGGTTCTTCCACGGTCTATCCGTTCTCCAGCTACGTCGCTGAAGAGCTGGGTGCCACCAGCGATTTCCCGACTCCGGTCATCGAATCCACCGGTTCCGGCGGCGGCATGAAGCTGTTCTGTGAAGGTGTCGGTGACAGCACTCCGGACATCACCAACGCCTCTCGTCGCATGAAGACGTCTGAATTCGAGCGCTGTGAAGAGAACGGCGTGACCGATATCACCGAAGCCATGATCGGCTTCGACGGTATCGCCTTCGCCCAGTCTGTCCGCGATGGCAGCATCGACCTGACCCGTGAGCAGATCACCCTGGCGGTCGCCGCTCAGGTGCCGGTCGACGGCAAGCTGGTCGACAACCCCTACACCAAGTGGTCCGAGATCGACTCCTCCCTGCCGGACCGCAAGATCACCGTCTACGGGCCGCCTTCCACTTCCGGTACCCGTGATGCCTTCGAAGAGCTGGTGATGGAAGTCTCCACCGAAGAGATGGAAGGCTACGGCGGTGAGGGTTACACCAACATCCGTCAGGACGGTCACTACATCGCTGCCGGCGAGAATGACAACCTGATCATCCAGAAGCTGGTCGAGAACACCGAAGCCTTCGGTATCTTCGGCTACTCCTTCCTCGAAGAGAATGCTGACAAGGTCGTCGGTGCTTCCATCGATGGCGTGCAGCCGGAAGCCGATGCCATCTCCTCTGGCGAGTACCCGGTCTCCCGCTCCCTGTTCTACTACGTGAAGAACCAGCACAAGGATGACGTGCCGGCTCAGCAGGCCTACAACGACCTGTTCATGAGCGAGAAGATGATCGGTGAGCTGGGCTACCTGAAGGGCATCGGTCTGATCCCGCTGCCGAAGGAAGAGCGCGCCACGCTTCGCGAGCAGGTCGCTGAGCGCACCAAGCTGACTCTGGCCGATCTCCAGAAGTAAGCAACGCAGCTGACCCTCTGACGCGGCCGGTTGCCCTTGGCAGCCGGCCCGTTTGCTTGACTGGTCGCAGGGTTTCGCAAGGCATGAAGCCTTCCCCCTGTGAACAACGCGACTCCGGGACCCGAAAGATGCAGACTCAGCAGATCTTTCTCTTCTTCATAGGCATCGTGGCGCTGGCTGGCCTGGTGGCCTTCTTCAGCGGCCGCAGCAAGGCACAGCGTGTGCGTGCCAGCGGTGCTGAAATGTACGCCCAGCCGGATCAGTACGGCTGGTTCACGGCAATCTCCAGCGCAGGGCCTGCTCTGCTGGTCGGTCTGGCAGCCGTCGTTGCGATTGCCACCGCAGATATCGATATCGAAGGCATGCAGCTGCTGATCGCCAGTCTGGTCGTCGCAGCCGTCGGCCTGGTCATCGGCCTCGCCCTGGTGAAGCCTGATTTCCATGCGCGCAATGCCATCGAGACCCTCATTCGTTATGTGTTGATCGGCGCGGCGATGATCTCCATCGTCACGACGTTCGGCATTCTGGTCTCCATCATCTTCGAGGCCATCCGCTTCTTCCAGATGGAAAGCTTCTGGACCTTCATCACCGGCACCACCTGGGATCCGGGCAACAGCTTCCAGATGGCCGCCGGCCGTGGTGAAGGCGTCGAGAGCACCGCCAACTTCGGTGCCGTACCGCTGTTCGCCGGTACCTTCATGATCACCCTGATCGCGATGCTGGTGGCCATTCCCATCGGTCTGCTCGCCGCGGTATACATGGCGGAGTTCGCCCCCGAGAGCGTGCGTACCGTCGCCAAGCCGGTGCTGGAAGTGCTCGCCGGTATCCCGACCGTGGTCTACGGCTTCTTCGCCGCCATCACCGTCGCGCCGCTGATCGTCGACATCTTCTCGCCGCTGGGCATCGAGGCGTCCTACAACAACGCGCTGGCGCCGGGGCTGGTCATGGGCATCATGATCATTCCGTTCATTTCCTCACTGTCCGATGACGTCATCACCTCCGTGCCGGACACCATGCGTCAGGGCTCTCTGGCGCTGGGCATGACCCACGGCGAGACCATCCGCAACGTCATCCTGCCGGCCGCGCTGCCGGGCATCATCTCCGCGTCTCTGCTGGCCATGTCACGCGCCCTCGGCGAGACGATGATCGTGGTGATGGCGGCGGGCATGCGTCCGAACCTGACCGCCAACCCGCTGGAAGACATGACCACCGTCACGGTGCGCATCGTCGCTGCCTTGACCGGCGACCAGGAATTCGCGAGTGCCGAGACACTGTCGGCCTTCGCGCTGGGTCTGGTGCTGTTCGTTGTCACTCTGCTGCTGAACATGGTCTCGGTGGTCCTGATCCGCCGCTTCCGTGAGAAGTACAGCGCCAACAACCTCTGAGGCCGAGACTAGACATGAGCCATTCATTCGACGATATCTCGGCCCAGCTGAAGGGCCGTCATCGCCGCACCAAGCGCCTGAAATTCATGTCCATGGGCGCACTCGCCCTGGCCGCCACCTTCCTGGTGGTCTTCATCGGCGACATGGTCATGCGCGGCTACCCGGCCTTCCAGCAGGCAGAACTGCACGTGCCGGTCACCTACAGCGAGCAGTCGCAGGAAATCCCGCTGGCAGCGGTGGAAGAAGGCGTGCGTGATCTGGTCAGCCGCGGCTGGCTGCGCCAGCTGCCGCGTGACATGGCCGCTGACGCCAGCCTGATGGGACAGACGATCGACCGCTGGGTGATCGCCGATGACCAGGTCGATCAGTACCTCAAGGGCCACAAGTCACACCTGAAGCCCAAGCAGACCGCCGTGCTGGACCGCATGATCGAGAACGGTACGGCCGAGCTCAAGTTCAACATCAACTTCTTCACCACCGGTGATTCGAAGTTGCCGGAATACGCCGGTATCTGGTCGGCCGCGATGGGCACGATCCTGACGCTGCTGGTCACGCTGGCCTTCGCCTTCCCGGTCGGCGTGCTGACGGCGGTCTATCTGGAGGAGTTCGCTCCGGACAACCGCTTCACCCAGGCCATCGAGATCAACATCAACAACCTGGCGGCGGTGCCGTCGATCCTGTTCGGTCTGCTGGGTCTGGCGATCTTCATCAACTTCTTCGGCATGCCGCGTTCCTCCCCGCTGGTCGGTGGTCTGACGCTGGGTCTGATGACCTTGCCGGTGATCATCATCACCACGCGCTCGGCGCTGCGCAGCGTACCGGACACCATTCGTCAGGCCGCCTTCGGCGTCGGCTGCTCCCGCTGGCAGGTGGTGCGTGATCACGTGCTGCCGCTGTCACTGCCGGGAATCCTGACCGGTTCCATCATCGGCCTGGCACAGGCGATGGGCGAGACCGCGCCGTTGATCATCGTCGGCATGGTGGCCTTCATTCCGGATGCGCCGACCGCCATCACCCAGGCTGCCACCGTGCTGCCGGCCCAGATATTCACCTGGGCGGGCGAGCCGGAGCAGGCCTATGTTGAACGTACTGCGGCGGGCATCCTGGTGCTGCTGTCAGTGCTGATCCTACTCAATGCCGCAGCCGTGATGCTGCGCAAGAAATTCGAGCGTCGCTGGTAGGCAGCTGCGAGGCGGCCCGCCGATTGGCCGGTCGCCTTCCACCCTTAGCCCTGGCCCACGACTCATCAAGGAATACGAGACATGAACAGCACCGTCGCCACTCCCGCCAAGCCTGCCGCCGCCACTCGTCCCGGTAGCCCGGTCGTCATCAACGAAGATGCCAACCACGAGCTGGCCATTCGCGTGGAAGACCTCAACCTGTGGTACGGCGAGAAGAAGGCGTTGAAGAACATCAACATCGATGTCTTCCAGAAGAACGTCACCGCCCTGATCGGCCCGTCCGGCTGTGGCAAGTCGACCTTCCTGCGCTGCCTGAACCGCATGAATGACCTGATCCGCAGCGTGCGCATCGAAGGTCTGGTCGAGATGGATGGCCGTGACGTCAACGCGCGCAACATGGATGAAGTGGCATTGCGTCGTCGCGTCGGCATGGTGTTCCAGAAGCCGAACCCGTTCCCCAAGTCCATCTACGACAACATCGCCTACGCGCCGACCATGCACGACCTGGTCAGCCGTCGCGCCGACAAGGATGATCTGGTCGAGAGCGCGCTGCGTGATGCGGGTCTGTGGGAAGAAGTGAAGGACATTCTCGACCAGCCGGGCACCTCGCTGTCCGGTGGTCAGCAGCAGCGTCTGTGCATCGCGCGTGCCATCGCGGTCAAGCCGGACGTCATCCTGATGGATGAGCCGACCTCGGCACTCGACCCGATCTCCACCGCGACCATCGAAGACCTGATGGACAAGCTGAAGACCCAGTTCTCCATCGTCACCGTGACGCACAACATGCAGCAGGCGGCACGTGTCGCCGATTACACCGCCTTCTTCCACATGGGTGAGCTGGTGGAGTACAACGACACCAAGACCATGTTCTCCAACCCGAATACCAAGAAGGCCGAGGACTACATCACCGGTCGCTATGGCTAAGCGGCGCCAGCGTCAGGGCTCGAAAGGCTGAGCCCCTGATCGCTGCCTGAGAGCATCGCAGGCCGCACGACGACACGAGGCCCGGATCAATGACCCGGGCCTCGTGTCGTTTCAAGCATCAGGTTGGCTCAGTGTCTGCTGGCGGATCAGCCTTCCAGTTCGACGGCGATCGCGGTGGCTTCGCCGCCGCCGATGCACAGCGCCGCGATGCCGCGCTTCTTGCCGAGGCGTTCCAGCGCGTTGATCAGCGTGACGATGATGCGCGAGCCGGTGGAGCCCACCGGATGCCCCTGGGCGCAGGCGCCGCCGAAGACATTGACCTTGTCATGCGGGATGTCGTGGGCATCCATCGCCAGCAGGGTGACCACCGCGAAGGCCTCGTTGATCTCGAACAGGTCGACGTCTTCTGTGGTCCACTCCAGGCGCTTCATCAGCGTGTCGATGGCGCCGATGGGCGCCAGGGTGAATTCGCTGGGGTGCTGGGAGTGGGTGCTGTGACCGAGGATACGTGCCTTGACGGCCAGCCCGCGTCGTTCGGCTTCATCACGGCGCGTCAGCACCAGCGCCGAGGCGCCATCGGAGATGGAGCTGGCGTTGGCGGCGGTGATGGTGCCGTCCTTGGCGAAGGCCGGGCGCAGGGTGGGAATCTTGTCGAGATTGGCCTGGAAGGGCTGCTCGTCCTGCTCGACCACGCTTTCGCCCTTGCGGCTCTTGACCGTGACGGCGGCGATTTCCGGTGCGATATCCCCCGATTCGGTGGCCGTCATGGCACGTCTGAGCGATTCGATGGCGAAGTCGTCCATGCGCTGGCGATCATAGCCGCGGGCATCGGCCACTTCCTGGGCGAACACGCTCATCAGCTTGCCGGTCTCGGCATCTTCCAGCCCATCGAAGAACATGTGGTCCTTCAGCTCGCCATGGCCGAGGCGATAGCCGCCACGCGCCTGGGTGAGCAGGTGCGGGGCGTTGGACATCGATTCCATCCCGCCGGCCAGCATGATGCGGTTGGTGCCTGCGCGAATCAGGTCATGCGCCAGCATGGTGGCCTTCATGCCGGAACCGCACAGCTTGTTGATGGTGGTGGCGCCGATGCTGTCCGGCACGCCGGCCTGACGCATGGCCTGCCGCGCCGGGCCCTGCTTGACGCCGGCGGGCAGCACGCAGCCGAAGATGCCTTCGTCGACATCGGCAGGCGTGAGGCCTGCGCGTTCGATGGCCGCCTTGATGGCCACGGCGGCGAGCTGTGGTGCGCTCAGCGTCGAGAGTGAGCCCTTGAGGCCCCCCATCGGCGTGCGGGCACCGGCGAGAATCACGATGTCATCGGCGCTGGCGGCGGGGCTTGGCGTAGAGCGGGAAGCGGTCGTCATGACGGTCTCCTGTGTCTTGTTATTGGAAGATCGAGTCGTGCAGTCGGCGTTGTGATCACTGCGTGGCTATGCTTTGATCCATTCAATCCCATAAACCAAGCAAGCGCTAGTTATACGATGAATGTAGCCACCGCCTCACCCCGTCGCAAGGAGCTGGTCCGTATCGCTGCCCGCCTGTTCGTCGAGGAGGGTTTCGATCGCACCACCGTCCGCATGCTGGCCCAGGAAATGGGCATCAAGTCCGGCAGTCTCTTCCATCACTTCGCCGACAAGCAGGAAATTCTGTGCGCCGTGATCGAAGAGGGCATGTTCAGTGCGCTGGCCATCGCCCGTGAGCATCTGGCGCGCTGCGAGCCGTACCAGGCAAGCGAAGTGACCGCCTCGGCGGCATCGCAGCAACAGGCGCGAGAGCGACTGCAGGCCTTGGCGCGTGCACATCTGGACACGCTGCTCACCGATCGCAACGCCCATGTGGTCGCGCTCTATGAGTGGCGGCGGCTGGAAGGTCCGGCGCGCGAGCATCTCGTCCAGCTGCGCGATGACTACGAGGACCTCTGGCGTGACGCCATCGCCTCCGCCGTGGCCGCAGGGCTGCTCAAGGGCGATGCCGCGCTGCTGCGCCAGTTCATGCTCGGCGCGCTCAACTGGACGGTACGCTGGTATCGCCCCGAGGGAGAGCGCTCCCCCGATGAGCTGGCCGAGGCGCTGGTCGACAGCCTGTGTCGTCTGCCCTGAGCCAGCGTCTGCTACACAGCGTGCGTTACACGCCGTCCGTTACACGGCGTCTGCTACACGGCGTCTGCAACTTTTGGCCAGTCGAGCGTCACAATGCTTGCCGCCCGACAGGCTTGTCGCTAACTTGACGTTTACGTTAACTGTAGATGGCTGGCGCCCAGTCATCTCACATCGCCCCGGAGCACCACTCAGGAGCCAGTCACGCCATGACGCCAAGCGATACAACAACAAACCGCACGTCACGCGCCGCCTCTGCTGCATCTGCGAATTCACACGCCATGCAACCCTCCGCCAGCCAGACGCTGAGCGATTATCTGGCCGCCTTCGATATCCAGGCACTGCGCGATGAACTGTTCACCACGCCGCTCGACACCGACGGCGAAGGCGAGCTCGGCAATGCCTATGAGGCGTGTGTCGGGCGTCATCTGCGCGCCGGGCAGGGCGAACGTATCGCGCTGGTCCACGAAGACGAACAGGGCCGGGTGCGTGAGCTGAGTTACGCACAGCTCGATGAGCAGAGCGCGCGGATGGCGGCTGCCTTGAAGGCACAGGGCGTGATGGCGGGGCAGCGGGTCGCCTGCATGCTGTCGCGCACGCCGGAGCTGATGATCGCGCTGGCCGCGACCTGGCGGCTGGGCGCCGTCTATCAGCCGCTGTTCACCGCCTTTGGCACCGATGCGCTCGACTATCGCCTGTCGCGCGCCGAGACGCAGATCGTGATCACCGAGACGAGCCAGCGCAGCAAGTTCACTGAGCTTGCCCGCCATCCCGTGATCATCTGCGTGCGCGGTGAGGGAGATGCGCTGGAGGCGGGCGATCTCGACTGGCAGACATTGATGCAGAGCGAGCCACTGACCGAGCCGCCGGTGTGGCTTCCGGCGGAGGCGCCCTTCCTGCAGATGTTCACCTCCGGCACGGTCGGCAAGCCCAAGGGCGTGGCGGTGGCGCTGAATGCGCTGCCTGCCTTCTGGCTCTATCAACGCCTGGCGGTGGACCTGCGCCCCGGCGAGCGCTTCTGGAACATGGCCGACCCCGGCTGGGCCTACGGCCTCTACTACGCCATCACCGGCCCGCTGTTGCTGGGTGCCACCACCTACTTCATGCAGGCGCCGTTCAGTGCAGAAGGCGGGCTGGCGTTCATGGAACGTCATCGCATCGACAACTTCGCGGCCGCGCCCACGGCCTATCGCATGCTCAAGGCCTCCGGGCTCGGTGAAGGCGCCTTCGAGCGCCTGAACCTGCGGGTCGCAAGCTCCGCCGGTGAACCCCTCAACACCGAGGTGGTGGGTTGGGTCGCGCGGGAGCTGGGCTGTGCGGTGATGGACCATTACGGCCAGACCGAGACCGGCATGACCTGCTGCAATCATCACGCGCTGGCCCATGAGGTCGTGGTCGGCAGTGTCGGCTTCCCGCTGCCTGGCTATCGACTGGCCGTGCTCGACGCCGAGTATCGTGAGCTGCCGCCGGGCGAGCCGGGTGTGCTGGCGGTGGATATCGCCCGCTCGCCCGCACACTTCTTCGCCGGCTACACCTGGCAGGAGAAACAGCCCTGCGTCGAGGGCTATTACCTGACTGGAGACGTGGTGGTGGCAGAGCCCGATGGCCGCTTCACCTTCGCCGGGCGTGACGACGACATCATCACCACCGCGGGCTATCGCGTCGGCCCGGCGGATGTCGAGAACGCTGTGCTGGTGCATCCGGCGGTGGCGGAATCAGCGGCGGTCGGCAAGCCGGATGCGCTGCGTGGCGAGATCATCAAGGCCTATGTGGTGCTGCGCGATGGCCATGTCGGCAGTGACGAGCTGGCGGAGGAAATTCGCGCCAGCGTGCGTCAGCGACTCTCGGCGCACAGCTATCCCCGCGAGATCGACTTCGTCGACAGCCTGCCCAAGACGCCGTCGGGCAAGATCCAGCGTTTCCTGCTGCGAGCACAGGCGCGCGAGAGCTGAACACCGAGCCATACACGTGGCTTTGGCATGGCCGGCTATCCGACGGGGCTTGTCTGTTACCACGCGCCTGTTACCACGCGCCTGTCACCACAGGCCTGTCACCACAGGTCTGTCATCACCTTCCTTGTCACCACCTTTCGGGAGACTCGCTTCATGAAGATCGCCGACCACTGCTTTCTGATCACCGGCGCAGCATCCGGCCTCGGGGCCGCCACGGCCTCACGTATCGTCGCGGCCGGCGGCCAGGTGGTGCTGGCGGACCTTGCCGAGGCCGCACGTGAACAGGCCGATTCACTGGGGGAGGCGGCACGCTTCTGTCATTGCGATATCACCGACAGCGCCAGTGTCGAGGCTGCGCTGGATGTCGCGGAGCAGACCTTCGGTGCCATCCACGGGGTGATCCACTGCGCCGGCGTGGTGAGCGTCGCCAAGCTGGTGGATCGTGACGGCGAGCCTGCTCCGCTGGAGGGCTTCGAGAAGACGCTGGCGATCAATCTGAGCGGCACCTTCAACGTGGCGCGCCTGACGGCGGCACGCATGGCGCGCAATGCTGCCGAGGGCGAGGACGGCGAGCGGGGCATCATTCTCAATACCGCCTCGGTCGCGGCCTTCGACGGCCAGGTGGGGCAGTGTGCCTATAGCGCCTCCAAGGCCGGGGTCGCCGGCATGACGCTGCCGATGGCGCGTGAGCTGGCACGCCATGGCATTCGCGTGATGGCGATTGCGCCCGGCGTGTTCGAGACACCGATGATGGCCGGCATCCCGGAGCCGGCCCGCGAAGCGCTGTGCGAGGCGGTGCCGTTTCCCAAGCGTCTGGGCAAGCCCGATGAGTTCGCGCGTCTGGCCGAGCACATCATCACCAACAGCATGCTCAACGGGGAGGTGATCCGCCTCGATGGCAGCATTCGCATGGCCTGAGGCTGGCGGGTAAGACCTTTATCGTCTGGATCGGGCTCTCTGGATCGGCGCTCTGGATCGGCTCTGGGGAGAGAGCACGGTACACAAGGAATCTTGCAGGACAGGTTATCTCTGGGGGAGATATTGCTCGACCGCGGCTGCGGTCGGGCTTTTTTGTGTCTGTTTTTAGTGTGTGTCTTTTTGTGCCTGCCGTGCGCGCGGCGCGGCCTGGAGGCAGGGCTTGCCACTGATGAGACAGGGCTTGCCACCAATGTCGCAGGCCAGAAATCAAACGACCGCTTGACGGTATGGCGAAGGAGGCGTTAATTTCAAACACATGTTTGATAGTGTTGCGTCAGACCTGTTCGCCGCCAGCGACTCGCTTCTTCATTGCCCGAGTGAGTGCTGCGCCGCCTGACAAGCGTCCTGTCGCCACCTGTCGTTGTTCAGGTCAGCGCCGCCGCGTCGCGACGGCTCAAGGAGTAAAGCATGCCGGACTATCAGGCGCCGTTGCGCGACATCCGCTTCGTGATGAATGAGCTGCTCGACTATCCCGCGCACTATGCCAGCCTGCCGGGTGGCGATGAGGCCAGCGACGATATCGTGACCGCCATCCTCGAGGAGGGCGCACGCTTCGCGCACGAGGTGCTGACGCCGCTGAACCAGTCGGGCGACCGCGAGGGCTGTACCTTCGAGGGCGGCGAGGTCAAGGCGCCGAGCGGCTTCAAGGCTGCCTACCAGCAGTATGTCGAGGGCGGCTGGCCGAGTCTGGCTGCCTCACCGGAGCATGGCGGTCAGGGCCTGCCGCCGTCACTGGCGATGGTGCTCTCGGAAATGGTCGCCTCCGCCAACCTGTCATGGGGCATGTATCCGGGCCTCTCACATGGCGCGATGAATGCACTCGAGCATCACGGCAGCGAGGTGCTCAAGCAGACCTACCTGACCAAGCTGGTCGAAGGTAGCTGGACCGGCACCATGTGCCTGACCGAACCGCATTGCGGCACGGACCTGGGGCTGATCAAGACCCGCGCCGTGCCGCTGGATGACAGCGATGGCAGCAAGGGCTACCGCATCAGCGGCACCAAGATCTTCATCTCGGCCGGTGAGCACGATCTGTCCGAGAACATCGTGCACCTGGTGCTGGCCAAGCTGCCGGATGCTCCGGAAGGCTCGCGTGGCATCTCGCTGTTCGTGGTACCCAAGTTCCTGCCCGACGCCAATGGCGAGGCCGGTGAGCGCAACGGCGTCAGCTGTGGCTCCATCGAGCACAAGATGGGCATTCACGGCAACGCGACCTGCGTGATGAACTTCGATTCCGCTACAGGCTATCTGGTCGGCCCGCCGCACAAGGGACTGGCCTGCATGTTCACCATGATGAATGCCGCGCGTCTCGGCGTGGGGATCCAGGGCGTGGCGCTGGCCGAGGCCAGCTTCCAGAATGCGCTGAGCTATGCGCGTGACCGTCTGCAGATGCGTGCCCTGTCCGGTGCCAAGGCGCCGGAGAAGGCCGCCGACCCGATCATCGTGCATCCGGACGTGCGCCGCATGCTGCTGACCCAGAAGGCCATCGCCGAGGGCGGGCGCATGCTGGTGATGTACGCCGCCCAGTTCAATGACATCGTCGAGAATGCTCCGGACAGCGAAGACAAGGCGCGTGCCGATACCTTGCTCGGCCTGTTGACGCCCATCGTCAAGGCCTTCCTGACCGAGACCGGCTTCGAGGCGACCAATCACGGCGTGCAGGTCTATGGCGGCCACGGCTTCATTCAGGAATGGGGCATGGAGCAGTTCGTGCGCGATGCACGCATCACCCTGCTCTATGAAGGCACCACCGGTATCCAGGCGCTGGACCTGCTGGGCCGCAAGATCCTGATGAGCCAGGGCGAATCGCTCAAGGTCTTCACCAAGGAGATCCACAAGTTCTGTCAGGCCAGCGAAGGCAGCGAGTTTGCCAATCCGCTCGCCGAGCTCAACCGCGAATGGGGCGAGCTGACCATGGCGGTGGGCATGGGCGCGATGCAGGACCGCGAAGCGGTCGGCGCGGCCAGTGTCGACTACCTGATGTATGCCGGCTACGTCACGCTGGGCTACCTGTGGGCGCGGGCCGGTGAGACGGCCAGGGCCGCGCTGGCGGCCGGCGAAGGGGACGCTGCCTTCTATCAGGCCAAGCTGGATACCGCGCGCTTCTACTTCCAGCGCATCCTGCCGCGTACGCAAGGCCATGCCGCGATGATTCGCGCCGGTGGCGAGACGCTGATGGCGCCGACGGTGGAAGGCTTCGGCAGCGGCTTCGAGATCTGATGACGGTTTCAAGCCTGACAGCAGTTTCAAGCATGACAGCAGTTTCAAGACTCAGCAGTTCGATGTATCGGCAACAGTCGTGTCTTATGCCTCCAGTCAGTGCGCTCTGACTCGGTACCCTTGGGGAGACTTCGGTCTCCCCATTTTTTTGTGCGTCTTGAGGGAGGCGCGGATTTTCCCCGACACGAGCAATCAATCCCGTTTCAGTCTTGGCTTGTGACAGGCATGCGCCCAAGATAGGCGCATCGAAGGCTGTCCCGAGGAAGCCGCGGGGCAGCGACGCGCATGTACTGATGGCAAGTACTGATGGCAAGCACTGACAGGATAGGTGGCGCAGGATGCACGCGAACGATACGCCTGAGGAAAGATCGCGACACGAGGAAGTGCCGCCCGAGGCGCAGATGGCTGATGCGCAAGCGCCTGACGATAGCGTTGGCGAGCCACGCAGTGTCAGTGAGGGCACTTCCATCGAGGAGGCCGTGACACGCATGCAGGTACCACGCGACGAGCGTCAGCAGGAGGCGCTCGAACGCTCCGGACGTTCTCGTCACGCGCCCAACGTGCGCCGCGCGCTGGAGATTCACCCCTTGCTGGTCGGCATGGCCGCAGTGGTCATCATCATCGGCGGCCTCAAGCTGGCGGCGGACCTGGTGGTGCCGCTGCTGTTGGCGGTGTTCGTCGCTGCGGTCTGCGATGCGCCGGTGCGCTGGCTGGCCCGTCACGGCATCGGGCAACGCTTCGGAGTGCCGATCGTCATCCTGACGGTCTGCGTGCTGTTCTCGTCGCTGACGGCGCTGCTGGTCTCGCGCTTCACCCTGTTCAGCGATGAGATGCCCAAGCTTGAGGAGAGCCTGCGCGAACAGTATCAGAGCATGCTGGAATGGCTGGCGGACAGCGGCGTATCCATCGCGCCGGCCCGTTTCAGCGAGCTGGTCGATCCGGCCTCATTGACCCAGTGGGTGCCGAACCTGCTGACCGGACTTGGGGGGCTTCTGTCCTCAAGCGTCATCATCGTGCTGACGGCCACCTTCCTGCTCTATGAGGCATTGTCACTGCGCGACAAGCTGGTCAGCACGCTGCGCAGCCCGCATGTCAGTCTGCGCCGCTTCACGCTGTTCTCGCTGACGCTGCGCCGCTATCTGGCGGTCAAGACCTTGATCAGCCTCGTGACCGGGGGGCTGGTCGCGATCAGCTGTCTGGTGCTCGATGTGGAGTTCGCCTTCCTGTGGGCCACGCTGGCCTTCTGCCTCAACTACATTCCCAACATCGGCTCGGCGCTGGCCGCGGTGCCTGCGGTGTTGCTGACGCTGGTGATGCCGGAGGGTGGCGCGGTCAAGGCGCTGATGCTGGGCGGCTGTTATCTGGCGATCAACTTCATTCTCGGCAACTTGATCGAGCCGCGCGTGATGGGGCGCACCCTGGGGCTGTCGACGCTGGCCGCCTTCCTGTCGCTGGTGGTGTGGGGCTGGGTGTTCGGGCCGGTGGGCATGCTGTTGTCGGTGCCGATCACCATGACGCTCAAGATCGCCTTCGACTCGCACCCGGGCACGCGCTGGGCGGCGCGTCTGCTGGGCCCCTCCGTGCGCCGGATTCGCCGTCGTCGACGCATGGCGGAGGAATGACCCGCGAGCCAGCTCTGCGTGGATGACCCGCTGCCTGAATGCCAAAGGCCCCGTCACGCTGTGCGTGACGGGGCCTTTGGTTATCGAATCAGTGCTCGGTGACTGGCGGGGCAGTCACCTGTCAGCAAGTCGAATCAGAGGTTCTGCTCGATGAACTGGCTCAGCTGACCCTTGGACTGGGCACCGACCAGAGAGGCGACCTTGGCGCCGGACTTGAACAGGATCACGGTCGGCACGCCACGCACGCCTTGCTCGGCGGCGATTTCCGGCGCGTCATCGACATTGACGTTGACGATCTTCAGGCCTTCGCCTTTCTCGTTGGCGACTTCTTCGACGACCGGCGCCATCATCTTGCACGGACCACACCACGGGGCCCAGAACTTCAGCAGGACCGGGGCTTCAGCGTTGAGAACTTCCTGTTCGAAGTTGGCGCCGGTGACATCGACGTGATTGGACATCTTGTTTCTCCAGGGGATTCGTTTCGCTGTCTGCGGCATTGCCGGACATGCAGGCTGCGTCCGATGGTAGCGCCACTTTGCATCACTGACAAATGGGCATTGTCCATCGGCTCAATAGCACGGGGTTATGATCGCTAGTGTTTTTATAGCTGTTTTATTGGTTTGAGGGAATAGCAACGGGGCAGGCAATGTGGATTGCCTGCCCCGACTTTGGTATTGCCTGTGCGAAGGATCCCGCAGCAAGGAGGGCTCAGAAGAAGGCGTAACGGATGCCCAGCCCCAGCAGCAGTGTCGTCAGCAGGCCCTGCAGCAGGCCGCTGGGCATGTGGCGTGTCAGGCGTGCGCCCAGGCTGATGGCGGGCAGTGAGCCGACCAGCAACGCGCCGAGCAACAGGAAGTCGACATTGCCCAGCCACAGGTGGCCCAGCCCCGCGACCAGCGTCAACGGTACGGCGTGAGCGATATCGGTGCCGACGATGCGCGCGGTGCTCAACAGCGGGAACAGCATGATCAGCACGGCAGCACCGAAGGCGCCGGCACCCACGGAGGACAGGGTGACGCATACGCCGAGCACGATGCCTGACAGCACGGTCAGCGGTACCGCGTGGCGTACGATGAAGCTTTCCGGGCTGATCAGCCCCAGCAGACGCTTCTTGAACAGCAGCACGCCGGCGGTGAGGATCAACATCACGCCCAGCATACCCTTGATCAGGCCCGCGTAGGCGGTGGGGTCAGTGAAGAAGGTATGCAGGACCGCAATCGTCAACAGCGCCGCCGGCAGCGAGCCGATGGCCAGGCGTCGGGCGATGGTCCAGTCCACATGGCCTTGGCGATGGTGCGCGAAGGCACCGCCTGCCTTGGTAATGGAGGCATAGAGCAGGTCGGTGCCCACGGCGATGTGCGGCGGGAAGCCGAACATCAACAATAGGGGCGTCATCAGCGAGCCGCCGCCCACGCCAGTGACACCGACCGCGAAACCCACTCCGGCGCCTGCCAGCACGTATAGCAGCAGTTGTGTGACTTCCATCCCTACCTACCCCCTTGTCAGGTTACTGTCGCCAATCTACTCTTGAGCGTATATTCCCGAAAGGAATCATTATTCATGATTTTATCGCCCGATCATCTTAGCAAGGTGACCGGCCATGTCCGGGCCACTGTCACGCCGCGTCGCGTCGATGGTGCTTCTCAGGAGAGTGAAGCCGCATGAAACTCCAGCAGTTGCGTTATATCTGGGAAGTCACCCGCCACAACCTGAACGTGTCCGCCACCGCGCAAAGTCTGTATACCTCCCAGCCGGGCATTTCCAAGCAGATTCGCCTGTTGGAAGATGAGCTTGGCGTCGAAATTTTCGCACGCAGTGGCAAGCACCTGACGCGGGTGACCCCGGCCGGCGAGTCCATCGTCGAGCTGGCAAGCCAGGTGCTGCGCACGGTGGAGAACATCAAGCACGTCGCCCAGGAGCACAGTGACGACCGTCGCGGCAGCCTGTCGATCGCCACCACGCACACCCAGGCGCGTTATGCCTTGCCGCCGGTGATCGCCGATTTCACGCGCAAGTACCCGGATGTCGCGCTGCACATGCAGCAGGGCACGCCGAAGCAGATCGCCAACATGGTCAGTGAAGGTCAGGCCGATTTCGCCATCTGCACCGAGTCGCTGGAGCTGTTCAACGACCTCATCCTGCTGCCGTGCTATCGCTGGAATCGCTGCGTGCTGGTGCCCAAGGATCATCCGCTGGCCAATGGCGAGGAACTGACCCTCGAGTCGCTGGCCAGTTATGCGCTGGTCACCTATACCTACGGCTTCACCGGGCGCAGTCAGCTGGACGATGCCTTCAAGTCCCACGGCCTGGCGCCCAACGTGGTGCTGACCGCCTCGGACGCCGATGTCATCAAGACCTATGTGCGTCTCGGCATGGGCATCGGCATCGTCGCGCACATGGCGGTGGACGAGGTGGCCGATGAGGACCTGGTCGCACTGGACGCCACGCATCTGTTCGAGAGCTCCACGACCAAGATCGGCATCCGTCGCGGCACCTTCATGCGCAGCTACATGTTCGAATTCGTCGAGCGCTTCGCGCCGCACCTGACGCGCGAGCGTGTCGAAGCGGCGCTGGCCGCCGGCCCGCGCCACGAGCACGAGATCTTCCACGACATCGAGCTGCCGGTGCGCTGAGTCCCAGTGGACTGAGTGTCGGTGGACTGAGTGTCGGTGGACAGTCCCGGTGAACTGAGTGCCGCTCGCCTGATCTGCCACAGCGCAGATGAAAAAGCCCGCCTCCTGAGAGGCGGGCTTTTTGCTGGCTGGGCGGCTCGAGCGCACAGCGTCAACCACAGGGCTCAGTGTGCCAGGTGCAGGCCACACTCGCGGTTGTCTTCCGCCTTGGTCGGGTCGACGTAGTCGAACTCGTTGGGCAGGTCGTGGGCGACCAGATACTCGTGCATCTGCTTGGATGACCAGTTGAGCACCGGGGCGACCTTGATCAGGCCATCGCCGTTCAGCGAGACCGGCTGCATGCCGGCACGGAAGGCGGTGTCACTGGCGCGCACGGCGGTGAACCACATCTCGGGGTTCAGTTCGCGCAGCGCACGCTCGAAGGGTTCGAGCTTCACTTCACGGGTGAAGGCTTCGTGGCGCGGGTCATCGATATGCGGCGTAAGGCCATCGACGGCTTCACGGTGGGCACGCGTGCGCTGCGGCAGATAGATGATGCGGTTCAGGTTCAGCTTGCGCGTCACCTCATCGGCGAAGCGATAGGTGGCATCGGTGTTGTAGCCGTTGTCCATCCACACGATCGGGATGTCAGGGCGGAAGCGCGTCACCATGTGCAGGATCACCGCCTCGAAGGGACGGAAGTTGGTGGTGCAGATGGCGTGCTTGTCCAGCGACAGAGCCCAGCGGGTCAGGGCTTCCGGGTCGTTGCCGAATTCGGCATTGATGCGGGCGAGATCGAAGGTATCGGACATGAGGAGTCTCCAGAACGAGGGCACGTCCGATGGAGCGGGGCGCAGGGCTGATCAATGGCCAGCAAAGACCATCAGCAGAGGCGGGTAGCGCTCAAGGAGACGTGCGGGAATGCGCCTACCCTATCAAAGGCAGGCACTGCTTCCCCAATACGAATTCGTTCGAACGTTATATGCCATCGAGTTATGGCGCTCATGACGCCTTATAACGCCGCCTGTCAGCCAAGCGCTTCCATGAGCCGCTGGATCTTGGCCAGGCTCTCGCGATATTCGGCCTCTTCCTCGGAATCGGCGACCAGGCCGCCGCCGCCCCACAGATGCACCTGGCCCTCGGCGATCACCGCCGTGCGGATCGCGATGGAGGTATCCATGTGACCGCGGATATCCAGATAGCCGAGGCTGCCGCAATAGGCGCTGCGGCGCACCGGCTCCAGCTCCTCGATGATCTGCATGGCGCGGATCTTGGGCGCGCCGGTGATGGAGCCGCCGGGGAAGGCGGCGCCGAGCAGATCCAGCGCATCGCGCCCTTCATCCAGGGTGCTGGTGATGGTACTGACGGAATGGTGCACGTTGGCGTAGCTCTCCAGCGCGCACAGTGAGGGCACCTTGACGCTGCCGGGCGCGGAGACGCGACCCAGGTCATTGCGCAGCAGGTCGACGATCATCACGTTCTCGGCGCGGTCCTTGGGGCTTCCCAGCAGCTCGGCGGCAAGCCGGGCGTCCTCTTCCGGCGTCGCGCCACGTGCGCGGGTGCCCTTGATCGGCTTGGTCTCGACCGCGCGATGATTGACCTCGACGAAGCGCTCCGGCGAGACGGAGACGATCGCCATCTCCTCGCCCTTGGCGTCCTGCCAGCTCAGGTAGCCGGCGTAGGGTGTCGGCGTGGCCTGACGCAGGCGCAGGTAGGCATCCCAGCTGTCGCCACTGCAGTCGGCGGAGAAGCGCTGTGTCAGGTTGATCTGATAGCAGTCACCGGCGTGCAGATACTCCATCACCTGACGGAAGCGTTCGCCGTAGTCCGCGCGGTCCAGCAGTGGCGCGAAGGGAGTGTCGAGGGCGAAGTCGGCGCTGCTCGGCGCCGGTTGCTCCAGCCACTCAAGCACCTGCCTGCGCCGTTGGGGCGAGGCGATCAGCCAGCTCTGCTGGCGCTGATGGTCACTGATCAATGCCCAGTCATAGAGACCCAGACGCGCCCAGGGCAGCGCGATATCGTCCTCGGTCGTGGCGGGCAAGTCTTCCAGCGCGCGCCCGAAGTCGTAGCTCCAGTAGCCCAGCAGGCCGGCGATGAACGGCAGGTCCTCGGCGCTCAGGTCATGCCGGGCGAGCTCTTCGCCTGCCAGCGTCTGCGGCAGCAGGGTCAGCAGTTGGCGCTGGGCCTCGATCACCGGCAGGCGGGCGAGGCGCTCCAGCGCTTCACTGAACTGGCTCAGGTCACGCATCGACTCCGGCAGCGGGCCAGTGAGCTTGCCGCCGTGTGGGCCTTGCTCCAGCACGGCCAGCGGGTCGCTGCTGATGATGTCGAAGCGGCCACCGGCCAGCGACGGCTGGCCGCTGTCGAGCAGCACGGCGTCGGGTCGTGAGCGCAGGCGTGCGAAGCGCGACAGCGTGGAGGCTTCATCCTCGGCGGCGAGGGCGTAGGGCAGGGCGTTGATTTCGAGCGAGATGGTCATGACAGCTTCCGTTGGCGGACAGGGCATTCTAGGCATCCGAAGGCGTTTTGTCCGCCCATGCGTGCGGATTCCGGTGAGGGGCTGGCCTTGTTGGCTTGCCGTTCTCTCGTGCGCTGATTAAGGTGCCTGCCTCTGAACGCCCTGCGCCGTCATCGATGACTGCCATGACGCGCGTGCTGACGTTCGCCCAGCCCTCTTGCCCAGTCTCTTGCCCAGCCCCTGGCACCCCACCGGAGCCCCTGCATGCATCCCGAGTTCGAACATGGCCAACATCTGCTGTCACGTCCCGATCAGAACATCTTCTGGCAGCGTCTCAAGCGGCATGACGCCCAGGGCGGGCGTCGACTGCTGATGCTGCACGGCGCGGGTGTGGCCGGCACGCTGACCTGGGCACCGCTGGTCGGGCATCTCACGGCCCATGATGAGCTGATCATCCCGGACCTGCGTGGCATGGGGCAGACGCTGGCGCCGCAGGGTGGCGAGCCTCCTTTCACTCTCGAGCAGGTGGTCGAGGATGTGATGGCGTTGATCGAGACGCAGCGCATCACGCATTTCGACCTGATCGGCTACAGCTTCGGCGGGCTGGTCGCCATGCGTCTCGTCCAGCGTCTGCGCGCCGAGCGCCCGGAGGTGAAGGTCGGCGACATCAGTCTGCTGGAGCCGGCGCTGCTGGAGCGCGAATGCCACGCCACCATGCTCAAGGTGCGTGACGGCTACGCCGAGGCGGCGCGCGCCATGCGCGAAGCCTCGAGCCCCGAGGCGGGCATCACCGCCTTCCTCGACCTCATCTCGCCGCATCGTACGCGCAACCCGCGCGCCGAGCGCATGATGGTGGCGCGACTGGCGCATCGCCATCTGGGCTTCGCCAATGCGCTGGACTGTGTCACGCATGCCGTGCGCGAGATCGACCGTGAGGCACTGCTGGCCGACGTGCTGGCCTCAGGCAGCGAGGTGCGCAGCCTGGTCGGCGGCAAGAGCCCGCAGACCCTGCGCGACTATCACAGCCTGCTGGCCGAGCGTCATGCGGGCTGGCAGTCGCTGGAAATCCCCGGCACCGATCACTCGCTGCCTTTCCAGAAACCCCGCCGCATCGGCGCGGAGCTCAGCTTCGTATAAAACGCGTGATTGTCGACAAGCCGACCGATGAACGGTCTGGCATTGAGACTCAAGTCGCCCCGTCAGCCTGTGCTGGCGGGGCGTCTTTCGTCTCGGCCGCTACCGGCTGGAGTGCCTCTGTCCTGTCGGTGTGTGAAGACTGGCATGGCGGCGTCTCAGGCGGTTCGGCCTTGTTCTGGCAGCCTTTTGTCCAGCGCATGCCAGCTCTCTTACGCCAAAGGTGTAGAGGATTTGGCGGATTGCATCTTGACCCACTCAGGCTCGCTGGCTAGTCTGGCAGTCATTGAATGATTGTCGACAATGGTGTTGAGAGTCCCTCATCGCCATTGTCCTGTCTCAGCCCCTTGTCCAGCCGGATTGCCTGACCGCCATGACCACCGATGCCTTTCACAATGCCACCACCGCTCGAAGCCTCGCGCGCGGCGCCACTGCCGAGCAGGCAGGCCACACCGCCTCCGCCAGTGCTCCGGCGCCTGAGGTGCGCACCCTGGCCGAGCGCGTCTTCCACCAGCTGCAGGACGCCATCGTGCGTGGCGAGCTGGCACCGGGCAGCAAGATCACCGAGCCGGGGCTGGCGCAGGCCTATGGCATCTCGCGCGGCCCGCTGCGTGAGGCGATGCGTCGTCTCGAGGTCCATCGCCTGATCGAGCGCGTGCCCCACGTCGGCGCGCGGGTGGTCAAGCTCTCGATGACCGAGCTGCTGGAGCTGTTCGACGTGCGTGAGGCGCTGGAGAGCATGGCTGCACGTCTGGCGGCGCGGCACATGACGCAGGAGGAGGTCACGCGGCTGCGCAGCGTGCTCAAGACCCACGAGCAGCAGTCGGACCTCAAGACCGGCACCGCCTACTTCCAGAAGGAAGGCGATCTCGACTTCCACTACCAGATCGTCCTCGGCAGCCATAACCACATGCTGATGACGATTCTCTGCGACGACCTCTACTACCTGGTGCGCATGTATCGCACCCAGTTCAGCGCCAGTGGCTCGCGTCCGCAGAAGGCCTTCGTCGAGCACCACCGTATCGTCGATGCCATCGAGGCCGGCGACGAGGAGCTGGCGGAGCTGCTGATGCGCCGCCACGTCAGCGCCTCGCGGGAGAACGTCGCCCGCCGCTATGCCGCCACGCTCAAGGAAGAGCAGGGCGAGGAGTGAACTGCCACACCGCTTGCGACCGGATCACCACCAACAATTCCAACCCTGTCATGGGCCCAGCCCGGGAGATGTCATGTCACGCCATCTGAGTTCCACCGCCTTGCCAAGCCCCGGCGCCCGCTTCCGCGCGGCGCTGGAAGCCAATCGTCCGCTGCCCATCGTCGGCACCATCAATGCCTATACCGCCATCATGGCCGAGCGTGTCGGGCATCAGGCGATCTACCTGTCCGGTGGCGGCGTGGCCAACGCCTCCTACGGCCTGCCGGACCTGGGCATGACCAGCATGAATGACGTGCTGGAAGATGCGCGCCGCATCACCGCCGCCAGCGAGCTGCCGCTGCTGGTGGACATCGACACCGGCTGGGGCGGCGCCTTCAACATCGCACGCACCATTCAGGAGATGGAGCGCGCCGGTGTGGCGGCCGTGCACCTGGAAGACCAGGTCGCCCAGAAACGCTGCGGACATCGCCCCAACAAGGCCATCGTCTCCAGTCAGGAGATGGTCGACCGCATCAAGGCGGCCGCCGATGCCCGCCGTGATGACGACTTCTATCTGATCGCGCGTACCGATGCCTTCCAGAAGGAAGGGCTCGAGGCCGCCGTGGCGCGTGCCAATGCCTGTGTCGAGGCCGGAGCGGACGCCATCTTCGCCGAGGCGGTGCATACCCTCGAGGACTACCGCGCCTTCTGCGAGGGCGTCGACGCGCCGATTCTGGCCAACATCACCGAATTCGGCGCCACGCCGCTGTTCAATCAGCGCGAGCTGGGCGATGTCGGCTGCCGGATGGTGCTCTATCCGCTGTCCGCCTTCCGCGCCATGAACGCCGCCGCCCTCAAGGTCTACCAGAACATCCACGACAAGGGTGACCAGAAGGACGTGGTCGACGACATGCAGACCCGCATGGAGCTCTACGACTTCCTCGATTACCACACCTTCGAGCAGAAGCTGGACACCCTGTTCGAGGCCGAAAGCCGCAAGGATTGATGCCAGACGCTCGAGACGGGCGCCATGTCTCGTATCAGGAGGCCACTGGCTTCTCGGGCCGGCACTTCCGGCCCGACCGTTTCTCCCTCGCTGGCAAACGCCTGGCCGGCGAGGGGCTTGACGCTTTATGCCCTACAAGAAAAAGAACAACTCAATGACGTCACTGCCAAGGAGATCGCGCCATGTCAGATACCACCGCTACCCCGAGCCCTAGTGCCTCCAGCGGCCTGCGCGGCCAGAGTGCCGGCGAGACCGCCCTGTGCACCGTCGGCCAGACCGGCTCCGGCCTGCGCTATCGCGGCTACGATCTGGAGGATCTCGCCGCCCACGCAAGCTTTGAAGAAGTCGCCTATCTGCTTCTCAAGGGCAAGCTGCCCAATCGCGAAGAACTGGATGCCTACATCGCGCGCCTCAAGGGCCTGCGTGGCCTGCCGGATGCCCTGAAGGCGGTACTGGAGCAGATTCCGGCCAGCGCTCACCCGATGGACGTGATGCGCACCGGTTGCTCAATGCTCGGCAATCTGGAAACCGAAGAGAGCTTCGATGAGCAGTCCGACCAGGCCGACCGCATGCTGGCCGTGTTCCCGTCGATCATCAATTACTGGTATCGCTTCAGCCATGATGGCGTGCGCATCGACACCGAGACCGATGACGACTCCATCGGCGCGCACTTCCTGCACCTTTTGCACGGCGAGGCCCCCAGCGATCTGCATGCCGCGGTGATGAATACCTCGCTGATCCTCTATGCCGAGCACGAGTTCAATGCCTCGACCTTCACCGCGCGTGTCTGCGCCTCGACGCTCTCCGACCTGCATTCCTGTGTGACCGGGGCCATCGGCTCGCTGCGCGGACCGCTGCATGGCGGTGCCAACGAGGCGGCGATGGCGATGATCGAGCACTGGCGCTCACCGGAGGAAGCCGAGCGCGAGATTCTCGGCATGCTGGAGCGCCGCGAGAAGATCATGGGCTTCGGCCACGCCATCTACCGTGAACGTGACCCGCGCAACGCCATCATCAAGGAATGGTCACGCAAGCTGTCCGAGGATGTGGGCGACACTCAGCTCTACGCCGTCTCCGAGCGCGTCGAAGCCGTGATGTGGCGCGAGAAGAAGCTGTTCTGCAATGCCGACTTCTTCCACGCCAGCGCCTATCACTTCATGGGCATTCCCACCAAGTTGTTCACGCCGATCTTCGTCTGTTCACGCCTGACCGGCTGGGCGGCGCATGTCTTCGAGCAGCGCGCCAACAATCGCATCATCCGCCCGAGCGCCGATTACACCGGCCCGGAGCATTGCGACTGGCTGCCCATCGAGCAGCGCGACTGACCCTTTCCTCGGCCAGTCAGCGTGCTGGCCGATCGTTTTCTTGACCGCCTGATGAGTCCGGATGCCCATGAATACCGAGTATCGCAAACCCCTGCCTGGCACGGCGTCACCGGGTACCCCGGTCGACTACTTCGATGCGCGTGCCGCCGTGGAAGACATCGCCCCCGGCGCCTACGCCGGTCTGCCCTATACCTCACGCGTACTGGCCGAGAACCTGGTGCGTCGCTGCCCGGCGGATCAGTTGCGTGACAGCCTCGTGCAATTGATCGAGCGTCGGCGTGATCTCGATTTCCCCTGGTACCCCGCGCGCGTCGTGTGCCATGACATCCTCGGTCAGACCGCGCTGGTCGACCTGGCCGGTCTGCGCGATGCCATTGCCGAGCGCGGCGGAGACCCGGCCAAGGTCAATCCGGTGGTGCCGACCCAGTTGATCGTCGACCACTCGCTGGCGGTGGAGCACGCCGGCTTCGACAAGGACGCCTTCGCCAAGAACCGCGCCATCGAGGAGCGGCGCAACGAGGACCGCTTCCACTTCATCGACTGGACGCGTCAGGCCTTCGAGAACATCGACGTGATTCCGCCGGGCAACGGCATCATGCACCAGATCAATCTGGAGCGGATGTCGCCGGTGATCGAGTCGCGCGCCGATGAGAAGGGCCATCAGGTCGCCTTCCCGGATACCCTGGTGGGCACCGACAGTCACACGCCACATGTCGATGCGCTGGGCGTGATCGCCGTCGGCGTCGGTGGGCTCGAGGCCGAGAGCGTGATGCTGGGGCGTGCCTCCTACATGCGTCTGCCGGACATCATCGGCGTGCGCCTCACCGGGCGTCCGCAGCCGGGCATCACCGCCACCGACATCGTGCTGGCGCTGACCGAATTCCTGCGCGCCGAGAAGGTCGTCTCCTCCTATCTGGAATTCTTCGGCGAAGGCGCGGCCAGCCTCACCCTGGGCGATCGCGCCACCATCTCCAACATGACGCCGGAGTACGGCGCCACGGCGGCGATGTTCTACATCGACCAGCAGACTCTGGACTACCTGACGCTGACCGGCCGCGAGCCGGAGAACATCGCGCTGGTCGAGCGCTACGCGCGTGAGACTGGGCTTTGGGCCGACGAGAGCGGCCATATCGAAGGCGCGGTGGAATATGAGCGCGAGCTGACCTTCGACCTGTCCTCGGTGGTGCGCACCCTGGCGGGCCCCTCCAATCCGCACAGTCGTGTGCCGACCAGTGAACTGGCCGCGCGTGGCATCTCCGGGGTGATCGAGCATGAGCAGGACGAGGACGGGCGCGACCTGATGCCGGATGGCGCGGTGATCATCGCCGCCATCACCAGCTGCACCAACACCTCGAATCCGCGCAATGTCATCGCCGCCGGCCTGCTGGCCAGACGCGCCAATGCGCTGGGACTGACGCGCAAGCCGTGGGTCAAGACCTCGCTGGCGCCGGGCTCCAAGGCCGTGCAGCTGTATCTGGAAGAGGCGGAACTGCTGCCGGAACTCGAGCAGCTCGGCTTCGGTATCGTCGGCTTCGCCTGTACCACCTGCAATGGCATGAGCGGTGCGCTGGACCCGGCGATCCAGCAGGAAATCGTCGAGCGTGATCTCTATTCCACCGCGGTGCTGTCCGGCAACCGCAACTTCGATGGTCGTATCCACCCCTACGCCAAGCAGGCCTTCCTGGCCTCGCCGCCGCTGGTGGTCGCCTACGCCATCGCCGGCACCATCCGCTTCGACATCGAGAAGGACGTTCTCGGGCATGCGCCGGACGGCTCGCCGATCATGCTCAAGGACCTGTGGCCGAGTGACGAGGAGATCGACGCCATCGTCGGCTCCAGCGTCAAGCCGGACCACTTCCGTCAGGTCTACATCCCGATGTTCGAGGCCCGTCAGGATCGCGACGACACGACCAGTCCGCTCTACGACTGGCGCGAGATGAGCACCTACATCCGTCGTCCGCCGTACTGGGAAGGCGGCCTGGCCAGCGCACCGACGCTCAAGGGCATGCGGGCACTGGCGGTGCTGGGGGACAACATCACCACCGATCACCTGTCGCCCTCCAATGCCATCATGGCCAGCAGTGCGGCGGGCGAGTATCTGGCCGCGATGGGCCTGCCGGAGGAGGACTTCAATTCCTACGCCACTCACCGCGGCGATCATCTCACCGCGCAGCGGGCCACCTTCGCCAATCCCAAGCTGATCAACGAGATGGCCGTGGTGGAAGGGGCGGACGGCAAGCGCGAGGTCAAGCAGGGCTCGCTCACGCGCCTGGAGCCGGAAGGCAAGGTGGTACGCATGTGGGAGGCCATCGAGGCCTACATGCAGCGCAAGCAGCCGTTGATCATCATCGCGGGCGCGGATTACGGCCAGGGCTCATCGCGTGACTGGGCGGCCAAGGGCGTGCGGCTGGCGGGCGTCGAGGCCATCGTCGCGGAAGGTTTCGAGCGTATCCACCGCACCAATCTGGTCGGCATGGGCGTGATGCCGCTGCAGTTCGCCGCCGGTACCACGCGCAAGACGCTGGCGCTGGATGGCAGCGAGATCTACGCCGTCGAGGGCGAGCCGGCGCCGGGGGCAGAGCTCACGCTGGTGATCGAGCGCACCGCCGGTGACAAGGCAGGCCAGCTCGAGCGCGTGCCGGTCACCTGCCGTCTCGATACCCGTGAGGAAGTCTCCATCTACTCGGCGGGTGGCGTGCTGCAGCGCTTCGCCGAAGACTTCCTGAACTCGCAGGCGCCGGGCGAGACGGCGGCGGAGGTGACGGCATGAGCCAGCAGGCACAGCTCAGGATTCTCGCCACCTATCTGCGTGGCGGCACCAGCAAGGGCGTGTTCTTCCTGCGTGATGAGCTGCCGGAAGCGGCGCAGGTGCCGGGTCCGGCGCGTGATGCCCTGCTGCTGCGCGTGATCGGCAGCCCCGACCCCTACGCCAAGCAGATCGACGGCATGGGGGGCGCGACCTCCAGCACCAGCAAGACGGTGATCATCAGTCGCAGCGAACAGCCGGACCACGACGTCGACTATCTGTTCGGCCAGGTCTCCATCGACTCGCCCTTCGTCGATTGGAGCGGCAACTGCGGCAATCTCTCGGCGGCGGTGGGACCCTTCGCCATCGAGAAGGGCCTGGTGCCGGCCGAGCGACTGCCGCGTGATGGCATCGCCGAGGTGCGTATCTGGCAGGCCAACATCGCCAAGACCATCATCGCGCGGGTGCCGATGTGCGAGGGGCGCGTCCAGGAAAGCGGTGACTTCGCCCTGGATGGCGTGACCTTCCCGGCTGCCGAAGTGGCGGTCGCCTTCCGCGCCCCCGCCGCTGGCGAGGGCAGCATGTTCCCCACCGGCAATGTGGTCGATACGCTGGAAGTGCCGGAATCGGTGGTCGCGGGCGGACGAATCCAGGCGACCCTGATCAATGCCGGCATCCCGACCATCTTCGTCGCTGCCCATGATCTCGGCTATCAGGGCACCGAACTGCAGGAGGCGATCAACGCGGATGGCGAGGCCCTCGCGCGCCTCGAGACATTGCGCGCCCACGGCGCGCTGCGCATGGGACTGATCCAGGAGCTGGGCGAGGCCGCCAGACGTCAGCACACCCCCAAGGTCGCCTTCGTGGCGCCGCCGGTGGATCACGTCGTCTCCAGTGGTCGCGAGATCAAGGCCGACGAGATCGACGTGCTGATTCGCGCCGTATCGATGGGCAAGCTGCACCACGCCATGATGGGCACCGCGGCCGTCGCCATCGCCGCGGCCGCCGCGGTACCCGGCACGCTGGTCAATCTTGCCGCCGCTGGCGGGGCCGAGGCCGAATCTGGGCAGGCTGGCAGCGCGCGTGACTCGGTGTGCTTCGGACATCCCTCCGGCACGCTCAGGGTCGGTGCGAGTGCCCATCGTCAGTCACCCTCGGGCCAGGTCGGTGACGGCCAGCAAGGCGAGGGCGAGTGGACCGTCAGTGAAGCCGTGATGAGTCGCAGCGCGCGTATCCTGATGGAAGGCTGGGTGCGGGTGCCGGCGGAGACCTTGATGCGCTAGCGCCGGTATTGGCAGGCGATGGTCTATTGTCATGTTCGACAGCCAAGGCCCTCACCTGCGGCACCCCGATGAAAGCCGGCCTGGCACGCATGTGCAGAGGGCCGGCTTTCGCGTTTCTGTGGTGCGGACTCGGGTATTTCGGGGGACGTGCCGGTATCGCGGGAGATGCATGCGAGCAAAGACGATCCACGACAGGAGATCACACATGAGCACGCCATCCTCTGATCAGACGGGCGACAGCCGTCTCAGCGCCACTCAAGCCAGTACAAGTCAGGCCAGTACCAATAAGGCCAGCGCCAATCAGCGCCCGGACTATGACCCGGAGCTGCAGCAGATCGCCGACTATGTGCTGGGGTATTGCGACGATCCTCGTATCGCGAATGTGAATGCGGATACGGATACGGATACGGATGCGGATGCGGATGCGGATGGCCTGGCCGGCAAGAGCGAGCGCTCAGGTCCCTCGACAGAGGCGATGGACACCGCTCGCCTGTGTCTGATGGATACCCTCGGCTGCGGCATCCTGGCGCTGCGCTTCCCGGAATGCACCAAGCATCTCGGCCCGCTGGTGGCCGAGACCGTGGTGCCGCATGGTGCACGGGTGCCCGGCACCGCCTTCAGTCTCGATCCCGTCAAGGCGGCGTGGGATATCGGCTGCACCATCCGCTGGCTGGATTACAACGACACCTGGCTGGCGGCGGAGTGGGGGCATCCCTCGGACAATCTCGGCGGCATTCTGGCGGTGGCGGATCACCTCTCGCGCCAGCGTGTCGCGCTGGGCAAGCCGCCCCTGGTGATGCGCGATGTGCTGGAGAGCATGGTGATGGCCCACGAGATCCAGGGCGTGCTGGCGCTGGACAACAGCTTCAATCGCGTCGGGCTCGACCATGTCATGCTGGTCAAGGTCGCGACCACCGCCGTGACGGCGCGCTTGATGGGGGGAAATCGCGAGCAGTTGCTGTCGGCGCTGTCGCACGCCTTCGTCGATGGCCAGAGTCTGCGCACCTATCGTCATGCGCCCAATGCGGGCTCGCGCAAGAGCTGGGCGGCGGGGGACGCCACTTCACGCGGCGTGCGGCTGGCGGATATCGCCCTGCGTGGCGAGATGGGCATCCCTAGCGCTCTCAGTGCGCCGCAGTGGGGCTTCAATGATGTCTCCTTCAGTCACAGCAACAGCGATCTCGCCCTCAAGCCCGAAGACGAGCGACGTCTGACACTGGCGCGCCCTCTGGGCAGCTACGTGATGGAGAACGTGCTCTTCAAGGTCTCCTTCCCGGCCGAATTCCATGCCCAGACCGCCGCCGAGGCGGCCATCCAGCTCCATTCTGAGGTGCGCGACCGGCTCGAGGAGATCGAGCGCATCGAGATCACCACCCACGAATCGGCGATCCGCATCATCTCCAAGCAGGGTGCGCTCGCCAATGCGGCGGACCGCGATCACTGCCTGCAATACATGGTCGCGGTGCCGCTGATCTTCGGCGAGTTGAACGCGGACCACTATGAAGATGGCTTCCATGCCGCTCACCCGGAGATCGACCGGCTGCGTGACAGAATGGTCGTCACGGAAGAGGCGCGCTTCACCCGCGAGTATCTGGAAGCCGACAAGCGCTCGATTGCCAATGCCCTGCGGGTGGTCTTTTGCGATGGCAGTGCCACTGAGCAGGTGACGGTGGAATACCCGCTGGGACATCGTCGGCGGCGTGAAGAGTCGCTCGTTCCGCTCGAGGACAAGTGTCGGGCCAATCTGGCCACCTGCTTCCCGCCTTCGCGGTGCGACACCTTGATGGCGTTGCTGGGTGATCGCGAGCGATTCGAAGCACTGCCGGTGCACGAGTTCATGGCGCATTGGGTGCCGTGAGGTTGCCGGCCGCATGATGCCCCGTTGGCAATCAGTCATCCAATTGACTGGTGCCGTCATCCGGTATGGGTAAACTGGAAGCGGATTGCACAGGAAGATCGACAGGGACGCTTGCAAAGACTCGCCGGAGAGCGGGACAACGCCTGCCGGGCCTTCATTGCAAAGGCATCATCACAAGGGACTCATCATGAAAACATTTCTGCTGCTGGGCGCCATCGCGCTGATCGTCATCTACGTGATCTCGATCTACAACAAGCTGGTCAGCCTCAAGGCGCGCTTCGAGAATGCCTTCGCGCAGATAGAGGTACAGCTCAAGCGGCGCTATGACCTGATTCCCAATCTGGTCGAGACGGCCAAGGGCTATCTGAGCCATGAACGTGGCACCCTGGAAGAAGTGATCAATGCCCGCAACAAGGCGATGGCCGCCTTGAATGCCGCAGCGGCGCATCCCGGCAGCATGGACAAGCTGGCCAGTCTGGCCGGTGCCGAGCAGGGGCTGGCGGCGAGTCTGGGCAAGCTGGATGTGGTGGTCGAGGCCTATCCGGAGCTCAAGGCGGACCAGACCATGAGCGACCTGATGGAAGAGCTCACCGCCACCGAGAACCGCGTCGCCTTCGCGCGTCAGGCCTACAACGATGCCGTCACCGACTACAACGTCTATCGCCAGAGCTTCCCGCAGGTGGTGTTCGCGCCGACCTTCGGTCATCGCAGTGATGCAGGCCTGCTGGCCTTCGATGACAGCGTGAAGATTCGCCAGGCCCCGGATGTCAGCTTCTCGTGAGTCGGCCGGCTGATGCTTCTCTCGCAGCGGCCTTGCGCTGTGATCCTGACTGGGTAGATGGCGAGCGCGAATGAATTTCTATCATGAGCAGGACAGTGCGCGGCGTCGTACGCGGCTATTGCTGCTGGCCTTCACGGTCATGTCGCTGGTGGTGTCTCTTGCCGCCGGCGCCGTGGTGCATGTCGCGATCAGCAGTTTCCTGGGGCGTCCGGCCGCCACGACGTTTGAATATGTCTGGCCAGTGGCGAGCGTCATCTTCCTTTGCAATGCACTGGTCGCGGCGCGTGAGCTGCGGCGTCTGCAGCAGGGCGGTGCGGTCGTGGCCGCACGCCTGGGGGGCAAGCTGGTGGATGTCGAGACCCAGGACTCGAATGAGCGGCGGGCACTGAATGTCGTGGAAGAGATGGCGATCGCCGCCAATCTGCCCACGCCGCAGCTGTTCCTGCTGCCGCATGAGGCGATGATCAATGCCTTCGCGGCGGGCTATCGGCCCCATGATGCGGTGATCGCGCTGAGTCGCGGGGCGTTGGAGCAGCTGGATCGCAACGAGCTGCAGGGTGTGGTCGCTCACGAGTTCGCCCATATCGCCAATGGCGATATTCGCCTCAACCTGCGTCTGGCGAGTGCGGTCCACGGCCTGGTGTTTCTCTCCGAGGCGGGGCGCTTCCTGATGGGCGCGGGGCGCATCGGCTTCGTGTTGGGCCGGGCGCGCTCCTCCGGTTCCGACAGGAAAGGCGGCATGCCACAGCTGATGCTGGTCGGTGTGGCGCTGTGGTTGCTCGGCAGTCTCGGCGGGTTGGGCGGCAGGCTCTTGCAACGTGGGGTCGCGCGCTCACGCGAATATCTCGCCGATGCCAGTGCGGTGCGCCTGACGCGCTTTCCGGATGGCATCGCCTCGGCCCTCAAGCGTATCGGTGGCATGGGCTGGCAGGGGCGTATCCAGCATCCGCGCGCCATGACCTACAACCACCTCTTCTTCGTCGAAGCGCGTCCGCCATGGCTGACGGGCTGGTTCGACTCGCATCCGCCGCTGGATGAACGCATCAAGCGCCTGGAGCCCCGTTGGGACAGGCAATATCTGAGCGCGCGCCAGCAACCGGTGCATACCTTCGAGCAGCAGGGGCCCATCGGGGCAGAAGTGCTTGGCGGGGTCATGGCGGGTATCGCCGGCGCGGCCGTCGTGGGCGAGCTGTCGCGTTCCCGGGGTGAACTCGAGAACCTGACGCTGTCGCGCTTTCTCTGCCCGCAGCTGGTGGTGGCGATGATCGCGCCCTCGGAGCTCACCCGGCGTGGGGTCTGGCTCACCGAGCTTGAGCGTCAACATGACTGGCTGGATGGCAAGCGCGTGCGCGAGGCGCGGCGCAAGCTCGAGACCTTGCCGCGGGTCGAGTGGATCCCCTTGCTCAACCGGTTGATACCGCGCTGGCGGGAAGCGGATGAGCGCGCGCATCGCATGCTCAAGGCGCAGACACCTCCGCAGGACATGTTCATCTGGTATCTGTGGCAGTTGCTGCTGGAGTCACTGGACCCGCGGATCGATCGCAAGAGTGACTCGCTGGCCCTGCAGCAATGCCAGCCGGCCTGTCAGCATTGGCTCATGCTGATGGTCGGACTCATCGACGATGAAACGCTGCGCGAGGACATCTTCCTGGACGCCAGTGCGGAACTTGGCCTGGCGCTTGCGTACCCACAGTCGCAGCCGGATGGGGATAACCCTGCGCTGCGCTGCCGTCATCTCACGCAGCTGGCTCACCTGCGCCCGATGGACAAGCAGCGCTGGTTCACGGCGCTTGCCCAGGTGGTGCATGCCGACCAGACGCTGGCCGATGAAGAGGTGGCCCTGCTGACACTGCTGGCTCGCGTCATGCAGCTGCCGGAGGCGCGCCTGGAAGCGGCGCTTGAGACACAGTCGCATTCGCGTGGTGGCTGGCAGGCGCGCCCGGTATCTCGGCCCGCGGACGGCAAGGCGGTCTGAGTATTGATCAGGCGAGTGGCTGTTTTCTGCGTCAAAGCCCTTGCCATCAAAACGATTCCTGCGTAAAGTACGCATCCGCTGCCGGGGACGCATGGCGTTACCAGCGGTGAAAGAGGTTTGCAGGCGATTGTTTTGCTTGATGTTTTTGAAGTCCGCTTCGAATTCATCGATTGACAATCCCGGGCGATTCGCTAGAATACGCCGCACTCCTTACGGAACAGGTGATCGAGTAACGCTCCTCACCGCTTGATGATGCTTAGAGGCAGTCGACTGACTCATCATCAAGTGCTTGACTTCTCAAGCGTTCCGGGTAGAATATGCCTCCTCGCTTCACAGCGACGCTCTTTAAAAATTTGATCAGGTAATTCGTGTGAGCGCTTGCCGATGAGTGGTGACAAGGTCACCAAATATCGGAGCAAGCCTCTCACGAGAAGTTTGACTCTGAACCAAGTTTGGTCTGCTTAACAGACTATCAA
>NZ_JARWKQ010000004.1:0-380324 GCF_029846355.1 Cobetia sp. 2AS
TAACCGTTAAGGCCCCGCCACGGGAGCCTATGTCAGCCTCGACATGACTGAACTAGTCTTGGGGAGCGACCAAAGGGCGACAGGAGTTTCCTGCACTGTCGCCCCGGGGGGCGGACACCGCGGCGAAAGCGTCAATCAACCTGCCCGGCAGGCTTGAAATCCCCGCCCGATAACCGAAAGATGACATCAGGGTGCAGCGCCTCACAAGGACGCTTGCCCAAGCCGTGAAATCCTTTCACGACTGGCGGCGGATGATCTCTGCCGCGAGATTGATCACGATGACGCAAGGAGCTGCGACATGGGAATCATTGCATGGATCATATTCGGTCTTATTGCCGGCATCATCGCCAAGGTGATCGTGCCCGGCAAGGACCCGGGTGGCATCATCGTCACCAGCATCATCGGCATTCTGGGTGCCGTGGTCGGTGGCTGGGTCGGCACCCTGATGGGCTTCGGTGAAGTGACGGGATTCAATCTGGCCAGCTTTGTCATCGCCGTGCTCGGCGCCGTCATTCTGCTGATTCTGTATCGCGTGCTGCGCAAGTAAAGCATGTCATGAAGCGCAGTGGCGTCAGCTGGCCGCAGGCCACATGACGCCGGACAGGACGGCCAGCCGGCACATGCAGGCTGGCCGTCCTGCCTTGCAGGCTTGACGAATCTGGCCCAAGGCGTGCATGACTCATGAGTAAAGGCGCCAGGCCGTCACCCACGGGCGCCGCTGAGCGATGCGCTATTCAGGCATTTCACCAAACGACGGCCAGCCGACTTCATCTGATATGTGATTTCCAGTCTTGCCACCGGCCCCCCAGGATTGCGCCGGCGGGCTTCCCGAAGATCACCCGCGACACGCTCTGCCCATTGCGGCTCACGAGGCAGAGTCTGACCGCTTTTTCTGCCACGAGGATTGCCCATGTCCGATACGTCATCTCCCGATCACTCGACATCCACTGCCTCCGATCCTGCGCCGAGCGAGGGCAACGCCAGGCCACGCGCCAGAGTCTCTCTCGCCAAACGTCTCTCGCAAGCTGATTTCCAGGCGCACGCTACACGCCTGCTCGCCGAGATCTACCCACAGCGTCATGAGGAAGTCCTCAGACGCCTGGAGACGGTGCTGGATTTCCATCGCACGCGCCTCAACCCCCGCGTACCGGAAGGCGAACCGCTCTGGAGCGAGCGCGACCAGTGGCTGATCACCTACGGCGACAGCCTGCAGCAGGAAGGCGAGGCGCCTCTGGCGACCCTGCACGACTTCCTCGCCAGCCGACTGGACGACAGCCTGTCCGGTGTCCACGTGCTGCCCTTCTTTCCGTGGAGCAGCGATGACGGCTTCAGCGTCATCCACTATCGCGAGGTCAATCCGGTCCTCGGCGACTGGCAGGACATCCGGCGCCTGAGCGAGCAGCGCGACCTGATGGCAGACCTGGTCATCAATCACTGCTCGCGCGAGTCACTGTGGTTCGCCGATTATCTGGCCGGCGTGCAGCCCGGCCGCGACTACTTCATCGAGATGGACCCCGACACCGATGTCTCCGAGGTCGTGCGCCCGCGCCCGTCTGCACTGCTCACGCCGGTGCATACCCGTCGTGGCCTGCGCCATCTTTGGGCAACCTTCTCGGATGACCAGATCGACCTGAACTTCGCCAATCCCGATGTGCTGCTCGAATTCATCGGCATCCTGCTTTATTACCTCGAGCAGGGCGCGGGCATCATCCGCCTCGATGCAGTGGCCTTCCTGTGGAAACGCCAGGGCACCTCCTGCATCCACCTGCCGGAGACACACGCCGTGGTGCGCCTGCTGCGCGCCATCGTCGACCATCTGGCGCCGGGCAGCCTGTTGATCACCGAGACCAACGTGCCCCACGCCGAGAACATGTCCTACTTCGGGCTCGATCGCCTGTCACAGCACGACCTCACCGCCATCGAGGGCAGCGCCCAGGCCGATGAAGCGCACCTGATCTATCAGTTCACGCTGCCGCCGCTGACGCTGCACACCCTGACCTCCGGCGATGCCAGCGCCCTGACCCAGTGGGCCGCCAGCCTGCCGTCACTGCCTTCCGGCTGCAGCTACTTCAACTTCACCGCCAGCCACGATGGTATCGGCGTTCGTGCCCTTGAGGGACTGCTGCCCGACCACGAGCGCGACACCCTGGTGCGGCTGGTGCATGACTTCGGTGGCTACGTCAGCATGCGCGCCAACCCCGGGCGCGCCGACACCCCCTATGAGCTCAACATCAGCTACTTCGATGCGCTCAAGGGCACGCGGCGCGGCCAGGACCCGTGGCAGATCGAGCGCTTCATCGCCAGCCAGACCCTGATGCTGAGCCTGCAGGGCATCCCGGGGCTGTACATCCACTCGCTGACCGCGACTCCCAACCACCAGGAAGGCGTCGAGCGCGATGGCCATCTGCGCGCCATCAACCGCCGCAAATGGCAGCGTGATGAACTGGAAGCGCTGCTGGCAAGCCCCAACACCGCGACCCATGAGGTCTTCCACGCCCTCAAGCGCCGCATGGCACTGCGCCGCAACGAACCCTGCTTCCACCCGGACGCCGACCAGAATGTCTTCGATGTCGGCCCGGATTTCTTCGTCTTCGAGCGTGTCACCCATGAAGGGCGTCGCCTGCTGTTCGCCCTCAATGTCACGGATCAGCCGCGCGTGCTGCCTCTGCCGGAAAGCTGGCAAGGCGTCGCGCTGACCGACCACCTGTGCCACGACAAGGCCTACGACCCCACCATGGCTCGCCGTCCCTATCAGGCGGCCTGGCTGATGGAGCAAACCGTGCGCCCGCCGGCCATCGAGGTCGTCTGACGCCCTCTTTTTCTCCTCCTGCCAACGACAACGGGGCTGCCAGTGGCAGCCCCGTTGTCGTTGGTCTTGCTGTTTCCCGCCGCGAGCGTTACTGGTTGTCCAGCTCCACCGCTTCGTGCATGCGCTCGAGCAGGTCCGGCACGGCTGACTGCACCCGGTTCCAGCTCGGGATGAAGGGCTTGTCGCGCGGATTGTCGAGGAAGGCGCTGCCGGCATCCATGATGTTGGAGGCGAAAAGCTCCACCGCCGCTTCCTCGCTGTGGCGGTCCACCGTCAGGCCATTCATGACGGCATCGTTGTAGTAGGTCTCGATCAGGTCCAGCGCGATACGGTAATAGGTGGCCTTGATGGTGCGGAAGGTTTCGCCGTGCATCTCGACGCCCAGCGTGGCCAGCTTGCGATACATGGCCTTGGCGATGTCCAGACTCATGCGATTCAAGCCGCCCAGCGCATCTTCCTCGGACAGCGGCTGGTGCTTGTGATCGTAGGCATCGGCGATATCCACCTGACACAGGCGCTTGGTGGAATAGTTGCGATGCACCTCGGACAGCACGCCGATCTCCAGCCCCCAGTCACTGGGAATGCGGATATCCGCCAGCACGTCGGTGCGCATCGAGAACTCGCCGGACAGCGGATAGCGATAGCTGTCGAGATAATCCAGGTACGGCAGCGGGCCATAGACCTTCTTGAGCGCACGGATCAACGGCGTGACCATCAGGCGCGCCACGCGGCCGTTCAGCTTGCCCTGGGCGATGCGCGAGTAGTAGCCCTTGCAGAACTCGTAGTTGAACTGCGGATGGGCCACCGGGTAGATCAGCCGCGCCAGCAGGCCGCGGTCATAGGTGACGATATCGCAGTCATGCAGTGCCACCGCCTCGGCGATGCCCGAGGCCTGCACGTAACCGGAGCAGTACCAGACATTGCGCCCCTTGCCGGCCTCCATCGGCGCCAGGCCATGCTCGGTCAGCTCCTCATCCAGCGCCCGCAGACGCGGGCCGTCGTTCCACAGGATGCGGTGATGCTGCGGCAGATGTGAGAAGAACTCCTTGGCATGCTCGAACTGGTCACGGTCGGCGCGGTCCAGCCCGATCACGATCTCGCTGAGGTAGGGCACCTGGGCCAGCTCCTCGACGATATGCTTGAGCGCCGGGCCTTCCAGCTCGGAATACAGCGACGGCAGAATCAGGCTCATCGGTCGCTTGCGGGAGAAGCGCATCAGGTCCGCTTCGAGATCTTCCACCGGACGATCGGTCAGGTTATGGAAGTTGGTGATGATGCCATTCTGGTAAAAATCGCTCATGTCAGCTCCTTGTCATGCCGAAGACACGCATCAGGCAGGCGTCAGGCGCCCAGACCTCTGGATGTCCATTCTTCCGGCTGGCCATTGGCCAGCCAGTGACGCAATCCCTCGACCCATCCCTGCGGTCCGGGGAGATTGGCGCGAAAACAGCGGCGTTCATCCGCCAGTTGCGGATAATCGGCAAGCTCCCGATCACGCTGTGAGGTATCACCGACGCCAGGGATCAGCACAGCGTTGTCGACGGCGGCCAGCAGTGGCAGGTCATTGGCGCCATCACCGAAGCCCAGCGTCCAGGGGCGCACCCGCTCGCAGAGCCGGTAGCGGGCGATCAGATAGCGCGCTGCCACGCCCTTGTCGCTGTCCCCGGTCACATGGTGGAAGCGCCCACCACGTGTCAGCTTGAGGCCATGACTGGCCAGGCGCGTGCGAAAGTCCTCGAGACGCTCCGGCGCGTCGCGCCACACCAGCGGTTCACTGGCATCACGCTGTCCCGCCAGGGCCGCGTCGCCCTCCCCCAGCCCCGTCAGTTCGCTGATTCTCGCCACCGACATCGAGGCGAAGCCCTCGAAGGCGAATTCTCCGCTCAGCTCCTCCAGCACCGCGAGAATCCTGTCGCGGGGCATCGCCACCGCGATACGACACAGGCCGTGTGCATCCGGGGTGCTGGCCTCTTCCAGCGGGTAGGCGCTCAGCCAATCGGCCGGCAACGCCACCACGCCGCCGTTCTCGGCGATCCACGGCTGGCCCGCCAAGCCCAGCGAGTCCATCAGCGGCGCCAGTTCGGCCGCCGTCTTGGAGGTGTTGGGGACGATCCAGGCACCGCGCGCGCGCAGGCGGGTCAGCCAGCTGCGCGCCGGCCCCGGCGAGTAATCGTGGTGATCCAGCAGCGAGCCATCCAGATCGGTCAGCAACAACAGCGGTGCTTGAGTCTCTGACATGTGAACTCTCCTCGTGAAGTGCTGCAGCGTGTCGGGGGTCACCTCGACAGGATCTCGTGGCACCGGACAGGCATTGCAAGAGCATTGCAGGGAATGTGCCAAGATGGTGCATCTGCCATGACAGCCTGCCCCCTCTCATCGTGACCGTGTTTGTGCGTCCGCTCATTTGCACCACAAGAGAGCACAAAGCCTGCCTTGCATGATGCCCCGCCACACGACGGCGCAAATCTTTCGTCACCAACGACGACGCCCTCGCATCTGCGAGGGCGTCGAGTCTTCGGCAAGCGGGCAACGTCTGTAGAGACTAGACCAGCCACAGCGACAGTTGCGGCCACAGCAGCAACATCGCCAGCACGCACAGCTGGATGGCGATGAACGGCAGCAGCGAGACGAAGATATCCTTGAGACTGATACCTTCCGGTGCCACGCCTTTCAGATAGAAGGCGGCAGGCCCGAAGGGTGGCGACAGGAAGGACACCTGCATGTTGACCGCGAACAGCACGCCGAACCATACCGGGTCGTAGCCGAGCTGCACGATGATCGGCACGAAGATCGGCAGGGTCAGCATCGCGATGCCGATCCAGTCGAGGAACAGCCCCAGCAGCAGCAGGATCGCCATCATCACCATGATGATCGCCAGCGGCGGGATATCCAGGCCGAGAATCATGCTCGACACGAAGCGGTTGCCGCCCATCAGGTTGTAGACCCCGACCAGCGCCGCCGCGCCGATACCGATCCAGATGATCATGCCGCAGGTGTTCATGGTCTGGGATAGCGCACGCTGCATCAGGGTGATGGAGAACTCGCCGCGCAGCATCACCGCCACCAGCACGCCGAAGCTGCCCATCGCCGCGGCTTCGGTCACCGAGGCCACGCCACCGTAGATGGAGCCCAGCACCAGCCCCGCGATGACCGCCGGCACACCGATGGCCTTGAGCAGCTCACGCTTGCTCTGGAAGCTGGCGCGGCGCTCCTCCTCGGGCATCACCGGCCCCAGTGAAGGGTTGCGCAGGCAGCGGATCAGCACGTAGATGATGTAGCTTGCCATCAGCACGATGGCCGGGGTGATCGCCGCGGTGAACAGGTCCGCGATCGACTGGTTGGCGATCAGGCCATAGATGATCAGCACGATGGAGGGCGGCATCATGGTGCCCAGCGAGCCGCCGGCACACACCACGCCGATGGCGATGTGCTTGTCATAGCCGAGCCTGAGCATCTGCGGCAGTGCCAGAATCCCCAGCAGCACGATCTCGCCGCCGATGATGCCGGACATCGCGGCGAGGAAGAACGCCACCACGATGGTCTGGATCGCCACGCCGCCGGGCAGTCGCCCTGCCATCACGCGCATGGCATTGAACAGGTCCTTGGCGATCCCCGAGCGATCCAGCAGCGAGGCCATCAACACGAACATCGGCACCGCCACCAGCGAATACTCGGTGACGAAGCCATAGACACGACTGGTGACCAGCGGCAGCGCCATCGGGCCGAACCAGCCGAAGGTGTAGGCCAGCGCGACCAGGCCGGTGACGAAGGCCAGCGGCAGGCCGGTGACCAGCAGCGCGAAGATGCCGCCGACCAGCAGCATCGTAGCCGTTGCGATATCCATCAGCGCGGCTCCTTGTGGTCAGCTGTGGCGTCGGGAGCGGCATCGGGAGTGGCGTCGGATGCGCCACTTCCCTCACTGCCGCCCTCGGGCGGACGGGGCGAGAAGAAGGTCTGGTAGAGATGCCACAGCGCCTGCAGGGTCATCACCGCCAGCGCGAACAGGATCACGCCCTTGGTCAGCGCCGGAAACGGCGGATTCCATGAGGTGCCGGATCGCTCCAGCTGCCACTCGCCCAGCGGACTGTGCGAGGCACGCCAGAACATCACCCAGCCCGCATAGCTCATCGCCAGACAGAAGACGAACGTCATCACGTCATTGAAACAGTCCAGCACGTAGCGAAAGCGCGTGCCGACCAGGTCGTAGAGCACACGCACGCGAATATGGCGATTGTTGGCCAGGGCCGCCGGGCCGCCCAGCGCGAAGCTGGTCGCGACCAGGAAGATCACCGTCTCGTGCACCCAGGAGGTCGGCGAATCGAGACCATAGCGCATCACCACCTCGAACACGCTGATCGCCATCGCCAGCAATACCAGCCACGCCGCGGCGCGCGTGCCCTTGCCCACCAGACGGTCCAGCGGCGTTCGCGTGCCCAGATTCGGGTCGTGGTCATCCGACGCCTCGGGTAGCCCCGGCGACGCCACATCATGTTCTGCCATATCGAATTCCTTGCTAACTCGCTGCCTCAAGGAGAATCGGCGCGCCCAGTGAGCACGCCGACCTTGATCTCCCGCGTCGTTATCGTTCTGCGATCGTGTCGCCAAAAGCGTGACTAGCTGCCTCTTGCCACACGGCGGCTGGCGCCCATCCCGCGCGCCAGCGGGCTCACATCAGGTTGCGGTCGGTCAGGAAGCTGACCACGGACTCGTAGACCTTGCCGGTCAGCTCATTCTTCTCGGCCCACACCTTCCACTCCTGCTGCGCGATGCGACGGAACTTGGCGCGCTCCTCCGGCGCCATGTCGATCACCTCGATATCCGGATTGGCACGCGCCGCGCTCACCGCCTTGATGTCACGCGCCTTGAGGGTGAAGACCATGTCGTAGGCCATCGCGTCGGTGGCGGTCTCCATGATCGCCTTGAGATCCGCCGGCAGGCCGTCCCAGATGCCCTTGTTCATCGACACCGCCACCATAGGCAAGGAGTGGAAGCCCGGGTAGGACGGGTACTTGGCGAAGCTGTGCAGGCCCTGGTCATCATTGGTGGCGAAGACGGTGTAATCCGCCGCGTCGATCACGCCCTTCTCCAGACCGGTGTAGACCTCGGAGCCCGGCAGGTTGACGGGCGCCGCGCCGGCCTTCTGGAAGATGTTGTAGACCATGCCTTCCGGCGCACGCACCTTGAGGCCCTTGAGGTCATCGACGGTGCGTACCGGCTTCTTGGAGACGAAGGACTCAAGCCCGGTGGCGCCCGCGCCGATCAGGTGCACGCCGTAGGGCTCGACCAGCTCGTTGTAGAGCTCCTCACCGCCGCCGTGCTGCATGTACTCGAGATATTCCAGCGGGTCACCCCAGGCCCCCACCAGATTGCCCAGCATGCCGAAGGCCGGATTCTGGCCTGAGAAGTAGGATGGATCGGTCAGGTGGCCCTGCAGGATGCCGGCGCTGACGGCATCCAGCGTCTGGTTGGCCTGCACCACGGCATTGACCGGCAGGATCTCGATGGCGATGCGGCCATCCGACATGGTCTTGATGCTGTCGGCCCAGGCCTTCTTGACCTCGAACTGCGGCTCCCCGGCCGTCTCGGAGGTCTGGAAGGTCCATTCGTACTCGGCGGCCCAGCTCGGTGTGGCGATCAGCGTGGCGGCCACGGCGGTGGACAGGGCCAGCGCCTTGAGCGTGACACGGGCGGGAGCGACAGTGGTGAGCGGCGAGGTAGTGGTGAGCGGCGAGATAGTGGTGCGCGGCGAGATAGTGGAACGCGGCATGGTGAAACTCCTGGCTTGTTGTTATGACGTTCTAGGGTCAGTGGAAGACGTGCAGGCACTTCTCGGCGTGGCGAAACGCCACGAGGTGCCGTTCACTCGCTTGATAGCGGTGCAGACAGGCTGGGCAGCTGGCCGAAGCGGCGCAGCAGCTCCAGCGGTTCCTGGGCGCGCCCGGCGGGATGGCTGCCTTCAGAGGCCGCAGGCATGGCAAGCCCGAGGTCCTGGCCGGTGCGGTCCAGCACATGCAGGGTCGCGGCGTGGGCGGCATCGGGCTGGCGCAGACGAATCGCCTCCATCACCGCGCGATGGCGGCCGAGGCTGTCACCCAGCTCCGAGGCATTGTGATTGGAAGTCGCCACCAGCAGGCTGATCGACGGCTTGAGCACATGGCCAAGCTGCGCCCAGATGACGTTGTGGGTCGCGGCGAAGATGGCGTCGTGGAAGGCGATATCGGCGCAGTCGAACTCCTCCATGGCGCTGCCGCCATGCACCGCTGCGGCCATGCCGTCGTAGGCCTGCTCGATGGCGGACAGGTCCTGGGCGGTGGCCTCGGTGGCCGCCAGGGCGGCGACGAAGGGTTCGATGGAGATACGGAAGGCGTAGATGTCCCGCGCCAGCTGCGGATGCGGCATCGCGTAGCGCGTCATCCAGCCGGTCACGCGCGGATCGAGCAGATGCCACTCGCTGAGCGGATTGACGCGGGTGCCCTGGCCGGTGGTGCGGGTGAGAATCCCGGCATTGACCAGGCTCTGGATCGCGGTGCGCACGGTGGCGCGGCTCTGGGCGTGCTGATCGCACAGGTCCAGCTCACGAGGAATCAGGCTGCCCGGCGGGTAGCGATTCTCGAAGATGGCCTGCGCCAGCCATTCGGCGACATCGACACGCGTGGTCGAGGTCTCGCCGGCTGAGGCAGACCTTCCAGAAGAGGCATTGGCACGCGGGCTGCCGCCAGCGGCACTCGTGGGAGGCGTGGTCATGATCGAACGTTCCTTGATGGCGTGGCGCGTCATTTGTAGCTCGCGCACATCCTTCACGGGATGCATCGCGGCGCGCTCTTGTCCGTCAAGGAATAGCCCATGTCAGACATGCCAACAAGACACCCTAGACCAAGGGTGAGACCCGACTTTGGTCACACCTTTACGCAACTCTCTGTTGCGAAAGGGCTATTCAGGTACTGGCAATTTCCCCGTGTGCTGGCGTCAGGCCGTGAATCGCACGCGGCCGATCGACACCGTACGCTCGGCACCGCTGTCCGCGACCACCGTTCTCAGCGCTTCCTCGCCTGCCGCGCCGAAGCTGGCCGACAGCTCGATCTGCTGACGCCCTGGGCGACCAGCTCACTGACCAACCGCTCGGCGGCTCTCAGCGTCCCCAGCGTGGCGACGGAAATGCGAACCTCGCCGCTGCCCTGGCTGCTCAGTGAGGTATTGCCGCTGTTCTCGACCAGGATCAGAAAGGCATGGTGCTGCATGACGGCCATGAAAGCCTCCTTGCACGAAGATGAGCAGAGTGTGTCCGGCATCGAGAATAGCGTAGCGCGTCCGCTCCCAGGCACAGGCTGATCTTTCTGAGCGCTGGTTGACCACTCTCCCACCCCGCTGTGCACCACGCCACTCGGCCTCGGCTGGCCGTGGTGCGGGCACAAAAAAACGCCTGCCGCTTGCGCGACAGGCGTTTCTTGTCTGGTGCATGACAGCGTTATGCCACTGTCAGCACTCCTGCAGTGAAGGCCAGCCGGGCTGGCACCTCGTCACGCCTCAGGCGTAGACCGGCAGACGTGCACAGACGGCGGAGACCTTGGCCTGCACCTCGGCTTCGGCAGCGGCGGAATCGCCGGCGACCATCGCATCGAGGATATCGCAGATCCAGCCGGCCAGTTCCAGACACTCCTGCTCCTGGAAGCCACGCGTGGTGACGGCCGGGGTACCGATACGCAGACCGGAGGTGACGAACGGCGACTGCGGGTCACCCGGTACGGCGTTCTTGTTGACGGTGATGTGGGCACGGCCCAGCGCAGCGTCAGCGTCCTTGCCGGTCAGGCCCTGCTTGACCAGAGACAGCAGGAACAGGTGGTCTTCGGTGCCGCCGGAGACGACTTCGAAGCCGCGCTCCAGGAACACGGACGCCATCGCCTTGGCGTTCTTGACCACTTGCTTCTGGTAAGTGGTGAAGGCCGGGTCCATCGCTTCCTTGAAGCAGACCGCCTTGGCCGCGATGACGTGCATCAGCGGGCCGCCCTGGCCACCCGGGAAGACAGCGGAGTTCAGCTTCTTCTCGATGTCGGCATCGCCTTCGGCGGACAGGATCAGGCCGCCACGCGGACCGCGCAGGGTCTTGTGCGTGGTGGTGGTGACGACGTGGGCGTGGGGCAGCGGGCTCGGGTAGACGCCAGCGGCGACAAGACCGGCCACGTGCGCCATATCGACCAGCAGGTAGGCACCCACTTCGTCGGCGATCTTGCGGAACTCGGCCCAGTCGATGATCTGGGAGTAGGCGGAGAAGCCGGCGATGATCATCTTCGGCTTGTGCTCACGCGCCAGACGCGCGACTTCGGCGTAGTCGATCAGGCCGTTCTCGCCCAGACCGTACTGCACGGCGTTGTAGTGCTTGCCGGAGAAGTTCGGACGTGCACCGTGAGTCAGGTGACCACCCGCGTCCAGGCTCATGCCCAGAATGGTGTCGCCCGGCGAGACCAGCGCCTGGAAGACGGCACTGTTGGCCTGGGAACCGGCGTGCGGCTGAACGTTGGCGTAGGTAGCACCGAACAGTTCGCAGGCACGATCGATGGCCAGCTGCTCGACCTTGTCGACGAACTCGCAACCGCCGTAGTAACGCTTGCCCGGGTAGCCTTCCGCGTACTTGTTGGTCAGCTGGGAGCCTTGCGCCTGGATGACGCGGGGGCTGGCGTAGTTCTCGGAGGCGATCAGCTCGATGTGAGCTTCCTGGCGAACGACTTCGTCGTCCATGGCGCTCAGGAGCGCATCATCAAAACCGGCAATCTGCATGTCACGGGTGAACATCGGGTGTCCTCGCCTGAAGGGTGATGACGACAGCGAATTCCGGCGCGGCCGGCTCGCCATCTGGGGGTAAGATCAGGACCAGCATGATACCTCAGCCAGCGGTCCGATTCACATGAATCAGCATCATTGTTAACGCAAGACGGCCCCATGACCGAGACAACGATCATGAGGCCGCAGGTTGAGGTCGTCAGGCGTCATCATCCAGCGCTGCGATGACGAGGCCTGATGGCGCTCACTGCAGGGCGCGCAGCCCCGCCATCGGCGGCTGGCGCCTCACTTCTCGTGACAGCCAGAAGCCCAGCCCGCCGATCAGCACACCACCCGCCAGCGGCAGCAGCACCCACAGCCACGGATGCAGCACCACCGGCAGCCCCAGCCAGCCGGAATAGAGTCCGACCGCCGCGCCTTCGGCGAGCATCGCCGCCAGCAGCCCACTGAGCAGACCGAGCAGCACGAACTCAGCGGCCTGCAGGCGTGCCAGCAGCCCCTGACCGGCGCCGAACACCTTGTACAGCGCGCCTTCGTGCTCACGTGCCGGACGACTGGCCACCAGCGCCGCGTAGAGCACGCTGGCCCCCGCCAGCAGCACCAGCCCCAGAATCAGCTCCACCGCGCGCGACACCTGGGCAATCAGCTCCTGCACACGGGTCAGAATGGCGTCGATATTGATCAACGACACGCTGGGGTAGTCGCGCACCAGCGGCGCCAGCTTGCGCTCATCCTCGAGATGAAACGCCGTCATGTAGCTGTGGGCGAAGCTCTCGAGCGCACCGGGCGGGAAGATGACGTAGAAGTTGGGCAGGAAACTGTCCCAGTCGACATGGCGCAGATTGACCACCTGCGCCTTGACGGTCTCGCTGCCGATGGTGAACGACAGGCTGTCACCGATGACCAGCCCCATGCGCTCGGCAAGCTCCTCCTCCATCGACACCGGCACGCCCTGCGCGGCGGCGAGGCGGCGGCGCGTCTCGCTGTCTGCATCGGCGAAGTCACTGATCGGTGCCCACTCGCCCGCCGACAGGCGGTTGTGGTCCGGCAGATCATGATGCCAGGTCAGGTTTAGCTCACGCTGCGGGACGCCCTGCTGCTCGCCATCCCCCTCGTCACTACGCCCTTCCTGCATGCCGCCTGCCGCCGGCTGATCCGACTGGGCTGCCTGCAGACGCTGCTGGGTGCGTCCCAGCAGGGATTCGCCCTTGAGCGCCGTGATACGTCCACGCACCATCGGGTAGAGCTCGCTCTGGCTGTCGCCGGCCTGCTCATCCACCATCGCGGTCAGCTGCTCGCCGAAGGCCTGCTGCTCTCCAGGCTGGATATTGATCGCGAAGTGATTGGGCGCATCGGTCGGAATCTGCGCCTGCCAGCGGGTGATCAGGTCACCGCGTACCAGCGCGATCAACGCCATCGCCGCGAAGGTCACGGCAAAGGCGACCAGTTGACCGAGGCTGGCACCGCGCCGCCTGGCCAGCATGCCGCCGGCGAGGCGAATCGGCCGGCTCCAGCCGCCCTGACCGCGCATGCGGGCCACTACCTTGAGCATCAGCGACAGCAGCAGCTGCCCCACCACCATCAACAGGCCCAGCGCGATGATGCCACCGACCAGCAGGCCGGCCGCCAGCATGAGATCGCCCGAGTAAAGCCACATCAGGGCGCCGAACACCAGACTGGCGATCGCCACCACCACCCACGCCGAGGCAGGCAGCGGGGCCAGCTCACGCCGCAGCACCTTGAGCGCGCTGACCTGACGCAGACGCAGCAGCATCGGGCCGGCGAAGCCGACCAGCACCGCCAGCGCCGTCAGAATCCCCAACGCCAGCGGCAGCGGCCCCGGCGCGGGCAGCTCCAGCGGCAGGAAGCGCTCCAGCAGCGCCACCAGCCCCATCTGCCCCAACAGGCCCAGCACCGCCCCTCCGGTACTTGCCAACAGGGCCAACCAGCCGAGCTGGGCCGCGAACAGCCGTGACAACTGACGCTGAGAGGCACCGAAGCAGCGCCACAGCGCGGCGCTATCCAGATGACGCTCCACATAGCGGCGCGTCGACATCGCCACCGCGACCCCGGCCAGCAGCACCGCCACCAGCCCGGCCAGACTCAGATACTTGTCGGCACGCTCCAGTGAGCGCCCCAGACGCGGGCGGTCTTCGCGCACGTCCTTGAGCCGCACCTCGGCGTTGTCAGCACTCGCCAGCAGCGGCGCGATGGCATCACGTGCCTGCTGCACCGCCGCCGGGTCGCCCGCCGCCAGCAGGCGATATTCCATCCGCGAGCCGGGCTGGATCAGACCAGTGGCGTCGAGATCTTGCATGTTGAACATCAGGCGCGGACTGAACTCGGAAAAGCCACCCTGCTGATCAGGCTCACGCGTGATCAGGCCACTGATGGTCAGCTGCTTGCGCCCGACCGTCAGGGTATCGCCGACCTCGGCCGACAGCGCCATGGCGAGGCGCGGCACGATCCACGCCTCGCCCGGCGGCGGAATCTCCGCGCGTGAACTGGTGCCTGGCGCCTGAGCCTCCTCGCCCGAGGCATCCGACTCCAGTTCCACCCGGCCGGCGAGCGGATAGCCCGGCGACACCGCCTTGAGACTCGACAGCACGAAGCTGTCGCCGTGCGAGGCCATCGAGACCATGCCCAGCTGCGGCGACATCTCAAGCCCCGCTGCGCGGAAGGCCTCGGCGAAGCGCGGGTCCAGCGGGTTGCTGGACTCCAGTACCAGGTCCCCGCCGAGCAGCTGGCTCGCCTGGCGATTGAGACCACGGTCGAGACGATCCAGGAAGAAGCCGATCATGGTGGTCGCGGCGACCGCCAGCATCAGTGCCAGAAAGAGCGCGCGCACATCACTGGCGCGCAGGTCGCGCAGCAGGCCACGCAGCGCCAGCGGCAGGCGCGCCCCACGCGGGCGCTGCGCGTTGGCGGAAGATGTCGCCGCGCGGTCAGACACCCGGGACTCAGACATCGTCGCCTCCTTGTGGCGTCGCCACGGCCGGCGCACTCGCCTCATCCTTCCACTCCACCAGTTTGCCGGCCTCGAGATTCAGGCAGCGATCACAACGCCTGGCCAACGTCAGATCATGGGTGACCAGAATCAGCGTGGTGCCCCGCTCACGGTTGAGGGTGAACAGCAGCTCCGCGATGCGCTCGCCGGTGGCGGTATCCAGATTGCCGGTCGGCTCATCGGCGAACACCAGCCCCGGCCCCGCGACAAAGGCGCGTGCGATGGCCACGCGCTGCTGCTCGCCGCCGGACAGATGGCGCGGCAGGTGATCGAGTCGCTCTCCCAGCCCGACCCGCGTCAGCCAGTCACGTGCCTGCGCCTCGATATCGCCCTGCGGGGCCAGCTCCAGCGGCATCAGCACGTTCTCCAGCGCCGTCAGCGTCGGCAACAGCTGGAAGTTCTGGAACACGAAGCCGACCTGCCCCGCGCGCAGCGCCGCACGGCCATCCTCATCAAGCCCCGCAAGCGAGCTTCCGAACAGGCGAATATCGCCCTCGCTCGGGCTGTCCAGCCCCGCCAGCAGGCCCAGCAGCGTCGACTTGCCGGAACCGCTGGCCCCAATGATGGCGACGCTCTCACCGGCCTGCACGGCAAGCTCCAGGTCCTCGAGGATGGTCAGGCGCCCTTCGCCACTGGTCACCCGCTGCGCCAGCCCGCTCACTTCCAGCACCGGCGCAGGCGTTGCGCTGGCCTGCGTGTCTGACGAGGTTTGATCCGACGCATGCGTCGCGTCGTTAATGGAGGCGTTATGTGACATCGTGTCTGCTCGCTTATGGTAGAGAACGGGGTGGGCACGAACTCCAGACCCCGAAACGGGTATGAATAGTGTGCAGATGATGGAGATGATGAATGCAGAAATGGCTAGTGAATCGCCGTGACACCCAGTGCCTGGCGAGCGATGGCAAAGCCCCCGGCACGCCGGGACTCAAGCGACTGCGCAATGCCCTCGCCAGTACGGCACTGAGCCTCGTGGCCGTGCTGACGCCCCAGGTGGCGCTGGCCGATGCGCCGGCCCCCTGGCTGGTGGTCGGTGACTCCATCTCGGCCGGTTACGGCATCGACAGCAGTCAGGGCTGGGTCGCGCTGCTCGACGAGCGCCTCGAGGACAACCTGGGCAGCGATGCGCCTGAGGTCATCAATGCCAGCATCAGCGGCGACACGACCGAAGGCGGCCTCAACCGTCTGCCGGCACTCCTCGAGCGACACGACCCTTCACTGGTGATGATCGAACTGGGCGGCAACGACGGCCTGCGTGGCCTGCCCCCCGCCCGCATGCAGGCCAATCTGGCCAGCATGATCGAGGCCGTGGAGGACGCTGATGCCCAGCCCGTGCTGCTCGGCATCGAGATTCCGCCCAATTACGGCCCGGCCTACACCGATGCCTTCCGTCAGGTCTATCGGGATCTGGCCGACGAATATTCCGTGCCGCTGGTGCCCTTCATCCTCGAGGGCATCGCCACGGCCCCGGCCAGCGAGAAGCTGATGCAGCAGGACCGCATTCACCCCACCGCCAAGGCGCAACCGCAACTGCTCGACACCATCTGGCCGACACTCGCGCCACTGGCGCAACACACGGCATCAGCGGATTGATCCATATCAGGCGCGGCGCATATCACGACAGCTTGCATGCGCCTACCTTGCCGCGAGATGACAATCCGCGCCTGCCTGATCAGTGCCTGTCAGGCAGGCCGCCTGGGCCATGAGGCCTTGCAGCGCTGACGTCATCAGCCCGGGCCGTCGGTCGTCGAGGCCAGGCCCCATCCTCACAGGGAGTACTGCCATGAGTAAATCCAACAACAGGAAGGCGGATGCCGGCAAGGCGCATTCGAAGGCCAGGGATGCCAAGCGCAAGGACGCCAAGGGCAAGGCCAGCAAGAAGCACGCCACTGGCGATGCCCCGCGCATGACGCTGGGGCCGGTCTCCAGTGACGCCTACCCCTACGACGAGCGCCTCAAGCGCAAGGTCTATGAGGCTGAGAAGCGCGCGCTGCAGATCGAGCTGCTCAAGGTGCAGCATTGGCTGCGCGACAGTGGCGGACGCCTGGCCATCGTGTTCGAGGGGCGTGACGCCGCCGGCAAGGGCGGCACCATCAAGCGCTTCATGGAGTATCTCAATCCACGTTTCGCGCGCATCGTCGCCCTCGACAAGCCCAACGAGACGGAAAAGGGTCAGTGGTATTTCCAGCGCTACGTCTCGCGCTTCCCCACCAGTGGCGAAATCGTGCTGTTCGATCGCAGCTGGTACAACCGCGCGGGGGTCGAGGCGGTGATGGGCTTCGCCACGCTGGAGGAAGTCGAACGCTTTCTGGTGCAGGTGCCCCAGCAGGAGCGCCTGTGGGTCGAGGATGGTCTGCACCTGGTCAAGCTGTACTTCTCGGTATCCCGCGAGGAGCAATCGATCCGCTTCGCCAAGCGCGCCGCCGACCCGTTGACCCACTGGAAGCTGTCACCGATGGACGCCGTGGCGCAGAAGAAATGGGATGAGTACACCGATGCCGCCGAGGCGATGTTCGCGCGCACGCACAGCGATCATGCGCCCTGGACGCTGATCCGCTCCGACGACAAGCGCCGGGCCCGTATCGGCGCGCTACGCCATGTGCTCAGTCAGCTCGACTACCCCGGCAAGGACAAGAAGATGATCGGCACCCCGGACCCGCTGATCGTGGTGGATGCCGATCGCCTCATCCTGCCCGACGACTGACGAGCGAGTGGCGGGCGGTGCGCTGACGGCACGGCTCGCTCAGGTCGATTGTGACAGCTCAGCCGGCGCCTTCTGCAGCTGCTGCAGGCCGAGTCCGGCCAGAATCAGCACCAGCCCCGCCAGCGTCGAGGTCAGAATCGGCTCGCCGACGATGAAGTGCAGCAGCGTCAATGAGATGGGCGGCGACAGGAAGATCAGGTTGGAGACCTTGGCGGTGCGCGACACCTTGTGCACCGCCAGCTGCCAGAGCACGAAGGCGATACCCATCTCGCACAGGCCGACATAGATGCCCGCCGTCAGCGCCTGGGGGTTGGCGCTGGCGCCGATGAAGTTGCCAAAGCCCGGCCCGAAGGCCACCAGCAGCGTCAGCACCGGCAAGGCGATGCTGAAGTTCTGCCACTGGGCGACCAGCGGTGCGCGCGGATCACGCGCATTGAGCAACCAGTAGAGCGCCCACAGCAGGGTCGAGCCCAGCGCCAGCCCGACGCCCAGCGGGTCGGCGAAGGCGACATCGAATATCTCGCCACGCGTGGCGATGGTCCACACACCGGCGTAGGCGATCAGCCCCGCCGCGACATCGATGCGCGTCAGGCGCTGCGCGAGAATCGGCACGGCGAGAAACGCCATCGCCAGCGCCCAGGTGTAATTGAGCGCCATCGCCTCCTGGCCCGGCAGCCGCGCGTAGGCGCCGAACAGCACCAGATAGTAGCCGACCGGATTCATCAACCCGGCCCAGAGTGCCGTACGCCAGCCGCCCCGCCAGCCGGTGGTGAGCGCTTCGCGCAGCTTGCCCTGACGCCACATCAGCACGCCGATCAAGAGCCACGACACCAGTGCCGCCAGCCATACCAGCTCCAGCGGCGACATCTGCTCAAGCGCCAGCTTGAAGGCGGTCGCCACCGTCGACCACAGGGCCACGGCGCCCAGACCGTAGAGCATGGCTTCCCTATCCTGACTCATGGCATCCTTCCTCGCATTTCGGGTATCGCCTTCCTGGCGATGAGTATCATGGCGATGGCAGCGACAATGCCCACGGCCTGACATTCGAGCATCGCGTGCCCTGCCCGCTGCTGCAAGCCGCGCCACCAAAAAGGAATTTCGTGAATGACTGATGCCACTGATCCGCAAGCCGCGCCGACACCTGCGCCCTTTGCGGAAGATGCCCCGACCACGGCACTGGTCAGCGCCTATCGCCTGGATGGCAAGGGCGGCGCCAGCCTGCTCGATGACGACAGCCTGCGCGAGCAATGGCAGGACCCAGAAGCGCTGATCTGGATGCACCTCGATTACACCCGCGGCGACGTCAATGATTACCTGGACGACCTTGCCCGGCTGGATGAGCCGAGCATCGAGGCCCTGACCGAGCTGGACACCCGCCCGCGCGTGGCGCGCTTCGGCGGCGGCATGGTCACCACGCTGCGCGGCATCAACCTCAATCCCGGCGCCGCGCCGGAGGACCTGCTGTCACTGCGCCTGTGGATGAGCCCGACCCGCCTGATCACCCTACGCCGCCGGCCGTTCCAGTCGATCACTCAGGTGCGTGAGCAACTGGAAGCCGGCCAGGGCGCGGAAAGCATCTCCTGGCTGTTGGCGATGATCAGCGATGCGCTGGTCGATCGCGTGGCGGAGCTCAGCCATCGCCTCGATGAGCAGCTCGCCATCATCGAGGAAGACCAGCTCAATGATGTCGAGATCGACCCCGATGACATTACCCGCCTGCGGCGCCCCCTGATCACCCTGCGACGCTTCATGGGGCCACAGCGCGACTGCTTGGCACAACTCTCCCAGGGGCCGTTGTGGATCGATGAACAGGCGCGTCTGGACCTGCGCGAGATCGCCAACCAGCTGTCGCGCTACGTGGAGGATTTCCAGGCCATGCAGGAACGCGCGCTGATCATCCATGAACAGCGCATGAGCGAGCACAACGAGCAGCTCAACCAGCGCATGTATCTGTTGTCGGTCATCACCGCCGTCTTCCTGCCGCTGGGCTTTCTCACCGGGCTGCTGGGGGTCAACGTCGGCGGCATACCGGGCAGCGACAGCCAGTGGGGCTTCGCTGCCTTCGTCGGCATCACGCTGGGCGTGGTCGCGATGCAGATGTGGCTGCTCAAGCGTAAGAAGTGGTGGTGAGCGCGCCCATGGCGTAGCGGAGCTGCTTATGAGCGCTACTTACAAGCGCTGCTTACGAGCCCTGCTCACGACTGGCGCGGTCGATATGGCCCAGATCGCGCTCAGGGTCGAGGACATCACGCACGCGCTGCTTGAGATCACGACTGTCGGGGAAGCCGCCGTCGCGCTTGCGCTCCCACAGTACCAGCCACTCCGAATCAGGAGTGGCCTGGCACAGCACCTCGAAATGGCCGCCGTGACTCGGCGCCAAGGCCACCTCACCGAGGTCTTCTCCGAAGGTGGACAGCAGTTCCTGTGCATACCAGGCCGCTCGCAACAGCCAGTTGCAGCCGGTGCAGTAGTGAATCCGGACTTTCAGCGTGGATGCCTGATCCATGGTGGTGCCTACTCCAATCAATGATGTAATGATCACTTCACTGCACTGTCGCGCAATGGTCAACACCAAAAACCTACACACAAACTGTACATAAACTATACTCGGCGCAGTCATTCCTTCAGTGACGTCGCACTGCGATCGATCCTTCTTCAACCGGCAGCACGGGCGTGATCTGCATCACGACTTCCCGTACACGACGCCGATAGCGGAGCCCTGGCCACATGTCACCCCTGTCTTCCTCTACCGAGGCCTCCTCACCGTCAGACGCTCAAGACCGCGAGACTGAGCGGGAGTCTGCAGACAAAGCCCACGAGAGGCCGTCGGGCAGCGGTCAGAGTCGCTTCTTCGAGCGCATGACCGGCGATGAAGATTCGCGCATGTGCAAGGACATCTCCGAGGATGCCTGCCACCAGCAACCCGGCAATTTCTGGCGTCACCTGCTGGCCTCGCTGGGTACCAAGCTGGCCGACGAGATGGCCAGTGCGCGGCTGGTACTGCCGTGGCTATTGGGGTTGATCGGGGCGCCGGTGTGGATGGTGGGGCTGCTGGTGCCGATTCGCGAGGCGGGCGCCCTGCTGCCTCAGCTGCTGGTGGCAGGCTTCATTCGTCCACTGCCGCAACGCAAGTGGGTGTGGGTCGCCGGGGCCTCCATCCAGGCCTTGATGGCACTGGGGCTGGTGATGATCAGCCTGCTTGCCGAGGGCAACTTCGCCACGCGTCACGGACTCGATGGCACCCTCGCGGGCAGCCTGGTACTGATCCTGTTGATCCTGCTGTCGCTCGGGCGCGGGGTGGCCTCCATCGCCACCAAGGACGTGCTGGGCAAGACCATCGCCAAGAAGCGCCGCGGGCGCCTGATGGGCTGGAGTGGCAGTGTGGCGGGGGCGATGACCCTGCTGGCTGGTGTCGCCTTGATGCTGCTGGGCGAGCAGCCCGGTCAGCAGGTGCTGGCGATACTGATGGCCATCGCGGCGCTGGGCTGGACACTCAATGCCCTGTGCGCCGCCATGATCCGCGAGGACAGCGGTGCCACCAGCGGCGGCGCCAATGCCTGGGAGACAGTGCGTGACGGGGTCATCCAGCTCAAGCATGACGCCGCCTTCCGCAACTTCAATCTGGCGCGCGCCCTGCTGCTCTCAAGCGCGCTGGCACTGCCGTATATCGCCTTGCTCGGCCAGCAGCAGAGCGGTGAGAGCCTGGGCGGACTGGGCGTGCTGGTGGTGGTATCAGGACTGGCCGGCATGCTGGCCAGCCCCATCTGGGGCAGGCTGGCCGACACCTCCAGTCGCCGCGTGATGCGCAACGCAGGGGCCGGCGCCGCCGTCTGCTGCGCCCTGGCCGGCAGCATGGCCTGGTGGCCACTGGCGCTGGCCGACAACATCTGGAGCTACGCACTGGTCTACGGGCTGCTGGTGATCGCCCACGCCGGTATCCGCCTGGGACGCAAGACCTACGTGGTCGATCTCGCTACCTCTGACAATCGCGCCCTCTACGTCGCGCTCTCCAACACCCTGACCGGCGTGCTGATGCTGGTGCTGGGGTTGTTGATCGGCGGGCTCGCCCAGTGGTTGGGCAGTGAATGGTTGCTGATGATTCTGGCGGTCGTCGCGGCCTGTGCCGCGCTCTGCGCGCAGCGCCTGCCAGAGGTGGAGGACGACTGAGCATGCCGGGGCGGGCGTGACGGCTCCCCTGTTACTCCCCTTCCCCCTTTCTAGCTGATCGACTCTCACGCTGACAGGGCCTGACAACGATGTCGGGCCCTGTCACATTAGCGGCTGCGATTGCATAAGCCGCGTCTCCCCGCCATAGTGAAACCGATCATGGTGCTGGAATGTCCGGGCACACGGACAGGCACCCTATACCCGTACTCTCGGGCTCGGTCTTCATGGCCGGGTTCTTAAGCCGCAAGGATCAGAGTCAGATGAAAAGACCCCACATGATCAGCCCCGAGCTGCTCGAGAGAGTCGTGAATGCCTCGGACGATGGCATCGTGGTGGCGGAACAGGAAGGCGATGAGAACATCCTGATCTACGTGAATCAGGGCTTCGAGCGCCTCACCGGTTACAGCGCCGACGAGATTCTCTACCGCGATTGCCGCTTCCTGCAGAATGATGACCGCGATCAGCCGCAGCTGGACAACATCCGTGCCGCGCTGCGCGACAAGCGCCCGTGCCGCGAGATACTGCGCAACTATCGCAAGGATGGCAGCCTGTTCTGGAATGAACTTTCCATGACACCGGTCTTCGATGAGCATGACAACCTGCAGTATTTCGTTGGCGTCCAGAAGGATGTCACCGGCCTGATGAACGCCAAGGAAGAGCTGGAACGCCTGCGCGCGGAGCATCCCAGCGAGTCCAATTGAGCGCCGGACGCTCAAGGCCGCTGAGTGAAGAACGGTCACTGAAGAGCAGTCACTGAAGATCAGATGCCGCATGGCACCATCAACGCCCACCCCACCGGTGGGCGTTGTCGTTGTGGGCCTCTCGCCAGTGGCAGTTGGCGAAAGCCCTGACGAGCTGAGCGAAAGGCTTGTCATCCTCGTCAACGGGCGGTATATAGCCAGAGAGCCTTCGGCGCATCGCCGCTGGCGGTGCCCGGTATCACAGGCCAGTCCAGGCGCTGGATATCGGGTAGGTCGTTCCAAGATCGTGAGGTCCGCCCATGGCCCGTGAACAATTCCTCGATGATATCGATGCCACGGCACTCGCCGAAGACAGCCCCACCGATGTGGACTTCGAGCTGTCGCCCTCTAGCGCACCTGCCAAGCCACAACGCAATGACTCCCGCCAACGCCTTGAAGCCCTGCTCGAGGAGCGCGCCCTGGCTCGCTCCATCCGCGAAGGCTGGGACGATGAAGCCGACGACGATGATCTGATCGACGCCAGCGACTGGAGCGAAGAGGAGTAAGCTCGCCGCCAGCGGCGTGCAGGGGAAGGGATACCAGGGAACGGACAGGCCATGGAAGGGGTCGACGTCAGGACAGGGAATGTCATGCAGTGAGTCGCCGCGCTCGCCTGGCACAGGGTGCCCGGCTGGCCAAGCGTGACGCCGGGCACTATCATCTGCGCGTCATTCCATTCTCCAACCAAATTGGGATTCCATGGCGCAATACGTCTATACCATGAACCGGGTGGGCAAGGTCGTTCCCCCGAAGCGCGAGATTCTCAAGGACATCTCGCTGTCCTTCTTCCCGGGTGCCAAGATCGGTGTGCTCGGTCTCAACGGCTCGGGCAAGTCCTCGCTGCTGCGCATCATGGCCGGCGTCGATCAGGACTACAACGGCGAAGCACGTCCCATGCCGGGTCTGAATGTCGGCTACCTTCCCCAGGAGCCGGAACTGGATGATTCCAAGAACGTGCGCGAGTGCGTGGAAGAATCCCTGGCCCACATCAAGAACGCCCAGACCGAACTTGATGAAGTCTATGCCGCCTACGCCGAGCCGGACGCCGATTTCGACGCCCTCGCCGCGCGTCAGGCCAAGCTGGAAGACCTGATCCAGGCCTCCGACGCCCACAACCTCGAGCGCAAGCTGGAAGTGGCCGCCGAAGCACTGCGCCTGCCGCCGTGGGATGCCAATGTCGGCGTGCTGTCCGGTGGTGAGCGCCGCCGTGTCGCACTGTGCCGTCTGCTGCTCTCGAGCCCGGACATGCTGCTGCTGGACGAGCCGACCAACCACCTGGACGCCGAATCCGTCGCCTGGCTGGAACGCTTCCTGCACGACTACTCCGGCACCGTGGTCGCCATCACCCACGACCGCTACTTCCTCGACAACGTCGCCGGCTGGATTCTCGAGCTGGACCGTGGCCAGGGCATCCCCTTCGAAGGCAACTATTCCTCGTGGCTCGAGCAGAAGGACGCTCGCCTGCAGCAGGAAGCCAAGCAGGAAGCCTCGCGCAACAAGGCCATCCAGCAGGAGCTCGAGTGGGTTCGTCAGAACCCCAAGGGCCGTCAGGCCAAGAGCAAGGCGCGTCTCAACCGCTTCGAGGAAATGCAGTCCGGTGATTTCCAGAAGCGCAACGAGACCAACGAGATCTACATTCCGCCGGGACCGCGCCTGGGCGACAAGGTCATCGAGCTGCACAACGTCACCAAGCGTTTCGACGACAAGCTGCTGTTCGATGATCTGTCCTTCACCATCCCCCAGGGTGCCATCGTCGGTATCGTCGGCGGCAACGGTGCGGGCAAGTCCACGCTGTTCAAGCTGGTGACCGGCAAGGACACCCCGGACAGCGGCGAAGTCGTGCTGGGCGAGACCGTCAAGGTCGCCTACGTCGAGCAGCTGCGTGATGGCCTGGAAGACAATCAGACCGTCTGGGAAGCCGTCTCCGGCGGTCAGGACATGCTCAACATCAATGGCCATGAAGTCTCGTCGCGCGCCTATGTCGGCCGCTTCAACTTCAAGGGCACTGACCAGCAGAAGCGTCTGTCTGATCTGTCCGGTGGTGAGCGTGGCCGTCTGCAGCTGGCCCAGACCCTGAAGCAGGCTGCCAACGTGCTACTGCTGGATGAGCCGTCCAACGACCTGGACATCGAGACCCTGCGTGCACTGGAAGAGGCCCTGCTGGCCTTCCCGGGCTGCGCGATGGTCATCTCGCACGACCGCTGGTTCCTGGATCGCATCGCGACCCACATCCTCGCCTACGAGGGTGACTCCAACGTGGTGTTCTTCGAAGGCAGCTATACCGAGTACGAAGCGGACTATCACGCGCGTGTCGGCAACGATGCTCCCAAGCGCATGAAGTACAAACGTATCGACGCCTGATGAGCCGGCGGGGTCAGCCACGCTGATCGACGCAAGCCGCTAGACGCCCTCACCGGTCATCCGGTGGGGGCGTCTTGCCATCGGGCCCTGCTGTTCGTTCCAGCCTGCCCGCTCTGTTCGCCTTGTTCAGCCCTGTTCTGCTTCTTTCCTCCCCTCCTCACCCCCTGACCCCTCCTGCCAGCACGTCACGCTGACTTGCAGTGCTCGGCGCGAGCCGTCATAACAGGAACTTGCCAATCCATCCGCTCGGGAATCGTCTATGAATCGCTGGCTACAGCAACCCCTCATGTGGCTGCGAACCTGGACCACCAGCATCGCCTATCTCCCCAGCATGCTGGCCATGGTCTATACCCTGCTGGGACTGATCTCGGTGATGCCCTCCGGGCTGCCGGACCCTTCCTCGCTGCCCAATAGCGACTTTTTCGAAGCACTGACCTTCAAGCAACATGACACCCCGCGCACTCTACTGGCGGCGCTGGTCGGCGGCCTGATCTCGCTGATGGTCTTCAGTTTCACCATGGTGATGAGCGTGCTCACCCAGGCCGGCGCGCAGTTCTCCCACAAGCTGCTGCTGGGCCTGGTGACCGAGCGCCATCACCAGCTGGTACTCGGCCACTACCTGGGCAGCCTGCTGTTCCTGCTGGTCAACCTGATGGTGCCCAATACGGGAGACTCCCCGACCCTGTGGCGCTCGCTGGCGGTCTATCTGGGCGTGCTGATGATGGTCAATTGCCTGGGGATGTTCGTCTACTTCATCCATCAGGTCTCGCAGTCGGTGCAGATCAACGCCGTCGCGCGGCGCCTGTCCGGCCGCACCCGCCTCTCGCTGGAGCGCCTGCGTCAGCGCAATCGTGACGATGGCTTCTGCGAGCGCGAGGTCGGCCGTGACGACGACCAGTGCCAGCTGCTACGGGCACGCCGGCGCGGCTACATCCAGCAGGTCGACTTCTCGGCGCTGCGCCAGCTGGCCATCAAGCATGACATGGTGGTGCATCTGGATTTCGCGCTGGGCGCCTTCATCGTCAGCGGCATGCCCTTGATGCGCATCGAGTGGCCCAACGGCCTGCCAGAGGGCGCGACGGCGGGGGAAGAACTCGATGAAGAGCAGCAGGCCGAGTTGATCAAGAACCTGCGTGCCGCGCTTGGCTATCTGGATGGGGAGTCCGTCGAGGACCTGCACGAGCACGGCCTGACCCAGCTGATGGAAGTCGCCATCAAGGCGCTGTCGCCCGGCATCAATGACCCCGGCACGGCACGGCTGTGCATGCACCAGCTGACGGAGCTGCTCAGCGAGCGCATGTCGGTGCCGCTGTGCAACTGTTGCGTGGATGATCACAAGGCCGTTCGCGTCAGCTGGCAGATGGAGTCCTTCGCAAGCCTCCTCTACCGCGCCATCACGCCGATTCTGCATTATGGCCGTGATGACCTCTCGATCTGTCTGGCCCTGCTGGAGCTGTTGAAGACCCTGTCGCTGATGGGCGCGCAATACGGCCATCTGGTGCTGCTGCAACAGCATGCCGACAAGGTGGTGGAGGCGATTCTCGCCCAGGCCGAATTCGAGGTGGATCGTCGCTTCATCGAACACGGCCTGCAGGCCGGTCACCATCGTCTGAACCTGCCCAGCCCTCAGTGGTAAAAAAGGCCAGCGCCTGAACGAGCAACGCCCGCGACGGTCGATCACCGTCGCGGGCGTTGCTGTCTCTGAGCTCTACTATTTCTAAGCCGTACTGTCTCAAAGCCGTCTATCCGATCACGTGATGGCTTGCGGCCTGTTGCCGTCAATCTGATCCGTGGCAGGAAGCCAGAGCCTCACGGCTTGCGGCGGCTCTTGAAGAAGGACACCAGGAACAGCACCAGGAAGATCACGAACAGGACCTTGGCGATGGTCGCTGCGGTGCCGGCGATACCGCCGAAGCCCAGTACGGCGGCAATGACAGCGACGATCAGAAAGATGATGGCGTAGTTGAGCATGTCAATTCCTTATGTCATGTGAGAATTGTCGCGGCGGAGTCAGCCCCTGACGGATGACGCCTCAGGCGCACTCCAAGCGACTGAAAGCGGCGATCAGGAGGCGTGTCAGCCACCTGACTCGTTATTGCCAAGATGGTAATAAACTAAAGCTTTGTCAACATGATGTCGCACTTCAGTAAAAGAATTTGCCTCAGCTCTTCTGATGGGTTGAAAGCCTGCTCCGTCATCCGCACGTCTTGTCATAGGCACACGACAGGCGGCACTCGGTTGACCGCACGCATGCAGCTCGGGCAGGTGATGTTGCTTGTCGGGTGCCGCTTTACACAGCAAAGACCCCCGTTCGGCGAGATGCCGAACGGGGGTCTTTGCTGTGTGCATCACTCGCGTCATCCCCCTGACAGCGGCGGATGATCGATGCCAGGGGTGACGGTCTACAGCGCGGCGATCAAGGCCTCGGCGTAGGCGACGAGATCGGGCTCGCTCATCACCTCGACGCGGTTCAACCCACTGTCGAGGCTCGCCGGCTGGCCGTGGCGAACCAGCAAGGTACGCGGATAGCCCGCACCGCCGATGCGCTCACTCAGCTGTGCATGAGCATCGCTGAGATAGACCCCACGGGTCTGCTGCACGCACAGGGTCACCAGTGGCAGACCGCCACGGGCAAGCGCCGCCTCGAAGGCGGGCAACGCCGGACGCTGACGCTCGGTGCAATCCGGGCACCATTCCGCGACCTGATTGAGCACGAAGGTATCGCCAGCGGCCAACCGCGCTTCCACCTCGGCCAGGGTGACGTGAGAAGAGATGTCGTTGCTCATGGTTCACCTCAGTACAGGGACGGATCGGTTTTCTCGGGACGTGTCTTGAAGCGACGGTGCAGCCACAGATACTGCTCGGGATGCTTGCGGATCGCCCCTTCGATGAAGGCGTTGATGCGCGTGGCATCGGCGACATCATCGCCACTCGGGAAGTTGTCCAGCGCCGGCAGATACTCCAGCGTATAGGTACGATTGTCCGGATTGCGGTGGAACATCAAGGGCATCACCGGCGCGCCCGTCATGCGGGCGATCTTGGCCGTCAGCTTGATGGAGGCGGCATCGATGCCGAAGAACGGCGCGAACACGCTGACCTCGCGGCCGAAGTCCTGATCCGGTGAATACCACACGCCATGGCCGCTCTTGATGCGACGCACCACGCCCCGCAGGTCGTGACGATCGATGGCGATCCCGAAGATGCGATTGCGCGCACGGGTCATGAAGCGCTCGAACAGCGGGTTGTCATGGGGGCGATAGACGACATCGGCCGGGAAGAACAGCGAGTGCAGTGCGCCGCCCAGATCCAGGGTCGAGAAGTGGATGCCCACGATGAGCGCCCCCTTGCCCTGGGCCATGGCGCGCTCCATGTGCTCCTGCCCCTTGAAGGTCACGCGATCACGCATGTGCTCAGGATCACGACACCAGCCGGTGGCCGTCTCGAAGATACCGATGCCGTTGGCGTGGAAGGTCTTGCGTACCTGACGCGCGCGCTCCGCCTCGCTCCACTCGGGAAAGCACAGCTTGAGGTTGGTGTCGGTGATATGACGACGACGCTTGCCGAAGCGCCATGCCAGCTCACCAAGGCCACGCCCCAGCCACAACTTGGCGCACCAGGGCAGATAGGCCGAGGCCTTCATGGCACCGATGCCCAGCCAGGTCAGCCAGTAGCGGGGGTGTGCAAAACTCTCGGGATAGCTCTTCTTGGCCATGACTCTCTCGTTCGACGGGCAACGGCGGCCATTGTAGACCGCGCGAGCCTTGCCGTCAGGTCAGGCGTGCGTATCCAGCGGCTGAGCGCTGGCCAACTGCGCGACACCCGTGTCGTCCGCCACACTGCCAACGCCGCCATGATAGTGTCTGGGCACGCGCGGCAGCAGCCCCGTCAGCAGTGTATAGCTGATGGTGTCGCAGCTGGCGGCGACGCGATTGACCTCAAGCCCCTCGCCCCACAGCACCACACGTGAACCGACACCCGCCTCGGGCAGGTCCGTGATATCCACCGTCAGCATGTCCATCGACACCTTGCCGGCCAGCACCGTTTCCTGACCATCCACCAGCACTGGCGTACCATCCACGGCGTGGCGATCATAGCCATCACCATAACCGCAGGCGACGACACCGATACGCGTCGGACGCGTCGCCACGAAGCGCCCCGAGTACCCTACCGGCTCGCCGATGGCGATCTCACGCACGGCGATGATGGCCGAAGACAGCGTCATCACCGGCTTCAGGCGCCGACTGGCATCATTGGCGCCTTCCAGCGGGTCTGCCCCGTAGAGCATGATTCCCGGGCGGTTCCAGGCCGCATGCGTCTCTGGCCAGGCAAGCGTCGCCGGTGAGTTGGCCAGACACAGCGGCAGCTCCGCCTGGGCCGCCAGGGCTGTCACCGCCGCCATCTGCTGCTGGAAGTAGTCCGGCGTCAGGCTGTCAGCACTCGCGAAGTGCGTCATCAGGTGCAGGTCACGCGCCTTGCCACTCGCCTCGAGGCGCGCCTTGGCGTCCAGCACCTGCTCGGCCGTGAAACCGAGACGATGCATCCCCGAGTCGAACTTGATCCAGCAGGACAAGGGCTGCGCAAGCTCACTCTGTTCGAGGGCCGCCAACTGCCATTCGCTGTGGATGGCGCACCAGAAGTCATGCTCGGCCGCCAAGGCGTACTCCGCGGCCTCGAACACCCCCTCAAGCAGCACGACCGGATGAGAGATGCCGCCCGCCCGCAGCGCCAGCGCCTCTTCAATCGTGGCCACCGCAAAGGCGGGGGCGAGATCCGCCAGTGCCTGCGCGCACGCCACCGCACCATGCCCGTAGGCGTCCGCCTTGATCACGGCCAGGGCGCGCGAATGCGGCGCCAGCTCGCAGGCCAGCTGATAGTTGTGACGCAATGCATCGAGATCAATATCAGCGCGCAGTGGGCGGGACATGAAGGGACTCCAGGGTGATCGGTGAAAATGACAGACAGCAGAGCAAGCCCCTCAATTATTTTCCATCATCGCCGTCAGGTCACGCTGAAAACCACCAAACTTTCCCCAAATTACCGATAGAAACCACTGCCTGCTAAAACACATGCAGGATTTTCATCCGAAACAACCGCAAAACCGCCTGCATCGAGGCCGCGCTGCCCTTGCGCGCTGCTTTTTCGGCGCCCTGCTGTCTGACCATCACTTGCCTGGTGAATACTTGCCTGGTGAACACATGCATGACGATCAGTGGCCTGACCCACTGATGCCCTAAAACGCATGCCCCAAAACGCATGCACCCCCGCAGGCAGGGCCTGTGGGGGTGCATGCAGCACGTGGCGACAGCCAGCGCAGGACGATCAGGGCGTCGCGTTTTCCAGCTCGTCGGAGCTCTCATCATTCAGCACCAGGGACACCTGACGATCTGCCTTGAGGCTCTCGTTGAGGTCACGCACGCTGTTGATATCGATGATACCTGCCGCCTGACGCAGGTTGAGCAGGTCGAGCACATAGGTGTAACGCGAAGAGGCGTAGTCCGCCAGCGCCTGATACAGGGCCTGCTCGGCGTCCAGCACGTCGACGATGTTACGGGTGCCGACTTCATAACCGGAGCGAGTCGCTTCCAGTGCGCTGCGGCTGGAGACGATCGCCTGCTTGCGCGCCTTGACGGTCAGGACGTCGCTGCGCACCTGGCTGTAGAGCGAACGCACGCTCTGGGTGGTGGAGCGCTGCTGGTCGAGCAGGTCGTACTGGCTCTGCTCGAGCAGATGGGTGCTCTGACGTACCTGGGCGGAGGTGCGGCCACCGGTATAGATCGGCAGGGAGGCCTGGATACCGATCTGGTTGTATTCCTGATACCCCCCGGCAGTATCGATGTCGGTTTCATCGTAGGAGTAGGTCGCGAAGGCGCCGACTTCCGGCAGGTGGCCTGCGCGGGAGGTCTTCACATCGCCTCTGGCGACATCGACACCCTTCTGGGCAGCACCGATCAGCGGGTTGTTGGACAATGCCATCTCGACCCACTTGCCGCGGCTGGCAGGCACCGGCGCTTCGATCGCCAGATCTTCTTCCAGACCATCGATGGAATCGTACTGCTGGCCCGTCAGCTGCTGCAGGGCCTCGAAGCTGACCTGGAGATCGGCTTCGGCCGCGATGCGCTGGGCACGCGCGTCATCGAATGATGCCTTGGCTTCCTGCACATCCGTGATCGCGATCAGACCGACCTCGAACTGCTGATTGGCCTGGTCCAGCTGGCGGGAGAAGGCCTTTTCCTGAGCGATGCGCGCATCGAGCACATCACGATTGTTCAGGATGGTGAAATAGGCAGACGCCACATCATAGAGCAGCTGCTGCTGATCGGAATCCAGCAGCAGTTTCTGCTGACGGGTGGTGTCCTTGCTGGTCGCGAGCTCATACCAGTCGGCAGCATCGAACAGCTGCTGGTTGACGTTGACCACGATATTGCTGTCGGTGTAATCGCCTTCGGTGCCGCTCTGGGAATTGCCGGTGACATCGGTACGCGACACGGTCCCCGTGGCAGTGATCTGGGGCAGCAGGTCAGCAAGCTCGATACGCTCATTGTCCTCGACGCTCTGATAGAGCGAGCGAGAGGAGGACAGGCTGGCGTTGTGGGTCAATGCATCACGCGTGATGTCGAGCAGATTGGCAGCCTGAGCCTGGGTCGCAAAACCCATCGCCAGCACCAGTGGCAGTATGCGAATGTTGGCCATGTATGCGTTGTTCCTGATCAGTGACAGTCGTGACCTGCATGGCGCCTCGAAAGCACCAGGACAAGGTAAAAGGTAGCTCACACATCGGCTGGACTACTGCCTCAGCCCTGCTCAAGCGGGTCGTGGAAAAAGTGGCCTTAGTCTAATCGTCGCTCTTTTGGGCGTCCAGTTAGTTGGCTAACTTTATTGCACGATACAGCGTTTCCAAATTGACAACAGTGCCATGGGGTACCCTGCACTCGAGCGCAGTGCGTCAGAATGCCCCCACTCTGCCAGAATAATGATGACACAATATGAAAACGGCCCACTCGAATCACGAGCGGGCCGTTTTCACTGGCAACCTGCATCAGGGTATCGACAGCCATGACGACTGTGCCCGCGCATCATTCAAAGATGGATTCGAGCGTCAGCCCCTGCTTCTCGAGCATGCGCCGCAGCTTCTTGAGCGCCTCGACCTGAATCTGACGCACCCGCTCACGCGTCAGACCGATCTCCTCGCCCACTTCCTCCAGCGTCGCGGCTTCATGACCGCGCAGCCCGAAGCGGCGCACCACCACTTCCATCTGCTTCTCGGTCAGTTCCGCCAGCCACTCATCGACATGCGCCTTGACGTCGACATCCACCAGACTGGACTCCGGGCTGGTGTCATTCTCGTCGGCGATGGTCTCGATCAGCGGCTTGTCGCTCTCGCCGCCCATCGGGTAGTCGACGGATGACACGCGCTCATTGAGCCCCAGCATCTTCTTGACGGTATCGACCGGCTTGTCGAGGAAGTCGGCTATCTCCTCCGCGGTGGCCTCATGATCCAGTTTCTGGGTCAGCTGGCGCGCGGCACGCAGGTAGATGTTGAGTTCCTTGACGACGTGAATCGGCAGACGAATGGTGCGCGTCTGATTCATCAGTGCCCGCTCGATGGTCTGGCGAATCCACCAGGTGGCGTAGGTCGAGAAACGGAAGCCGCGCTCGGGGTCGAACTTCTCCACCGCGCGGATCAGCCCCAGATTGCCCTCCTCGATCAGGTCGAGCAGCGACAGGCCACGGTTCAGATAGCGCCGCGCGATCTTGACCACCAGACGCAGGTTGGATTCGATCATGCGCTGGCGACCGGCGGGGTCGCCCGCCTGTGCCAGACGCCCGAAGTAGACTTCCTCCTCGGGCTTGAGCAACGGGGAAAAACCAATCTCGTTGAGGTAGATCTGGGTCGCATCCAGGCTTTGGTAGTGCTTGCGCTCTTCACGATTCAAGGCGCGTTCGAATGCCGCCTCTTCCGCTTCTGCCTCAAGCGTATCGTCGTCCTCCTCGACATCCTCAAGGGACAACTCAACCTCAGCCTGATCGATATCCTTTTCCAGCATGCTCATGTCGATACCCCGTTGTCTCTGGTCTGGTGCCAGGAACTTGTTGTTGTGGCAGCGGTGGGAATCAGCGTTTAGGCAGGAATTTCAGTGGGTCCTTGGGCTGCCCATCCTCGCGAATCTCGAAGTGCAGCTGCGCACGTTCAGCGTCAGTGGCTCCCAGAGTGGCGATGACCTGTCCGGCGTCGATCACATCGTTCTCTGATACACGCAGAGTGTCGTTGTGGGCGTAGGCGCTCAGATAGCGGTCGTTGTGCTTGAGAATGATGAGGTTACCGTAACCACGTACCCCGCTTCCGGCGTAGACCACGATTCCCGGCCCTGCTGCCTTGACAGGTTGCCCCTTTTGACCAGCGATATCAATGCCGCCGGTGACACTCTCGGACTCGCCGAACTTGCCGATGATCTCGCCTTGCGTAGGCCACTGCCAGTCAACGTTTTTTACCGGAACATAGGTCTTCTTGGCCGGTGCAGCCTTGGCGGTTTCGCCAGCGACGTTGGTGCCCTTTTCAACCTTGGCAGCCTCATTTTTCACGCTAGTGGCCGCTTTCTCACGCTCTGCTGCGGCGGCAGCGGCGGCTTGCTCGGCCTTTTCCTTGGCAGCCTTGCGCGCCTCGGCCTGGGCGGCGGCCGCACTGGCAGCTGCCTCGCTGGCCGTCTGGCTGGCTGTCTGTGTAGCAGAGCTACTGGCCTGCGCAGCACTGCTGCTGGCCTGCTCTGCGCTGTCATTGGCTGAGTTGCGCGCCGTCTCGGCGAGCGCCTCTTCACTGCCTTCCTGGTAGACAGGCCCCAGCCCGGCAGCCGCCGCGGCACCGGTGGCGGCCGATGACACGCCACCCGAGCCGGTCGTCAGCGACTGGGCCTGGCTGGTGCGCTGTTGCTGCTGAGCCATGGCGGATTCATCCGGCGCCAGCCAGTCAGGCAGCTCGCTGCCGCCGGCGATCGAGCTGTCGCTGCCCCCGCCCATCGGCGTGGCAACGACGCCACCACTCGAGGCGACGCTCGCACCGGAAGAGCCCGCCGCACTGGCCGGCAGCTGGGTGTTGGGATCCAGTCGCAGCGTCTGCCCCGGCTGCAGGGTATAGGGCGGATTCAAGCCGTTCATGCGCGCCACATCCCGGAAATCCTGGCCACTCTGCCAGGAGATGCCATACAGGGTGTCACCGCGCTGAACGGTATAGGTGTCGGAGGTGATACGCGCATTGCCGGCGTTGAGGTCCTGAACCTGCGGGCGAGTGGTCGCCGTGCTGCAGGCTGTCAGCGCACCCAGCGCCAGACCTGCCAACGTCAGTTTGATTCCCTTGTCCATCCTGTCACGCATGTTCCTGCTCCTTGCGGGAATTGCTGGAGTCGTCATCCGGGCCGGAGCGCTCTCCGGCAAACCAGACAAGCAATACGCCGGCCAGCATCAGGGCGAGTGCCGCCCACAGCTGGGCAGGCTCACCGGTCACACTGGTGTAGGTATCCGGCATCATGAAGTGGTAATCCAGCGGAACCTGTTCACCCTTGGGTCCCAGACGATAATCGGTGATGGTGCGCCACGGCCACAATACCGGCAGCGAGCCGAGAATGAAGCCCGTCAGCAGCATCAGTGTCGCGGTGTGATGATGACGAAACAACCATGACAACAAACGCGAGAAGGTGAATAGCCCGATGGCGCAGCCGCTGCCGAACAGCACGATCAGCTGCAGATCGAAGCTCTTGATGCCAGTCATCACCGTGCCGTAGAGGCCCATGGTCAGCAACAGGAAGCTGCCGGAAACGCCCGGCAGCAGCATGGCACTGATGGCGATGGCGCCGCCGACCACCAGCACCCAGGAGGCATCGGTGGCGGCAGGCAACAGGCTGGGCAACTTGCTGGCCAGCACCAGCCCCAGCGCCAACCACACCAGATAGCCCATTCGGAAGGTGGTGATACGCCGCGCGACCACCACCCCGGAGCACACCACCAGGCCAAAGAAGAAGGCGTTGAGCAGCAGCGGCTGCGCCTCCATCAACCAGGTCACCAGATGCGCCACGCTGATCAGGCTGGCGAAGATGCCAGCGACCAGCGGCAGCAGAAAGGCCAGATTCAAATGCTGCCACAGCGCCTTGAAGCCCTGCTCACGCCATACGCCGATGGCGGAGGGGCCGAAGCGCTTGATGGACTCGATCAATTCTTCATAGATGCCGGTCACGAAGGCAATCGTGCCGCCTGATACCCCGGGCACGGCATCCGCCGCCCCCATGCCAGCGCCCTTGAAGAACACGCTCAAAGCTCGTTTCACCTGATCACTCCCTCGAGCAACGGCACGAAGCGCACGGCCTCGAACCGCTGAATATCCTGAGTGTCGCCGACGTGGCGCACTCGTGTCAGCCACTGACGATCACTGTCGTCCTCGGCCAATGGCACGATCATCACCCCCTGCGGGGCCAACTGCTTCAACAACGCCTGCGGCAGATGTGGCGCGCAGGCGGTCACCACGATCAGATCAAATGCCGAGTCATCGTCCTGCCAGCCATGCCCACCATCGGCATGGCGCAACTCGACATTGTCGAGCCCGAACCAGCCAAGGCGTTGAGCGGCCCTGGCGTGCAGCACGGCGATGCGCTCGAGCGAAGACACCCGAGCGAACAGACGCGCCAGCAGCAATGTCTGATAGCCCGAACCGGTGCCGACCTCCAGCACCCGACACTCCTCGCGCGGGCGCGGCGCTTGCGCCAGGGCAAGCTCGGTCATGCGGGCATGCATGTAAGGCTGGGACAGGGTCTGCCCCTGCCCCAGCGGCAGCGCGGTATCTTCATAGGCACGGTGCGCCAGCGCCTCATCGAGAAACAGATGACGCGGCTCACTGGCCATCAGCTCCAGCACCCGCTCATCGCGAATGCCGGCGTCCTCCAGGCGCGCCACCATGCGGTCTCGCGTGCGCTGGGACGTCATGCCGATACCGCTCAGCTGCGCCGTGTCCGGTCGCCTGAGATGCAAGGGCCCGGCGATTCCCGCTGCGCTGTCTGACTGCGCAAGCGGGAAAGCGTTCTGATACACGTCCTTCATGGTCTTGATTCATATCCTTCGAACGAGGACTTCACAGCGAAATCTTGAGCCTTGGCTGGCGCTGTATCGCTCAGGTCAGCGCCTCGAGCCACTGCGCCACATCGTGACGCGCCCCATGGGAGGTGAGATCCGTCATCAACGGCGTGATGGACACATAGCCGGCCGCGATGGCGGCGAAGTCGGTGTCATCGCCATCATCGATGCCATCGCCGGCCAGCGCGATCCAGTAGCGGGTACGGCCACGCGGGTCCTTGACCTCGATCGGGGCGCCCGCCGGGCCACGGTGGCCCTGACGCGTGACGCGAAAACCGCGAATCTCGCTCCACGGCACATCCGGCACATTGACGTTGAGCAATGAGCGCGGCGGCAATGCCAAGGTCTCGGCCGCGCCGACGAGGCTCGCCGCAACGCGTCCAGCGGTCTCGAAGTGGGTCTTGCCGCACAGTGACATCGCGATCGCCGACATGCCCAGCGAGCGCCCTTCCATCGCCGCCGCCACGGTGCCGGAATACAGCACGTCATCGCCCAGATTGGCACCATGGTTGATGCCGGAAATCACGATGTCAGGCTTCTCGTCCCAGACCCCATTGACGCCCAGGTAGACACAATCCGCGGGTGTGCCGTCGACGCTGTAGAAGCCGTTCTCCATCGCGGACAGCAGCAACGGCCGACTCAGCGTCAGCGAGTTGCTGGCCCCTGAGCGGTCACGGTCCGGCGCGACCACACGAATGCGTGCCTGCCCGGCCAGCGCGTCATGCAGCGCCTTGAGCCCCGGAGCGTGCACGCCATCATCATTGGAAAGCAGAATCCTGCGCATCATCTCACTCCTTTGCGAATCATCGGATAGTCGTCATGTCGCCTGGCGGCACTACAGCAGCGGGTGGGCGATCAGCTCACGCAACAGGCCCGTCGCGAAGCTGCCGCGCGGCAGATCGAAGTGAAGCCAGACACTGGCCTCGCTGCCTTCGGTTTTTGCCTGCTCTGGCGTGATATCCCACTCCAGGCGCGGTTTGCCGGGCATCAGGCGCAGCGGACGACGCTCCGCCTTGACGCCTGCCTTCTCGAGCCCCTCGCACAACTGCGGCCAACGCGTGGCCAGGACCTGCTCGAGCTGGGCGACCTGAGCATGAGCCTCCGCACGCCCGGTGCCCCACAGCGGGCCAGTGGGATGAATATCGCCACTCGCCAGGCGCTGCGCCAGCGTCTCGGCCGACTCGCTGCCGTCGGTGACGAAGCGCGAGCCCGTCCCGTTGAGCGCAAACACCTCACCGCTCAACGCCGTCGCCCAGCAATTCGCCTTGAGGCGCGCGGCCAGCACCTCGTTGAACAGGAAGCTGCGCGCGGTCGACAGCAGCATGCCGCTGCGGTCATCGCGTTTGCGCCAGCCACGCACCAGCACGGCACGTGCCCGGCCGAGATTATGTCCCTGATGGCCGAAACGCTGCGGCCCGAAATAGTTGGGCACACCATCACGTATCAGCGTCTGCCAGCGCACCTCGAATTCGGGATGCGCAACGGCCTCACCACTGACACGCAGCGCGAAGCGGTTGCCGCGATGCACGCCACGCTTGAGCTTGCGCGGATGACGCACGCTGGCCAGCACGCGGACGCCCTTCTCGGCCAGCGCATCGCTGAGATCCTGCGGCGCTTCACGCCCGGGCAACCACACGGAGATCCACTGCTGGGTGATCGCCTGCTTGTCCTTGAGACCGGCCACGCCGATGTCGCGCGGCGCGACCTCACACAGGCTGGCCAGTTCACGGCACAGGTCATCGGTGGTCAGGCCGCGTTTCTCGACCCACAGCCACTGATGCTCGCCGTGGCCTTCGGGCACGAAGTCCATCAGCTCGGTGACCCGGAAGTCCTCCGGCGTGTGACGGAAATCGCCTGCTCCCAGCGGGCCGCCATGCGCATGCGGCCAGCGCTGCATCAATTCGGCTTCCTTGACCCACGCCTCGCTGCCCGCGGCGTCCAGCGCTGTCAGCGCCTCGGCAAACAGCGCATCCGCCTCGGGCGACTCAGACATGTCATTCACTTTAGACATGCTCGGCTCCGACCGCGGTCGGCAGCGCGCCCAGCAGCACCACCGCCTCGGCGGCGATGCCTTCCTTGCGACCGGTGAAACCGAGCCGCTCGGTGGTGGTGGCCTTGACGTTGACGACCGCCAGCGGCACGCGCAGGTCTTCGGCGATCACTTCCCTCATCGCCTGGATGTGCGGCGCCATCTTCGGCGCCTGCGCCATCACGGTGAGATCGACATTGCCGACCCCGAAACCGGCGGCATTGACCAGTCCGATCACGTGGCGCAGCAGGCCACGGCTATCGGCGCCGGACCACTCGCTGTCGGTGTCCGGGAAATGCTTGCCGATATCGCCCATGCCACAGGCGCCGAGCAGCGCATCACACAGTGCATGCAGCAGCACGTCACCGTCGGAGTGCGCCACGAAGCCATGCTCGTAGGCGATCTTCACGCCACCGATCATCAGGTGATCGCCATCGCCGAAGCGATGCACATCAAAGCCGTGGCCGATGCGCAGGGCCATCGGCACATGGCCAGCCTGCGGGGAAGAGGTCGCGGATTGCGCAGAGGAAGTGGCAGCAGCGGGTGTTGCAGATTGCTCAGTCATGTCAGGCAGACGTCCGGGGGCTATCGGGAAGCGCCTCGCGCGCGGCCAGCAGCAGGCGCGCCATGGCGAGGTCTTCCGGATGGGTGATCTTGAGATTGTCGCGGGCGGCGGCGACCAGCACGGGGGCACGGCCACAGGCCTCCAGTGCCGAGGCCTCATCCGTGATGAGCGCGGGGTTCTCCCCAAGCGCTTCACGCAGCGCCCGTCGCAACAGGCCCAGCGGGAAGGCCTGCGGCGTGAAGGCATGCCACAGGCCGACGCGGGATTCGGTGTGCGCGATGCTCGGCGCACGCTCTTCATCGCCATCGCCATGCGGGCGGGAGTCGCCGGCCGGCGCGGCGCGCTTCATGGTGTCACTGGCGGGGGCCGCCAGGATGGCGCCATCGGCACTGCGACGAGCGGTCGCGACCAGCGCATGGATATCGGCTTCGCGAACGCAGGGACGCGCGACATCGTGCACCAGCACGAGGTCATCGTCATGGGCGTGGCGGCTCAGGCAATCCAGACCCGCCAGCACGCTGTCGGCACGCTCGCTGCCGCCATCGGCGCGCAGCCAGTCCTGCCACGGCACCATCGACGGCGAGAAATAGCCATCATCGGCGCCCAGCACCAGACAGAGCCCTGCCTCAGGCAGCGCGCGCTTGAGCGTCGCCAGCGTCGCCTCCAGCACGCAGCCGCCGGGCGACAGCTCCAGATACTGCTTGGGGCGGTCGGCCTGCATGCGACTGCCCACGCCGGCGGCCGGCACCAGATACCACAGACGGGGCTCGCGCGAGGCGTCTGTCGGCATCATGGCGTGATCACCTTGGGCAGCCCGCCTTCCAGGCCCTTGCCCTCCAGCGCACCGTCCGCCACTTCATCGGGTGATGGCGCCTTGCGTTCCGGTACCGCGACATTGGGCACCCACAGGAACTGCTCGTCCTTGCGCACCATGCCGAGGTCATTGCGTGCACGCTCCTCGATGGCCGCCAGACCATTCTTGAGGTCGACCACTTCCGCACCGAGTCGCTGATTGCGGTTGTCCAGCACCGCATCTTCCTTGGAAAGCTGCTGCACGCGTGCGCGAATATCGAATAATTCGGTGATGCCATTTTCGCCCCACCACAGCCGATACTGGAGCAGTGCCAGCAGCAGCAGCAGTGAGATATTGATCCATTTGAGCATGGCGATGTCCTTGGCCGTTGCAGCGCGCATTATGCCATCATCCGGGAGCGTGACGCAGGCACTGCCAGCATCCGTTGCCACGCTTGACGCACCCCTGTCGATCAGGGCCACCTGATGACAGCGCCCTCTCACCCTTCTGCCAGGAGTCATCCGATGTACAAGCTTGCGTTCTTCGTCCCGGAGAATGACGCCGAACACGTCAAGGAAGCCGTCTTCGCCACCGGTGCAGGGCGCATCGGCGACTACGAGGCCTGCTGCTTCGAGACACGCGGCACCGGCCAGTTTCGGCCACTGGCCAGCGCCAATCCGCATATCGGGGCCTGCGGCACGCTGGAGCGCGTCGCCGAACTGAAGATAGAGCTGGTATGTGACGATTCGCTCATCGCCGCTGCCGTGGCGGCGCTGCGCGACGCCCACCCCTATGAAGAAGTCGCCTTCGATTGCTGGCGACTGGAAACGTTCTGACCCCGCGCACCCCGAAGAACGAGGCACGCGAGGTCAGCAATGGCCAGACGATCTAGCTCGCGGGCAGGAAGGTGGTGTTGAAGAAGTGCTCGCGGGTTTCCAGGTCGATCTGCTCGAGATGCAGCGGGAAATGCTCGTCACCCTCGCCGTGGCGGCGGTCCTCGAAGTAGCGGCGCAGCGTCACTTCCATGGTCGGGAAGGCCAGCGACTGCCAGGGGACCTCCTCCTCGGCGAACAGCGCCACCTCGAGACTCTCGACGCCCGCCGAGTAGTCGCTGATCAGCTCGGCCCGAAACAGCATGTAGACCTGATTGATGTGCGGCAGGTCGATCAACGTATAGAGCCCCTGCAGCTTGACCTCGGCGCCGGCTTCTTCCCGCGTCTCGCGGGCAGCGGCGTCGCTGGTGGTCTCGGCGTTCTCCATGAAGCCGGCCGGCAGGGTCCAATAGCCCAGGCGCGGCTCGATGGCACGCCGACAGAGCAACACCTTGCCATCCCGCACCGGCAGGGTGCCCGCGATGATGCGCGGATTCTGATAATGGATGGTGCCGCAGCTATCACACAGGTAGCGCAGACGATCATCGCCCTGCGGCACTGCCAGACGCACCGTTTCACCACAGTGACTGCAATAATTCATTCGCTCTCCCATGAAATCTCAAGGCGCCCTTCAGTGACATCCCGTCTCCGCTTCCTCGCTGCGCGGTGGGCCCAGCGGCATGGCAGTCGCCTTGACCGCCAGGACCCTCGCGCCACATGATGAATGCCTACGAGGAAACGACATGCTAGAAGCCCTGCGCCAACGCCTGCAAGCACATCAACCCCTTGCGACTGACCACCAGCTACCACGCGCCGCCGTCCTGATCGCGCTGATCGATCGTCCCGAACCGACGCTGCTTTTGACGCGGCGTGCCAGCCATCTCAGCCAGCACCCCGGCCAGGTGGCCTTCCCCGGCGGCAAGGCCGAACCCGATGATAGCAATCTGTTGGCCACCGCGCTGCGCGAAGCCGAGGAAGAGGTCGCGCTGCCGCCCAGCGCCGTGGAGGTCTTCGGCCAGCTGAGCGACGTGATTTCCCTGCACGGCATGCGCGTCACGCCCTTTGTCGGGCGCATTCCCGCTGACCTGCCGCTGCGCGCAGACCCCGGCGAGATCGAGCAGATCTTCGAGATGCCGCTGAGCATGTTGCTCAAGGACGAGCGCGAGCATACCGACGTGATCACCGTCGGTGACGAGACCTGGTACGTGCCCAGCTATCGCGTGGCCGACCAGGTGCTGTGGGGGCTGTCCTCGATGATGCTGGTCGAACTGATGGCCATCGGCTTCGGCCATGCCGTGAGCCTCAAGGCAGCGCCACCGCCTGGTGCCCCGCTGCGCCATCTGCCGCCGCGCCCGGTGCCGCCTCGGCCCTGAACCTCAAGGCCCTGAACTCCTGAGTTCCTGAGCTCCTGAGCAGCTGAACCAGACAAGGTGTGTTCCCGCCGAGCGGCTCGCCATTCCCCTGATGTCATCGCCCGGATGGCATCGCCCTGATGGCATTGCACCGCTGCCATTGCCCCGACGATATTGCACCGACAATGGCACTGGACTATAACTCCTCGCCCACGATGCCACGCCACTTCCCGTTCGGAGCGCCTGATGCCCGCTGCACCTGCACCCGCCCCACTGCTGGACCCTGTCGCGCTGAACCTGCTGATCGATGAACTGGTCGAGCATGGCTACAGCGTGCGCCCCGACTTCCTGCCGCGTCAGGTCATCCGTCAGCTCAATGACGAACTGACGGAGCTTGAGACGCGGCAGCAATTGATGGCGGCGGGTATCGGGCGCGGACGCGAGCATGATCTGCGCCCGGACATCCGCGGCGACGCGATTCGCTGGCTGGACCGTAATTCACGCGCCCAGCGCGCCTATCTGGAAGCGATGAACGTGCTCAAGGATGAGCTCAACCGTGCCCTCTATCTGGGGCTGTTCGAATATGAGGCCCATTTCGCCCACTATCCGGTCGGCAGCTTCTACAAGAAGCATCTCGACAGTTTTCGCGGCCGCGGCAATCGCCTGATCTCCAGCGTGCTCTATCTCAATGAGGACTGGCCGCGCGATGGCGGCGGCGAGATCGTGCTCTACGACCCCGAGGATGACAGCCGCGAAATGGCACGCGTCACCCCCGAGGCCGGCACCTTCGTGTGCTTCCTCTCCGAGCAGATCCCCCATGAGGTGCTGCCGACGCATCAGGCACGCGCCAGTGTCACCGGCTGGTTCCGGCGCAACAGCTCACAGGGCAACCTGGTCGATCCCGCACGCTGATTCCCGGGCGGGAAGGCCCGGCCAGACAGGTCTGGACAGCGCCGCGCCAGCGTCCCTCAGTCGCGCGCCAGCGGCGTGTCATCGCGTGGCGGCACTTGGCGCTGCGCGTCCTGCAATGACTGCTCGTCATCCAAGGCCTGCTCGTCGTGCAGCGCCTGTTCCTCCTTGACCTCGATCTCCTCGAGGCTGTCCAGCGAGGTATCCGTGATCAGCTCCGGCATGTCAGCGACCAGCTCACGCGTGACCTCGACCAGCGGGTCATCGGCCTCGGCGTCACGCAGGTGGTCCTCGGCGGCCTCGACCAGTTCAGGCCCGACCGCAAGCTCGGTGCCCAGCGGTGTCTGCGGGGCATGGGTCTCGAAGGGCGCCAACGGCTGCGGCGCCGGACGCATCACGCGTCGCCAGACGAAGAAGAGCAGCATGCCGCCACCCATCACCGCCAGACTCAGTGCCATGCCGGGCATCGCGCCCATCTCGGCCATCGGCAGCGATACCGCCGGCGGTGACAGGGTCGACCCCACCGCGTTGATCAACAGCAGGCCCTGACTCATGCGCACCAGGGCACCGGCGGGCGCACGGTCGGCGGCGTGGCTGACCGCCACCGGATAGAGCGTGAAGGCGGCGCCGCCGAGCAGGAACAGCACCGTCAGCTGGGCGATACCCTCGCGCGCCGGCCCCATCAGCAAGGCGGCGAAGCCGACGATGGCGATCGACAGGATGATCAGCACCTGCTGGCGATCGTGGCTGTCAGACCAGCGGCCGATGGGGTACTGCAGCAGCATGCCGCCGAGAATCACCAGCGCCATGCGCTGACCGATCTCCGCGGTGCTCAGGGTGCCGCCATCGCCCAGTGCCAGAGGCAGCAGGCTATAGATGACCGCCACCACCAGTCCCGAGGCCAGACAGCCGAACACGCCCGTCGGCGTGATGCGAATCAGCCGCCACGGACTCAAGGGCTCGGACTGTTCGATCAGCGGCGAGACGCGCGGCAGCAGCACCAGCGGCAATACCGAGGCCGCCGCCAGCATCGCCACCAGCATGAAGGCCGCCTCGAGGCTCAGCATGGCGGTCACGCCCAGCAGCAGCTGACCGAGCACCCCCGCGCCATAGAGCACGATCATGTAAAGCGCCAGCAGACGCCCGCGCACGGCGGGGTCGGCGGCGCTCAGCAGCCAGCTCTCGATGACCAGATACACCCCGACCAGCGACCAGCCGATCATCATGCGCAGCAGGAACCACACCACCGGGTGATCGCCCAGCCCCATGGCCAGCGCCGCGACCGCCACCAGCGAGGCGAAGCCGGCATAGGCGCGGATATGGCCGATGCGCAGTAGCAGGCGGTCGTTGACCAGCGCGCCGAGCCCGAGGCCCAGATAGTAGGCCGAGCTGATCAGGCCGATCGCCTCGCTCGAGACGCCGGCGGCAGACAGCCGCAACGGGACCAGCGAGGTCAGCATGGCGTTACCGATCCCCAGCAAGGCAAGGCCGAGCAGGGGCGCAAGGGACATCAACAGCAGATGACGGGGCATGACCAGATCCTCGGCCGGCCGCCAGTCAGCGATCAGCCAATGCCGCAAGGTGCGGATATCGTCGGGAGGGGGAATTTGCCCTGCGAGAATACGTCAAGGCGCGGGCAATATAGTGACAGTCCGCGCCAAATCCAAGCCTTTTTGCGTCATTTGGCGACAATATCGTCTTGGGTGTCGCTGCGCCCTGTCCAGCGCCCTATCCATGCCCTGTCCCACGCCCTATCCATGCCCTGCCCCGCGCTCTTGTCAGGCGGGTTGGGGCACGCGGAAGATGACGCTGTCGTTGGCGACCTGCTCAAGCTCGAGTCCGTGCGTGCGCGCAAGCCAGGCAAAGGTCGCCGGGCTGAACAGGCACACATGCGTCGGATCACGCAGGTAGTGCCAGCGCCTGAGCGCTTCCGGGTCATCCGAGGCGGGCTGCGTCATCACCCCCAGCAGACCGCCGGGCTTGAGGCAGCGCAACCACTGGCGGAAGACCTCGCCCGGCGCGTAGAGATGCTCGATCACCTCGGTACTGACGATGAAGTCATGCTGGCGGGTGAGCGCTGCCGGGTTTGGATGATAATAGAGGTCGTGCAGCGCCATCGGATGGCCCGCCTCCTCGAACATCTGCGCCAGGGCAGGCCCCGGCCCACAGCCAAAATCGAGCCCGCTGGCACCGGCCGCGAGCCGCTCGCACATCGGCGTGAAGAGCTTGGCCAGGAAGCTTCGATAGCGCGGGTCTGCCGGGTCATTCTCGTGCTGGTCGTAGATATCCTGCTCTGCCCTGGCATCCAGACGCTGGGACGGCGCCAGATACAGCAGATGACATTCCGGGCAGCGCAGGTAATCGCGCTCGTCGGCGGGCGGTCGCTGACCGGTATCGGGGCACGACCTGCGCCGCTGTACCAGGTGCAGTACATGCTGGCTCTGGGACGTCTCACACAGCGGGCAGACAGTATCCGCAGGCGGATAGGGAACGAGGGAATCAGGGGCTGACATCAGGGCTCCGCGGCAAGGGACACTGGCGATGAGGGTCGACGTCACCACACGGCTGGCGGTGACAACTCGGCGCCACACGCGACACCGCGGCGGCACGGGCAATTCCGCAGCAGGTGAACGTATCGAAGGTGGCGACTGTCTGAGTGCTGAATGATACCCCGCGCCAGTGTCTGGCGCCTGCCACGATGGAGCCTGCAGGCACCGCCCCCCTCTGGCACAATGAGTATCATTCGAGTGCGGCACCGCGACACCTGACGATGTCACGGCGCCTGCCTTCGCGTCAGACAGGCGCGATCTTTCACGCCAGACCACCGGAACTTCACGTGTGACGATGGACAAGACTCTCAAGCGGTTCGAACAGGCCATGGAACAGCGCCTGACTCCTCTCAAGGCCAACTCCGTGGCCTGTCTGTGGCAACGACTGTCCGGGCTCAGCACCCGCCAGCTCTGGTGGCTGGCGCGCCCGTTGGCGCGTGTGGTGCAGCTGTGCAATCCCCGCGAGCGCCGGGTCACGCGCCAGAATCTTGGCCAGGCCTTCCCGCAGCTCGACAGGCAGGCGCGCGCGCGTCTGGCAAGCGACAGCCTCGCGCATTCCACCGCCACCATGCTGGAACTGGGCAAGGTGTGGCTGGGCGATGAAGACGCCGTGCGCGATTCGATTCTCGAGGTCCACGGCCGCAACCTGCTCGACGAGGCGCGCGCCGAGGGGCGCGGTGTCATCGTGCTGGCGCCGCACTTCGGCAACTGGGAAGTGCTCAATTTCTGGCTCTCCAGCCACTTCCCGTTCACCGCCATGTACGAGCCGCCCAAGTTCGAGCGCCTCGACCCGATCATCCGCAATGGTCGTGAACGCATGGGCGCGAGCCTGGTGCCCACCAACTCGCGCGGCGTGGCCGCCTTGCTCAAGGCACTCAAGCGCGCCGAAGCGATCGGCATACTGCCGGATCAGGAGCCGGGCCGTGGCAGCGGCGTCTTCGCCGACTTCTATGGCCGCCCCGCCTATACCGCCACCCTGCTGCCCAAGCTGGTGGCGAGAACCGATGCGCGCGTCGTCACCGGTGTCGCCCAGCGTCTGGAAGACGGCCATGGCTTCGCCATCCACTTCCTCGCTGCGGATGAGGGAGTCTATTGCGAAGAGGAAGTCGCCTCGGCACGCGGGGTGAATGCCTCGGTGGAAGCGGCGATCGCCTTGGCGCCGGCTCAGTATCAGTGGGAATACAAGCGCTGGCGCAAGAGCCCGCAGGAAATGGAGCAACAACCGGGCTGGCAGGAATCCCGCTTCTATGCGCGCACCTATTCCTTCTTCTCGCTCAAGGGCTGGCGCCGCTATTTCAAGCATCGCCGCAAGGCCAGCAAGCGCGGCTGAGGGCAGCACTGGCACATCAGGCCATCAGCTCCCAGACTGAATGCGCATGGCTCAATGACAGGAGGCAAGGATGCCGATCGAGACTCACACCGCTCACCTCACAAGCGCATCGCCCCGTCGTCCCTCACTGTCCCGGGCGGAGCCGGCACGCCTGATGACAGGCTTGGCGACAAGTGTGGCAACAAGAGTGACGGCACGTCTGGTCGCAAGTGCCGCGGCGGCCTGTCTCGCATTGTCTCTGCCGGTCCAGGCAGAGACAGGCACTTCTTCACTGTTGTTGGTGAGCGCTCAGCAAGTGCCCAGTGATGCCCCAGCGCTCAAGCTGCCTGAGGGCGCCACGCTCGAACGGCTGGCCTCGCTCGACAGCCCACGCATGCTGCACCTCACTGATGCTGGCGAGCTGCTGATCGGTTCGCGGGCCGAGCGTGTCTATCGCGCTCAGCTGACGCCGGACGGCAACCTCTCTGCCGTGAAGACGCTGGTTGAACTGTCGGGCTACCCTCACTCGCTGGTGGTGCGCAGTGACAAGCTCTATGTCGCGACCACCGCCGCCTTGCTGGTCGCCGACTATTCACCCGGCGAGGCTCTCACCCGCGATGACTTTCGTGAGCTGATCGCCCTGCCCGGCGGCGGTGGCCACAACTCGCGCACCTTGAGTCTCGGGCCAGATGGTGGCCTCTATCTGGCGCTGGGCATCCAGGGCAATTGCTCGAATCAATACCTTGCAGGCAGCGAGCAGGGCTACTCCTTCAGTGAACGCCGCGGTGGCGTGCTGCGCCTTGAGGAATCCGGCGATGCCCCGCACTGGCAGCCCTGGGCCAGCGGGCTGCGCAACCCGGTAGGCCTCGCCTGGCAGCTGGGCATGGAAGATGAGCCGCGTCTGCTGGCCACCAACAACGGCCCCGACCACTGGGGCTATGAGCAACCTCGCGAGCTGGTGGTTGCTGCCCGCGAAGGCAGCTTCCATGGCATGCCCTGGTATCAGTGGGTCGATGGCCGCTGGCAGGCGGATGATTGCATCACGAGCGATTCACCGCGTGAGCGTGACGAGATTGCGCCGCCGCTGGCCGAGATCCCCGCTCGCAGTGCACCGATGGGAATCGCGGTGGTACCGCCAGAGCATCCATTGGCTGCAGACATGGATGTCGTGGTGGCAGTCCACGGCAGCTGGGGCACGGCGCCCTCCGGCAACGCCGCGGGTGACCCGGCCAGCCGCCGTGAGCCTCGCCTGCTGGGCCTCAAGCTGGCGACGCCAGACACTGCAGCACGCCTGGTGCCAGTGCTGACCGGTCTGCAGGACAGCAGTAGCGGTCAGCGCTGGATTCGCCCGCTCGATGTCCTGTTCGGCCCTGATGGCAGCCTGTACTTCACCTCAGATAGCGGCGCGGCTGGCCTCTATCGCCTCACCTTCGATTGATGGCCTGACCTCCAGCAGAACGGGCTTTTGATAACCGAGGCCCTGGCCCTTATTCACGCGCTCTCTCCAAGCCCTCTCTCCAAGCCCTCCTCTCCAAGCCCTCTTCTCCAAGCCCTCTTCTCCAAACCCTCTCTTCCGGCTCTCTTTCCAGGAGCTGTCTGGCAGAGGGCCTATGAATGCAGCGCTTGCCTGCTGCAGACTCAGAGACCTGCCTTGCATGCCCCGCCTTCGAATTACAGAAATGTAGTCCTGTATCCCCGCATGCACCCAATGGCCAGCTAGGCATTGTGTGGCCATGGAGCGACACTGGGTCGACGCCAAGCGTTTAATGAACGATGACGCGTTGAGAGAGCGTCTCTCGCCCGTGCATCCAGCCTACGAACTCCTGCGTATGATCCAACGAATACGCCATCGTCGGAGCCTGCCGCCATGAACCAGCCGCCACCCCCAGCATCACGGACGCCCGCCAACCGGGACTCCCTGTCGAGCACATGCACGCACCTGACGCGCGCTCCCTGGCTGAGCATCGTGATGCCGGTGCATGACGAGGCAGCCGGCATCGTGCAAACCCTGATTGCCCTGAGTCGCCTGCGCGCGGGGGGTGACTGTGAAGTGATCGTGGTGGATGGCGGCTCTACGGATGACACCCCCTCACTGGCCCGACCGCTGTGTGATGTCGTGCTGAACAGTGAGCCGGGCCGGGCACGCCAGATGAATGCCGGAGCTGCACGTGCACGCGGAGAATGGCTGCTGTTTCTGCATGCCGATACCGACTTGCCCGACAATGCGCTGGCATTGCTGAAAGAGGCCGTCACGACGCATCGCCGCAGCGACTGGGGCCGCTTCGATGTCAGCATCAAGGGCGAGTCGCCGTGGTTACCGATGATCGCCGCCATGATGAATCTGCGCTCGCGGCTGACCAGCATCAGCACGGGCGACCAGTCCCAGTTCGTGCAGCGCTCGACCTTCGAGGCCATCGGCGGCTTTGCCGACATGCCACTGATGGAAGATGTCTGGCTGAGTGCCCAGCTCAAGCATCTGACCCCGCCAATGAACCTGACGGCGCGCGTCACGACCAGCGGTCGGCGCTGGGAGACCCATGGCGTCTGGCGCACCATCGTCAAGATGTGGGGACTGCGGCTGGCGGCCTGGTGTGGCGTCTCCCCTGCACGTCTGGCACGCCTCTACGGCTATCGCGCCGCAGCGCAGGCCTGTGAGCAGCGCGGCATGCCCCATGCGTGATACGGCATTGCCTACCTTGCCCACAGTTGATGCCGCGTCAGAGGTGCGCCCGACTCTCATCATCTTCGGTCGCCTGCCCATCGCCGGCCACTGCAAGACACGCCTGATCCCCGCACTCGGCCCCGAGGGCGCAGCTCGACTCTATGCGCGGATGCTGAGCCATATCGTTGACCACGCCTGCGCCGCGCGCCTCGGCAAGGTAGTGGTGATGCTGACGCCCTCTGCCGAGCCGTCGAGTCAGGCACCTGAACAGGCGGCTCTGCGGGTAGCGCTGGAAGCCCGGCTGCGAAGCGTTGTCGATGCCTCTGCCGACCTCACCTTCGAGGCGCAGCCACAGGGGGAGCTCGGTGAGCGAATGTCCCGGGCCATGGCCCGACATCTGCCCGAGGGGCCGGTGTTGCTGATGGGCTCCGACCTGCCGGCGCTGGACAGCCAGCGTCTGCGCGAGGCAGCCCATAGACTGCGCACTCACGACGCGGTGCTGCAGCCCACCGACGATGGCGGCTATGGCTTGATCGGCCTCAAGGCGCCCTGCCCGCAAGCCTTTCTGCTGCCCCGCTGGAGTCATGCCCATGTCTGCCGGGACACTTTAGAGCTGCTGGCCAAGGCCGGGAGAACGGCCGCTTGCCTGCCGGTCAGCTGGGATGTCGATGAGCCACGTGACCTTGCGCGACTGGCGCGCCACCTGCCGGCACTCATGGCCAACATTGCCGCTTGAGGCTTCCATAAATAAGCCCGCTTGAGGCTCTTCACACGTTCGACATGCCTCCCAAAGTCGTATGCATTTTTGCTCACACTGCCCTTCTTCTGCGCTGCAGGGCTGTTACACTCGCTGCATCGTGACTCATATGTCACAGCTTGACGGGGTGCCGGTAAGACCGGCTGAGATGTCATGCGCAGGCAATGTCCTTGCGTGAATGACGATCCCGCCGAACCTGATCCGGCTAGTACCGGCGTAGGGATCAAGCGCGAAGCGATGCCACTCGATATCGTCACCACTTTCTCACGGTGACTGTCGGCACCTCCCCCGCTTTTCCCCTGCTCCTGTTCCGGTACTGGCCACGCTTGCGCCAGAGACCTGTCGCCCCATCACGGGTCGTCAGCACGCTCACCGAGGGATGCGTCATGCCTAGTTTCAACGACCTGACCAGTGCCTGCGCCGAGGAATGGCGTGACTATCTCGAGCACGACTTCGTTCGCCAACTGGGCGAAGGTCGTCTGCCGGAGGAGTCCTTCCGCCATTACCTGCAGCAGGACTACCTGTTCCTGATCCACTTCGCGCGCGCCTGGGCGCTGGCCGCCTACAAGAGCCGCACCCTCGCGGAGCTGCGTCAGGCCACGGCCAGTCTCGACACCATCCTCAATACCGAGCTCGATCTGCATATCGGCTACTGCAGCGAGTGGGGCATCAGCGAGGATGACCTGAGCGAGCTGCCGGAATCGCGCGCCACCCTGGCCTATACCCGTTACGTGCTCGATTGCGGCCAGCGCGGCGACCTGCTCGATCTTCACGTGGCGCTCGCGCCCTGCCTGATCGGCTACGGCGAGATCGCCGAGTGGCTGCTCGATCAGGACACCACCGAGATCGAGAACAATCCATACGCGGACTGGATCGCGATGTACTCAAGCGATGACTTCAAGGAAGCCGTCGAAGCCGAGCGTGAATGGCTGGATGCGCGTCTCTCGGAGGTCTCGGAGCGCCGACTGGGTGAACTGGTCGATGTCTTCCGGGACGCCACGCGACTCGAGATCGACTTCTGGCAGATGGGCCTCGATCGCGCTTGAGGCATCACAGACTGACGTCCCGGCGCTCGCCATGAGCCGCTCGGGATGACGCCATCCTCCACGGATGGCATGGCTGACAGGCCAACAGAGCCTGGATGCGAGAATGCTCCCCGGGGCAAGCCTGACGCTTCGGGCAACACCCTCTCGCATTGAAATCTGAACACGCTTGACGGGGTGCCGGTGGAACCGGCTGAGATCCTGCATGCATGCTTCGCCGCCCTGACGCGCGAGCTTGCCAGCAAGGGGTCCCGTGGAACCTGAACCGGTTAGGACCGGCGTAGGAATCAAGCTGATGGCCAGCCGCTGCGCGCGGCCGCCTCGCTCCCGGGCCACCTGTTGGCAAGGAGTCGGCGACGACCATCCTCTCCCTGCGCACGGTCTTCCCATGATGACGTCAGCCGTGACGTCGCCCTTTGAGGAGACCTGCATGAGCACTGCCCCGACGACACAAGACCCGCAAGCCATCAACGCCGCCGAGTCACCGCTCGGCTCGCAGCCTGATGCTGCCCCCAAGGCACGCGCGCGTGCCGGTCGCAAGGATGGCAGCCGCCACCTCGCCAGCGAAGCACAGGTCGACGCCGCCGCCATCGCGCCGCTGAGCGGCTCGCGCAAGATCTATATCGAAGGCTCCCGCCCGGACATCCGCGTGCCCATGCGCGAGATCGGCTGCTCGCCGACCCAGACCTCCAGCGGTCTGGAAGAGAACCCCCCGATCGTCGTCTACGATACCTCCGGCCCCTACACCGATCCGGCGGTCGAGATCGACATCCGCCAGGGTCTGGCGCCGCTGCGCGAGAAGTGGATCGAGGAACGCGGTGATACCGAACAGCTCAATCAGCTGAGCAGTGAATATGGCCGCGTGCGCCAGGCCGACCTGCGCCTGTCGTCACTGCGCTTCGAGCTGGACCACCGCCCGCGTCGTGCCCTGCCGGGCAAGAATGTCACCCAGCTGCACTATGCGCGCCAGGGCATCATCACCCCGGAGATGGAATACATCGCGATTCGCGAAAATCAGCGTCGCATCGCGCTGCGCGACGAATATCAAGGCAGTGAAGCGGTCGAGGCCATCCTCGGTCACCAGCACCCGGGTCACAGCTTCGGTGCCAACCTGCCTGAGGAGATCACCGCGGACTTCGTGCGCGAGGAAGTCGCACGTGGTCGCGCCATCATCCCCGCCAACATCAATCACCCGGAAAGCGAACCGATGATCATCGGCCGCAACTTCCTGGTGAAGGTCAACGGCAACCTGGGCAACTCGGCGGTCACCTCCTCCATCGAGGAAGAGGTCGACAAGATGACCTGGGCGATCCGCTGGGGTTCCGACACCGTGATGGATCTCTCGACCGGCGCCAACATCCACGAGACCCGTGAATGGATTCTGCGCAACTCTCCCGTGCCCATCGGCACGGTGCCGATCTATCAGGCGCTGGAGAAGGTCGATGGCGTGGCCGAGAACCTCGATTGGGAGATCTTCCGCGACACGCTGATCGAGCAGGCCGAGCAAGGCGTCGATTACTTCACCATCCACGCCGGCGTCCTGCTGCGCTATGTGCCGCTGACCGCCAGTCGCGTGACCGGCATCGTCTCGCGCGGCGGCTCGATCATGGCCAAGTGGTGTCTGGCGCATCACGAGGAAAGCTTCCTCTATCGCCACTTCGAGGACATCTGCGAGATCTGCAAGGCCTACGACATCAGCCTGTCACTGGGCGATGGCCTGCGCCCGGGCTCGGTGGCCGATGCCAATGACGCCGCCCAGTTCGGTGAGCTCGAGACGCTCGGCGAGCTGACCAAGATCGCCTGGCAGCACGATGTCCAGGTCATGATCGAGGGCCCGGGTCACGTGCCGATGCACCTGATCAAGGAGAACATGGACAAGCAGCTCAGCGAGTGTGACGAGGCGCCCTTCTACACCCTCGGCCCGCTGACCACCGACATCGCCCCGGGCTACGACCACATCACCTCCGGCATCGGTGCCGCGATGATCGGCTGGTTCGGCTGCGCCATGCTCTGCTACGTGACCCCCAAGGAGCACCTGGGCCTGCCCAACAAGGACGACGTCAAGACCGGCATCATCACCTACAAGATCGCCGCACATGCCGCCGATCTGGCCAAGGGTCACCCGGGCGCGCAACGCCGTGACAATGCGCTCTCCAAGGCGCGCTTCGAGTTCCGCTGGGAAGACCAGTTCAATCTCGGCCTGGACCCGGACACCGCGCGCAGCTTCCACGACGAGACGCTGCCCAAGGACTCGGCCAAGGTCGCCCACTTCTGCTCCATGTGTGGGCCGAAGTTCTGCTCGATGAAGATCACCCAGGAAGTGCGTGATTACGCCAATGAGCATGGCCTGACCGGCGATGCCGACAGCGTGATGGCCGGCATGCAGGAGCAGGCCGACAAGTTCAAGCGTGAAGGCAGCCAGCTCTATCAGGAGGTCTAGGCGAGCGCCTGATACACAGGAAAGCTGACTTTCTAAGCCACAAAAAACGCCCCGACCAGTGATGGCCGGGGCGTTTTCGTCACATCCTGCCAAACGCTCATGACATCTCATGAGCGTGACAGAAGGCTCACGTGCGGCTGGTAACTTCCAGCAGGTGATAACCGAACTGGGTCTTCACCGGGCCCTGCACGGTGTTGATCGGGGCGCTGAACACGACTTCGTCGAATTCCTTGACCATCATGCCCGGGCCGAAGGCACCCAGGTCGCCGCCACTGCGGCCGGACGGGCAGGAGGAGTGCTCGCGAGCGGCATCAGCGAAATCGCGGCCGTTCTCGATTTCGGTCTTGAGAGCTGCACACTGTTCTTCGCTGGAAACGAGAATATGACGCGCTGTGGCCTGTGCCATGTCTATCACCTGTCACTGATCGAATAAATGCCGCCGGCAATCACCGTCGGCGTGGCAGGTCATTGTGGCCCAAGGCAGCGCTCGCCGCTAGCATCGCGCGCCTCCCCACCTGCTCAGCAATACTCCAGACACGCGAACGCCCACCCGGAAGACCGGATGGGCGTTGGGGACGCTCGCCTGAGAGCGTCGGCAGCAGTCGCTTACTTGGCGACTTTCTGCATGGCCTCGGAGGCGGACTTGGCGTTGCTTTCTGCCAGTTCCTGACCTTTCTTGGCGTATTCCTGGTTCAGCTCGACCACTTTCTGGGTGTCGTTCTGCAGCTTCTCGCCCAGAGTCTTGACGGTTTCCTGCTGCTCCTTGACGAAGTTCTTCAGACCTTCGCTGTCCTTGATCTCGAGCATGGAACGCGCCTGGGTCAGGGAAGCATCAGCATAGGACTTGGTCAGTTCCATCTGTGCGCCGATCAGCTTCTCGCTGTAATCGATGCTCAGAGCGCTGAACGCACGCAGCGGAGACAGGAACATATCGTCGAACTGCTGAGCGGACTTCTCGAAGTTGGCATTGAACATGTAGGCACCCTCCAGGGTATTGGCATCACGCTGAAATGAACCGGAGCGTTGCTCCGTTCGGTTATCAGGACTGAACCGGGCTGGTGCACCGTAGTGACCGAGCCATCATTATCAAGCCGTCACTATCAAGCCGTCGCGGTCAGATAGTGCTATCGACCAGGTTCCATCCTCGCTGCAACGCAGCATAAGACAGTCTTTGTTGCACTGCAACATCAAAAACATCGCAACGACTGGTCTGTACGCCCTGGTTGATGCAGTTGCTTGATTGCACTGGAGAAAAACAATCAGAAGTCGAAAAGAAAATTGACGCCTTGGGGCCCCGTCATGCCACACACTACGCCCTGGAACGCCAGACTGGGCCAAAGTGCTGGGCCATAGGCTGGGAGGATAGAGGGCTAGGGCAGAGGGCTGGAACAGAAGCCCGAAGCTGAAAGGCTGAACTTGAGGAGAGCTCCGTGCTGCTGCCTCACAGGCATGAGCCGTCGCGACAGCGTTTGCAGAGCAGGCGCCCGCCCAGCGCGCGTGCCTGATCTGCCTGGCGACATAAGTCGACACTCTGGGTGGAAAGCCACCGCCGACAGCCCTGGCAGCGCGGCAAGCCTTCCTCATCCTGCGACTGGGCGGAAGACGCGCCCTGCTGATTGTCGGCCGCAGCCCCCGGCTGCTCGCCTGCCGCCTGCGGGCTAGCGGGGCCTTCTCGGCCATCATGATCCAGAGCCTGGTGCCCGGGCTGCCAATGCGCGGCCTGGAGCCCTCGGCCCCCAAAACCGCACTGCCGTTTCAGGGCAGCCGTAGATGTCACGCCACGCTGGACCGCCAGCGTCGTGTCATCCGACGCCCCTTCCATGTCATCGGACTCTGCCGCCATGGCAGCGCTATCGCCTGAGGCCCGCGCCAGCTCTTCAGGCGATAGCGGCGGTTGCCATAGATAGGCCAGCGGGGATACCTGAGTGGCAGCGTCGCCATCCGTCGCACGCGTGTCAGCGGCCAGGCCCAGCTCCGCCACCCAATCCGTATTAGGGGCCACATGCTGGGTCGCGATGGCGCGCCCCAGCTGGCGCAGGCGGCGCTGATCGAGGCGGTGGGTAAAACTGCGCAGCCGTGTCACGTAAGCGGTCTTGCCGCTCACCTGCAGGCACTGACGCTTGAGGCGCGCGAAGGACAGCAGCGCACGACTGTCGACGATGTCTTCCGGCGGTCGACTGACCTGAGCCGCATCGGCCACCACGATGCGATAGCGCAATTGCGGCTGCAGGGTCATCCCCAGGCGCACAGGCAACAACGAGGAGGCCTCCAGCCATTGCACGATGGCGCGGCTACGCTCAGGGATCATCTGCAAGGGACACGGCGTCACGGCATGTGCCATGACACCATCTTCGCCTGAGGGGGTCTCGCCGCCCTGCGCGACTCGTCCGCCATAGGCCAACAGCTCACCGAAGGGAGTGATCGAGAGCGTCAGATCAAAACAGGAGGCGTCCAGCACCCAGACCTGCATGAGGCTGTTGATCAGCAGGTGATCGATCTCGATCACGCCCTCTGCCTGCGCCAGCCGCACATCATGCAGCACCACCCAATCATCCCGCGTCCCCAACAAGGCATCCAGCTGGCTTGCCAGCGCACGGCGACGCGCCTGACGGGCACGTATCGCACGCAGGGCCTCCAGCACCTTGTGGCGCTCGGGCGCGGCAAGCGCAGCATCCTGCGCCAGCACCTCGAGCACCAGCAGGTCATATTCCCGTGAATCGCAGTCCTTGATCAGCATGGGCGCCTCTGGATTAGAGCATTCATATATAACTCAGTGTAGTGCTCTATTCGCAATCTTTCTTGCCTCTGACTCCGCGGGAGAATCCGCCAGCGGATAGCAGTGACGGAGACTGAGGGTCATCGCTCCTGCGCTGGCTGGGGCGCGGGCTCCCGGTAAGGCAGCATTGCCGTCACCTGCTGACGCGCCTTGCTGAGCCAGCGTGCCTCCTCCTCGACCGCCTCTGCCACCGCCTCCTGAAGCCCGGGATGCATCAGCCAATGCAGCGACCCGGTGGCATACGCCGCGAAACCGCGACTGATCTTGTGCTCACCCTGGGTGCCGGGATCGAAGCGCTTGAGCCCTCGCTGCAGGCAGAATTCGAGCCCCTGGTAATAGCAGACCTCGAAGTGCAGACAGTCGGCATGGACTTCGCTGCCCCACCAACGACCATACAGGCAATCACTGCCGATCAGACACAAGGCTGCCGCCACCGGCGCGCCCTGCTCATCACGCGCCTGCACCAGCAGCAACCGCTCGGGCATGCTGCGTCTGAGCTGCTGGAAGAAATCGAGCGGCAGATAAGGGCGCTGGCCGCGCTCGAGATAGGTCATGCAGTAGCAGCGGTAGAAGGCCTCGATATCGTCAGGGCCAATCTGCGCTCCCTCGAGCCTGGCCAGCGTGAAGCCTTGCTCGGCGACCTTGCGCCGCTCGCGACGGATCTCCTTGCGCCGTTTGGAGCGCAGACTCTCAAGCCAGGTGGCAAAGTCCGGCTCGCCGCGTGACTGCCAGTGATATTGCATCCCGGGACGCGAAATCAGCTCCGGAATCGCCGCCTGCCAGTCTTGCCGCTCCTGTGCCGAGGCAAACAGCAGATGAAACCCGCTGTGCTCATAACGACGCAGCGCACTACCCGGCTCAGCCGCGGGTGCGATGCCGGCCTTGAGATGCGGCCACAACCACTCAAGCAAGGCACGCCGGGCTGCGGGCGACGTCAACTGTGGCGAGGTGACAAGGCGTGGGCCATCGCTGGGAGTGAACGGCACGGCAGTCAACTGCTTGGGATAATAGCGCCCACCGGCCTGCTCCAGGGCCTCCGCCCACTGCTGGTCGAACACATATTCGCCACGCGAGTGCAGCTTGAGATAGCGCAGCAGCCCCGCCAGCAAGCGGCCGTCGGCGTCTCGCACTACCAGATGGGCAGGATGCCAACCACTGCCGGCGCTGGCCGCACCACAGCTTTCCAGCGCGCTCAGATAGGCATGCTGCAGAAAGGGATAGTCATCGCCTGCCAGCGCATTCCATTCACTGGCGGTGAGGGCGTCGAGGGAATCCAGCACCTCCAGGCGCCAGCCCTGCTTCTGTGCGGCATCTGCGGCGCTCGCAGCCTGCTGCTGGTCTGTTGCCGACCCCGTCGCCGCCTCATCCTCTGCCTGCCATTGCCCTGTCACCGTACTCTCCTCATAGTCTTGCCATGCCCACCGCTGGTGCAGACATGCCGCACATCCCAGGACATGCTAGTGTGTCGTCATGATGCAGGACAACGAGACCCACATGACAGAGACTCCCACGCCGCCGGACGACACGTCCACGGGCGGCTCACAGCCCCAGGGGCGCGCTCAAGAGTCCTCGCAAGGGCCCTCTCAAGGCCCCTATGCGCCGACCCCGCCCGCGCAGGACACCCATGCCAGTACGAATCTCATGGCAGTGGCCGCCTTCGCCCTGAGCGTGCTCGGCTGCCTGCTCGCGCCTGCGGCACTCGGCGGCGTCGTGTGTGGCCACATTGCGCGCAGCCAGATCCGCCGCAGTGGCGAAGCCGGTGACAGCTGGGCCCTGGCCGGTCTGATTCTCGGCTATCTGCTGATCGCCCTGTCGCTGGCCGGCCTGCTGATGTTCGGCGGCATGATGCTGACCATGTTCGGCATCATGGCCTTCAGCACCTGACCTACGCCTGGGCACTCCCGCTTGAACGTGCAGCGCGCCTGCACGGATAATGCGTCGACATTGCTTCCCCGTGCCAGCGGGGCATGCCTGCCTCTCGCAGCGCCTGCCCTGCCAGCGATTCCGGTTCCCCCGAGCCGCCTTGATACTGAGCGAGCCTCGATGTTGTACTCGATTCTCGATAATGATTTCTACAAGTTCACCATGCAGAACGCCGTGGTGAAACTGTTTCCGTATGCGCGTGCTCGCTACGCCTTCATCAACCGTGGCGAGCATTCGTTCCCGCCGGGGTTCGGCGAGGCCTTGCGCATCGCGGTAGACAACATGGCCGAACTGGCATTGAGCGTGGAAGAGAAATCCTTCCTCGAGCTTCACTGCCCCTTCCTGGACCCGACCTACCGCGACTTCCTGGCGGGCTTCCGCTTCGATCCCTCCGAAATCACCATCACCCAGACCGGTGATGAGCTGGAAGTGCATATCGAAGGCTACTGGTATCGCACCATCCTGTGGGAAGTCCCGCTGATGGCGATGATCAGCGAGCTCTGGTATCAGCTGGGCGGAGATCAACGCGACAGCGATCAGGCCCTGCGCGACAGCACCCTGGCCAAGATCGAGCACTACAAGCGTCTCGGCATCCGCGTGGCGGAATTCGGCACTCGTCGTCGGCACTCCTACGATGTGCACGACAAGGTGGTCGCGGGTCTCAAGGACCACGGCCGCGGCTGCTTCATCGGCACCAGCAACGTGCACATGGCGCAGCGCCACGGCATCAAGCCGATCGGCACGCACGCCCATGAGTGGTTCATGTTTCATGCCGCGCGCTTCGGCTTCAAGATGGCCAACATCCTGGCGCTGGAGAACTGGGTCAAGGTCTATCGCGGTGACCTGGGAATCGCCCTGTCTGACACCTTCACCAGCCAGGCCTTCTTCAAGAGCTTCGACAAGAAGTTCGCCAAGCTGTTTGACGGCGTGCGCCACGACAGTGGTGACCCCATCGACTTCGCCGAGACCACCATCCGTCACTATGAGTCGCTGGGCATCGACCCCAAGACCAAGACCATCGTGTTCTCCGATGGCCTGGACACCGACAAGGTCGATCGCATCGTGCGCTATTGCGCCGGGCGTATCGGCATGTCATTCGGCATCGGCACCAACTTCACCAATGATGTCGGCCCGCAGCCGATGAACATGGTGATCAAGATGACCGAAGCCCGCCCCGAGGGTCAGGAGTGGGTGCCGGTGATCAAGCTGTCGGATGTCTCGAGCAAACACACCGGCGACCCCGACATGATTCGTCTGGCGCACCAGGTGCTGTCGCTCAAGGAGCTGGATTGAAGCGCACGCTCAGCGATCGCTGAACGCCTTGCCATGGCCTCCTGCCAGAGACCTTGAAACAGGCTCATGAAATAGCTGCTAGAAAAAGCCCCATGAAAAAGCCCGCCCGGAAACTTCCCGGGCGGGCTTTTTCGTGTCGATCACCTTCAGCACCGGTACCGACGGACTAGGTCTCGACGTCTCAGGTCTTGCAGCTCAGGCCTTGACGGCTCAGGTCTTGACGGACTTCTTCGGTGTCTTGAAGACCTCATTGAACAGGTTGAGCATGACCTGCCAGGAAGCCGAATCCGCGGCCGCGTCATAGCCCAGCGGCAGATCGTACTTGGCCGCCTTGGCATCCGACTCCGGATTGGTGAAGGCGTGCTTGGCGCCCGGATACTGGATCAGGGTGGTGCGCGTCTCGAGAGACTGGAAGGTCGCGACCAGCTTGTCGAGATCCTCCTGCGGCACCAGCGTATCGGCCGCGCCATTCTGGATCACGACCCGGCCGGCAAACGGCTCGGGCTCCGTCACGGCAATCGACGGGCTGCCATGGAAGCTGACGACCGCCTTGAGCGGTGCTCCGGTCAGCGCCATGTTGAGCACCACGGCACCGCCGAAGCAGTAGCCGATCGCCGCCATGCGCTCGCCATCGACTTCCGGGCGTGAGCGCAGCACCGCCAACGCCGAATTGAAGCTGGATTCCGCCTTCGGCCAGTCACTCATCACCGCAGAGGAGAAGGCACCGGCTTCCTTGGGGTGCTCGGCCGTGCGCCCACCGCCATACATGTCGACGGCCATGACCACGTAGCCCAGTCCCGCCAATTGTTCGGCGCGCTTGCGGGCGTAGCTGTTCAAGCCCCACCACTCATGTACCAGCAGGATACCGGGTCGACGCCCCTGCGCCTTGGCATCGCGTGCGATCAGGCCTACGTGCTCCTCACCATTGGCCCGATAGGTCACCGTCTCCGTCACCACCTGCGGCCCCTCGAGACGATTGACCAGCGGTGCATCCTCGGCGGCCATGGCCTGTCCGGCGGAAAATACCGACTGTGCAAACAACAGGGTGCCAGCGCACCAGCCACGTAACATTCGCATCGCCTACTCCTTGTATGACGTGATCCACTTGCATGACGCGATCCACAACCCGAGACACCGGCTGCAGGTGTGCCCGATTGATCACCGGTATTGGCTCAATTGTCCTCGCTCAAGGACTGCGATGCCAGCACCACCCGATCGCGGCCGCTGCGCTTGGCACTGTAGAGCGCCATATCGGCACGGTGCAGGTAGCCATCCCGGGTCTCCCCCGGCAGCGGTGTCGCCACTCCCATGCTGATGGTGCAGCGCAGTGTCAGCGACTTGAAGCGCACCTCCAGCGCCGCGATCTGCTGTCGCAGGCGCTCGGCCATGCCGACACCGGTGGCGGTACCGGCATCGGTGAGCAGGACGGCAAACTCCTCGCCGCCCAGACGCGCAAAGCAGTCATCGCGCCGCAGCTGGGCACGACACGCCTCGCCAAGACTGATCAGCACCTGATCGCCCGCCGCATGGCCGTGAGTGTCATTGACGCGCTTGAAGTGGTCGATATCAAACAGGATCAACGCCATCTGCTCCCGCGATGACGAGCTCAGCAGGGTGTCGAGCGTGTCGAGGAAGCTGGCCCGGGTCATGGCACCGGTCATGGCGTCCGTCATCGCCTCATGCTCGCGACGCTGTTCGACCAGCTTGCGCTCATGAATGTTGCGCGACACCGACAGCACGCGCTGATAACGCCCGGTGGCGGGGTCCATCGAGGGCGTCGAGATCGACTCGAACCACAGCGTATGCCCGGCCTTGTGCTGAATCCTGAAGTCGATTCGAAATACCTCGCCGAGACAGGCGGCACGGTGGACCTCCTGCGCGATGCGCAGCATGTCATCGGGATGGATCAGCTGCTTGATCTCCTGGCCGATGATCTCCTGCGGGCGATAGCCGCAGAGCTTTTCCACCGAGGGGCTGATGTACTGACAGATGCCGTGGGAGTCCTCGATGCTGACCAGATCGCTGACGGAGTTGAGGATGAAGCGATAGCGCTCCTCGCTCTGGCGCAGTTCATCCTCGATACGGTATCGAGCGGTGGCATCGTCACAATAGCCATTCCAGATTACGCCGCCCTCGGGGGAGTCGATCACTTGCGGCAGCCCGACACACGCCAGCCTGCGCTCCTGACCATCCGGATGCTGATAGCGTATCTCCGCCTCCCAGGGCGATTGATGCTGGGCACTGGTCTGCAGTGACATGAGCAGCTGCTCACGCTCGCGACCCGCGATGCGCGCCAGCAGCAGCATGGGGTCGTCGATGACGGCCTGCGGGTCGAGCCCCAGCACTTGCGAGGCGACCGGCGAGAGGTAGGTATAACGCAGCTCGCCCTCCCGGCTCAGGCGACACTGGAAGACGACGCCGCGCATCTGCTGGACAAGGTTGTCCAATTGGCGCCGATGCGCTTCGCGCTGGGTGACATCACTGAGCTTGCCGAGCACGGCGGTGACCTCTCCCGCAGGAGAGTAACTCAACTGCATGTCATCCTGGAGATAGCGCTTGCGCCCATCCACATGCACGAAGGCGTAACACAGACTCAGACGGCTATGGCGCTCCCGCACGGCCTCATCAAAGCGCTGCTGACAGATGGCCAGCTCATCCGGCGCCAACCGGGCCTGCCAGAGACCCGGGCTTGCCATCAGCAGGTCATGCGAGAGTCCAGTGAGGGCCTCGCTGCCTGCCGACAGATACTCCAATTCCTCTGGCGGCCATTCACCAGCGGTCGCGTAGTGCGCGCCGGGCGTCTCATCCACCCGCCGCGCCAGACGCTGCTGTTGATCGATCACATGCTCGAGACGTTGATGTACCTGGGTGATGTCGCGCGCCATCACGGCCACCTGACGCCCCTCGTCGGCGAGCGAGCGCCCCAGACTGACCATCTGCACGGACAATCTGGATTCCCCCCGCGGCAGCGACAGACTGATATCGCATTGCCAGGGTTCGGCTCTCTCCAGGCTACGCAGAACATGAGGGAGGTAGAGGTGCTCAAGCGAGAGATGGGAATGCGCACAGGCCGCATCGTGATAGAGATGCCAGGCCGGGTTGGCATGACTGATCACCAGGCTCTCATCCTTGAGCAGCAGGATCGCCATCGGGTCACGGCTGCGCACCATCATCAGACGATAGGCACGCGCCAGCTGCTGCTCCTGCTCATTGGCCTTGTCACGCTGCGTGATATCCGTCACTCGACCACACAGCGGATGCCCCACGCCGGAACTCCACAGACATTCCTCGAGCAACAACAGCTGCCCGCTGCGGTCGCGCATGCGATACGTCGTGCGCTCGACCCGCCCCATCGAGGCGCGAAAGTCACTCAATCGCTGCCGGTCGGCGGTGATCACCAGCGAAAGCCAGAGCTCTGGCTGCTTGAGAAAATCCCGCACCGTATATCCCAGCAGGCGTTCCGCCGCTGCATTCATGGCAATCAGGCGCTGACCATCAGCACTGAGCGTGAACAACACATCTGCCACGACAGCATAATGATGCTGCAGCAAACGACTATCCGCGAATGATTCAGGCAACGTGAAACCCCTTCTCTGTCATGCGGTTTGCTCAAGAATGCCCTATCCATGGCGCTGGCAGCCAGCAGTACCCCCAACGCTTGGTTGCGCGAAGATCCGGGCAGATGACGGCATATGAACGATTGCGACCTTTGCCTTTGCGTCTGACTATCTCCCTTATCGGCAGCGCTGGCGCAATGTTGTGGGCGAATATCACGCAAGCGGCGCCGAAGGGAAAACCTCATGGATGCAAAAAGCCCGAAGCATAAGCTTCGGGCTTTTTTGAGAGCTCACCTTGAACAGAGCTGGCCTTGATCAGAGCTGGCCTGGAAAGATCTAGCCTTGAGCGGAACGCGGCATGGCATCGTCGATGAGCGCGGAGGACGGGGCGTCAGGTGCGCCGCTGCGGCCGTCGTTGCTCTCGCCAGCCGGCTGGGCACTAGTGCGCGGGGCATTGCGCTTGTGACGCCGCGCCTGCCTGCTGTCCTTGTCCTGCTGGACGGAAGGCGCCTTGACCGGCAGGCGCGCCCGCAGGTGCTCGAGCAACGCGCGAAAATCATCCGGCTCCATGCCGATGCGCTCCGCTGCGGCACTTTCCTGCCATAGCACATAGATCGCCGGCTGCTCACGCCCCAGGTCCATACCCACGACCTTGCCCTCGCGCTGGGTACGCGGGTCGCGCAAGGTAGCACCGATCAATTCATGAGCTTCGCGGATGGCATCGTGCATCTGAGACAGCCTGCTGTGGAAGTCGAGATAACTGCCGGAGAGTGTGCGGCAGTGTGGCAATACCTTCCCTGAATTGCGCACAACAATGGATCACTCGCAGGCCATATGGCCGCCTGCATGATTTGACGTTGTCATGACCTGGCTCACCGATAGACACAAGGCCAACAGGTGCGAAGTGTAACACACCGCCACAGTTTCGCTAATTTCACTCGACCGTGAATTACGATGACGACATGTTGACCACCTTTCTCGACGTATCAGTGCACGTTTCACACCACCCGACCCGACTCTGTCGCGATCGTGCTCAGAAAAGTTGCCATAAGGTCACGCCATTGACGCAAGGCAACGACACTTTGCGCCTTGAAGCACCTCCCGCACTTTCGTGGTGCGCAAAAAAAACCTCTCCCATTGGGAGAGGTTCAAAAATGGATGACGCGATGTCATTCCGAGCAGCATCGAAGCCGGTCTTGGCGCCAACCCTGACCGACCACCGATTCAAAGGGGACGAATGGCATTGCCTTGTCCGTGGAGCCTGAGCGCGACGCGAGAATCCTCGGGCCACTCGTCCTCACCTGTTGGGAGCCTGCCCTCCTGTCTTGCCGACAGACTGACAGACTCCCGAATTCTTGCTGTCCCGCGCGGCCTTGTCGGTTGATCAATGAGGGATCAAAGGCCGCGCGGGACTCACCAAATGCTTACTTGGCAGCTTGCATTGCCAGCGCAGTGTCGAGCATACGGTTGGAGAAGCCCCACTCGTTGTCGTACCACGCCATGACCTTGACCAGGCGATCTTCGCTGACGCGAGTGTGATTGCTGTCGAAGGTAGAAGAGTGTGCATCGTGATTGAAGTCGATGGACACCAGCGGCAGCTCATTGACGGCCAGCACGCTGGAGCCTTCAGCGGCCTTGGCCACGATGGCGTTGATCTCTTCGATGGAGGTATCACGTGACGCGGTGAAGGTCAGATCGACCAGCGACACGTTGATGACCGGCACGCGGATCGCCAGACCATCCAGCTTGCCGTTCAGTTCCGGCAGCACCAGACCCACCGCCGCGGCGGCACCGGTCTTGGTCGGGATCATGGAATGAGTCGCGCTGCGGGCACGGTACGGGTCTGAGTGGTAGACATCCGAGAGGTTCTGATCGTTGGTGTAGGCGTGAATGGTGGTCATCAGGCCGTTCTCGATGCCGACTTCATCATTCAGCGCCTTGGCGACCGGCGCCAGGCAGTTGGTGGTGCAGGACGCGTTGGAGACGACCTGATGCTCGGCCTTCAGCACATCTTCGTTGACGCCGAACACGACAGTCGCATCGGCATCGCCGCTCGGCGCGGAGATCAGCACACGCTTGGCGCCGGCTTCGATGTGCTTGGCAGCGGCAGCACGCTTGGTGAACAGACCGGTGCATTCCATCACCAGGTCGATGTCCAGGCTGGACCACGGCAGCTGGGCCGGGTCACGCTCGGCCAGGATGCGGATCTTGTCGTTACCGACGAACAGGTTCTCTTCGTCGTGAGAGACGGTCTCGGCGAAACGGCCGTGGACGGTATCGCGGCTCAGCAGGTGAGCGTTGAGCTTCGGATCACCCAGATCATTGATGGCGACGACCTGGATACGATCGTTGTACTGACCTTCATACAGCGCACGCAGCACGTTGCGACCGATGCGACCAAAACCATTGATGGCGACGCGTAATGTCATGACTCAACTCCTGTGGCGTATGGCGGGTGCAGGACCAGACCTGATCCAGGAACGAAAGCCTGCAATGCGTTCCGTGAAATTATCCTACACGCTTTTCCCATAATTTGGCCGAAAGTCGTCCAGTCTTCAAGCAGTTTTTTTGTTAAATTTACCGAATATTCCGAACAAAACCGTTTCTCGAGCGCCATGACGCGCTACTGTAGGCTACCCCGGTAACCGAACGACGCGACACGAGTGAGGCAAGAGGCTTTACACCGCCATCACCACTGGATAGCGTCGCCGGATAGCAGCACGCCCACACAGCGGGAAACGCTTTCTTTCGCCAGCCTCGGCGCCCTGCGCCGCCTGATACATGAGGTAAGAGCATGTCAGTCAACCAGACCGTAGAGCACGTGACCCAGCGCATCATCGACCGCTCCCGCGAACGCCGCGCCGCCTATGAGCAGTTGATGGAAAGCCAGCAGCGCCGCGGTGTACACCGCTCCGAGCTCTCCTGTGGCAACCTGGCGCACGGCTTTGCCGCCTGTGGCGAGACCGACAAGAATCGTCTCAAGCTGATGAACTCGGCTAACCTGGGCATTATTTCGTCATATAACGACATGTTGTCCGCCCACCAGCCGTTCGAGGACTATCCGCGCATCATCAAGGAAGCCGTCCAGGCGATGGGCTCCACCGCCCAGTTCGCCGGCGGCGTGCCCGCGATGTGCGATGGCGTGACCCAGGGTCAGCCGGGCATGGAGCTGTCGCTGTTCTCCCGCGACCTGATCGCCATGGCCGCCGCTGTCGGCTTGTCGCACAACATGTTCGATGGCGCCCTGTTCCTCGGCGTGTGCGACAAGATCGTCCCGGGCCTGTTCATCGCCGCCGCACGCTTCGGCCACCTGCCGACGCTGTTCGTGCCGGCCGGCCCGATGCCCTCCGGCCTGCCCAACAACGAGAAGGCGCGTGTCCGTCAGCTGTTTGCCGAAGGCAAGGTCGGCCGTGATGCGCTGCTGGAAGCCGAGTCCGCGTCCTACCACAGCCCGGGCACCTGCACCTTCTATGGCACCGCCAACTCCAACCAGCTGATGGTCGAGCTGATGGGCCTGCACCTGCCGGGCGCGTCCTTCGTCAATCCGGGTACCCCGCTGCGCGAAGCCCTGACGCGTCACGCCGCCGAGCAGACCATCCGCAACAGTGAAGTCGGCGGCGACTACCGTCCCTTCTATCGCCAGATCGATGCCCGCGCCATCGTCAATGCCATGGTCGGCCTGCTGGCTTCCGGCGGCTCCACCAACCACACCCTGCACCTGGTCGCGATGGCCGGCGCTGCGGGCGTGACCATCACCTGGGATGACTTCACCGAGCTTTCCGCGGTGGTGCCGAGCCTGACGCGCATCTACCCGAACGGCCAGGCCGACATCAATCACTTCCAGGCGGCCGGCGGCATGAGCTTCCTGATCCGTGAACTGCTCAAGGCGGGTCTGCTCCACGACATCCCCACCCAGGACGGTGGCACCCTGGCCGGCTATGTCCGCGAGCCCTTCCTCGAGAACGGCAAGCTGGTCTGGAAGGACGGCCCCACCGACAGCCTCGACGAGGATGTGCTGCGCCCGGTGGCCAACCCGTTCGCCCCGACAGGCGGCCTGACCGTACTGGACGGCAACCTCGGCCGCGGCGTGATCAAGGTCTCTGCCGTCAAGGAAGAGCATCGTCTCGTCGAGGCACCGGTGAAGCTGTTTAGCGACCAAGATGAGATGAAGGCCGCCTTCGAAGCCGGTGAGCTGGAGCAGGACATGGTCGCCGTGGTGCGCTACCAGGGTCCGCGTGCCAACGGCATGCCGGAACTGCACAAGCTGACGCCCTACCTCGGCATCCTGCAGGACCGCGGCTTCAAGGTCGCACTGGTGACGGATGGCCGCATGTCTGGCGCCTCGGGCAAGGTCCCGGCCGCCATTCACATGACGCCGGAAGCACTCGACGGCGGTCCGCTGGCACGCCTGCGCGAAGGCGACGTGGTCCGCCTGGATGCCAATGCCGGCACCCTCACGGCGCTGGTCGATGAAGCCGAATGGGCCGAGCGCGAGGCCGAGACCATCACTCGCGACAGCTATCATCACGGCCTTGGCCGCGAGCTGTTCTCCGGCATGCGTTCACTGGTCGGCGGTGCCGAGGAAGGCGCCTCCAGCTTTGCAGGCTACGGCGACCTGCCGGGCAGCGGCCACGACCTGATGTGATGGGCGCACCCTGTCACTCTCCTGAGGCACTGACGCAAAGGAAGGATGCCGGACGATGACCCGCGACACCTCCCATCGCCTTGCTCTGGTAGGCGATATCGGTGGCACCAATGCCCGGCTGGCACTTGTCCAGCCGGGCAGCCACACCCTGCAGCACATCCAGACGCTCGCCTGCGCCGAGCATGCCGGGCTTGAGGAGGCCATCCAGGCCTACTATCGGATGCTGGGCCTGTCAGAGGCCGAGCAACCCGTCGAGGCCTGCCTGGCCTTCGCCTGCCCCGTGCATGATGAACGCGTCAGCATGACCAACAATCACTGGACGTTTCTCAAGCGCGAGGTGCGCGAATCATTGAGGCTTGAGCGCTTCAAGTGCCTCAATGATTTCACCGCCATGGCGCTGGGCGTGCCACACATCGAGGCCAGCGAACGCCTGGCCATCGGTGAGGAGCTCACCGAAGGTAGTGGCGATGCGGCCTCGCCACGCCTGGTGATCGGCCCCGGCACTGGCCTGGGTGTCGCGGGTCTGGTGCGCGGCACGCACAACTGGATTCCGCTCGCGACGGAGGGGGGGCATGCAAGCTTCGCCCCCACCGACGAGATCGAGGATGGCCTGCTCAGCATCTTCCGCCGTCGCCATGGTCGCGTCTCGGTGGAGCGCCTGCTGTGTGGCCAAGGCATGCTCGAGATCTATCAGGCCCTGGGCGAGCTGCGTCAGCAGGAATCACCGCTGGCAAGCGCCGCTGACGTCAGCCAGGCAGCGCATGAGCACCTGCATCACGATGAACCGCAGAATGCTCTCGCCTTTGATGCCGTGATGCGCTTCATGAAGATTCTTGGCGCGGTCGCCGGCGATGCAGCACTCACGCTGGGGGCGCGTGGCGGGGTCTATCTGTGCGGTGGCGTGCTGCCGCGCAACCTGGATCTGCTGATGCGCAGCGATTTCCGCCACGCCTTCACCGACAAGAATCGTCTGAGCCGTTACAATGCCGCGATACCCACCTGGGTGGTGACCGCGCCGTGGACCGGCCTGCTGGGCGCCGCCGAGGCTCTGCACAATGAAGAGGTGGCATGATGCACCGCCACCTCCTGAACCATCGAGGTAGCTCGAGATGATCCCCGAAAGTCTGCGCGCACTGATCGCCGACACCGCTGGCCAACGCACTGTCGAATGGCAGGGCCGCTCGCTGTTGATCCTCAACCAGGAGTGGGGCGAGCTGGTGGTCTGCCACCAGGGGGCTCAGGTGCTGCACTATCAGCCGACGGGCGACTCTCCCTGGCTGTGGGTGACGGAAACGCCCGCCGCCCTGCCGGGCAGCATTCGCGGCGGCATTCCGCTGTGCTGGCCCTGGTTCGCGGATGAATTCCCCGAGGGCGAAAGCGAACTGCACGGCCCCGCTCGCAAGGCCGACTGGCGCATCGATGCGGTGGACGAGGAAGAGGAAGGCGTCGAGATCCATGCCTCACCGGTCTCAGCGCTGCACGCCGCCCTCTCTCCGCGCGTGGTGATCTTTGCCAGCCGCCGCTTCCTCAAGGTCGAGCTGATCACGGAAAACCGTGGCGAGGCCCCGATCAAGATGACCGGCGCGCTGCATACCTACTTCGCAGTGCCGAATGCCTTCGAGTGTCGCGTCACCGGTCTGGCCGGCGCCAGCTACCTGGACAAGCGCCAGGACTTCTCGCGCTTCGACCAGCAGGGCGAACTGGGCGTGCGCGGCCCGCTGGACCGCATCTACCAGACCAGCCAGATTCAGGTGCTCGAGGACGGCAAGCGTCAGCTGCGCATCGCCAAGCAGGGTTCTGACTCCACGGTGGTCTGGCATCCCGGGGACGCGCCGCCGGCCGACACCAGCGTCGAGAATGCGCGCAGCTTCCTGTGTGTCGAGACCGCCTGCACGCGCCTCGATCCGGTCTGGCTGCCGCCGGGCGCTCAGCATCTGCTGGCCCAGCACATCTCACCGCTGAGCGGTGATGAGGCGAGCGGCGAGTGAATGACAGCCGGCCACGCGGCTCACGGCGTGGCCGGCACCTTGCGCACCTTGTCGACCAACCGAGAGCACTCAGCACCTGAATCGTGTCATCGACACGACTCCCGGCTGACAGTGACTTTCGCCTCGCCTGCAAGCGTGCGTCGGGCCGCCACAGAATGCGACCCGCCCCGATGAACTTCAACAACCCATACGATGGACACTTCCATGCTGCAATTGACCCGTAGTGTTTCCTGGCAGGCGCTGACCCGGCTGGGCGAGGTGACCCGCAACGACCGCATCCGCGATTACTTCGCGGCGGATCCCAAGCGCTTCGAGAAGATGAGCTTGCGCGTCGGCGGCCTGTTTCTCGACTACTCCAAGCACCACATCTCCGATGAGGTGATGGAGGCGCTGGTCGAACTCGCTGAGCACTCTGCACTCGTTCAACGTCGCGCGCAGATGTTCTCCGGCGACATCATCAACGTCACCGAGAATCGCCCGGTGCTGCACACCGCACTGCGCAGCCAGACCAACACGCCGGTCATCGTCGATGGCAAGGACGTGATGCCGGAAATCCACAAGACGCGCGAGCAGATCCGCGCCTTCTCGGAAGCCGTGCGCAGCGGTGAGTGGAAAGGCTTCGACGGCCAGCGGATTCGCGACGTGGTCAACATCGGCATCGGCGGCTCTGATCTGGGCCCCAACATGGCCTGCCGTGCGCTGCTCAAGCATCGCCACCCGGAAATCAATTTCCACTTCGTCTCCAACGTCGATGGCAACCACATCCAGAAGGTGCTCAAGCGCCTGGATCCGGCCACCACGCTGTTCATCGTCTCCACCAAGACCTTCTCCACCCAGGAAACCCTGCTCAACGCCAAGACGGCGCGCCGCTGGTTCCTGGAACACGCCGGTCAGGACGCCGACGTCGGTGCCCACTTCGTCGCGGCTTCCACCAACCGCAAGGCGGCCAAGGAATTCGGCATTCGCGAAGAGAACGTCTTCGAATTCTGGGCCTGGGTTGGCGGTCGCTACTCCATGTGGTCCTCCATCGGCCTGCCCATCGCCCTGTCCATCGGCTATGAAGGCTTCATGGAGCTGCTGGAAGGCGCCCATGAGATGGACCAGCACTTCATCAATGCGCCGATGGCCGAGAACATGCCGGTCCTGATGGCGCTGATCGGCATCTGGTACATCAACTTCATGGGCGCCGAGACCCAGGCCATCGTGCCTTACGACCAGGCCCTGCATCAGCTGCCCGCCTTCCTGCAGCAGCTGGACATGGAATCCAACGGCAAGTCGGTCGACATCTTCGGCCGTCCCGTGGACTACAAGACCGGCCCGATCGTCTGGGGCGAGACCGGCTCCAACGGCCAGCATGCCTTCTTCCAGCTGCTGCACCAGGGCACGCGCTACGTGCCCATCGACTTCATCGCCTCGCTGAAGCCGGAGCCGGGTACCGAAGAGCACCACTTCGCGCTGATCACCAACATGCTGGCGCAGGCCAACGCCTTCATGGAAGGCAGCCAGGATGGCAGCAACCTCGATCCGCACTACAATTGCCCGGGCAACCGCCCGTCGAGCACCCTGCTGCTGGATGAGATGACACCGCGCAATCTCGGCGCCCTGATCGCCCTCTACGAGCACAAGGTCTTCGTGCAGGGCGTGATCTGGAACATCAACTCCTTCGACCAGTGGGGCGTGCAGCTCGGCAAGCGCATCGCCGGGGAAATCAGCGCGCGTATCGATACCGACGTGAAGGCCTTCGATCCGTCCACCCAGGGCCTGCTGGCACTGGTCCGCGAGCACTTCCCTGCCGGCGGCGCCACCCAGGCGGATGACAGCAACGACAAGCCGGGCAAGAAAGCCAAAGGCTCCACGACGACCACTCGCAAGGAAACCTCCTCCTGATGACTCCGGTAATCGCGTTCGGCGAAGCGCTCGTCGACATGCTCTCCAACAAGCTCGGCGGCCAGGCCGTCGAGCAGGAAACCTTCACGCCCTACGCGGGCGGCGCACCGGCCAATGTCGCGGTGGCCTGTGCCCGTCTCGGCCTGCCGAGTCACTTCGTCGGCATGCTGGGTCAGGACAGCTTCGGTGACTTCCTGCACGACGAACTGAGCGCTCATGGCGTGCAGATGGATCACGTCAAGCGCACCAGCCATGCGCGCACCGCACTCGCCTTCGTGTCTCGCGATGAAGAGGGTGAACGCCGCTTCGACTTCTATCGTCCGCCGGCCGCTGACCTGCTGTTCCGTCCGGAGCACGCCGGGCCTGAGCTGTTCGCGACTCCCGCCATCTTCCACCTGTGCAGCAACAGCCTGACCGACGCCGGCATCGCGGACACCAGCTTCGTGCTGGCGTCACGCGCACGTGCTGCAGGCTCTCTGGTCAGCGTGGATGCCAATCTGCGTCACAACCTGTGGCCGAACCAGCAGGTCGATGTGACCCTGGTCACGCGTCTGCTGGACAACGCCGACATCCTCAAGCTGTCCCAGGAAGAGGTCGAGGCACTGACCGGCAGTCAGCCGCAGACCGACTGGCTCGAAGCGCGCCTGAAGGCCGGTGTGCGCCTGATCGTGCTCACCGATGGCCCGGGCGTGATCCGTGCCCTGGTGCGCAAGCAGAGCGGCGACATCGAGACCGTCAGCATCACGCCGCCCACCGTCAAGGCGGTCGATACCACGGCCGGTGGCGATGCCTTCATCGGGGGCTTCCTGTCAGCCCTCAGCGAAGCCGGCATCAATGCCGACAACCTGAGCGACTGGTGCGAAGACGAGAGTCACCTCAACGCTGCACTGGAGCGTGCTGCGGCCTGCGGCGCCTTCGCCGTGACTCGCCCGGGTGCCTATGCCGCGCTGCCCAAGCGTGAAGACCTCGACGCCATGAAATGATGGCCGGATAATAGCGCTGACCGGTTATCCGCCAGCGCCATCATTTCCCTGAGAGGCGCATGATAAAAGCCCCTTTGATCATCAGATCAAAGGGGCTTTTTCGTGACCATGACGCTCATGCTTGCGCATTGGCTACCCTCCCTTCATCGAACAGGAAGTCAGTCATCACAAAAGAGACAGACGTAAAAAAGCCGGCCCCGAGGGACCGGCTTTCGTTAGCTTGCTAGACGATTGAAGACGTCTTAGAAGCCGTAGTAGATGCCGACTGCAGCGCCATCACCGTCGTTACCAGCACGGTCATAGTTAGCATACTCGACATAGGTGTACATGGCGGAAGAGATGTTGTAAGTCACGCCCAGGTTGAATTCGTTGTAGGAGTGATCATCACCGTCACCACCTGAACGCTCGGAACCGGCGTACTGATAGGCATTGGCTTCAGCATCGACATACTGGTAGCCGCCGTAGACGTCGCCCATGCCGTAGCCATAACGTGCGCCGATACCGTAGTAGTCGACGTCAGCGTTGTCAGCGTCGGCAGCGAAGCGCTCGGCCTTGACGGCGATACGCAGGGCATCGACAGTGTACTGACCGGTGATACCATACTGCTCGCCGATATCACCTTGGCTGTTAACGGTGCCGTCATCAGTAGTATCGAGACCATCGAACTGACCCAGATCGTCATACACTGCAGCGATGGAGAAACCACCGACGGTGTACTTGGCACCAGCGAAGAAGGACGCCTGGTTGGAATCGGTGACGTTCTCGTCTTCACCGTCACCTTCGAAGTTGGAGCCGACGGCGAACTGCATGCCGCCCATCACCGGAGACATGTACTGCAGCTTGTTGCCTTCCTTGACGGAGCTACCACCAGAAATCTGGGAGCTGGAGTCAGTCAGGTCGAAGTATTCGTTGTTGGAGATCGGATCCTGGATCCAGTCATCCATCAGCTGATCCCAGGAACCGATACGCGCGTCACCGAAGGAACCCTTGGCACCGACGTAGGACTGGTCGCCATCGTTCAGGCCATTACCAGTGCCCTTGGATTCGTCAGCGTCGAATTCCCACTCAGCCTTGAAGTAACCAACGATATCGTCGTTGATCTTGTGCTCGCCCTTGGCACCGAAGGTAGAACCGTTGTCACCCAGATCGCCTTCAGCATCACCACTAACACCGTTTTCTTCGTCGGTCAGGGCATCGGTGTAAGCGTATGCCAGCTGCACGTTACCGTAGATGTCCAGCTTGGTACCGTCCTGGTTGTAGACAGTAGCAGCGGAAGCAGAAGTAGCAGCCAGGGCAGCAGCGCCGGCAATGGCAGTAGCCAGAAGTGTCTTTTTCATCGCGATAGTTCCTTAACTAGCGTTAACTGTTCGATCGTGTCTGCCGGTGGCAGTGACCAAGGTTCCGGGCGCTTGATGACGCCTCTAAAACTCTGTGGCCTAGTTATTATCCAATGCTCGCAGGGAAACCATATACCGGGCTTTCAGGATGTGCAACAGAAAAAAACACTGTTTTCGATCACCACTCCTGAACCTATCCATCGGTCGGTTGTCTGGCGTGAGCATACTCTAGGGCTCAAGAATGAAGGATTCATGACAACCATGCGTCTTGACGCGGATTCCTGCATCACCGAGCGCATCGCTGAGCGTTAATCTCGGATTCATTATGGAAAAACCTCGTTTGCGACAAAAGTCGCAGAACAAATACCCGTCAACTACTGTGCTTGTCTGATGCCAAGTTGTGGTTTCCTCTCAGCTTTATCTTCATGAAAGGCACCGTCCCTGTGCCAATGATTCATTCATGAGTCTGCTATCAAGATCGGTCATCAAGCTCAATCATCAAATCCAGTCGCCCTCGCTGTCATCAAGCTCTGTCATCATTCAATCCTGCCATCGCACCTTGTCAGCAGGCGGTGATCCTCAACTGCTCAACCAGTTGGGCAGGAACAGCGAGATAGCCGGCACATAGGTGATCAACACCAGGAACAGCAGCAACAGCGACAGCCACGGCAATGCTGCCCGAATGACCCAGGTCATCGGCTTGCCGGTGATCCCCGCTGTCACGAACAGATTCAGACCCACGGGGGGTGTCAGCATGCCGATCTCCATGTTGACCACCATGATGATGCCGAGATGGATCGGATCGATCCCCAACTGCGTCGCGATGGGGAACAGGATCGGCGCCATGATCAGCAGGATGGCCGAGGGCTCCATGAAGTTGCCCGCCGCCAGCAGCAGCAGATTCATCACGATCAAGAAGCCCCACGCCGGCAGTCCCCAGCCGATGATGGTTTCGGCGATGGTGTGCGGAATGCGCTCTGTGGTCAGTACATGCGCGAACAGCATCGCGTTGGCGATGATGAACAACAGCATCATCGAGACACGCGCGCCATCCAGTACCACCTTCTTGACCTCCTGATCGGTGAAGGACCCCAGAAGCCCGGCAGGCACCTGCCACAGCGCGCGCAACCCCGCACTCCCCCAGGCTTCGTTGCCCTTGCGCCACGGCACGTTCTTCAACGGACCCATGTCGCGATAGCCCACCACGGCGATGAACCAGGCATACACCGTGGCCACGGCCGCGGCTTCGGTGGGACTGGCCACGCCGCCATAGATCGACCCCAGCACGATGAATATCAACATCAGACCGCCCATGGCGATCAGGCCGGAGCGCGCAAGCACCCGTACGCCGGGGAAAGGCTGTGCCGGCAACTTCTTGATCCGCGCCGCGATATAGATGGCGACCATCAAAATACCGCCCATCAGGAGGCCCGGAATCAGACCTGCCATGAACATCTTGGCCGCCGAGACTTCCGTGGCGGCGGAATACACCAGCATCACGATGGACGGCGGAATCAGGATGCCCAGTGTCCCGGCATTGGTGATCACGCCCGCCGCGAAGGACTCGGTATAGCCCTGGCGCACCATGCCCGCGATCACGATGGAGCCGATCGCCGCCACCGTGGCCGGAGAGGAGCCGGACACGGCGGCAAACAGCATGCATGCCAATACGGAGGCCATCGCCAGCCCACCGCGCACGTGGCCGATGGCATCGGTGGCGAAGATGATCAGGCGACGTGCCACACCACCGGTCGAGAGAAAGGTGCTGGAGAGAATGAAGAACGGGATCGCCAGCAGGGTGTAGTGATGCGACAGGGCTTCGAACAGCTTGATCGCCACCGACCCCAGTGAGTCACTGGAAAACAGCAGGATCGTGGTGACACTCGAGAAGCCCAGCGCAAAGGCGATCGGCATGCCGAGAAAGATGCCGCCGAACAGCAGCGCAAACAGAGTGGCTATGGTCATCGTGGTGTTCCCTGATCACTGTCACGGTCAGCATCGCCGTGGTCTTGGCCATCAGGCGCGTCCGACTGCACCAGATGCATGCTGTCCTCGCCTTCGTCATGAAAGCCGAAGCCACTGGCATCGCCACGAATCACCTTCCAGCCCAGTACCGCAAAGCGCAGCATCAGCAGCAACATGGCAATGGGCAGAATGGTGAGGGCGTACCACTTGGGAATCGCGATGTCCTCAAGCTCGATGCCGATCATCTTCATCAGCGAGAGATATTCATAACTGCCGACCAGTAGCATCACGCAGTACGCCATGCAGATCGCCAGCGCCAGCAAGGTCGCCACGCGCTGCCAGAGCATCGGCAGCATCTTGACCACGACATCCACGCCGATGTGCGCGCCCTGCTTGACGCCCCAGGACACGCCGATCAGCACGAACCAGCCCGCCAGATACAGCGTGGCCTCCTGTGACCAGCTGATGCCGGTATTGAAGACGAAGCGCAACACCACCTCGACGAAGACCAGCAGCACCATCGCTACCAGCAGCAGCGAGAACAGCGTCTCTTCCGCCTTGTGAAGCCATCGTAGTGCCATGGCAAAAATCCTCATGTCGCTCAAGGACACTTGCCCCACGCGAGATCGCCGATGTCGTGGCGTTCAAGATGGGGCAAGTGATGGATGGCCTGATGGCTTACTGGTTGGCAGCTTCCGCGGCGTCGACGATGTCCTGACCGATGTCGTCGGCAAACTCGCCCCATACCGGCTTCATGGCGTCGACCCACTGCTGACGCTGGGCATCGTCGAGCGTGATGATCTCGCTCTGACCGGAATCAAGGATGGCCTGCTTGGCCTCCATGTTCTTGGCTTCGGAGAGCTGGTTGCCGTAGACGATGGCCTCATCGAGCGCCGACTTGACCTCGCCACGCACATCATCCGGCAGGCCATTCCAGAAGCGCGCCGAGGACACCACCATGTAATCCAGCACGCCGTGGTTGGATTCGGTGATGTACGGCTGCACCTCGAAGAACTTCTGGGAGTAGATGTTGGAATAGGTGTTCTCCTGACCGTCGATGGCCTTGGTCTGCAACAGGATGAAGACCTCGGAGAACGGCTTCTTCAGCGAGACGGCATCCACCGCGTCAAACTGGGCCTCGAGCACATCGGAGGTCATGATGCGGAATTTCTTGCCGTCGGCATCCTCCGGTGTCTTGAGCGGCGACGACGCGGAAAGCTGCTTCATGCCGTTATGCAGATAACCGAGCCCCACCAGCCCCTTGGATTCCAGCGATGTCAGCAATGACTGGCCCGTCTCGCTGCTCTGGAAGCGCTCGACAGCGCCCATGTCCTTGAACAGGAAGGGCAGATCGAAGACCTGCAGCTGATCGGTATATTTCTGGAACTTGGACAATGACGGTGCCGCCAGCTGCACATCGCCCAGCAGCATGGCTTCCAGCACCTTGTCGTCCCCGTACAGCTGCGAACTGGGGTAGAGCTCGACTTCCACCTTGTCGCCCAGACGCTCCTCCACCAGTTGCTGGAATTTCTTGCCCATCTGGCCCTTGGGGGTGTTTTCCGCCACCACATGGGAGAACTTGATGGTGATCGGGTCGGCCATGGCCGTCGCTGAGGCAAACAGGATGGCGGCACTCAGGGCGGTCAGGGCTGGCTTGATAAGGCGCATGGCGAATCCTCTTGAATTGCGGATATTGTTGGTCTTGTAGGGCATTCGATATCCCGTCTGCGCGGCTCCGGCACGAAGCCGCGCAGAGGTGCGGCGCGAGCAGGGATAGCCGAGACACTGCGAGCATTGCGCCACAGCCGCCAGATAGACGAGACAATCAAGACAATTCAATGAGTTGAAGACGCACAGTTCGCACACAACGCGCGCACAAGTGAGCCGAATTCCGCGGGCCGCTGGCGATCTGTGAGGAGTTGTGCGGATTTCCGCCCATCAACGACAAGGCCCCTGTGCGGGAATCCGCACAGGGGCCTTGTCTGTTAGCACCGATCATTGTCGACCGAGCGTCTTCCTCAGCTGTCACACCACCTGCCAGCACATTCTCAGGGACGGTGCTCAGGGACGGTTCTCAAGGACTGTGTTCAGGGACGGTGCTTGGTCATCAGCTCGCTGAGCTTGTGGCTGATACGCTGATCGGTCGCCTGCTCTTCCCGCGCCTTCTGCTGGCGCGTCAGCTCATCGAGCTGCTGACGGGCATGGCGTGCCTCATCTTCCGTCACAGCACCCACCGACTGACCCGAGAGGTCCACGCGTTGCGTGCCCGCCCGTACCGCCTTCAGATACCGCGGCAGATGGACATAACCCGCCAGCGCGCGCCGCACCAGCTTGTCATCCCAGGGCTCGTTTTCCAGCAGCTCGATATGGATGCCGATCTTCAGCGGCCGGGTGTGGCCCTTGAAGAAGGTATCCGGATAGCGCTTGTACCACTGCTTGAGCAGCGCATGGGGAGAAGGTGCCGCCTCAGGCTGAGAAGCCTGCTGTGCTTGCGGGGCCTCGCCCTGCTCGACCTCGTTCTGCTGATGCGCTTCCTGCTCCTGCGGTACCTGAGCTTGCGGCGTTTGAGCTGGCGACATCTGGGCTTGCGACGCCTGAGCCTCGGACGAATCAGCAGCCGTCGCTGACTGCACGGCAGCTGCCGGCTGACTCACGTTCAGGCGCTCTGAGGCCAGGCGTTCCGCCTGCGCCTCCTGCTGCGCTGCCAGACCCGCCTCCGCATTCGTGGAGGATTGCGGCGCAGAAGCCTGCTCAGCCTGCTCAACCAGTTCACGCAATTGCGCATCTCGCGCCAGCAACGCCTCATTCACCGCGCTTAACTGCGCCTGCTGCTCCTGCAATGTCTGGCGCGCCGCCGCGAGCTGCTCAGCGAGCTGCTCACGCTCATGACGCTCCGCGGCCAGTGCACGCTCGGCTTCTGCCAGGGCATGCTGATGCGCATCGGCATCTGCCGTGGCTGCAGACGCTGCCTGCTGTTCCAGCTGGGCCAGCGCATCGCGCAGGCGGGCATTTTCCGACTCCAGGGCCGCACGGGCCTGGCGCTCTGTGTCACGCTGCTGTCGCTGTGTGTCGGCTTCATGTTCAAGCGCAGAATACAGCGCTTCGAGGCGATCCATCGTCAAGGCCTGAGCCTCCCTTGCACGCTATGGGCAGTTCCGTTTGGCACCAGTCTGTGTCAGTACCTGCTGACTGTAAAGGTCACGCCGGCCAGCCAGTGGCTCAGACGTCGCGGCGTTCGAAGCGCACGAAGTCATAAGCCGGCAGGCCCTCACCGCTCTCCCCCGGGACGCGCTGCGCTTCCTGCCAGTTTGCATCCAGCGCCGGGAAATGGGCATCGCCCTCGATCTCGACCGCAACCTCGGTGAGATAGAGGCGCGTCGCCACCGGCAGCGCCTGGGCGTAGATCTGACCGCCCCCGATCACCATGATCTCATCCACGCCTTCGATCATCGCGTGGTGGTCCGCCATGCTCAGCGCGGCGGCCAGGTCACTGCAGACCCGCACACCATCGTGGCTGAACTCGCTGTCACGCGTGACCACGATGTTGAGGCGGTTGGGCAGCGGCCTGCCGATGGAGGCGAAGGTCTTGCGCCCCATGATCACCGGCTTGCCCTGGGTGACATGCTTGAAGAACTTCAGGTCTTCCGGCAGATACCACGGCAACTGGTTGTCGACGCCGATCACGCGGTTGACCGACATGGCGGCAATCATCGCGACGGGCACGACGGTGTCAGCCGCCGCCGTCAGCGGAGAGAATTCATTATCGCTCATACAGCCACCTGCGCCTTGATATGCGGATGGGATTCATAGCCTTCGATGGCAATGTCATCGAAGGTGAAGTCGAACAGATCCGTGACTTCCGGATTCAACACCAGCTGCGGCAGCGCCAGCGGCTCACGCGTCAACTGCTCACGGGCCTGCTCGAGATGATTGCTGTAAAGGTGGGCATCGCCGAGGGTGTGGATGAACTCGCCCGGCTTGAGGCCACACACCTGCGCGACCATCTGGGTCAGCAGCGCATAGCTTGCGATGTTGAACGGCACGCCGAGGAAGATGTCCGCGCTGCGCTGATAGAGCTGGCACGACAGGCGACCATCGGCGACGTAGAACTGGAACAGTGCATGACAAGGCGGCAGCGCCATCTCGTCCACCAGCGCCGGGTTCCAGGCCGAGACCATCAGACGGCGCGAATCCGGGTTGGTCTTGATCTGCTCGATCAGCTGGCTGATCTGGTCGACGGAACCGCCTTGCGGGTTCGGCCAGCTGCGCCACTGGTAACCGTATACCGGCCCGAGGTCGCCATTCTCATCGGCCCACTCGTCCCAGATACGCACGCCGTTTTCCTTCAGGTAGGCGATGTTGGTATCGCCCTTCAGGAACCACAGCAGCTCGTGGATGATCGAGCGCAGGTGCAGCTTCTTGGTCGTGACCAGCGGAAAGCCTTCGGCCAGATCAAAGCGCATCTGGTGACCGAAGACACTCAGAGTGCCGGTGCCGGTGCGATCGCCCTTTTGTGTGCCGTTTTCCAGCACATGGCGCATCAGATCTAGATAGGGTTGCATGGTGGCAAGTCCGTACGGCGTGTCAGAGGCTGGCGCGGCGAGCGGTGCCGTGGATCGCCCTGCACCAGCCTCTTCATGAATTCGAATCGTTCACTTGACGATATTTGACGCTGCCAGATACGCAAGAACGCGGCCCGATGGCCGCGTTCTTGCGTATCTGGCAGGGGGCCAGTTTACACCGAATGCCCCCTGTATTCACGCCTGCATTGCCCCTCAGGAGGCGCGAGGCACCGGCGGCTGCGCCACTTCCTGACCGCGCGACCAGGCCATCAACAGCAGCCCGAACAGCACCATCGGCAGCGACAGCAACTGACCCATGGTCAGCCAGTCAAAGGCGATGAAGCCAAGCTGGGAGTCCGGCTGACGGAAGAATTCGGTGACGAACCGGAAACAGCCGTAGCAAAGCAGGAACAGGCCGGAGATCAAGCCCTTCTGACGCGGTTCACGCGAGACGAACCACAGGATGGCGAACAGCGCGACGCCCTCCAGTGCAAACTGATAGAGCTGCGAGGGATGACGCGGCTCCGGCCCGTAGAGCGGGTAGACCATGCCCCAGGAGACATCGGTGATGCGACCCGGCAGCTCCTGATTGATGAAGTTGCCCAGCCGCCCTGCGCCGAGGCCGATCGGCACCATCGGCGCGATGAAATCGGTCAGCTGGAAGAAGGTCAGCTGATGGCGACGCGCGAACATCAGCATCGCGATCAACACGCCCAGCAGGCCGCCATGGAAGCTCATGCCGCCATCCCAGACCTTGAAGATCCACACCGGGTCCGCCAGCAGCTTGTCGAAGCCATAGAAGAGCGCATATCCCAGGCGGCCACCCAGCACCACGCCCAGGGCGCCGAAGAAGATCAGGTCGCCCACCGCGTCCTGACTCAGGCCGACACGTGCGCGACGTGCTCGCGCCAGCCCCCAGGCTGCCGCGAAACCGATCACGTACATCAACCCGTACCAATGAATCTTGAAGGGCCCCAGCGCCAGCGCCACGGGGTCGATCTCAGGATATTGCAACATGTGAAAACCTTGAATGAGGAAGTCGGGCTCTACCAACGTACTGGGCGATGCAGTCATCGCCTCTCAGGCGGGCAGAGCATAACAGTCAAAGCATGAACACGACCTGCCTGAGGCAGCGTATTCCCGCTCACGCCAGCAGAAACCGCAGTCCGACGACGACCAGAATCAGCGCGAACAGGCGCTTGAGCAGCAGAGCCGGCAAGGCATGCGCCAGCCGCGCCCCGAGGCGCGCAAACGGCACGGACGCCAGCACGATGCCCAGCCACGCCACCCAATGGACATAGCCGATGGCGTGCTCCGGCAGATTGGGGGCATGCCAGCCGACCACGATGTTGGTCAGTGCGGCGGTCAGCGCGATGGGGAAGCCTGCCGCGGCCGCGGTCCCCACGGCTTCGGTCATGCGCGCCTGCCAGCTGGAAAGCATCGGCACCATCACCGTGCCGCCACCGATGCCGAACAGCGAGGAAATCACGCCAACGGTACTGCCACCCACGAACTGACCGACCCGACCGGGCGCCTGGGCCATCTGGCCCACCTTGAGATCCAGCCCGAGCTTGGCCGCCACCAGCAGCACGAAGACGCCGAAGGCCAGCTTGAGCGTCTCGCCGCTCAGTTCACTCGCCAGCACCACGCCCAGCCCGGTGCCGACCACCAGCCCCGGCAACAGCCGCTTGAGCCAATCGAGGCGCACCGCACCGCGCTCATGATGTGCCCGTGCCGACGACAGCGAGGTCACCACGATGGTGGCCAGCGAGGTGCCGATCGCCAGGTGCATCAACACCTCCGGCGCGACCCCTTGCAGCACGAAGGCCGCGGCCAGCACCGGCACGATGACAAGCCCTCCGCCTATCCCGAACAACCCCGCAATCATGCCGGCGACTGCGCCCAACAAGGGATACCACCACCACATACCCGACTCCTTTCATGCTGCATTGTGGTGACTGTCTGCCGAGAGTGGCCCGGGCCTCTCAGCGCCATGACCGTCAGCCGTCTGTTGATACTGGACCTTCGCCGCTGCCGGACGCGCGTGGCGTCAGCGTCACGTCAGGCAGCCACATGCTGACCTTGTCGATCAGCGCCTGTGGCCGATAGGGCTTGCCCAGATAATCATCCAGCCCGGCGGCGAAGAAGCGCTCGCGATCGGCTTCACTGGCATTGGCGGTCAGCGCGATGATGACACTGCGCCGCTCACTGCCGGCGGCGGCTTCCTGCTCGCGCCAGCGCTGGCTGACACTGACGCCATCCATGCCGGGCATGAAGATATCCATGAACACCAGCGCGTAGAAATGCTGTCCACGTGCGGCCAGTGCCTCTTCGCCGCTGCTGGCGGTATCGACCAACAACCCCTGACGACCGAGCACCGTGCGCGCCAGCATCGCATTCACCGGGCCGTCATCCACCACCAGAATGCGGGTTTCGGTCGGCTTGCCCGGCCATGTCATCGGCAGCAGGATTTCCAGCGCCTGCTCATCCTCCAGGTTGATCTGGCGATAGCTGCCGCCCAGCTCGTCGATCAAGCGCCGCGCCATGACAAGGCTCGAGGGCGATTGATGACCGATATCGAGCCCGACATGCCCACGCAGCTCGAGTCGCAGACAGCAACAGCCAGCGCCCTCGTCCTCTGAGCCCTCTGCAGAGAACGCCGCATCGCGACAGGCCGGCAGCTCACAGGCTTGCTGCAGCTCAAGCAGCAGAGATTGATGACTGGCGCTTTCGTGGCGCATGCAGCCTTCCGCCAGATGCTCGAACAGCTGCGCGAGGCGGCGCACATCACCGCGCAATGCCTCCGGCATCGGTCCCAGCTGCCACTCGAAGGGGCAACCGACATCATGATGGCGCTGCTGCATGTCCTCGAGCAGCGCCCCCAGCGTCTCGGTTGGCGAGAAGTCATTCTCTTCCAGCGGCGTCCGGACCACTTCCTCGCGCTCGGTCAGGGCGTCCAGCAGTTGCGCCACGCTGTCGAGACGGCCCTGCAGCAGGCTGAGCTCGGCATCCTCGATATGACGCTCACGCCTGAGTTGACCAAGCTTGCGCACCAGGCCTTGCAGCGGCGGCGTCAGCTCAGCGTGCAGCATGTCCAGATAATCACTCTTCAGACGCGCCTCTTCGCGGGCACGGTCACGCGCGACCAGCAACTGCTGGCTGGCCTGATCGTGCTCTGACTCATCGATCATCACGCCGAGCACCTGCGCCGGGTCATTGTTGAAGCGACACAGCTCCAGGCGCATGCGCCGCATGCGCCCCTCGGCGTCATGTACCCGGAGTTCACGACTGCTGGGCACGCTGGGGTTGGGCTCCAGCATCAACAAGCTGCCCACCGACCGGCCCAGCGCCTCATGCAATACCAGTCCGAACAGCTTCTCGAAGGCCGGGTTGGCCATCGCCAACAGCCCATGGCGCATCACGAAGGCCGGCAGCGGCAAGGCATCCAGCTCATGGCCGCGACCACGACGCAGCAAGGCCACGGCCCCACGATGGCGACGCAGGATGTCATCCGCCGGATAGGCCTGCCGCCCCACCGGCGGGTACTCCTCCATCACCTCACCGTTCTCGATACGCTCGCTCTGGCGCGCCAACCACTCCAAGGGCTGCCCCAGGCGCTGGTCCATGCGCCTGAGGCGCCATTGCAAGATGAGCATGACGACGGCAAACACCAGCAGCAGCGCGCCACCACTGCCCAGCAACAGGGTCAGCAGCGGCACCTGACCGGGCACCTCAAGTCGCGTGCTGGACACCAGGCGCCAACCAGTGACCGGCAAGCTGTCCCACACCACCACCTGAGTCCCGTGCGGGTCATCCAGCGTGGCGCCACGCAGGCTGGTATCCATCGCGCGGGCGATATCCGCGGGCAGCTTCTGGGAATGGCCGTCGCCGACATTGCTGCTGGCCGCCCAGACGTTCAGGTGGTCATCGACCAGCCAGAAGGCATCCGAGGGGGCATGCCCCGGCAGCAGCAGGCGCGCCTCCATCTGCGGCAGCGCGAGATCCAGCCCGACACGCGCTTTCTGGCCATTGCTGAGTGAGACCTCCGCCAGCGCCGTGATCTGCGGCAGACCGGCAGGCCCCGGGTGCGGCGGTAGCCAGACCACGCGCGCCGCACCATTGTCGGTGTTCTCGGCAAGCTGACGCACGGTGTCCGGCAATACCCCGGTGTAGGGCATGAAATCGCTGCCCGGCGCGAAGGCGTCCAGCACGTTGAACCAGGGATAGAGCATGACCATGCTGTTATCGAGACTCACGAACAGGCGTGAGATCAGGGGGTCCGACGAGTAGAGGTCCGACAGCAGCCACTGCATATGCATCAGTCGCCGCCCGGCGTCGCGATCCTCATCGCTCAACGGTCCTGCGAATTCGCCGTAGAGTGCGGCTCCCCCACGCGATACCGGCCTGAACAGCTGGCCCTGCTCGGTGAGCGAGAACTGGTCCAGGCCATCGTCATAGGCGCTGCTCCCGTTGGCGCCGAAGTCGAGATGGCGCCGTGCATAGCGCGCCAGAATCTGCAGGCGACGCTGTTGGGTTTCCAGACGCTCGCTGACCAGCGCCGTGGCCAGCGCATGCTCCTGCCTGAGTTCCCCAAGCGCGCTATCGACGGCGGCATGCTGCGTGCTGTCCCAGACCACGGCGGCCCCGACCAGAAAGCTCAACGCCACCGCCAGCTCCGCCAGCAGCAGCGGGCCAGCCGTCAGCCGAATCATGCGCGCCCAGACCTTCTCCAGGCCACTGGCGGAATTCTGGGCATTCGAAGCCATCGCCGCCGCGGGCGGTGGCTCGACAGAGGAAGCACGGCGCGAGAACATGATCTGAAAGCATCCTGTAGGTGAGGCGTCGGCAAGCCCGACCGCTGACCAGCGCAAGCTGTCGAGACAAAGCAGCAGCATACGCAAGCCGCCGTCAGGCGTCATGCAGTGCCAGCGTGACAGAGGCGCTATTTTCTCCCGACCCCCTGATGGAGTGGCGACATGTGCCTGATGGCATTTGACTGGCAACCGGACTCGCCGCAGGGCGAATGCCTGTTACTGATCGGCAACCGGGATGAGTTTCACGCACGCGCCACCGCCGGGCTCTGCGTGTGGCCGGATGGTGTCCTGTGCGGCGGACGCGACCTGGTGGCCGGCGGCGGCTGGCTGGTCATGCACCCCGCCGGCAGCCTCGCCACGCTGACCAATGTGCGCCAGCTGGACCACCCTGCCCCGACGGCCAGCATCAGCCGTGGCCAGCTGGTCGCGGCCGCGGCGCGTCAGGCGCTGGGTCGATGCTCGCGCTGGCGCCTTGAAGACTGGTTGCGCGCACTGGTCGCGGGAGAGAGCGTGCCCGCGGCACTGGAGGGAGCGGACGCACAGAAGCTGTCTGCGCTGACGCTTGAGGCCGTGGACTGGTGCAACCTGCTGGTCTGCGATGGCAAGGCGTTGTGGCGCCTGCATCATGGCCCACAAGGGGCCGAGGTGAGCCGCCTCGGCGCGGGCATCCATAGCCTGAGCAATGGCCATCCCGAGACCGACTGGCCCAATCAACGACGCCTGAGTGGCCGCCTGGCAGCCCTCCTCGACCCGTCAGCCCGTGCTGGTCAGACAACCGCACGGCCATTGAGCGACGACGCGCTGCTCGACCTGCTCAAGGATGACTGGCGGCCCGCGCCGACTCAGCTGCCGGCCACCGGACTCTCGCCCGAACGCGAAGCCCTGCTGTCCAGCCCGTTTATCGTCAGCGCCGAATATGGCACGCGGGCCTCGACTCTGGTGCGCTGGCAACGCCACCCGACGAGGGATACGACTGATCCGTCCGGAGTGGTGCAGACCTTGACCCTGCTGGAGCGCCGTTTCAGCCCTGAGGGTCATACCATCGCCAGCCGCAGGGCCATGACCCGCTTGCTCTCCACGGGGAGCGACGAGGAAGGAGATATCGGCAGCTGGCGGCTCAGCTAGTCGTCTCACCAGCCTTCTGTGCCACAGGCGCGTTGTCGCGCGGCGGCAGCAGATGGGCCAGATCCCAGGCCTGCAGGCGGTGGAGCAACAGGTCATGAACCTCATCGGCGGTGGGCTGACACAGCACCTCGTCCACCAACCCCTGCGCCGCACTCAGTGACACCCGCCGAATGGCCGCACGCACGCGTGGCAGACTCGGGGCATTCATCGACAGGCTGTCAAAGCCCATGCCCAGCAGCAGCAAGGCCCCGGCGGGGTCGCCCGCCAGCTCACCGCAGACGCTCACCGGCATCTTGAGCGCACGCGACTCTTCCGCCAGACGCGCCAGGGCGCGCAACACCGCCGGATGACAGGCATCGTAGAGGCTTGCCACGCGCGGGTTGTTGCGGTCCACCGCCAGCAGATACTGGGTGAGATCGTTGGAGCCCACCGAGAAGAAGTCGACCCGGGTGGCGAGCGCTTCCAGCTGGTAGAGCGCCGCCGGCACCTCGATCATCACGCCGACACTCGGTCGCGAGACGTTGATGCCCTCTTCGGCCAGCTCGACCAGCGCCCGATTGACCAGCGCCAGCGCCGCATCGACTTCCTCGATTCCCGAGATCATCGGCAGCATGATGCGCAGATTGTCCAGCCCTTCCGCGGCACGCAGCATGGCCCGCAGCTGCACCATCAGCACCTCGGGGTGATCGAGCGTCACCCGGATGCCCCGCCAGCCCAGGAAAGGATTGGCCTCGTTGATCGGGAAATAGGGCAGGTCCTTGTCACCGCCGATATCCAGCGTACGCATGGTGACCGGCAGCGGCGCGAAGCCCAGCAGCTGCTCACGATACAGACGCGCCTGCTCCTGCTCGCTGGGGAAGCGGTCACTCATCATGAACGGCACTTCGGTGCGGTAGAGCCCGACCCCGCCGACCCGCGACTTGAGCGACGCGACGGAATCCAGCGCCAGGCCGGTATTCACCATCAGCGGCAGAACATGACCATCCGGGGTCACGCTTGGCAGATCCTGCTCCTGTTCCAGCAGCGCACTCAACGCCTGCTCCTCCTCGATCAACCGTGAATAGTAGGCGCCGAGCTCAAGCTCGGGACGCACTACCAGTCGACCACGGTGACCATCGAGAATGACCGGTGCACCGCCCAGTCGCGACAACGGAAGATCCACCATGCCAAGCACGGTGGGAATCCCCATCGCACGCGCCAGGATGGCGACATGCGAGGTACTCGAGCCACTGACCGCGACCAGCCCCTTGAGGCGTTCCCGCGGGACTTCCCCCAGCGTGGCGGGACTGATCTCGTGACCGATGAGGATGGTGTTTTCCGGGTATTCGATCGGACCGCTGTCACCCTCTTCCTGCAGGTGTGACAACACGCGGCGCCCAAGATCCCGTATGTCGGCGGCTCTTTCGCGCAGATAGTCGTCATCGACACGCTCGAGATACTGCACATGGCGGCGCACGATATCGGCCAGCGCCGCCGGCGCCCACTGTCCTTCGCGGATGCGCTTCTCGACTTCCTGGCCCAGCGCCGCGTCGCCCAGCATCTGCTGATAGACCTCGAACAGCGCATGTTCCTGGGTGGAGATTCGACTGGCGAGACGCTCCGCCGCGACGCGAATCTCTTCGCGCACGGCGTTGATCGCCTCCTTGAGGCGTGCGATCTCGAATTCGATATCGGTGGGGATCAGGTCGGGGACGGCGTCCAGGTCGGCAGGCGGAGACAGCACGAAGGCCTTGCCGATGGCGATGCCGGGCGAGCCGGCCACGCCGGAGAAGGTCGCCTGGCCGCTGGTACCGGCCAGCTTGCCCAACGCCCCGGTGGCCAGCGCGTGAGCCAGCACTCCCGCCAGCTGCGCGCCGAGGGTGACAAGGAAGGCTTCCTCCCCTTCATCGAAGCGGCGCTTCTCGTGCTGCTGGATGACCAGCACCCCGAGCACACGACGCTGATGAATGATGGGGACACCGAGGAAGCTGGAGAAACGCTCTTCTCCGGTCTCCTCGAAATAACGGAATTGGGGGTGTGCGGGCGCATCCTCGAGGTTGAGCGGCTCTTCTCTGAGCGCCACCATCCCGACCAGGCCCTCGCCACGTGCCAGACTGACCTGCCCCACCGACGACGAGCGCAGACCGATGGTGTCCTTGAGCACGAAGCGATCGCTTTCCGGTGCCAGCAGATAGACGGAGCAGACGTCCGTCTTCATGGCCTTGCGTATGCGCAACACCATGGTCGCCAGTGCCGCGTCCAGAGAACGTGCGCCATTGACCTCCTGAACGATACGACGTAGCACCTCAAGCATGGAGTACCTCAAGCATGGTGTATCTCGCGCATCGAAGACGTCGAGAAGGTGATTGCTCAGCCAAGGCGGCGTGACCCACGCTCAGCCACCCGCGCCCATCAACGCCATCAGCCGGACGAATGACGCCCTTGCCCTTCGGAGCTGGCGCCATCGGCCCCGGAATCAGCGGCACCTGTGCCATCGAGCCCCTTGGCCGCCGCCGCATTGGCGGTACCGACCGGTGAGCCACTGGCGCCAGACGGCCCGCAGGCACCCCGCGCCTCATGCAGCGATGGCCCCTCGGCGAGCGCCATGAGTCGCTCGGTGTCCACCAGACGCTGCAGACGCGGCGCCAACTCACGCAGGGCGCGTCGATAGACCTCGCGCTTGAAGGCCACGACCTGCCCCAGCGGATACCAGTAGCTCACCCAACGCCAGCCATCGAATTCAGGGTTGGGCGTGGTATCCACACTTACGCGGTTGTCCTGACAGCGAATCTGCAACAGGAACCACTTCTGCTTCTGACCGATGCAGATCGGTCGGGAGTGCGTTCTTACCATGCGTCTGGGTAACCGGTAGCGCAGCCATCCACGGGTGCAGGCCAGTATCTCGACGTCCTCAGCTTTCAGGCCGATCTCTTCTTCGAGTTCACGAAACAGCGCCTGTTGCGGTGTCTCGTTTGGCTTGATGCCCCCTTGCGGAAACTGCCACGCATTCTGTCCTACCCGGCGCGCCCAGAGCAGCTGGCCCTCACAGTTGGCAATGATGATGCCAACGTTGGGGCGAAAGCCGTCAGCGTCGATCACGGATGTCACCTTTGATTCGTTAATTGAAACCATTCTTCCACAAAGGCTGAAAGCGCTTCAATACGCGGTTTGGCGGTGTGAAAGCCCGAGCACCTCTGCAATAATCGCTGCCTTCACGCTATTGCAGTGCAACACGGCCGTGCGAGACTGCTCGTCGGCCACCGTACACCCGCGCAAACACTGGGCCGGCACCCTATCGTGCTCTGTTGTCCGTGTCTGTCGCCCAGCCGAGTGTGGCTGGGCAGAGCAAGGAGTTTTCCGTGAGTCTGGCCATCTTTGATCTCGACAATACCCTGATCGCCGGGGACAGTGATCACGCCTGGGGCGAATTTCTGGTCGAACAGGGCGCTGTCGACGCCAACGTCTACCGTGAAGCCAACGAGCGCTACTACCAGCTCTACCAGAGTGGCGAGCTGGACATTCACGAATACCTGGCCTTCTCACTCAAGCCATTGTCCGAGAACAGTCCGGAGCAGCTGGCGGCCTGGCACCAGCAGTTCATGGCCGCCAAGATCGAGCCCATCATCCTGCCGCGGGCGGAAGAACTGCTGGCACGTCACCGGGCACGCGGCGACACCCTGCTGATCATCACCGCCACCAATCGCTTCATCACCGCTCCCATCGCGGACCGCCTGGGCGTCGATGAGCTGATCGCCATCGAGCCCGAGATCGTCAACGGCCGCTACACCGGTCGCGTCAGCGGTGTCCCCAGCTTCCAGGCCGGCAAGGTGACCCGCCTCGAGGCCTGGCTGGCCGAGCGTGACCACACCCTGGATGGCAGCACCTTCTACAGCGACTCCATCAATGACCTGCCGCTGCTGGAGCGTGTCGATACTGCCATCGCAGTGGACCCGGATGAGCAACTGCGCGCCGCCGCTGACGCGCGCGATTGGCGGATCATTTCGCTGCGCGACTGATAACAGACTGATTTACATGAAGTTTCTCGATCCATAAGGTCGAGCAGCCTCAGCTATAAGGTTTTCATGTGGCTACAAGCATTCACCATAAAGTCGACCTTATTTGCTGAATCATTTCGCACAAGATGTGTCTATAATGTGTGTCCATCGAACCGTCGAGCCTGGTGCGGCAACTTTTGCCCCGTCACGGCAGGACGGCCTCCGGAATCCCGGTCGGGTCCGGGGGATGTCCCTCACCAACCTTGAGCGTGAGCAGCCATGTCCTCAACGACATACGATGTCCTGATTGTGGGTGGCGGCGTGTCCGGCACCGCCCTTCTCTATGAACTCGCCCGCTACACCGACCTCAAGTCGGTCGGCCTGGTGGAAAAGTACGACCACGTCGCGATCGTCAACTCGCACGGTCGCAACAACTCCCAGACCATTCACTGCGGCGACATCGAGACCAACTACACGGTCGAGAAGGCGCGTGTGACCAAGCGCACCGCGGGCATGGTGGTCAACTTCGCCACCAAGCTCAGCGAGAGTGAGCGCGATCACATCGTCTACAAGTATCCGAAGATGGTGCTGGCGGTCGGTGCCAAGGAATGCCAGTTCCTGCGCAAGCGTTTCGACACCTTCAAGCAGCTGTTCCCCAACCTGAAGCTGCTCGAGCGTGATGACATCGCCGAGCTGGAGCCGAAGGTGGTGGAAGGTCGTCGTCCTGACGAGGAAATCGTCGCGCTGGGTTCCACCGACGAATATACCGCCGTCAACTACACCACCCTGTCGGAAGCCTTCGTCAGCGAAGGCGAGAAGGCAGCGGCCGAGAAAGGCATGAACTTCGACGTTCGCCTCTCGACCGCCGTGGAAGACATCCGCAAGGAAGGTGACGTCTACAAGGTCAAGACCGACAAGGGCGAGCTCAGCGCACGCTATGTCGTGGTCAGCGCCGGCGGTCACTCCCTGCTGTTCGCCCACAAGATGGGTTACGGCCTGGACAAGTCCTGCCTGCCGATGGCCGGCTCCTTCTACTTCACCCCGAAGGTGCTCAACGGCAAGGTCTACACCATCCAGAACGAGAATCTGCCGTTCGCCGCCGTCCACGGCGACCCGGACGTGCTGGTGGAAGGCAAGACCCGCTTCGGTCCGACCGCCCTGATGCTGCCGCTGCTGGAGCGCTACAACGGCAAGACCTTCTGGGAGTTCCTCAAGGTGCTTCGCATGGATCGCAACGTCGTCAAGGCCCTGTGGGACCTGATGAAGGTGCGCGACATCCGCAACTACATCTTCAAGAACTTCATGTTCGAGGTGCCGGTGCTGCGTGAGCGTCTGTTCCACGGCGACATCAAGAAGATCGTGCCGAGCCTGGACGTCAAGGACGTCAGCTTCGCCAAGGGCTTCGGCGGCGTTCGTCCGCAGTTGATCGACAAGAGCAAGCAGAAGCTCGTGATGGGCGAAGCCAAGATCAACCCGGGCACCGGCATCGTCTTCAACATGACGCCGTCACCGGGCGGCACCAGCTGCTTGGGCAACGCCGAGAAGGACATGTATCTCGCGCAGGAATTCCTTGGCTTCAACATCGACAAGGAAACCTTCGAGCGTGATCTGCTGACCGGCGAGATCGAACTGACCGAGATCGAGCGTCCGGAAGCCTCCTCACTGATGTAAGCCTCTTTCGAGACACGCATCGGGATGAGCATCAAAAAGCCCCGCCAGCGAATGCTGGCGGGGCTTTTTGATGGGCGCCTGTCGATGGGTGCCTGGCGGGAGGCGGCCTCAGGACACCGACTGGCCCGACTGGGCCATGGGCTCGTGCACCGCATGCAGACGCTGGATCAGCTGATCCTCCAGCGCGAAACGCTCGGTCAACCCCTGCTGCAGGCGGGCCAGCCATTCCGGCAGTCGTGCGCGATAGTGCTGGCAGCGGGTAGGACTGGAGAAATCCTCATCGAAGGACAGCACCAGCTCGGTGGAGGGCTCCAGGCGCTGCATCAGCTGCTCGCAGACCGCCAGCGCCGCGGTGTCCTCGAAGACACGGCCTTCTTCCTTGAGCTGAGGATAGACCTCGAAATGCCCCGCCGAGATGTAGTCCATCAAAAGCTCGATGAAGCGATTGACGCGTGTCATCTCGAGCTGCTCGAGGTCATTCACGCAGGCCTCGTGCAGATCCATGAAGCAGACCAGCATCTCGCGTCGCTGGTCCAGCCAGCGATCAACCAACTGATGAACGCCACGAAAGCGTTCCGCCGCAGTGGTGCATTCCTCCAGCATGGGCGCCTCCTCTGGCATGACCCGAACGATAGGGGCTGACATCCGGTGCTCGCCCCGCTGCCAACCCACTATCCTCCATGCCGTGCACGCTGCCAACCCCCCACCATGGTGGCAGGGCATATTGCCTCAACGGCGAAAGCTGCTCCACATCATCGCCAGCGGCACCAGCGCCAGCCCACAGAAGCCGATCAACGACCACTGCGGGATCGAGAGACCCAGCCATTGCGCGCTGATCTGGGCGCACTCACCGGAGGCGTTGAGCACCTGGGTGATCACGTCCCATACCGGCAGCACTTCCAGCATGTAGTTGAGGCCCGGGCCACAGGCCGGCACCTGATCCGGCGGCAGTGACTGCAGCCAGATATGGCGACCCGCCAGCACGACCGCGCCAATGCTGCCGGCCAGTGCGCCCAGCGCGTAGATACGCGTGCCGATGCGTCCGGGGCCATGCAAGGCTCCCAGCAGGAAGAAGACGCCGGCCACCGCCACCGCCACGCGCTGGAAGATGCACAGCGAGCACGGCGCCAGATCGAAGGCGAACTGCAGCACGAAGGCCACGCCCAGCAAAAAGGCGCACCCCAGCGCTCCCAACAGACACCATTGACGCCCGCTCCAGCTCGCCAGGCGGGCAAGCCCGCCCTTGCGCGCTACCGGCTGCTGCCCCGATTGTTTGTCCGCTTGTGTCATTTGCCGTCCTTGCCGGTGGAACTCCAGTGGAGTCATGGGTGAGAAATGACGCAGCCGCAAGACCATCAAGGCCCTGCGACTGCATTGAGGCTTGCACCGCGTCGTGCCCCGCAGCCGCGCTCAGTCTGGCTGCACAGGCCACATACATCATCGGCGCCTCAAGCCTGAGGCGCCGATGATGAAGCGATAGCCGAATCCGTCACTATCAGCGACTGATATCTATCATGCCGTGTCGCGATGACCTGAACATGAATTGGCGTTGCGTCACGAGATCACGCCGGTTGCGTACCATGGGCGGACGCGAAGTACTCGGCCATGAAGGTGTCGAAATCCTGATGATCCCCCTTCTCGATATCGCCCTGCTGCTGCAGCGAGGTCTCGACCAGCTGATCGAGCAGATAGCCGCGCGCACGCTCCGTCGGCTCTGACTTGAACTGCTCGGCCTGACCCTTGGCCAGTGCCAGCACTTCGTCGACGAAGTTGCTGCCATTGTCGAGCATGCTGGTCAACAGACGACCCGACGGTGTGGTCTGGGCATCGTCGAAGCGCGGCGCGAGCGCCGCCAGCGCATCACGGTGCGCACTGCCTGTCTTGTCGCCACTGTCGAGCAGGCCCGCGACCTCTCCCAGCTCATCCATGATGTTGGCCGCCAGATCGCGCAGGCGACGCTCTTCACCATTGACGCTCAGGGTCAGTTCCGGATCCCGCCCAGCCTCGACCACGCGACGCTTGCTGTTGTCGAGCGTGGCGCATTCCTCGTCGTCGATCCACGGGCTCTCGGTCAGCAGACACCAGATCAGGAAGGTATCGAGGAAGCGGATCTGCGTCTCGTCGATCCCGACCGGCAGGAAGGGGTTGAGATCCAGACAGCGCACTTCGATGTACTCGACACCACGCCCTTCCAGTGCCTGGCTGGGCGTCTCGTTCTGACGGGTGACGCGCTTGGGACGGATGTCGGAGTAGTACTCGTTCTCGATCTGCAGGATGTTGCTGGAGAGCTGCGACCAGCTGCCATCGGCCTGCTTGACGCCCAGCTTCTCGTAATCCTTCCACGGCGTGACGATGGCGTGACGCAGCGTGCCGACGAAGTTGTCCAGCGAGTTGAAACAGATCTTGAGCTGCGCCTGCACCTTGTTCTGATAGCCCAGGTCCGACATGCGCAGGCTGGTGGCGTAGGCCGAGACCAGGCTGCGGTCCGCCTGACGCTTGAGGCGATCATCATTGCCGCCATCAAGGAAGCTCTCATCGATGCCCGGCGAGGCGCCGAACAGATAGAGCAGGATCCAGCTGTGACGACGGAAGTTGCGGATCAGCTCGAAATAGCGACGCGAGCGGAAGTCGCGCGCATCTTCCGCCTCTGCCCCTTCCAGCCCCTGCAGCAGACTCCAGAAATCATCCGGCAGCGAGAAGTTGTAATGGATACCGGCAATCGACTGCATGATGCGTCCGTAACGGACATCCAGCCCCTTGCGGTAGATATGCTTCATGGTGCCGCTGTTGGAGGTGCCGTAATCGGCGATCGGCACGCTGTCATTGCCGTGCAGGCGCGGCGGCATGCTGGCCGGCCAGATCAGCTCATCGCCCAGGTTGCGATAGCTGAAACGATGCAGGTCAGCCAGAAACTCCAGCGACTCCTTGGGACGAGTGAACACCGGGGTGATGTACTCGAGCAGAGACTCGGAATAGTCCGTGGTGATGTACGGGTGGGTCAGCTTCGACCCCAGAGAACGCGGATGCGGCGTCTGGCTGATGTCACCGCCAGCGGTAACCCGCAGGCCTTCCTTCTCGATACCACGGCGCAGGCGCCCGAAGAGACCCTGACGGGCCTGGGGCGTGAGTCGCGCAATGGCGGACGCGAGTTGCTCGGACAAGGTATGAACCCTTTCGCATGGGGAGAAGCCCAGCCTCTCCGGTCGAATTGGATGACCATGGCCCGCGTGCTGCACCGGATGCCATGCAAGACGCGAACGGCAGGTACCGTTCGCGTCAGGTCAGTATGCCCACATTATGGGCGCGTAAAAAATGCTTTCAAGGCTTATGATTTCGACTTGCGCGCATTGAGCAATGCTGCTGCCATCGCATTGTTGGCCGGTGCCGCGCCGCCGCTCGCGCCAGAATTGCTGCCGCGACCACCGCGCTCCTGACGGCCACCGCCACCTTGCGAGCGCCCACCGCGACCACCCTCTGCGCCGCGTCGCGCCTCGCCTGCCGCGCCTTTCTCGGCGGGAGTATCGCTCATGCGCATGCTCAGCGCGATGCGCGCGCGCGGGATGTCGACTTCCATCACCTTGACGCTGACGATGTCGCCCGCCTTGACCACCTCGCGCGGGTCGGCAACATACTTTTGCGACAGGGCAGAGATGTGTACCAGGCCGTCCTGATGCACGCCGATGTCCACGAAGGCCCCGAAGTGAGTCACGTTGGTGACGACGCCCTCAAGCTTCATGCCCGGCTCGAGATCCTTGAGGGTCTCGACACCTTCCTTGAACTCGGCGAAGCGGAATTCGGGGCGCGGGTCACGCCCCGGCTTGTCCAGCTCGCGCAGGATGTCGGTCACCGTCGGCAGACCGAAGTGCTCATCGGTGAATTCCGTCGGCTTCACGGTGCGCAGGAAGGCGCTGTCACCCAGCAGACTCGGCAGATCACGCCCGTGCGCCTTGGCGATGCGCTCGACCAGCGGGTAGGCCTCCGGGTGGACGGCACTGGCATCCAGCGGATTCTTGCCGGAGGCGATGCGCAGGAAACCGGCACACTGCTCGAAGGTACGCGGACCCAGCCGGCTGACCTTGAGCAATTCCTGGCGCGAGGCGAAACGGCCATTGGCATCCCTGTGCGCGACGATATTCTCGGCAAGTGTGGTGTTGAGACCGGCGACGCGTGACAGAAGCGCACTTGAGGCCATGTTGAGGTCGACGCCGACACCGTTGACGCAATCCTCGACGACGGCTTCCAGACTGCGCCCCAGCTGCACCTGACTGACATCGTGCTGGTACTGGCCGACGCCGATGGACTTGGGCTCGATCTTGACCAGCTCACCCAGCGGGTCCTGCAGGCGGCGGGCGATGGAGACCGCGCCGCGGATGGTCACGTCCAGGTCCGGGAATTCGCGGGCCGCATATTCCGAGGCTGAGTAGATGGACGCGCCGGCCTCGTTGACCATCACCTTCTGCAGGCGACGGCCGGACAGACGCGTCAGCACGTCGGCGGCCAGCTTGTCGGTCTCGCGCGAGGCGGTGCCGTTGCCGATGGCGATCAGCTCGACGTCATGCCGCTCGACCAGCTTGACCAGCTCGGCCACCGAGGCGTCCCAGCGATTGTGCGGCGCATGCGGATAGATGGTGGCCTGATCGACATACTTGCCGGTGGCATCCACCACCGCGACCTTGACGCCGGTACGCAGCCCCGGGTCCAGCCCCAGCGTGGCCTTGGGCCCCGCCGGCGCCGCCAGCAGCAGGTCCTTCAGGTTGTCGGCGAAGACCTGGATGGCCTCCTGCTCGGCGCGCTCGCGCAGGCGGCCGATCAATTCACTTTCCAGATGGGTATAGAGCTTGACGCGCCAGGTCCAGCGCACCACTTCCTTCAACCAGCGGTCCGCGGCGCGCCCCTGATCCTCGATGGAGAAATGCTCCGCGATGGCGCCTTCCATCGGGTGACGCGGCAGGTCGTCCTCGCCTTCCAGCTTGAGCGCGAGACTCAGCACGCCTTCATTGCGACCACGTAGCATGGCCAGCGCACGGTGCGAGGGGGCCTTGTGCAGCGGCTCGTCATGCTCGAAGTAATCGGAGAACTTGGCGCCCTCCTGCTCCTTGCCCTTCATGACGCGAGCGCTGAGGATGCCGTCGTCCCACAGACGTTGACGCAGGCGACCGACCAGCGCGGCGTCCTCCGCGAAGCGCTCCATCAGAATCTGCTTGGCGCCATCCAGCGCCGCCTTGGTATCGGCAACGTCCTTGTCGGCGGCGACGAAGCCAGCCGCCTGAGCCTCCGGCTCCAGCGTCGGGTCCGCGAGCAGCGCATCGGCCAGAGGCTCAAGCCCCGCTTCACGCGCGATCTGGGCCTTGGTACGGCGCTTCTTGCGATACGGCAGATAGAGATCTTCCAGGCGCTGCTTGCTGTCGGCGGCCAGCACATCCCGCTCAAGCGTGGCGCTCAGCTTGTTCTGCTCGGCGATCGACTCGAGCACGACCTGACGCCGCTCCTCCAGCTCACGCAGATAGCGCAGGCGCTCTTCGAGCTGACGCATCTGGGTGTCATCGAGCCCGCCGGTGGCTTCCTTGCGGTAGCGCGAGATGAACGGCACGGTCGCGCCGCCATCCAGCAGCTCGACGGTGGCGGTGATCTGTTCTTCGCGCACCCCAAGCTCACCGGCCAGCGCCTGTTGGATGCGGCGAGTGGTGGCAGCGGGCGACAGCGTCGGTGCAGGACGGGAAGTGGTAGCGTCAGTTGCAGTAGCGTCCATGAAACGTCAGTCCCTTACAGCAGAATTCATGCGGCAATATACAGACGGCCCGGTCGTGGAATCGACCGGGCCGTCTGTATCACGATGTCGTCACGTTACCACAAAGCGGCAAGATTGCTTTAGCCGCTCACTGCGACAACCGGGATGCCTCCCAAGCGCCTCACGCGGGCACGAAGCGCAGCGCGACACCGTTGTTGCACCAGCGCAGGCCGGTGGGTTCGGGGCCATCCTCGAAGACATGCCCCTGATGCCCGCCGCAGCGCGCGCAGTGATATTCGGTACGCGGCCAGATGAGCCCGTAGTCGGTCTTGGTCAGAAGGCGGCCTTCGATATGATCGAAGAAGCTGGGCCAGCCGGTGCCGGACTCGAACTTGGTGGCAGAAGAGAACAGCGCCAGATCACAACCGGCACAGCGATACTCACCCTCGCGATGCTCCTTGTTGAGCTCGCTGGAGCCCGCACGCTCGGTGCCCTCCTCACGCAGCACGCGATACTGCTCCGGGCTCAGGCGGGCACGCCATTCGTCTTCCTCGAGGGTCAGCGGCGTGATGTCCGCGCCACGCTCGAGCTCAAGTTCCGGACGCGCGGCAGACAGCCTGGGCAGCGCCAGCATCGCTCCCGCCCCCAGCACCAGCCCCATGAATTGGCGACGTTGCATGACGTGTCTCCTTGTAGCAATGAACGGCAATACTGACTTCTACGCGCAGCGGCCTGCGCTGGATGCATCGCCTCAAGAGAAAGCCCCCACGATGCTGCCATCGCGGGGGCTTGGGTCTCATCGGCTGACGCCAGCCATCGGGTCAGATGCGCAGACCACCATCACATTCGATCACTCGCCCGGTGAAGTAGTCATTGTCGAAGATGAAGGCCACGCTGCTGGCGATATCTTCCGGGCGGCCCAGGTCGCGCATCGGGATGCCACTCTTGATCTTGTCGAGCATCTCCGGCTTCATGCCGGCGGTCATCTCGGTGGCGATGAAGCCCGGCGCCACGGCACCGACGCGAATCCTGTAGCGTGCCAGCTCCTTGGCCCAGGTCACGCTCAGTGCCGCGACACCGGACTTGGCGGCGGTGTAGTTGCTCTGCCCCATGTTGCCGGCGCGCGAGATGCTGGAGATATTGACGATCACGCCCGGCTGGCCGGCCTCGATCATCTGGCTGGCCGCTTCCCGCGTGCACAGGAAGACACCGGTCAGATTGACATCGATGACCTGCTGCCAGCTGGACAGCGACATGGTCTTCTCCACCACGCCATCACGTGCCTTGATCAGCAGCCCATCGCGGGTGATGCCGGCATTGTTGACCAGACCGCTCACCGGTCCCAATGCGCTCTTGATGGCCGAGAAGGCCGCCGTGACGGAATCCTCTTCCGCGACATTGGTCACGAAACCCTGCGCCTTGATGCCTGCAGCCTCCAGGCTCGCGACGGCGTCATCCAGGCCGTCCTGTTCGATGTCCAGCAGCGCCAGCACCGCTCCCTTCTCGCCCAGATGGCGCGCCATGGCCAACCCCAGCCCACGAGCGCCGCCCGTAATCGCGATGACCTTGTCGTCAAGCTTCATGTCCCGTCTCCCAGGTTGTCTGCCGGCAGTGAGGAACGTCTGCCGGATGCGAGGCCCGCATGCCGTACGAGCGTCACGATCTATGTGTCGAGTGTCCCGCACCGCGTCCTTCAGTGTTGAGCGTCATCGTGACAGAGAATGCCTCGGGATGACGCCCGCTGCCAGCTCGCGGTGAATTCTCATGATGCAGTGCAACAGATCACGGCGTGTCCTGCCTCAACGCAGGCGAGATCCGCCAACGCAACGCACTGACGGCGTCAACGCACGCCGTCAACAGCGGGCGCGAAAGCAGGGAATGCTGATGAGTGAGCCTCGGCCCAGCCCCCCCCCCCTGCGGACGATTGGGCTCTGCCTGTCCGACTCTCCCTGCCCAGCCCTTCTATTGTGCACTGCAACATGCAACATCGTTCAGCATGGCACTGCTACTCCTGCAGTGCCAGCCATCCACGCCGCCGATCATCAGCCGCCCATCAGCCGCCCATCAGCCGCTCATCAGCCGCTCATCAGCCGGCCATGAGCCCGATTCGACTGTTCCCCATCCGGCGGCTGGTTTACCCTTGACGCATTGGCGCAACCTGCCATTTACCTGCTTCGGGAGAGACGATGCCCATACTGTTAGTGATTACCCTGTTCGGGTTATTGGATTTCGTGGTGCTGTTCAGCCTCGGCAGCCAGATCGGCCTGCTGCCGACCCTGGCGCTGGTGCTGATCACCGGCGCCGTCGGCCTGCATCTGATTCGCCGCGAAGGTCGCGCGACACTGGTGCGCGCCCAGGAACGCCTGCAACGTGGCGAGATGCCTTCCGGCGAGCTGATGGAAGGCGCGGCACTCATCTTCGGCGGCGCCCTGTTGATGGCGCCGGGCTTTCTGTCTGATGCCTTCGGCCTGCTGTGCCTGCTCCCCGCCTCACGGGGACTGTTGACGCGCGGCCTGAGCGGCAATGGCACGATCGCGCGCTTCTTCAAGGGCCGCTTCTCTGCTACGGGAACCTCGCGCAGCACCCGCACGGGTGACTGGGAAGCCGACGCCCGTGCTGACAGCGCATCACGCAGCGGTGGCTATCAGCAGCACGCAAGTGAAAACCATGCAGGGCAGCAAGGCAGCAGCCAGCAGACCGGCGAGCCGCTGGAAGGCGATTACATCAGCCGTGACGAGCCGCGCCTCTAGCGCCTTGTCACGCACAAGCACCACGCGCAATCGTCTGCTTGAGAACCATGTTTGAAAGTCATGTTTGAAAGCGATGGGCCCGGCACTGGAACACCAGTCCCGGGCCTTTTTCATTCGCGATATCTCGCCTCACAGGCCCCATCACGCTGCCCTGTCCAGCCTTGGCCTGTACCCCCCCCTTCCCTACCCGCCCGCCTGTCACTGGCAGAGTTCGCGCTCTGTGAGCTGCCCGACCTAACCCTTGCGCCTTGCAACAAGACTCACCCTGGCCGCTGACCACCCTCTGGCGTCTTGTACCAATGGACACCGTCTGGAGGCTGCCAGCTATATGCCAACGGTGAATGGCTCGGATACACTCAAGCCGTTGATTCATCTAGCGGAACCTTGCGGAAGACAGGCTGCACCCAGGGTGCGTAGCTTTCATGCGACGCACAAGATGCGCCGATTTGAAATTTTTTTATGATCGCCTACTTGAAAGCTGTCCCCCCGCCACCATAAAACCGGTGCAATGGATAACGGCCACGCCCCCAGCGGCGGGGCCCAACACTCGGTAGGCAACCCCATTGAACGCCAGACTCACCGACAAAGAACGGGGGCTGGCGGGATTTACCATCAGGAGAACGTGAGCAATGAACATTCGTCCCTTGCACGATCGCGTCGTGGTTCGTCGCGTGGAAGAAGAACAGAAAACTGCAGGTGGCATCGTTCTGCCCGGCAGCGCCCAGGAAAAGCCGACCCGTGGCGAGATTCTCGCTGCCGGTAACGGTCGCATCCTCGAAAACGGTGAAGTTCGCCCGCTGGACGTGAAAGTCGGCGATACCGTGATCTTCAAGGATGGCTACGGCGTCGAGAAGCAGAAAATCGACGGCGAAGAGGTGCTGATCATGAGCGAGAGCGACATCCTCGCCGTGGTGGAAGGCTGAGTTTCAGCTTTTTCGGGTTCCAACGCTTCGACTTACTGATTAAAGGTAGAGATAAACATGGCTGCAAAAGACGTTCGTTTCTCCGATGATGCACGCAAGCGCATGGCGCGTGGTGTCAATGTCCTGGCCGACGCGGTCAAGACTACCCTCGGTCCGAAAGGCCGTAACGTGGTACTGGAAAAATCCTTCGGCGCTCCGACCGTCACCAAGGACGGCGTTTCCGTCGCCAAGGAAATCGAGCTGAAGGACCGCTTCGAGAACATGGGCGCCCAGATGGTCAAGGAAGTCGCTTCCAAGACTTCTGACGTGGCTGGCGACGGCACCACCACCGCCACCGTGCTGGCTCAGTCCATCGTCAACGAAGGCCTGAAAGGCGTGACCGCGGGCATGAACCCGATGGACCTGAAGCGCGGCATCGACAAGGCCGTCATCGAAGCCGTCAAGGCCGTGCGTGAGCTGTCCGTGCCGTGCACCGACACCAAGGCCATCGCCCAGGTCGGCACCATCTCCGCCAATGGCGACTCTCGCATCGGCGAGATCATCGCGGAAGCGATGGAGAAGGTCGGCAAGGAAGGCGTCATCACCGTCGATGAAGGTCGTGGCTTCGAAGACGAGCTGGAAGTGGTCGAAGGCATGCAGTTCGATCGCGGTTACCTGTCTCCGTACTTCGTCACCAACCAGGACACCATGGCGGTCGAACTCGAAGACCCGTATATCCTGCTGGTCGACAAGAAGATCTCCAACATCCGCGAACTGCTGCCGGTGCTGGAAGGCGTTGCCAAGTCCGGCAAGCCGCTGGCGATCATCGCCGAAGACATCGAAGGCGAAGCGCTGGCGACTCTGGTCGTCAACACCATGCGCGGTATCGTCAAGGTCGCTGCCGTCAAGGCACCGGGCTTCGGTGACCGTCGCAAGGCCATGCTGCAGGACATCGCTGTCCTGACCGGTGGCACCGTGATTTCCGAAGAAGTCGGCCTCAACCTCGAACAGGCCAACCTGGACCACCTGGGCACCGCCAAGCGCGTGACCATGTCCAAGGAAAACACCACCATCATCGATGGCGCCGGCAACGAAGGCGATATCGAAGCACGCGTTGCCCAGATCCGCGCTCAGATCGAGGAAACCTCATCTGATTACGACCGCGAGAAGCTGCAGGAACGTGTCGCCAAGCTGGCCGGCGGCGTTGCCGTCATCCGCGTCGGTGCTGCCACCGAAGTCGAGATGAAAGAGAAGAAGGCTCGCGTCGAAGACGCCCTGCACTCCACTCGTGCAGCCGTCGAGGAAGGCGTCGTGCCTGGCGGTGGTACTGCCCTGGTTCGCGTGCTGGGTCAGCTGGTCGACCTGAAAGGCGACAACGAAGATCAGACTCACGGTATCGCCATCGCACTGCGTGCCATGGAAGCGCCGCTGCGTCAGATCGTCACCAACGCCGGTGAAGAAGCCTCTGTCGTGCTCAACAACGTCAAGGCTGGCGAAGGCAACTACGGTTACAACGCCTCTACCGGCGTCTACGGCGACATGTTCGAGATGGGCGTGCTGGACCCGGCCAAGGTGACCCGTTCTGCACTGCAGTCTGCGGCCTCCATCGGCGGTCTGATGATCACCACCGAATGCATGATCGCTGAAGATCCGGAAGATAAGGCCGCTGCCGGCGGCGACATGGGTGGTATGGGCGGCATGGGTGGCATGGGCGGCATGATGTAAGCCAGCCTCACCCCACGACTCACCCGTCGTGACCCGAACCGCTCCTGCGCAAGCAGGGGCGGTTTTTTCATGCCTGTCATTCGGCGAGCGCTGCGAGTTCCATGCGGTGAGCAGCGCGAGACCCATACAGTGAACGCCGTGGCCCTCATACGGTAAGCGCCGCGGCTCTCGGCACCTGACGCCTCCCGCTCACCACGCTACACTAGGCGCCACTTTTTGCCGCGACCCGAGACATTGCGCCTGGTGATGACAGTGCATCGAGGCTGACGATGTATTGAGGCTGAAATGCATACGGTCACGACCGACGACGCCAACCGCTCAGGCCGCGCGCCTCGCTTGCCCAGGACCTTCTCATGACTGATACCCCCGCCGCTTCCCCGACCACTAGCGCCCTCGACAATGTTCGTGTCGTGCTGGTGCAGACCTTCCACCCTGGCAATATCGGCGCCACCGCTCGCGCCATTCTGACCATGGGCATCAAGGACCTGGTGCTGGTCAATCCGCGCTGCTTCCCCGACGAGGAAGCGACACGCATGGCCAGCGGCGCCGCGGAGCTGCTGGAAAATGCGCGCGTGGTCGAGCGCCTGGAAGACGCCGTCAATGACTGCCAGCTGGTCATCGGGGCCAGCGCTCGTCTACGCAGCGTCCCGCTGCCCCACTTCGATGAGCCACGCGAGATGGCGGCGCACGCCATGGATATCGCGCGCGATGGCAAGGTGGCGCTGGTATTCGGCCGCGAGCGCTTCGGACTGACCAACGAGGAGATCGCCTGCTGCACGCATCAGGTATCGATCCCCACCAATCCGGACTACGGCATCCTCAACGTCTCACAGGCCGTCCAGGTGCTGGCGCACGAGTGCCGCAGTGCATGGCGCCTGACGCTCGACAAGCCTCAGGAGGCGCCTGTCGCGCGCCGTGAGGATGATCAGCTGCCGACCCGCGAACAACTCGGCTACTTCCATGAGCATCTCGGTCGCGCCCTGCAGGGCTCCGGCTTCCTCAACCAACCCCACTCCCAGACCGAAGAGCGGCTGCGCGCCCTGTTCGCGCGTGCCGAGCCGACACGTCGCGAGCTCTCCATCCTGCGTGGCATGCTGTCCAATCTTGAGCGTCAGACGGCAGCGGCGAACGCTGGCACAGGCAGCGAGCAGAGCGATCACGAGGCGCCCTGAGTCGTGCACGGCCGTCCCTTCATGTACTGAGGCTCGGACTGCTGCTACTTGGCACTTGCCACTTCGCAACAGCCTGTCAGCGCAACGTCATCCTTCTGACACGGATCAAGGTGCACTGTAGACCTTCCGCTATGCTTGATAGGCAAGACGTCAGGCACCGCAGAACCCGTCACACAGCCTAGGTATAGAAATACGGGTATAGAAATACCGGTATAGAAATACCGGCATAGAGATACGGCACAGACCCATGCAGTAGCTGCAGCCCAGCAAGGAAGTCACGCGCGAAGGCTGCAGTGTCAGGCAAAGGCTCCTTTGCGACCTTGAGACCTGCCATGCAGGTCGAGAACTGCCGCAAGAGCAGGCAGAGACGCCGCCACGCCAACACACGAAGGGTCATGACAGGCCAGCGTGGCGACGCACCTCGAGACACCCACAAGAAGAGCCGACCCTGATCCCATCCACGACCATGGACTCACGGAGCGCCTTTACATGACTCAGACAGCCGCACGACAGACTCAGACCCCGGACGCGGAACAGCTGGCCAGCGACATCCACCAGCTGGAAGCTCGCCTGCTCAAGACCGACCCGACGCAGGAACCGACGCTCTACCGCAGCCTGTACTGCACGATCTCGCTACGCCAGATGCAACTGCTGGCCAAGGTCAGTCAGCCCGCAGCCTCGCAAGCGCACTGAACGACGCCAGATGAGGTGGTTGGCAGGTGGCGACTGGTAATGACAAGCAACGACCAACAATGACCAGCAGCCACCCGTAACGACCAGGCATGAAAAAACCGCCACCCCGAAGGGTGGCGGTTTTTTTCGTTCCCGCATATGACATGCGCCTCATGCAGGATACCGATTCGGAGACGCCGAGGTGACTACCAGAGGCATGTCACCTCAGCGTGGATCCGGACACCCCACCTCACGAGGAGGTGGAGTGTCTCGGGATCACTCCTGACCCAGCTGCTGCTTGATCAGATCACCGATGGTAGTCGGGCCGTTGCTCTCGACTTCCTGGGTACGCGGCTTGGCAGCATCGCGACGCGGTGCTTCAACCTGGTCCTTGGACTTGACGGACAGGTTGATCAGGCGGCTCTTGCGATCCACACCGACGATCTTGGCTTCGACAGCATCGCCGACGCTCAGGACGTTGCGTGCGTCTTCGACACGGTCAGCGCTGATTTCAGAAGCCTTCAGGATAGCGATGACGTCAGTCGCCAGCTCTACCTGAACTTCCTTGGCATCGATGTCGACAACACGACCGGACACGATAGCGCCCTTGTCGTTGACGGCCAGGTACTCAGAGACCGGATCGCTCTCGAGCTGCTTGACGCCCAGAGAGATGCGCTCACGTTCCGGATCGATGGACAGGATGACCGCTTCAGCTTCTTCGCCCTTCTTGTAACGACGCACGGCTTCTTCGCCAGCTTCGTTCCAGGAAATGTCGGAGAGGTGAACCAGGCCGTCGATGCCGCCTTCCAGACCGATGAAGATACCGAAGTCAGTGATTGACTTGATGGTACCGGAGACACGGTCGCCCTTGTTGTGCTTGCCGCTGAAGTCTTCCCACGGGTTGGTGGTGCACTGCTTGATACCCAGGGAGATACGACGACGCTCTTCGTCGATGTCCAGAATCATCACTTCCACGTCATCGCCGACATTGACGACCTTGGACGGGTGGATGTTCTTGTTGGTCCAATCCATTTCGGACACGTGGACCAGACCTTCGACGCCCTCTTCCAGCTCGGCGAAGCAGCCGTAGTCGGTGAGGTTGGTGACGCGTGCGTTGATCTTGGCGCCTTCCGGGTAGCGAGCCTTGATGTTGACCCACGGATCTTCGCCCAGCTGCTTGAGACCCAGAGACACACGGTTGCGCTCGCGGTCGAACTTCAGCACCTTGACATTGATCTCGTCGCCGACAGCAACGATCTCGGACGGATGCTTGATGCGCTTCCATGCCATGTCGGTGATGTGCAGCAGGCCGTCAACGCCGCCGAGGTCGACGAAGGCGCCGTAGTCGGTCAGGTTCTTGACGATACCCTGAATCTGCTGACCTTCCTGCAGAGTGGCCAGGAGGGCTTCACGCTCAGCGCTGTTCTCGGCTTCGAGGACGGCACGACGAGACACGACAACGTTGTTGCGCTTGGCGTCGAGCTTGATGACCTTGAAGTCCAGTTCCTTGTTCTCGAGGTGGGCGGTGTCGCGCACAGGGCGGACATCGACCAGAGAACCCGGCAGGAAGGCACGGATGGTGTTGATGTCGACGGTAAAGCCACCTTTGACCTTGCCGTTGATCACGCCCTTGACGATCTCGTCTTTCTCGAAGGCGGCTTCCAGCTCTTTCCACGCTTCGGCACGCTTGGCCTTCTCGCGGGACAGGCGGGTCTCACCGAAGCCATCTTCCACGGCTTCCAGTGCAACCATGACTTCGTCGCCGATGCTGATGGACAGCTGGCCACTTTCGTCACGGAACTGTTCAGACGGAATCTGACCTTCAGACTTCAGACCGGCATTGACAGTGATCCAGTCGCCATCGATATCCACGATGGTAGCGGACACGATTGCGCCCGGCTCCATGTTGATGTCCTGGAGTGACTGTTCAAATAAATCAGCAAAGCTCTCGCTCATGGTATTCCTACATGATCAACGTTTGGGGCGGCTTGCACCGCAGTCTCCGTACCACCAGCAAGCACGGGCCATATCTACATATCCCCGGGGGCGTTGACGCTGGTTCGAGATACACCGGCTTTCCGCTTGCCGCCGATGCACCCCATGACACCTTGCCGGGGGGTTGATGACACCTCGGTGTCATCTGGGTTCTGCATCATCACTCGCGAAGCGAGCGAAACCCGCTGCTGCCCGACCCTGAGGCCGTATTGCAACAGCAGGCGATCAATCCGTTTTTCTGACGACTTACAGGCTGAGACTCGAGTCTCAGCGCGCCGCTACCAGGCCGTATTCGACCAGCAGCTGCTGGATGCGTTCGATCACCTGGTCGATGTCGAGATCCGTCGTATCGAGGATCACGCCGTCGTCTGCAGGCTTGAGCGGGGCGACTGCCCGGCCCATGTCACGCGCATCGCGCGCCTGTATTTCTGTCAAAAGGCTCGAAATATTAGCATCGACACCCGCTTCCTGCAACTGGGCATGACGACGACGCGCACGTTCCTCGGCGCTTGCCGTCAGGAAGATCTTGAGCGGCGCACCGGTGAAGACCACCGTGCCCATGTCGCGACCATCGGCCACCAGGCCCGGCGCACGCGCAAAGGCACGCTGGCGCGCCAGCAGTGCAGTCCGTACGCGCGGCTGGGCCGCGATGATGGAGGCATTGTTGCCGACCGACTCGAGACGGATGTCACGGGTGACGTCCTCGCCTTCCAGAATCACGCTGGTGGCGTCGCCTTCGGCGTCAAACTGCACATCGAGGTGCTCGGCGATGGTCGCCACGGCGTCCTCGTCTTCCAGCGCCACGCCATGACGCTCGGCGGCCAGTGCCGTCAGGCGATACAGCGCACCGGAATCCAGCAGATGCCAGCCCAGGTTCGCCGCGACCAGACGACTGATGGTGCCCTTGCCTGCCCCGCCGGGGCCATCAAGGGTCAACACCGGCGCGTCGCAGATCTGGCTGTGATGAGGTGTCGCTTCCCCGCTCATGAAGCCTCCTGGCCGGGTGCCACGGCACCGAGGTTCTCGACCTGCATGCCGACTTCAGCGGCCAGCGCCACGAAGTTCGGGAAGGAGGTCGCGACATTGGCGCAGTCGTCGATCAGGATCTCGCCCTGGGCGCGCAGCGCCGCGACACTGAAGGCCATCGCGATGCGGTGATCGCCGTGGCTGTCGACCAGACCGCCACCGTAGGCGCCGCCACGGATATCGATACCGTCCGCGACCACTTCGTGCTCGACGCCGATCTGCGCCAGACCATCCGCCATCACCTGGATGCGATCGGACTCCTTGACGCGCAGTTCCTCGGCGCCACGCAGACGGGTCATGCCCTCGGCGTTGGCGGCGGCGATGAACAGTGCCGGGAATTCATCGATGGCCAGCGGCACCTGGTCTTCCGGAATGTCGATGCCCTTGAGCGGCGCATAACGGATGTGCAGATCTGCCACCGGCTCGCCGCCGACTTCGCGCTCATTGGAGACGCTCAGGTCGGCACCCATCGCCTTGAGGATGTTGATGACGCCGATGCGCGTCGGGTTGATGCCGACGTGCTCCAGCACCAGATCGGAGCCCGGCGTGATGGCCGCGGCGACCAGGAAGAAGGTCGCGGAGGAGATGTCGGCCGGCACGTCGATCGGGCAGGCTTCGAGGCTGCCGCCACCGTTCAGCCACGCCTCGGCGCCCTGACGCTCGACCTTGTAACCGAAGCCATTGAGCATGCGCTCGGTGTGGTCACGCGTCGGCGCCGGCTCGATGGCACGCGTCTCGCCTTCGGCGTAGAGACCGGCCAGCAGCAGGCACGACTTGACCTGAGCGGACGCCATCGGCATCTCGTAACGGATGCCCTTGAGCGGCTGACCACCGTGGATACGCAGCGGCGGACGGCCGTTGTCTGCGGTATCGATCACCGCGCCCATCTCGCGCAGCGGATTGGCGACGCGGTCCATCGGACGCTTGGTCAGCGAGGCATCACCAGTCAGCTCGGTGTCGAAGGCCTGACCGGCCAGCAGACCGGCGAACAGGCGCATCGCGGTGCCGGAGTTGCCGACATACAGCGGGCCCGGCGGCTGCTTCAGGCCGTTGAGACCCACACCGTGAATGGTGACACGACCCTGATGCGGGCCTTCGATGACCACACCCATGTCGCGGAAGGCCTGCAGCGTGGCCAGGCTGTCTTCCCCTTCCAGGAAGCCTTCGACTTCGGTCACGCCGGTCGCCAAGGCGCCCAGCATGATGGAGCGATGCGACATGGACTTGTCGCCCGGCACACGAATGCGCCCCTGAACCTGCCCACCCGGCAGTGCACGGTACCGCACGTTCTGCTGTTCCATGGTCTGATAACTCGTCTGTTTCAAGAGGGTATTGAAGTAGTGTCGGGCGTGGCTTGCGCGGGTGAATATCCCCAGCATCGCCTCACCATCGCCCGCGGTCACGGCAGCGCGCACCCGCGCTACCCCGGCCTCGAATTCATCCAACGCCTCCAGCACCGCATCGCGGTTGGCAAGATAGACGTCGCGCCACATCACCGGGTCACTGCCCGCGATGCGCGTAAAATCACGGAAACCGCCCGCCGCGTAGCGGAAGATCTCCAACCGCTCATCCTGGCGCGCCAGGCTGTCGACCAGCGAGAACGCCAGCAGGTGCGGCAGGTGGCTGGTGCGCGCCAGCACTTCGTCGTGGCGCGCCACGCTCATGCTCAGAAGCTGAGCGCCACATACCGACCACATGGCCGCCACGCGCGCCACGGCCTCGGCATCGCTGTCCGGCTCCGGCGTCAGGATCACCTTGTGATCGCGATAGAGCTCGGGATTGGACGCCGCGACACCGCTCTTCTCGGACCCGGCGATCGGGTGACCGAGCACCAGATTCGGCGGCATGCGACCGAAGACGCCGAGCGCCGCATCGCGGATCGCGCCCTTGGTGCTGCCGACATCGGTGATGACGGCGTCATCATCCAGCAACGGCGCCAGTTCGGCCATCACGCTCTGCATCGCCATCACCGGCACGCACAGCACGATCAGCGAGGCACCCGGCACCAGCGCCGCCAGTTGCGTGCTGCCACCGTCGATCAGCCCCATGCGCTGACCGAGGCAGATCTCGTTGGAGTCACGATCACAGGCGAGAATCTCGCCGCGATGGCCCGCCGCGCGCAATGCAGCCGCCAGCGAGCCACCGATCAAGCCCAGCCCGACCAGCAGGATACGCCGCTCACCGGCCAGGCGCTCCGCTGACGGCAGCGAGGACAACAGGTCTGACGGCTCAGCATGGCGCGTGTGGTCAACCTCGCTCACAGCACACCGACCGGGTAGGACCCGAGCACCTTGACGTCCGCCGCGCACTGGCGCAGCTCTTCCAGCGTCGCCGTGATGAGCGGGTCATCGCGGTGGCCACGGAAGTCGATGAAGAAGACGTAGTTCCAGGCACCGGAGCGTGACGGACGCGTCTCGACGCGGGTCAGGTCGATCTGGTGACGGTGGAACGGCGCCAGCAGGTCGTGCAGTGCCCCCGGCTGGTTGCGCATCGCCACCACGATGGAGGTCTTGTCATCGCCGGACGCCGGCACCGAGCTGTCACCGATGATCAGGAAGCGCGTGGAGTTGTCGGGGCTGTCCTCGATCTTCTCCTCGACCTTCTCCAACTCATAGAGCTTGGCCGCCATGTCACCGGCAATCGCCGCACTGTGCCACTCGGTGCGCACCTGACGCGCGGCCTCGGCATTCGAGGACACCGCGATGCGCTCGGCGTGCGGGAAGTGGGCATCCAGCCACTTGCGGCACTGGGCCAGCGACTGGGCGTGGGAATAGATGCGTGAGATCTTCTCGCGACGCGTATTCGGGCCCACCAGCAGGTGATGATGAATGCGCAGCACCACTTCGCCGGAGATCTTGAGCTGCGAGCCCATGAACGAATCCAGCGTGTGGTTGATGACGCCCTCGGTGGAATTCTCCACCGGCACCACACCGTACTGCACCGCGCCAGCCTCGACTTCGCGGAACACCTCGTCGATGGCGGCCATCGGCTTGGTCACGGCGCTGTCACCGAAGTGCTTGAGCGCGGCCTGCTGGGTGAAGGTACCCTCCGGGCCGAGATAGGCCAGGCGGATCGGCTGTTCCAGCGCCAGACAGGCGGACATGATCTCGCGGAACAGACGCGCCATCTCCTCGCCTTTCAGCGGGCCGGGGTTGTTGGCCATGATGCGACGCAACACCTGGGCTTCGCGCTCCGGACGGTAGAACTGCACCTGGTCATCCTCGCCCACGTCACCGGCCGCCAGCTTGACCTCGGCGACCTGCTGCGCGCAGCCCGCACGCTCGCTGATCAGGTTCAGCAGCTCGTTGTCGATGGCGTCGATGCGCTGACGCAGGTCGTCCAGCGTCACCGCCTTGCCCGCCGCCTGCGGCACAGGGCTTTCCTTGGAATCCGACATCTCACCTCCTCCCTTAGCCGTGACGGCGCGCGAAGTCGCCCATGAAGTCCACCAGCGCAGTGACGGCAGCTTCCGGCACGGCGTTGTAGAGGCTGGCACGCATGCCACCGACGCTGCGGTGACCGGCCAGATTCAAGAGACCCGCCGCTTCGGACTCGGCGAGGAAGGTCTTGTCGAGACGGTCATCGGCCAGCACGAACGGCACGTTCATGCGTGAGCGGTTCTCGGTGACGATCGGGTTGGAATAGAAGTCGCTGCCATCGATGGCCGCGTAGAGTGCCTGCGCCTTGCGATCATTGATCGCGTTCATGGCGGCGAGGCCACCGACCTCGTCCTTGAGCCACTCGAACACCAGCCCGGAGAGATACCAGGCGTAGGTCGGCGGCGTGTTGAACATGGAATTGGCCTCGGCGGCCGTCTTCCAGTTCAGCATGGTCGGGCAGTCCTTGCGGGCACGATCGAGCAGGTCTTCGCGCACGATGACCAGCGTCAGACCCGCCGGACCGATGTTCTTCTGGGCGCCGGCATAGATGACGCCGAAACGGCTGACATCCAGCGGGCCAGACAGGATGGAAGACGACATGTCACACACCAGCGGCACGCCATCCGCTGCCACCTCGGGGATGTAGTCGAACTCGAGGCCGCCGATGGTCTCGTTGGCGGTGTAGTGCAGATAGCCCACATCGCCCGAGAGCTGGATCGCGTTCTGGCGCGGCACGGCGATCAGGCCATTGCTCTCGCTGGAGGCCGCCACGTGGCTGCCCACCGCCAGATGCTCGGCTTCCTTGATCGCCTTCTTGCCCCAGATACCGGTATACAGATAGTTGGCACTGCCGCCCGCGCCCAGCAGGTTCAGCGGCACACCCGCAAACTGGGTCGAGGCGCCACCCTGCATGAACAACACGCGATAGTTGGACGGAATCTCGAGCAGTTCGCGCAGGTCCGCCTCGGCCTTCTCGGCGATGGCCACGAATTCGTCGGAGCGATGACTCATCTCCATGACGGACAGTCCGCGGCCCTGATAATCCAGCATCTCGGCGCGGGCGCGCTCCAGGACAGCGGTCGGCAGTGCAGCAGGACCGGCGCAGAAGTTGAACTTGCGTGTCATGTCGTCTTATTTCCCGAAAGTGAAGCGACCGCCCCGAAGGCGGTCGCAATCCAGCGTCTTATTCCGCGTCTGTCGGCGGGGTATCCGTCGACTCGGCGTCATCTCCCGCCTGCACCTGTTCGTCGGTGCTCAGCGCCTCTTCATCCAGCTCATCCTGCACCACGACGACCTCTTCCGGCTCGTCGACACGCACCGTCGTCACCAGACGCTCCTCTTCCGCGGTGCGGATCAAGGTCACGCCCTGCGTGTTGCGCGAGGTGGTGGACACCTCGGCGACGCGGGTACGTACCAGGGTGCCGCGATCGGTGATCAGCATCAGCTCGTCGTTGTCGCTGACCTGCACCGCGCTGACCAGATCACCGTTGCGCTCGCTGGTCTGCATCGCGATCACGCCCTGGCCACCACGGCCACGCAGCGGGAACTCTTCCAGACGCGTGCGCTTGCCGAAGCCATTGGCGGACGCGGTCAGGATGTAGCACTGCGGCACCTCACCGCTGGCGACGCTGTCTTCCGTCGCGCCCTCGGTGGTTGCCACATCAGCGCTCTCGACGCCTTCCGCCGTCGCATCCGTGGCGTCATCGACCTCGATCTCGTTGTCATCGATCGCGGTGGTGCGCGGAATGATCAGGCTGATGACCTGTGCATCGTCGAGCAGACGCATGCCGCGCACACCACGGGCGGTACGGCCCATCACGCGCACGTTCTGCTCTTCGAAGCGGATCGCCTTGCCGTTGGAGGACACCAGCATGACGTGGTCGGAACCGGACGTGATGTCGGCGCCAATCAGGCGGTCACCTTCCTCGATGTCCAGCGCGATCAGGCCGACACTGCGCGGACGCGAGAACTGGCTCAGCGCGGTGCGCTTGACCGTGCCGTTGGCAGTGGCGAAGAAGATGTAGCTGTCGGCGGCATAATCGCGCACCGGCAGGATGGTGGTGACCCACTCGCCGTCGTCCAGCGGAATCAGGTTGACCAGCGGCTTGCCGCGCGAGCCACGTGACGCCTGCGGCATCTCGTAGACCTTGAGCCAGTACACCTTGCCCTTGTTGGAGAACAACAGCACGGTGTCGTGGGTCGAGGCGACCAGCAGGTGCTCGATGACATCCTCGTCCTTCATCGAGGTGGCGGACTTGCCGCGGCCACCACGCTTCTGGGCCTGGTAGTCAGACAGCGGCTGGGTCTTGGCATAGCCGCTGCGCGAGACCGTCACCACCATGTCTTCCTCGTTGATGAGGTCTTCGATGGTCAGGTCACGACGGCTGGTCATGATCTCGGTGCGGCGCTCATCGGCGTACTGGGCACGCACTTCGCGCAGCTCTTCGCGGATGACTTCCATCAGGCGGTCGGCAGAGGACAGGATCTCCATCAGCTCGGCGATGCGCTCGAGGATGGAGGAGTACTCGGCCAGCAGCTTCTCGGTCTCGAGGCCAGTCAAGCGATGCAGACGCAGCTCGAGGATGGCCTGAGCCTGGGCCGGCGACAGACGGTAGTGCTTGGCGTCTTCAGACAGCCCCAGACCTTCCGGCAGATCTTCCGGACGGCAGGAAGTGGCACCGGCGCGCTCGAGCATCTCGACCACCTGACCCGGCTGCCATTCGCGATCGATCAGCTTTTCCTTGGCTTCCGCCGCGCTCGGCGAGCCCTTGATCAGCTCGATCACCTCGTCGATGTTCGAGATCGCCACCGCCAGACCTTCAAGAATGTGGCCACGTTCACGCGCCTTCTTGAGTTCGAACAGGGTACGACGGGTGACGACTTCACGACGGTGACGCACGAAGGATTCCAGAATCTGCTTGAGATTCAGGATCTTCGGCTGACCTTCGTGCAGCGCGACCATGTTGATGCCGAACACGGTCTCGAGCTGGGTCTGGGAGAAGAGGTTGTTGACGACCACTTCACCGGACTCGCCACGCTTGGTCTCGATGACCACGCGCAGACCGTCCTTGTCGGACTCGTCACGCAGCTCGGCGATGCCCTCGATCTTCTTGTCCTTGACCAGTTCGGCGATCTTCTCGATCAGACGCGCCTTGTTCACCTGGTAGGGAAGCTCGGTGATGATGATGTGATCACGGCCGTTCTTGTCGTTGTGCTCGATGGTATGCACGGCACGCACGTAGATACGACCACGACCGGTGCGGTAGGCATCGAGGATGCCGGCACGGCCGTTGATGATACCGGCGGTCGGGAAGTCCGGCCCCGGAATGAATTCCATCAGCTCATCGATGGTCAGATCGCCGTTGTCGATCAGTGCCAGACAGCCGTCGATGACCTCGCCCATGTTGTGGGGCGGGATGTTGGTGGCCATGCCCACGGCGATACCGGAGGAGCCATTGACCAGCAGGTTCGGGGTCTTGGTCGGCAGCACGGCAGGAATGCGCTCGGTGCCGTCATAGTTGTCGACCCAATCGACGGTGTCCTTCTCGAGGTCGGCCAGCAGCTCGTGCGCCAGGCGCGCCATGCGCACCTCGGTGTAACGCATCGCCGCGGCGCTGTCGCCATCGATGGAACCGAAGTTGCCCTGACCATCCACCAGCACATAACGCATGGAGAAGTGCTGGGCCATGCGGACGATGGTGTCGTAGACCGCACTGTCACCGTGCGGGTGGTATTTACCGATCACATCGCCGACGACACGGGCAGATTTCTTGTAGGCCTTGTTCCAGTCATTGTTCAGCTCGTGCATCGCGAACAGTACGCGACGGTGAACCGGTTTGAGGCCATCGCGAACATCCGGCAAGGCACGCCCGATGATGACGCTCATCGCGTAATCGAGATACGACTGCTTGAGCTCGTCCTCGATGTTGACTGGCAGTATCTCTCTGGCGATCTCACCCATGATTCGTCAAATCCTTGAACTCAACTGTTGGCGCCACTGCAGCAACGACGCATGCTCCGTCGGTACTGCAGCGCGGCAGTGGCGTGAAGCAGACACGGGGTGCCAGCTCCGCGGCACCGAAGTGGCGGCATTATATCACTTGCGAGCGCGCCTAGCAGCTCACACGACGCCGCAAGGACACCTCAGTACGGTAGTACGGCCGTCAATGTGCGCGGCTTGCTGGCTCATGCCTCGCCGCTGAGGGCGATCAGGCCGTTTCCTCACTGACCAACGCGCCCAGCAGCGCGCCGATCTCGCCGTCCAGCGGCATGGCGCGACCGGTGTCGGTATTCATCAGCACGAAGGTGAAATCCGCCCTGGAGACCAGCGCCCCGGAGCGCGGATGCACCTCGCCCATGCGCCGCTCGCCCAGATGGATCTCCTGACGCATGATCATCTTGCGTCGCCCGAGCTCTGACAGCCGCGTGGTGATGACCAGCTCATCATGCACGGTGGCGGGATAGTGCCAATCCAGGTTGAGGTTGACCGCTACCATCGCGATGCCTTCGCGCTTGAGTGCGGCCAGACCGAGATGCGCGAGCATGAACTCCCAGCGCCCTTCCTCATAGAACTCCAGATAGCGGGCATTGTTGACGTGCCCATAGCCATCCAGATGGTAGCCACGCACCGTCAGGGTCGTGCGACTGACGACGCCTGCGTGATTGCCGGCGTCTGTGTGAGTGCCGACGTCTGTGTGACTGCCGTCCGCTGCCTGCGGTGGATTGCTGTCGTGTTGCATCCCTGCCTCCCGTCCGTGAAACGATCGCGCCGTGTGGCCATCGTCAGCTGATCTTATGCCGGTGACGGACAGAAAAACAAACGCTTGGCTGAATGATGACGCCTGCCCTGCTCGCCATCCCGGCAAGGCGGCTACTCGCCGGGCGGACCCTGCGGCGGCCTCTCGCCGCCCTCATCGTCGAGGAAGTGCCCCTTCTCGCCCATGAAGCAGCCGAAGATCTGGTTAACCCCCGGCGCGGAGGCGTGATAGTGATAGCCACGCACCGGGTCCGTCTCGCCGCCACACTCATCCAGGTCAGCGGGGATGTTGCCGTCCTTGTCCTCTCTGGCATAGATGGCATAGCCATCCAGCGCATAGCCGATCATCGGCGAATGGCCATCTTCCTGAATGCCGATCTCGGAGCAGCCAGTGGCGGTGTGATAGTGATAGCCCTCATGTGGATTGGCATGCGCGCCACAATCATCGAGCACCCCCAGGGTGTGAGAGCTCAGGATCAGCTCCAGCGGCGCCGGCGGGCCGAACAGCACGCCATTGAGCGCCACGCCGGTGTTGGAGCGGCCGGCAAGCGAGGTCGGCTCGGCGGCCGGCACCGGCACCTTGGGAATCACGACAGTCTTCTCGATGCCACCGCCCAGCTCATCCAGCGGACACTCGAGACAGAAGTTGTCGAAACCTTCGATGGGGTTCGGGTTCCCCGCCACCTCGCAGCCACGCGCGCCATCGATCACGGTGATCTCGCCCGTGTTGACGTCGTACATCTGCCACTCCTTATCCTTGTAGAGAGTGGCCAGATTCTTGATGAACTCGCCGTCCACCTGATAGAGAGTGCCCTCGCCATCCATCCAGGTGCCGCCTTCCTCCTCACCGGAGTGGATATTGGGCGGGCAGAAAGGCCCCTCCGGCGAGGTTTGCGGGTCCGCGGGCGCACCGGCCACACGGAACTGATAGCAGGCCGTCTGCGTGCCGCCGCTCAGGGTGCAGTCGACGGTCTCGACCTCACCGACGATCGCACCGTCGGCAAATATCTCAGGATCCAGCCCGACCGCCGCCGGCCCGGATTCACCGTCAGCGGCTGCCTCTTTCGTGACCGTTGCACTGGTCTCGGCCGCGCTGGCCGTCTTGTCGTGGGCGTCATGCTCCCCGCTGCAGCCGAACAGCAGCAGGGTCAGCGCCGCCAGCGGCAGTGGTCGTGCCCGTTTCAGCGCGCTCGCGCCTGAAGCTCTGCTCTTCACAAAAGCCTCCACAACAGTCTCCACAACAACGTCGTCGATCACTCTGCCGCCCTCCGCGTCTCAAGTCTGATGGTCGATGCCTGCGGGTCGATGCCTGCGGGTCGATGCCTGCTGATCGATATCTACTGGTCTTTGCCTGCTGGTCGATATCTGTCGAGCGATACCGCAAACCGCCAGACCGCGCACCGCCTGGTCGACTCAAGACTAGCGCCACAGCGTGCACACAGTATGTCTTTGTGCTCGCGCGAGATGGTCGGCAACCGCAGTGTGACGCAGGGTCACGTCCACGGCGGATGACCCGCCGCATGAGTTTCGCCATAATATGCGCCATTCAGACGGGCAGCCCCCGTTCACCGGACTCAAGGACTGGTCGCATGTGGTTCAAGAACCTGCAACTGTATCGCCTGCACGATAGCGCACCGCTGGAAGAGGGTCGTCTCGCCGACGCCCTGCCGGAGCATGTCTTCCGCCCGGTCACCGGCGTCGAAGCCAAGCGTATCGGCTGGGTGGCACCGGGCGGTCGCAACAGCGACCTGCTGGTGCACGAGATTCAGGGTCATTTCCTGATCAGCGCCCTGCGCCAGGAGCGCGTACTGCCCTCCGCCGTCGTCAAGGAAGAACTCGAGGAGCGTGTGGCCGAGCGCGAGACCGCCGAAGGCCGTCCGCTGCGTCGCCGCGAGAAGCTGACCCTCAAGGAGCAGATCTACGAGGAGCTGCTGCCGCGCGCCTTCACGCGCTCCTCGCGCACCGACCTGTGGTGGGACAGCCGGCGCGGCCTGATCGCCGTCAACGCCTCGAATGCCAAGCGCGCCGAGGAAGTGCTGGACCTGCTACGCCAGACACTGGGCACGCTCAAGGTCACGCCGCTGGCCGTCGCGCAGCCGCCTTCCCAGGTGATGACCACCTGGCTGAAGGATGTCAGCTCGCGCCCGGAAGACCTGATCGTCGGTGATCAGGTCGAACTCAAGGCGCCGGGTGGCGAGGATGGCGTGCTGCGTGCGCGCCAGTTCGACCTCGACGGCGAGGAAATCCAGACGGCGCTGAATCTGGGTCGCGTGGTCAGCAAGCTGGCACTGGAAGTCGATGGCCGCGTCGCGCTGGTGCTCGGTGAGGACATGGCGCTCAAGAGCCTCAAGTTCGCCGATGCCGTGGTCGATGAAGCCAACGCCCAGGATGATGGCGAAGACCCCATCCTGCGTCTGGAGACCGACTTCGCGCTGATGGCTCAGGTGCTGTCCGGCGTGATCGAGCAGATGACCGCCTGGCTGGGTGGTGAAGCCCAGCCCGCCAGCTGAGCCTTGGGCCCGCTGCCGACCTTCTCTTTTTTCAGAATGACAAACCCGGATGACGTGCGTCGATGACTGACACTGCAACACCCAAGCCTGCCACGACCAGCGAACAGGACCCGTTCGCCGATATTCGCCCCTACCACGACGACGAGGTAGCGGAGGTGCTGGTACGCCTGGAGCAGGACCGCGAGCTGCTCGACACCCTGACTCGCTTCCGCCTGCCAGGCCTAACCCAGCGTTTCCCGTGGCTGGCACGCCAGATCGCGCGCCTGGCCATCAAGCGCGAGATGATTGGCGTCAAGGACGTTGCCAGTTTCCAGAGCCGCATCGCCGTCTACATGGCGCGCATGATCCACACCACCACCACCAGTTTCGAGACGGTGGGGCTGGAGCGTCTGTCGCCGGACACGCCGTATCTGTTCCTGTCCAACCATCGCGACATCTCGCTGGACCCGGCCTTCGTCAACTACGCCCTCTATCGTCACGGGCGTGACACGGTGCGCATCGCCATCGGTGACAACCTGCTGCAGAAGCCCTTCGTCACCGACCTGATGCGCCTCAACAAGAGCTTCATCGTGCCGCGCTCCGCCAAGGGCAAGCGCGCGATGCTGGCCGCCTACCAGTCGCTGTCGGGCTATATCCGCCACTCGCTGACCCACGACCAGCACTCCATCTGGCTGGCCCAGCGTGAAGGGCGCGCCAAGGATGGCCGTGACGGCACCGAGAGCGCCATCATCAAGATGCTGACCATGGCGGCGCGCACCGCCGACAAGACGCGTCCGTTCAGCGAGGCGATCAGCGAGCTCAACATCGTGCCGGTGTCGATCAGCTACGAGTTCGACCCCTGTGACCTGCAGAAGGCGCGTGAGCTGGCGGCCGTCGCCAATGAAGGCCGTTACGAGAAGGTGCAGTACGAGGACATCAAGTCCATTGCGGCGGGCATCAGCGGCCACAAGGGGCGCGTCAAGCTGGTGTTCGGCGAGCCGCTCAAGGGCGACTTCGAGACCCCGGAAGACGTGGTGAAGGAAGTCGACCGCCAGGTGCTGGCCTACTACACCCTCTATCCGAGCCATCAGCTGGCACTCGAGAAGCTGGCCGCCAGCCGCCCGCAGCTGCGTGAGGAGCCGCGCCTGGCCTCGGCGCTGGATGTCTCGGCCATCAGCGGTGCCGAGCGCGCCACCTTCGAGAACCGCCTCGCAGAGGTGCCCGCAGAGCTCAAGGACTGGTGGCTGGTGCAATACGCCAACCCGATCCTCAATCGCGAAGGGCTCTCCATCGATCTCGACGAGAAGCTCGATGCCGCCGAGGCGACGGACGGCGAGAAGGTAGCTCAGTAAGCCAGCACTGCGGGACAAGACACATCGCCCCCGCACTTGGCACGACCAAAGCCACGAAAAAGCCACCGCCAATCGACGGTGGCTTTTTCGTGGGCCGCTACTTGCGCCAGAAGCTGGGCGAGAACAGCACCAGCACGGTCAATATCTCGAGACGCCCCATCAGCATGCCGATGCACAGCAACCACTTGGCGCTGTCCGGCAGGCTCGAGAAGTTGCCCGCCGGGCCGATGATCTCGCCCAGTCCCGGGCCGACGTTGGTGACGGCCGTGGCGGCGCCGGTCACCGCGGTGATCAGGTCCAGCCCGATGAACGACAGCGCCAGCGCCAGGCCACCGATGGTGATGAAGAAGAAGAACGAGAAGGCGATCACGGCGCGCACCACCTCATCGGGCAGCGCGCGGCCGTTGTAGCGCTGCGAGAAGACGCCATTGGCATGGATCAGCGAGCGCAGATGGTTGCCGAGCATGATCAGGCCGATCTGCAGGCGGAAGATCTTCATGCCGCCGCTGGTCGAGCCGCTGCAGCCGCCGACGAAGGTCAGATAGAAGAAGGCCACCACCGCAAAGGGCCCCCAGGCACTGTAGTCGTCGCTGGCGTAGCCGGTGGTGGTCACCACCGAGATGACATTGAAGGTCACCTGGGTCAGCGCCGTGAAGATGGCCTCGCCATTGACGACGCGATACAGCGTCAGCAAGGCGATCACCCACCCCAGCAGACGCAGGAAGCCGCGCACCTGGGCATCACGCCACAGGACGCCGGCCTGGTCCTGCCAGGCGCGGATGAACAGCACGAAGGGCAGCGCCCCCAGCAACATGAAAGCCGACGCCATCCACAGCAGATAGGGCCGGTCGGAATAGACGCCCATCGAGCTGTCGTAATTGGAGAAACCGCCGGTGGCCAGCGACGTCATGCCATGCACCAGCGCATCCAGCCAGTGCATGCCACCGAGCCAGTAACAGACGATGGCCAGCAACGTCAGCCCGACGTAGACCAGCCCGATGGCCTTGGCCACGCCACCGGCACGCGGCAGCACCTTGTCGGACCAGTCCGAGGATTCGGTCTGGAACAGGCGCATTCCGCCGACCTTCAGAAACGGCAGGATCGCGATCGCCATCACGATGATGCCGATGCCGCCGACCCACTGCATCAGGCCGCGCCACAGCTTGAGACCATCCGAGAGTCCTTCGATGTCAGACAGCACGGTCGAGCCGGTGGTGGTGATCGCCGACACCGATTCGAACACGGCATCGGTCACGCCCAGGTGGGTGGCACCGAAGATCAAGGGCAGACTCGAGTAGGCCGACACCAGCACCCAGCTCAGCGTCGTCAGCACGAACATCGCACGCGGCTTGAGTTGCAGCTCCACCTTGCGCGAGACCGTCAGCATGATGGCCGCCGAGCCGAGCGTGATGCCCAGCGAGATCAGAAAGGCGCTGGCATCCGCATCCGCTTCACCGAGCAACACCAGCAAGGGCGCCAGCATCATCAAGGCCACCACGCACAGCAGCAGGCCGAGTACCCGGATGACCGGCAACCACTCCGAGAGCGACAGAAGGCGAACCAGTGCCTGCGAGTGCGCTCGGGTCGCCTGCCCTGCGCGAGCCCGTCTACGCAGCAGGTCCCGCGAGCCACCCTTCATGCCACCGACCTGTTGATGACCGTCATCATTGTGCGTCCTCAGCGTTTTACCCCATGACGCCCCGGGCGCCAGTCTCAGTGCGGCGATACCCTACACCCTCTTCCGCCGCTGTCCAGCGCCGCCACAGCGGTGACCCGCCGCAGGGCATCGCGCCCCGACGCCTCACGTCAGGCGCCTTGTGCCGCCCTGCAAGCTGCTATCCTGCCAACGACACGCGTAGCCACGCCGCCTGCTCAGTGCCAACACGCCTGAGTCCGGTTGGGCTGCCCAACCCCTGTGCGGTACACTGAGGCCCCAATATGGCAACGATGCGTTCACGGACAAGAACCTCATGCGTCTGACTGATTGGCGAGCCTGGCAGGCGAGTGCGACCCGCACCGCCCACGACAGCCGCGTAGATATCACCCCCTCCCCGCGTGCCGAGCAAGTCCCGGCCATGCAGCGTCGTCGACTCAGCCCGGTCGGCCAGGCCTGCTGCAAGCTGCTGTTCGCGCTCGACCCTGACGCCGACCTGCCCATCATCCATGCCTCGCGTCATGGCGATACCGGCAAGATTCTCGCCCTGCTGGATGCCGCCACCCAGTCCGACGAAGCCCTGTCACCGGCACGCTTCTCGCTCTCGGTGCACAACGCCGTGCTGGGCATGTACTCGATCACCGGCAAGTCCCATCAGCCGCTGGAAGCCCTCGCCGCCTGCGGCAACGAATTCGAGGCGCTGATGAGCGAGGCGCTCGGCTATCTGAGCGAGCGCGAGGACGTCATCGTGCTGTTCTCCGACATCGCCGCACCGGAGGCCTTCCTGCACCACGGTGACTACCCGGCCTGCGCCAGCGCCGTTGCCCTGCGCCTGAGCCGCCGCAGTGAGGATGACAGCGCATGGACACTGAGCGCCACGCCTGGCGAGTCGTTGACGGACAGCGCCCCGACGCCGCTTGAGGTCATCGCCTGGCTCGAGCAGGCCGGGGCTGAGGCGCTCGCCTGTCGTCGCCATCACTGGCAGCTGAGCCGCGCTCACGCCGCCACACCGACGCCGCAAGCAGACTGATGCCACGCATGCTGTCGTCTCCCCTCGGACGCCTGTGGCGTGGCATCGCCACGGCCATCAGCTTCCTGACCTTCGGGCTGGGCGGCTTGCTGGTGGGGGGAATGTGGCCCCTGCTGACACTGGTGGTACGCCGCCCCGGCAAGCGACAGAAGCTCGCGCGCAGCATCATCCATCACTGCATGCGCGGCTTCGTGGGTCTGATGCGCGGCCTGGGCGTGCTCGACTATCGCCTGCACGACTGCGAGCGTCTGCAACGCCCGGGCCTGCTGGTGCTGGCCAATCACCCGACGCTGATCGACGTGGTCTTCCTGCTCGCGCTGATTCCCCACGCCGACTGCGTGGTCAAGGGGCGGCTGGCACGCAACCCCTTCACCCGTGGCCCCATCCGCGCCGCGGGCTACATCACCAATGAAGAGCCGCAGGGCGTGCTCGAGGCCGCCGGCGCGAGCCTGGCGCGCGGCAATGCCTTGATCCTGTTTCCGGAAGGCACGCGCAGCGTGCCCGGGCGGGCACTGAAATTCCGCCGCGGCGCCGCCAACATCGCGCTGCGCACGCCAAGCGAGATCACCCCCGTGCTGATCGACTGTCAGCCCAGCACCCTGACCAAGGGCGAGCCCTGGTATCACATCCCGGCCCGACGCGTGATGCTCAATATCAAGGTGCTGCCGGACATGACGGCGCATGTCGCACCGCCACCGGCAGCAGAGGATGAGGTGCCGCTGTCACGCGATGCCCGCCAGTTGACGCGCCGCCTGGCCAGCGACTTTGCCGCTGAGCTGGCCGCCTTTCAGCAACGGATTCGCGAGTCATGACAACGCGCTGCGCCGCACTGCCCCTGAGCTTGCTGTTGGTCAGATAGCGAGAAAAACGGATTAAGATATTCGGCCTTCCCGCCGTTAATAAAGCCTGCTGCCATTCATACCGACCATTATCGGCACGCCGACACGAGGAATACTCATGAGCGATAGCGCCAAGCTGGAACTGGAACTCAAGCAACTGATCATCGACACCCTGGAGCTTGAGGACATCACGCCGGACGACATCGTCGCCGATGAGCCGCTGTTCGTGGACGGCCTGGGGCTGGATTCGATTGACGCCCTGGAACTCGGTCTCGCGCTGCAGAAGCAGTACGGCATCACGCTGGACGCCGAAGCCGAGGACACTCGCGCGCATTTCGCCAGCCTCAATGCCCTGCGTGAACTCGTGGAGGCCCGTCGTGAGCGCTGAGCAACAGACCGCGTCCCGCGAAGAGATCTATGCCCATGTGCGCAGCACCCTGATCGAGCTGTTCGAGATCGATGCCGCTGACATCCACCCCGAGGCGCTGCTCTATGAAGACCTCGACATCGACAGCATCGATGCGGTGGACCTGGTGGTCGAACTCAAGAAGTTCACCGGCCGTCGCATCGAAGCCAATGACTTCAAGAGCGTACGCAGCCTCGATGATGTCGTGACTGCCGTCGAGCAGCTGATGCAGCGCCAGGCATGACGTCATGGTCCTCTGGTCGAGGGCGGCGCCCGTCACTGACGAGCCTGCTGCTCGGCGGGCTGGGCGTGGTGGCCGCCGTGTGCTGGCCGCTGCTGGTCTATGCCCTGCTCTCGCGGCTGACGGCAGACCCGGCGGGCGACGCGACCAGCGGACATGTCTCGCCCTGGGTGTGGGCACTGATCGCGCTGGGGGCCTTGCTGATCCAGCGTCTGCCCCTGCCGTTGATCCTGCGCCTGACGCTGGCCGCGCTGCTGATCGCCATCAGCCTGCTCAGCGAGGCGGAACTGGGGCTGCGCGCCTATCCGGTGCTGGTCAATCTGGCCATGCTCAGCGTGTTCGCCACCAGTCTGTGGCGCGGCATGCCGGTCATCGAGCGTCTGGCGCGTCTGCAGGAGCCTGATCTGCCCGCCGCCGGCGTACGTTATACCCGCAAGGTCACCCGAGTGTGGTGCGGCTTCTTCGTCTTCAATGCCAGTGTCGCCGCGGCCACGGCGCTGTATGCCGACCTCGCGACCTGGACGCTCTACAACGGCCTGGTGAGCTACGTGCTGATGGGGCTGCTGTTCTGCGGCGAATGGCTGGTACGCCGTCGTCTGCGCCGCGCCGATGGCTGAGCCTGGTTATCGATGAGCTTGGTTATCGATGAGCTTGGCTATCGATGAGCTCGGCTATCGATAGCTGAGTCCATGCATTGATTCGCCCCGCGTGGATTCGCCCGGCGTGGATACGCCCCCAGATGAATTCGACTTTCTGAAGAGTTGCCTGCCTCACATGTCTGATGCCCGCCAGCCTGCCAGCCTCGCCACCGCACGCTCCACTGAGCAAGACGCCGCCCTGCGCGCCACCTCCCTCATCCATCAGGGCTGGCGTCATCTCGCCCGACTCGCGCCCGAGGCGCCGGCCTGCTGGCTGGCCAGTCCCGGTCAACCGCTGCGCCCGCTGAGTCGTGCCGAGCTGATGGCACGCGTCGACGCCTGGCATCAGTGGCTGGACAACCTGCCCGCAGCGCATGACGGCCGCCGGCCAGGTGCGCGTTGGGTGCTGTTCCAGCCCACGACGCTTGGCGCCTGCGTGCAGCTGCTGGCGCTGTGGGAGCGCGGCATGCTCGCCGTGCTGCCCGGCGATGACCGCCCGGAAACCCTGGCCCGCCTGGCCGAGAGCTGTGATGGCAAGCTGCCCGAGACCAGCGCCGCTGGCTGGCCGCCGGAGCAACCCGGCACTGTCAGCTCTACCGGCTCTACCGCCTCTACCGGCGCTGCCAGCTCTGTTGCCGCACCGAATACACCGTTCGAGATCACGCCGGACGGCGCGCGTCTCGCGCTGGAGCTCTGCACCTCCGGCTCCACCGGCGAGCCGCTGCGCATCGCCAAGCGCTTCGATCAGCTCGAGGCCGAACTGGCCGTGCATCGCACGCTGTGGCCGCTGGCGACGGACGCTTCAGGCACTGACTCAGCGTCTGAGCCAAGCACCGTCAGCCTCAGCCAGGTCAGCCACCAGCACATCTACGGTCTGCTGGTGTCGCTGCTGCGCCCGCTCAGCGAAGGGGTGCCGTTTCTCAGCGAAGCCTGTCATTACCCGGAGCAGCTGGCCGCCGCCATCGCGCAGCTGTCCGGCCTCGGGCATCGCTGCCAGCTGGTCAGCTCGCCGGCCCAGCTGGCGCGCCTGCCCCAGACCAGTGACGAGAGCCGCGTGGCGGGCCAAGCTCAGGATCAGGAACAGGCTCAGCTGTTGCGGGTCTTCTCTTCAGGTGCCCCGCTGCCGGCCGAGGCCGCCCGCCACGCCGAGAACTGCCTGCAGGCGCCGGTGATCGAGATCTACGGCAGCACCGAGACGGGCGGCATCGCGCATCGCCGCCAGCACGAGACGCCCCACTGGACACCGCTACCGGAGGTTGAGCTCCGCTTCTCGCCCGACTTCGCGGTGCGCTCGCCGTTTCTGGAACAGCCCGACCAGTGGTGGCAGCAGGCCGACAACGCCGCGCCACTGACGCCTGAGCCGCCGTCGCAAGGCGAGCAGAATAATGCGCCACGCTTTCAGCTGCTGGGGCGCAGTGATCGCCTGGTCAAGCTGGCCGGCAAGCGGGTCTCGTTGAGCGCGGTGGAGCGCTGCCTCAGCGCGCAAGCGGAGGTGCTGGAAGTACGTTGCCTGCCGATGCCCACACGCGATCATCGCCTGGGCGCAGTGGTGGTGATGGAAGAGAGCACGCTACCGCAGGACCACGCCAGCCGCCGTGATCTGATCGCGCGTCTGCGGCGTGCGCTGATGCCAGGCTTCGAGCGCATCGCCCTGCCGCGCTACTGGCGCTTCGTCACGCGCCTGCCGCTGAATGCCCAGGGCAAGTTCACGGCGGACTCCGTCGCGCGACTGTTTGCCGATCTCGACGATCATCGTCTGCCACGCTGGCTGGGCGAAACCTCCAGCGGTCCGCAGCAGCTGACGCTGGAAGCCGAGGTGCCCGACAGCCTGTGCTACCTCGAGGGTCATTTCGCCGCCCAGCCACTGGTGCCCGGCGTGGTGATGCTCAAGTGGGCTCGCGATCTCGGTCGCCGCCTGCGCCTGGCGGGCGTCGGCGTGCAGGAAAGCCGTTTTCAGCGTCTGGAGCGCATCAAGTTCTCCAACCTGTTGCTGCCGGGCATGCGCTTCACGCTGGCCGCGACACTGGTCGCCGACAGCCACGGCCTGCGCGTCGACTTCCGCCTGGAATCCCGCGCGGGCCTGCATGCCAGCGGCCGCTTGCGCTACGGTGCTGAAACCGATGACACACCTCTCAGTTCGCCACTTAGTTCACCCCAGACGACACCCACACCGGAGGCGTCATGAGCCAGCCCCAGGCGCCGATGACCGGCCACACATCCTCTCCCCCCGTCAGCGAGTCGCCACTGCGCGCCTGCGTGGTGATTCCGGTCTACGACCACCCCGCCACCATCGCCGGCGTGTGTGCGGGTCTGGCGCCGCTCGGGCTGCCCATCGTGCTGGTGGATGATGGCTGCAGCGCCCCCTGCGCCGCGGTGCTGGATCAGCTGGCGGCAGAAGGTCATCACCTGGTGCGTCGCGAGCAGAACGGCGGCAAGGGCGCTGCCGTGCGCAGCGGCCTGCAGGCCGCCGAGCAGCTCGGCTTCACCCATGCCCTGCAGGTGGACGCCGATGGGCAGCACGATGTCGGCGATCTGCCCGCCTTCCTCAACGGCATGCAGGAAAACCCCGACTGCCTGCAGATCGGCTATCCGCAATACGACGCCAGCGTGCCGCGCATCCGTTTCTATGGCCGCTACGCCTCGCACATCTGGGTGTGGATCAACACCCTGTCGCTGGCCATCCGCGACACCATGTGCGGCGTGCGCCTCTACCCGCTGGCTGCCACCAACCGGCTGCTGGCGCGTCATGACTGTGGCGACCGCATGTCCTTCGACACCGAGGTGCTGGTGCGCTGGTACTGGGCCGATGGCGAGGTCGCCAACCTGCCGGTGCATGTCAGCTATCCCACCGGGGGCGTCAGCCACTTCCGCCCCGGTCACGACAACCTGTTGATCAGCGCCATGCACACGCGGCTGTTCCTCGGCATGCTGCTGCGCTCACCGAAACTTGCCTGGCGCACGCTGTCGGGACGCAATCGCAAGACGTCATCCACTCATGTCAGTCGCCCCTCGCAGCCTGACGACGCGAAGAGGAAACACGAATGACCCATTGGGCACGCCTGTCGGAAACCGGCTCCACCACTGGCATGCGCCTGATGGTGACGATTCGTCGTCGCCTCGGTGCCTGGCCGTTTCGCATCGCGCTGTTTCCGGTGCTGGTGTGGTACTTCCTGCTGCGCGGGGTGGCGCGGCGCGCCTCCTTCGACTTCCTCAAGCGCCTCGAGCCAGAGCTTGGCGGCGTGCGCCTGTGGGCGAGAAGCTTCGCCCACTTCATGCAGTTCGGTGAGGCGATCATGGACAAGGTCTCGGCCTGGAGCGGCGAGATTCCGCTGTCCTCACTGACCGGCACCGGCCCGGAAGACCTGCGTGACGCCGCGCTGCGTGGCGAGGGCGGCATCATTCTCGTCGCCCACCACGGCAATCTGGATGTGATCAATGCCATCGGCGAGCGCCACGACATCGACCTGTGTGCGCTGGTGCACACGCGCCACGCCGAGAAGTTCAATCAGCTGCTGGAGCAGGCCACCGGGCGCAAGCCGCCGCAGATGATCGAGGTCAGCGAGATCACGCCTGCCACCGCCATGGCGCTGGGTGATCGCGTCAATCGCGGCGGCTTCGTGGTCATCGCCGCCGACCGCGTGCCGATTCCGCCCGAGAGCAGCGAGGAGCAGAGCGCCGTCAATCGTGGTCGCGTCCAGCACTGTGACTTCATCGATCAGCCCGCGCCCTTCCCGCAGGGGCCCTTCATGCTGGCCGCGCTGTTGCGCTGTCACGTCTATACCCTGAGCTGCATTCGCGAACAGGGCGGCGCCCATCCGCGTTTCCGAGTCGATTTCGCGCCCTTCGATGACAGCCGCGCCGTCAAGCGCAGCGGTCGCGAGGCGTGGATCCAGCAGGCCATGCAGCGCCACGCCCGTCATCTGGAAGCGCGCGTGAAGCGCCATCCGTTGCAGTGGTTCAACTTCTTCGACTTCTGGCATCAGGCGCCTGACGCCCCGGCCTCCAGCTCGGGCACCTCGGGGCCCGAGCGAGCGACCTGACGGCCGCCCCGTCGAACCCTCTACTTCCCGTTTTCAGACATTCAGTCTTTCAGGTACCTCGTCATGTCACAGCCCGCCAGCTCTTCCTCCGCCCTGATTCTCGACGGCAGTGATATCACCCTCGAGCAGTTGATCGATGTCGCCGAAGGCCGCCGCGACGTGCGCCTGACCCCGGATGCCGCCTTCCGCGCCCGTATCGAGGCCGGCCCGGCCCTGCTGGAACGCCTGCTGGAAGAAGAAGGCGTGGTCTACGGCGTCACCACCGGTTACGGAGATTCCGTGACGCGTGCCGTGCAGGGGGCAGAGGACCTCGAAGCCCTGCCGCGCCACCTCTACACCTTCCACGGCTGTGGCATGGGCGCGGACCTGGATGTGGTCAGCAGTCGCGCGGTGGTGATGGTGCGCCTCGTCTCGCTGTGCCGGGGTGTCTCCGGGGTCAGCATGGCGCTGCTGGAGCGCCTCGTATGGCTGCTCAATCACGACATCCTGCCGCGCATTCCCGAGGAAGGCTCGGTGGGCGCCAGCGGCGATCTCACCCCGCTGTCCTATGTGGCCGCCGTGCTGTGTGGCGAGCGTGAGGTCTGGGTGCGCTCCGGCGCAGGCCAGCCCCACGCGCTGCGCCCGACGGCGGAGGTCTTCGCGGCACACGGCCTGACACCCTATGTGCTGCGCCCCAAGGAAGGCCTGGCGCTGATGAACGGCACCGCCGTGATGACGGCCCTCGCCGCGCTGGCCTACGGCCGCACCTGCTACCTCAGCCGCCTGAGCGCGCGCATCACCGCGCTCAGCGTGCAGGCGCTGGAAGGCAACCCCTACCACTTCGATGCTGACCTGTTCGCTGCCAAGCCGCATCCCGGTCAGGCCCGCGTGGCCCAGTGGCTGCGCGATGATCTGGCCCACCCGGCGGCGCCGGAAGTCGACGCCACACCGATCAACTCGCCGCGCCTGCAGGACCGCTACTCGACGCGCTGCGCACCCCACGTCATCGGCGTGGTCGAGGACAGCCTCAGCTGGTGGCGCAGCTTCCTGGAGACCGAGCTCAACAGTGCCAACGACAACCCGCTGATCGATGTCGAGGCCGGCAAGATTCTCCACGGCGGCCACTTCTACGGCGGCCATGTGGCGATGGTGATGGACAGCCTCAAGACGGCGGTCGCCAACCTGGCTGACCTGCTCGACCGCCAGCTGGCACTGCTGGTCGACAGCCGCTACAACCGTGGCCTGCCCAGCAACCTCAGCGGTGCCACGCTCGAGCGCGCGCCGCTCAATCATGGCTACAAGGCGGTGCAGATCGGCGCCTCGGCCTGGACGGCGGAAGCCCTCAAGCTGACCATGCCCGCCAGCGTCTTCTCGCGTTCCACCGAGTGCCACAATCAGGACAAGGTCAGCATGGGCACCATCGCCGCGCGTGATGCGCTGCGCGTGCTGACACTGGTGGAACAGGTCGCCGCCGCCACCCTGCACGCCGCCGTGCAGGGCAGCGAGCAGCGCGCCGACATCACGGGCCAAGCCGCCACGCCGCCCAGGCTGGCCGCCTTCACCCGTGAGCTGCGTGAAGACATCGCGCCCCTCGAGGAAGATCTCGCTCTGGAAGCCGACCTGCGCCTGCTGTGCGCGCGCATCCGTGAGCGCCATTGGACCCTGAGTGCCGGCGAGGCCCACGCATGAACGAGAAAGAAGCCTTGAGCAAGAAAGAAGCTATGAGCGGGGCAGCCTTGAGCGAGGAAAAAGCCTTGAGCGAGAAACAAGCCATGAATCAGCCAGCCGACACCCCGATGCCGACCGCCACGGTAGAGATGGAAGTGCCCTTCCACGACGTCGACATGATGGAAGTCGCCTGGCACGGCCATTACGTGCGCTATCTCGAGATCGCCCGCTGCAAGCTGCTCGACATGCTCGACTACAACTACCCGCAGATGCGCGATTCCGGCTACGCCTGGCCGGTGATCGACCTGCGCCTGCGCTATGCCGGCCCGGCGCGCTTCGGCCAGCGTATCGCCGTCACCGCACGGCTGCGCGAGTGGGAGAATCGCCTCAAGCTCGACTACGTGATTCGCGATGTCGAGAGCGGCAAGCGCCTGACCCGCGGCTACAGCGTGCAGGTCGCGGTCGGGTTGGAGGATGGCGAGATGCTGCTGGCCTCGCCCGCCGCGCTCAGCGAGCGGCTGGCCGCCTGGCAGGCCGAACAAGCGCTGACACACACCAGTGATTCGCCTGCCTCCCCTTCAGAAACACGAGGAACGCCGTGATGACGTCGCGCCTTGCCATTGCCGCCACTGCCCTGCTGCTGACTGCCGGTGCCCCCTGGGCCAGCGCATCCGAGACCAGTGCCTCAGAGACCAGTGCTCCCAAGACCAGCGCCGCCAAATTCGACGCTCGTGCCCTGACGCAACAGCTGGCACGCACCGCGCCAGTCTGCGGTAACTTCCAGCAGACGCGCTGGCTCGAGGATGTCGGTGCAGAGCTCGAGAGCCGGGGTCATTTCCGTCTGATCGGTGACCCGAACGCTCCTGAAGGCCTGGTGTGGGAAACCACTTCGCCGATTGAAGACCGTCTCGAGATGCGCCCCGATGCCAGCGAAGGCCCGAATGGCGAACCGCTGCCGGCCGACCAGCAGGCGATGGCGGAGCTGCTGATCAGCTTCTTCCACGGCGACTGGCAGGCGCTCGAGGAGCACTTCTCCCTCACGTTGACGGGTACGCCGGATGACTGGCAGGCCAGCCTGACACCAAGCGATGCCCGTCTGGCCGAGGCCATCGAGCGTCTCGAGATCGACGGTGGCAGCTGGCTGGAACACGTGAATCTCGACAGCGGCGATGGTGACCGCCTTGAGCTGACGCTCACCGCCGGCGGTCACTGCGAACGATGACATCACCCAGCCGAGAGCCGCGCAAGGGGCTGGATCGCGCCATCTGGCGCTGGCTGTGGGCCGCCGCCCTGCTGCTGTGCGCCCTGCTGCTGGCCGCGAAGATCGTCCCGCAGAGCCCATGGCATGGGGCGATCGACACCCGCATCACCGCCATGCTGCCACAGCAGGAACGCAGCCCGCTGGCGGCGCGCGCCGAGTCGCTGGATGACACCGCCAACCGGCTGGTGATTCTGGTCGGCAGTCGCGATGCCAGCGCCGCCGCACGCAAGCAGCGTGACGCTGCCGCCCAGTCTCTGCGTCAGGCGCTCGCGCCCATCGCGAGGCTGGATGACGGCAAGAGCCTCGAAAGCCTGCGCCTGCCGGCAGAGGTCCAGCCGGCGCTGATCGCCCCGTCGCTTGCAGGCCTGAGTGACGATGACTGGCAGGCGCGCGCCCTCAGGCAGCTGTTCCAGCCCGGCGGCCAGCGCGACCTGATCCGCGACCCATTCGGTCTCGCAGGCGCCTGGCAGAGCTGGCTGACGCCCGCCAACCTGTCGCTGTCCGGCGGCCAGCTGTTGCTGCACGCGCCGGCTTCCGCTGGCTCAGACCGTGACGAACAGGACAGTGATAAACAGCACAGTGACGAACAGGACAGCGACGGAAAGGGCAGCAATCAGCCTGGCAACGGTTATCGCCTGATCAGCGCCACCCTTTCGGGCAGCGCCTACGCGATGAGTGACCAGCAGGCGCTGGAGCAAGCCGTGAATGGCGTGAAGGCCGACTATCCCGACATCCGGCTGCTGCGCTCCGGACTGGTCTTCCACGCCAGCAACGGCGCACAGCAGGCCAAACAGGAGATGTCGACCATCGGGCTCGGCTCGCTGATCGGCGTGCTGCTGTTGCTGTGGGCGGTGTTCCGCACCCCGCGGCGGCTGCCATTGCTGCTGGTGCCGGTGGCCACGGGCGTGCTGTTCGCGCTGCCGCTGACCTGGTGGGCCTTCGGCAGCCTGCATGTGCTGACGCTGGCCTTCGGCGCCAGCCTGATCGGCATCTCCATCGATTACGTGCTGCATCTGGAGTGCATGCGCCGCCTGGCGACGACGAATGGCCGTGGCGGGCTCGCCGCGCTGTGGCCAGGCCTGACGCTGGGACTGTGTTCCAGCCTCGCTGCCTATCTGGCCATCACCCTGACGCCGATGCCCGGTCTGCGCCAGATGGGCATGTTCGCGGCGCTCGGCTTGATCGGTGCCTGGCTGAGCGTGCGCCTGTGGCTGCCGCAACTGCCACTGCCGGCGCAGGCCACCCGCGAGGACTCCCCCGCCGCCCGCGCCGCACACTGGCTGGCGCGCGCCATTCCCGGCAAGCGCAGCTGGCAGGCACTGGCTCTGCTGCTGCTGGCCGCGCTGGCAAGCCTCTACGGACTGCGCAGCGATGACCGCCTCACGCAGCTCAATCCCTCGCCTGCGTCTCTGATCAACGAGCAACGCGAGGTCCAGCGCCTGCTCGCCGAACCGGACGGCCTGCGCTACCTGATCGTGCAGGCCGAGACTGACGCCGCCCTGCTCACGCGCCTGCATGCGCTGGAAGGCACCTTCCAGCAGCTGAATGCACGCCAGCAGCTGGGCCACTGGGCGAGCCTCGCTCAGCAACTGCCGACGCTTGAACAGCAGCAGGCCAATCTCGGCGCCATGCGTGAGCGCACCCGCACCCTGCTGCCCCAGGTGCTGAGCACCGCAGGCCTGCCGCCTGAGCTGGTCACACGTGCCGAGCAGGCCATCGCAGACGCCCATCCGCTGCGCCCGGCGGACTGGGTCGCGCTGCCCGCCGGTGAGATGGGCCAACGACTGTGGCTCGACTCGCGCAGCGCCGCCATCGGCATCGTGCGCTTCGGCGATGTCACGGCTGACGGCAGCGCAACGCTTGCTCGCCTCGCCGCGGATGACGACAGCCTCGAGTATGTGGATCAGGTCGCCAGGCTCTCGACGACGCTGGGCAGGATTCGCAGCGAGATGGCCTGGCTGGTCGGCGGCGCGGTGGTCTTGATCAGCCTGCTGCTGGCGCTGCGCTATCGCCGCAGCACCTGGCGAGCCCTGCTGCCGCCGCTGGGCGGACTGGTACTGACGCTGGCGGCCCTGACGCTGGCTGGCGTCGGCCTCAACCTCTTCCACCTGCTGGGCCTGTTGCTGGTACTGGGGATTGGCCTGGATGCCGGCATCTTCTGTGCCGAGCATCCGGCGCACAGCGCAGAAAAAAGCAGCGCGGGCATCTTCTGTGCCGAGCATCCCGCGCGCAGCGCAGAAAAAAGCAGTGCAGGGATCTTCTGTGCCGAGCATCCGGCGCGCCGCTCTTTATCATCTACAGCGTCAGATGCAGCACAGACCAGCGCCAGCCGTGCATCGCAGGCCAGCCTGCTGGCGATTTCGCTGTCGTGCGCCTCCAGCCTGCTAGCCTTTGGGTTGTTGAGCTTCAGTCAGACACCAGCACTGGCGGCACTGGGGCTGGCCTGCCTGCTGGGGCTGAGCGCCACCTGGTGCCTGGTGCCCTTCGCGCGCAGTTGAGGCGGGGCATAAGCGAGAGGCAAGCAAGCCGCAGGGAACGCAGCGCAACAAGTACACATAACGATAACGATATCGACAACGACAGGGGACGAGGCCATGGAGTCGGCAGATCGCAGCAACAACCCACCACGCAAGGAAGTCATCATCATCGGCGCCGGACCCGCCGGCGCGGCGGCGGCGGCGTGGCTGGCACGCGCGGGCCATGCGGTGCGCGTACTGGAGCGCAGCCACTTCCCGCGCTTCTCCATCGGCGAGAGCCTGCTGCCGCGTTGCATGCAGCATCTGGAGGCCTGCGGCTTGATGGAGGCCGCCGCCGCCGGTGGCTATCAGCGCAAGACCGGTGCGGCCTTCACCCGCCGCGGCGAACATCGCGTGATCGACTTCCGCGACAAGTTCAGCGACGGCCCCGGCACCACCTGGCAGGTGGAGCGCGCCGACTTTGATCAGCGCTTGATCGAGGGCGCGCGGGCGGCGGGTGCCGAGGTCGAATTCGGCGTCACGGTCACGGGCTTCACTCCCGCTCGCGCCGCGCAGAGCGACGCCACTGGCCATGCGCAGGGGCCGCGCCTCACGCTGGCGGATGGCCGCGAGCTTGAGGCCGCCTTCGTGCTGGATGCCAGCGGCTATGGCCGCGTGCTGGCGCGGCTCGAATCGCTTGAGCGCGACCCGCGCCTGGAGCCGCGCATGGCGCTGTTCGGCCATGTCCACGACGGCATCGCCGACCTCGCGCCGCCCGCCGAGGGCTATCGCCGCGACAATATCCTGATCGCCTCGCATCCGACGCATCCCGATGTCTGGTACTGGCTGATTCCCTTCGCCAATGGCCGCGCCTCGCTGGGCGTGGTCGGCCCGCGCGAGCTGATCGAGCCTGCCGCCGAGGACGATGCGCAGACACGCCTGTGGCAGTGGGTGATGGAAGAACCACGCCTGGCGGAGCTGCTGCGCGATGCCACGCCCGCCAACGCCGTGCAGTCGCTGGGCGGTTACAGCGCCGATGTCAGTCGCCTGCATGGCCCGGGCTATGCGCTGCTCGGCAATGCCGGAGAGTTTCTGGACCCGGTGTTCTCCTCCGGCGTGACCATCGCACTGGAATCGGCGCAGCGTGCCGCGCCGCTGGTCGCGCGTGAGCTTACCGCGACCCGCGATGAGCAGCGCCCCGACTGGGCCAGCGAATACGAGCAGCCGCTGCGCCGTGGCATCGAGGTCTTCCGCGAATTCGTCACCGCCTGGTACGACAGCCGCCTGACCGACATCATCTATCACCCCGAGCCGCATGCGCGGATTCGCCAGATGATCAGCGCGGTGCTCGCCGGTTACGCCTGGGACACGGCCAACCCCTTCGTCAGCGCCAGTCGCCGCCGCCTGACGGCCCTTGCCAGACTGACCGCGCCCGAGCAGGCACTCGCGCCAGACGCGGTGCAGGAGAGCGACTCGGTGGCTGACCTCAGCGCCTTCGGCCGCGCAGCAAGCGTCGGCGAGAACAGGTAAAGTAGCGTCATGAAAAACATGTCTTTCGCCTCTCACGCTGATTCCACAGGGCTGCTCTCAGTCGGGCTGCGCAGCCGCCTCAGGCTGGCCAGCCTCGCCGTGGCCGCCACGCTGCTGTTGAGCGGCTGCAGCCTGCTCGCCCCAAAGCCGCTGGAGGCTGCCAGCCCGATGCCGGCGCTGGCGAGTCTCGAGCAGACCCGCACCCAACGTCTGATTCTGCGTGTGGCGCGTATAGAGAGTGATGACAACGCAAAACGTACTGTCGCTGTGGACGCCGATGCCGAGGCTGGCGAGGGTGCGCAGGAGCAGAATCTGCCGCCTCTCATCGGCGTACTGCGCCAATCGCCCGAGGCCATGCGGCTGGTCATGCTCAGCGTGCAGGGCCAACGCCTGCTGACGCTGGTGCATGATGCCGACGGCAGCCGTTTCGAGAAGGCACGCCCCGAGGTGCTCGAGAAGCTGCCCTTCACCGCCGACTGGCTGGCGCGGCGTATCGCCTGGGTGCACTGGCCGCAGGCCGCGATCGATGCCGCCTTTGCGAACACAGGCTGGCAGCTGGTACAACGCGGCGACTGGCAACAACGTCGCCAGCCCGCGCAGCGCATCATCACGCAAGATGGTGTGACCATCGCCGAGCTGACCCGCGATGCCAGCGGCCGCGTGACCCTGCGCGACCCGGCAGCCGACATGCAACTGACGCTGGAACCGCTGGCAGCGCCCAGCACACAGAACGACCCTGACGACTCACCGGAAGCTCCCGCGCATGACTGAATCTGTTGCAACCGTGGCCACCGCTACCATCAAGGGCCGCGACACTGGCAACGCCTGTCGCCTGTCACGCCCCGGCATCGTCTGCCCGCTGGGCGCAGACCACGGCCTGATCAGCAGTGCGCTGTTCAGCGCCAGCCGTGGCCTGCGTGTCAGTGATGACTTCAGCCCCGGCACGCCGCTGTCGCTGGGGCGCGTCACCGCGCGGCTGGTGGATGACAGCGACTGGCCGACCCCGCTGCGCTCACGCAACAACCGCCTGCTGGCCACCGCGCTTGAGCAGCTGGCACCGGAGCTTGAAGCCCTCAAGCGCCAGGGCATCGCGCCGGAGCGCATCGGCGTGGTGCTCGGCACCAGCACCTCCGGCATCGGCGAGACGGAAGCCGCGATGGATGCCCAGCGCGCCGCCGTCGCCCAGGGCACGCCGAGCGCCGACAGCTGGCCGCAAAGCTTTGAATATCGTCGCCAGGAACTGGGCGCGCCCGCCGAGTGTGTCGCCTGGCTGAGCGGCGCGCGCGGGCCGATCTACACCCTCTCCACCGCCTGCACCTCCAGCGCCAAGGCCCTGGCCAGCGCACGCCGCCTGCTGGCCTCCGGCCAGTGCGATGCGGTGATCGCCGGTGGCGCCGACAGCCTGTGCCACATGACGGTGAAGGGCTTCATGAGCCTGGAGGCCGTCAGCCGCAAGCAGAGCCAGCCGCTGGGAGCCGAGCGTGATGGCATCAATCTGGGCGAGGCCGCGGTGCTGTTCGTGGTCACGCCGGAGCGCGGTGGCGTACAGCTGACCGGCGTCGGCGAATCCAGCGATGCCCACCATATTTCCGCGCCCTGCCCCGATGGCAGCGGCGCCGAGGCCGCCATGCGCGGCGCGCTCACCAGTGCCGGGCGCACCCCCGGCGAGATCGACTACATCAACCTGCACGGCACCGCCACGCCGCTGAATGATGCGATGGAAAGCCTCGCCATCAGCCGCCTGTTCGGCACGGATGCCGATGCTGACGAGCCCCGTCTGCCCGCCGTCAGCTCGACCAAGGCCCTCACCGGCCATACGCTGGGGGCCTGCGGGGCACTGGAAGCCGCCTTCTGCTGGCTGGCGCTGGAACATGGCCGCCTGCCGCCGCATGCCACGCCGCGTGAGGCGCTGGACCCGGCGCTGCCTGCGCTCAATATCGTCTATCGTGACCGCCCCGAGACCCCGCCGCTGCGGGTGATGAGCAATGCCTTCGCCTTCGGCGGCAACAATATCTCGCTGGTGCTGGAGCGCCACACCACCGACCCGGAGTCCTCTGCATGCTGACCCCGAGCACCGACTCAGTTTCCCCTGCTGGCGCTGAGGTGCAGCCCCGTGAGGCGCGCTATCCCGCCATGCCCTGCGCCATCGGCCCCTATGTGCCCCATGATGCCGGCATGTGCCTGCTGGATAGCGTGCTGTGCTGTGACGCGCATTCGCTGAGCGCTGACATCACCCCGGCGCCAGACAACCTGTTCGCCGAGCAGGACGCCGACGGCCAGGCCGTGATTCCCGCCTGGGTCGGGCTTGAGTGGATGGCGCAGGCCATCGCCGCCTGGTCGGGCATGCAGGCCGCGCGCAGCGGCCAGCCGCCACGGGTCGGCTTTCTGCTCGGGAGTCGCCGTTATGAGAGCGAAGTCGCCGCCTTTTCCTGCGACTGTCGCTGGCAGATTCATGTTCAGCTCGACTATCGCGCCGACAACGGTCTGGGCGCCTTCGAGGCCACCATCAGCGACGAGCACGGCGCCATAGTCGCGCGTGCCGGCGTGAATGTCTTCGAGCCGGCGCCCGAGGCGCTGCCCTCCGCGGCGTCTACGCAAGCCACCGCACAAGAATCCTCACCCGGACAGCAGGATGCTGCCGGTGCCTCATCGCAAGGTAATGTCTGATGTCTGTCACACCCCCCGCTACTGAAACTGCCACCGCTGCCCCTGAAGCACGCGAGTGGATTCTGGTCACCGGCTCCAGCCGTGGCATCGGCCGCGCCATCGCGCTGCGTCTGGCCCGCGAAGGCTACAACCTGGTGCTGCATTGTCGCTCGCGCCGTGACGCCGCCGAGGAGGTCGCGCGTGAGATCAGCGTCCTGGGCGGTGAATCGCGCATCCTGAGCTTCGATGTCGCCGATCGTGACGCCGCACGCAGCGCGCTGGAAGCCGATATCGAGGCCCACGGCTGCTACTACGGGGTGGTCTGCAATGCCGGTATCCATGCCGACAACGCCTTCCCGGCGCTCACCGATGAAGACTGGGACAGCGTGATCCGCACCAACCTCGATGGCTTCTACAACGTCATCAAACCGCTTTCCATGCCGCTGGTACGCCGCCGCAAGCCGGGGCGCATCATCGTGATGTCCTCGGTGTCGGGCATGATGGGCAATCGCGGCCAGGTCAACTATTCCGCCGCCAAGGCGGGTCTGATCGGCGCGGTCAAGGCGCTGGCGGTGGAACTGGCCAAGCGCCGCATCACCGTCAATGCCGTCGCACCGGGCGTCATCGCCACCGAGATGACCGAAGGCGTCGAGATGGAAGAGGCGCTGAAGATGATTCCCATGCGTCGCGCGGGGGAAGCCGAGGAAGTCGCCGCCACCGTGGCCTTCCTGTGCTCGAAGGACGCCGGCTACATCACCCGCCAGACCATCGCGGTGAACGGGGGGATGTTCTGATGACGGCTTCCTCTCAGGCACTGCGCGGCAGACGTGTCGTGGTCACCGGCATGCATGGCTTCTCGCCCATCGGCAATGACTGGCCGACCCTGCGCGCCAACCTGGCCGCCGGGCGCACCGGTATCCGCTATATCGAGGACTGGGACAAGTACGACGGCCTCAACACCCGCCTCGGCGCGCCGGTCAACGACTTCGAACTGCCCAGTCACTACAATCGCCGCGCGCTGCGCAGCATGGGGCGTGTGGCGCAGCTGGCGACCCGCTCCAGCGAACTGGCGCTGGAAGCGGCTGGCCTGAGTGACAGCCCGCTCAAGGAGAGCGGCCAGATGGGCATCGCCTACGGTGCCTCGGCCGGGGAGCCGGATGCGGTGGCCGACTTCGGCAACATGCTGATCAATCACTCCACCGACGGGCTCAGCGCCAACTCCTATATCCGCATGATGGCGCACACCGCGCCGGTCAATATCGGCGTCTTCCTCGGTATCAAGGGGCGGATTCACACCACCTCCAGCGCCTGCACCTCGGGCAGTCAGGGCATCGGTTACGCCTATGAGGCGATCCGCTTCGGCCGCCAGACCGCGATGGTCGCCGGTGGCTGCGAGGAGCTGTCCGCCGCCGACGCCGCCGTGTTCGATACCCTGTTCGCCACCAGCACCTGCAATGAGCGCCCGGACCTGTCACCGCGGCCCTTCGATGCCGAACGTGATGGCCTGGTGATCGGCGAAGGCGCCGGCACGCTGATTCTGGAAGAGCTGGAGCACGCCCTGGCGCGCGGCGCGACCATCCACGCCGAGATTCTCGGCTTCGGCACCAACTCCGATGGCCGTCACGTCACCCAGCCGGACGCCAACATGATGGAAGCCGCGATGCGCATGGCGCTGGAGGATGCCGGTGTCGAGGCCTCAGAGATCGGCTATGTCAGCGCCCATGGCACCGCCACCGAGCGCGGTGATATCGCCGAGAGCCACGCCACCCATGCCGTGTTTGGCGATTCCACGCCGATCAGCGCCTTCAAGAGTTACACCGGCCATACCCTGGGTGCCTGTGGCGCGCTGGAGGCCTGGATCGCCATCGAGATGATGCGCGATGGCTGGTTCCACGGTACCGCCAATCTCACCAGTCTCGACCCACGCTGTGCGCAGCTCGACTATCTCACCGGCGCAGGCCGCGAGATCGAGACGGACACCGTGATGAGCAACAACTTCGCCTTCGGTGGCATCAATACCTCGCTGATTCTGCGTCGCTGGCAGGGTGAGTGAGTCACTGGCAATCTGATCTGGCGCCAGTCACCACGCTTCGCGCTGACGCCTCTGCAGGGTGTCGCCAACGTACGACTTTGCAGCGGGTCGGATCTGGCGCAAGATACGCGCCCGCTGCATGGTCTATGGTGTGATTGGCTCACGCCCCTGGCTGGCTGACGGCGATATTCACTGGCGTCGCGCCAGTCAATCACCCTGTTAGGAGAGGTCTCAGATGGCGTCACGTTCTGCTCAGTCGCTTGCATCCTCGAAACATTCCGCGGCACCTGCCACGCGCGCTCACTCGGGTCGCGCCTCGCGTGTGCTGACACTGATGTCTGCACTGCTGCTCGGCTCTGCGGGGCTTGTGGCCTCCGCTCCGGCGGTGGCGCGGGACACGCAGCACTTCTTGCCGATCATGCCGGTGATGGCCAGCACCGCGGCCAGTCAGCGACTGGGCAAGGACGTGGCCTTCTTCTTCGGTGACAAGCAGCCCTACGAGCGGATCGAGAAGCGTGGCTGGGCGCGGGTGAACCCGAAGACCAACGCGACCAACAAGGGCGATGCGGAAGCCTGTCGCTGGGTGTTCCTGTCGGCGCTGCGTGAGCTGCAGGAAAAGGCGCGCGAATATGGGGCCAATGCGGTCATCAACATTCGCAGCGACTATGACAAGGTGCCCTACTCCAGCAGCGAGAAGTACGAGTGCCATGCGGGCAATATCGTCGCGGGCGTCGCGTTGCGTGGGGATCTGGTGATCCTGCATCCGAAGAACTGATTCGCCATCATGACGGCCAGGCAAGGCAAGGATGTGAGCGAGACAAGCGAGCCGATTGAGGATAACTCCGCAGTCGAGCCAGCGGCGCGTCCGACCGCTCACCCCGCCTATCGCTGCGTGGTGCTGGGGCATGCTGCAGCGGATGGCTCCTGTACGCCGAACACTGGTTCACTGAGCTCTGGTTCGCTGAACACTGATTCGCTGAGCAGTGGTTCGCTGAATGCCGAGCCGCTGATCTCGCATGATCCCCACGCTCTCGCCGCCTCCTTGGTATCTGCGACTGGCGGCGCTGCCTGCGCCTTGCCGAATCTCTGCTCTGCATCATCCTCTCGGCCAGCCCGCCTGTGGCTGGCCGAGGCGTGTGTGCTGCCAGCATCCTGTGCTGATTTGGCTGCTCCCTCTATCAACTCCTCGGCTGAAGCTTCCCGCCATCGCTCGCTGCGCGCACACCAGCCGGATGTGGATAACGCGGACACCCCCGTGTCATCTACCAAGGCCCGCCGTCGCCAGCAACGTGAAGCCGAATCGCACCTCGCCCGCCTCCTGCTCGGTGAACTCGCCGCGGCCCAAGGCATTGCGCTACCACTTTCCGACTGGTCGCCGCGTGGCCAGGCGCCCCATCACCCTGCGCTACCGGTAGGCTTCTACGTCTCCATCGCCCACCGCCACGGCCATGTACTCGTCGGCATCGCCACCCTCCCGCTCGGGCTGGACCTCGAATACCTCAACCCCCGCCACGCCCACGACCTCGACGCCCGCATCGCCATGCTGCCTACAGATGCACGCGAACGCCTCGCTGAAGCATCACACCTCAGCGAGACAGAACGACTGGACGGATTTTATCGAGAGTGGGTGCGGTATGAGGCCATTATAAAAACCTGTACTACCGAAACAGTTTAATTCAGCATATAACTCCATGAAGCTTATAAAGACCACCGCTTTAATATAGAAATCTCATACTCTTTACAATCCACCATTACTTCAGAGACCACATCATCAGGAATATCATCATGACTATAGACCATTTTATAGTCTTGAGCGTCTAGCCAATCAAAAACATCTTCCTTATCTGGCCCAATATCGTATACGTACATATTTAAATCTACTACAGAAGAACTATACAAAAACTTACTTTCGCCACCAAAAAAAACCTCTGCTAGCACACCTGACGAATAACCGGCAGAGTAGTTAGCAGCTTCGCTCACATCTGGCGTACAAAAAATACACTCGCTTCTAGCCTTAACTCTAAAATTATTGAAAAACCATTCATCTACAATCTTATGTATAAGAATAGGAGTATCTACCGGCTGTCTAGGCGTATCTCTATAAGAATTAATTAAAACCCCATCAGATAAAGATTCCGCATATGAAAATCCTCTATAAAGCCTCATAAAAAAACCTCAATAAGGATCATTAACAGTATCATATTTCCACCCTTCAGGGGGCATAAACCAATAAGGACTTTTAAAATATTTTTCAATATCCTTAGGGCCTTTCAATTTCAGATGCAACTCATTAAACCGGATATCCCACAATACTCGACTAACGTAACTCATATCCTTTCTTTGGCTAGCATCTATTTTACATACTGAAACAAAAAGCTTGGCCAAAAATGTGCTATATACAACATCCAGTGATTCTATTTCATCATATGCATCATCAATTGCACGTTGTAACACACCAGACTTAATTGCTTCAATATACGATCCTATGTCAGGGTGAGAAATTAAATCCTTACCTGTCAAAATTTTATACAGAAGAAGCGACATAGACCAAGAATCATATTTTAGATAATTATTAATAACATTACCCCAGGGAGTAAAAATTTCTGGAGGAAGTCCATAAAATGATCCCTCTATTTTCTTCCTAGCACCATTAGCTACATCAAAAACAAATTGCTCACTATCCTCATAATTCAAATCGATAACTGATATAGCTTCTCCTAAATCTATAATCTTAACGCCTACTTCAGGCGGATTTGCATGCCAATCCAATTCAACATCTTCGATTATAATATTCCCGGGATGTAAATCTCTATGACAAAAACCGCCGAGCGTTATAGAACTAACTCCGCTACAAACTCTATGAACCAATTCTACCCTATCATCCAGAGAAATATTTTTTTTGTTTTCCAACCATTTATTTAATGAAGGTGCGTCACACCATTCTGTCACTAAACACAATACCTTATCGTCATAAAAACTCTCTGACGATATATAATCAACATTATGATTGACTAATTTATATTGCGTCCACCTCTTAGTCAACATTATTTCATTTTTAAACTTAGCCAACTCATAATCATTAGCAGGGAAAAGCAAATATTTCATAAACACTGTTTTACCGCTTTCCAAATCCCTACCTAAAAAACTTTTTGCGCCCATGCCATATGTCAATTCTTTAAGAGGCTCGTATCTACCATCAACCAAAGCAACGGAAATACTCTTAAGCAATTCTATCATGATAATTTATCCCTAGAATAGAAAACCATCTAATAATGCACTAAAAAGATTTTTCTTAAATAATGACAAGCCATTAATTCACTACAGTAATTACGCAAATTTCACATCATAGCTTTAGGCCAACGACTTGGGCTTCGTCACAAATAGGACTAAGGGGCTCCAGTATCCATAATCATGCAACATTAATGTCGAAGACATCTATAATCTCAAACACTTCAAAATAGACAATAGCAAAGAGCAGCTGCTAGCAGAACTAAAACTTGAGGTAGGTAGACTAAAATATCAATTTAAGCAACGTCATACACAAAAAGTTGATTTATCGTTTTATCCAGCCATTAGTTAATATAAACCCCACCAGAGTTTTCTCTGGCGGGGTTAGAAAAATCATACTTTGAATTACTTAACCGCAGCGACCACGGTAATTTCACACAGCAGTTCCGGGCTGGCCATGGCGGCTTGTACGCAGGCGCGGGCGGGGGCGTGGCCTTGTGGTACCCAGGTGTCCCAGATGTCGTTGAAGGTCTTGAAGTCGTCCATTGTCTTGAGATAGACGGTGGCGGAGAGCAGGTGCTCGCGGTCGGTGCCGACTTCTTCCAGCAGCGCATCGACACGCGCGAGCATGCTGTTGGCCTGGTCCGTGATATTCCCGAAGCGATGGTCCGGACCGGCGACCTGGCCACACAGGTAGATGGTGTTGTTGTGGATCACGGCGCGGCTCATGCGCGGCTTGGTGTCATGGCGTTGGATGTTCATCGAGAGTGTCCTTGTGCTGTTCTTCTTGGGTAGTGGAAAAATGCCACCAGCGGCGCTGATACAGAAAACACCGCTGGCGAAGCAGGGTGAGATCAGTCCTTCAGCGTTCCAGATTCGCGCGAGCGGCGCAACGCGACCTGCGGGGGATATTACCCTGCATCATGGGAACCTGTGGTTTCAGTTATGGGGGCTCTTGTAGTGGCTCTTGTGGTGACACCTGTTGTTTCACGCGTGCTGCCGGTGATGTAGGAAAACGGGCGTGAACTCAAGATTGCCGGTATACGAAGATACCCGCCAGACAGCAAGACGCCGCGCCCGAGAGATTACGGAAGCGCGGCGTCACGGCAATGATGGAACGGCTCGCTCTCAGCCAATGCTCAGAGAGCCGCCTGAGCGACTCAGGGATGGCTCAGCGCAGGATCAGCAGCGGCACCGTGGCGTTGCGAATCATCTCGGTGGTGGTGCTGCCGACCAGCAGCTGACGGATGCGCGAGTGGCCGTAGGCACCCATCACCAGCATGTCGATGGCGTGTTCCTTGGCATATTCGCGCAGGCAGGCTTCCACCTCTCCTGCTCTGAAGCTGGCCTGCACGCTGAAACCTGCCGCGGTGAGGGTGTCGCGCGCGGCGTCCAGCGGGGCCTGATGCTCCACCGACTCCGCGCCGACCATCACCAGATGCAGCTCCGCGCCTTGCAGCAGCGGGCTTGCCGCCAATACCTCGACGGCGCGCTTGATGGTGGTGCTGCAATCGAAGGCGATCAGCACCCGTGTCGGCTGATTGAACTCGCCCGGCACCACCAGCACCGGACGATGCAGGCTGCGAATCACGCGCTCCAGATTGCTACCGAGGTGCTCGCTGGCCTGCTCCGCCCCTTCGCCGCGCTTGCCGATCACCAGCAGGCGAATCTCGTCTTCCAGCTCCGCGAGGGTCTCGACCAGCTCACCATTGCGCTGGCGTGGGCGCGGCTCCGCGATACCCGCCTGCACGGCGCGCTCGTAGGCGGCCTCCAGCATCAGGCGGCCCTGCTCCTGGGCGATACGCCCGCGTTGCTCATCCAGGGTGGCGAGCTCTTCCAGCAGGTGCTCGCGCGCGCCGAGCCCGATGCTGCCGGAGAGATCACTGCTGGCCTCGCCCGCTCCTTCCTGGCGGTCGATCACATGCAGGAAGCTCAGCGGTGCCGAGAGGCGTTGGCTGGCCCACACGGCGGCGTCACACACGGAGACGGCAAAGGCGGAGCCGTCAATGCAGGCGGTAACCTTGTCATGGCCTGTCAGGGCACTGGCAGAGGATTGGCTCATGGCGTGCTTCCTTATGCTGACGATCAAGGTGGCGCTTCAGGCGCCTGTTTCGAGATTACCACTTTCCGACCCCACCAACGCAAACGGCGGGCAGCCCGTGAAGGACTGCCCGCCGTCTTTACGCATCAATCACGCTGCTGGCGCCACCGGCCTCGATCAGGCGGGGGAAGCCAACGGGATCAATGACCCATCAGCTTCTCGACCGCATCCGGCTTGTCATGCACCGCGAAGCGATCCACCAGCGTGGCGCTGGCTTCGTTGAGCCCACGTACCTCGACCTCGGTACCCTCGCGGCGGAACTTGACCACCACGGTGTCCAGCGCGCCGATGGCGGTGATGTCCCAGAAGTGCGCACGGCTGACGTCGATGACGACACGCTCGACGGTCTCCTTGAGGTCAAAACCGGCCTGGAACTGCTCGCTGGAGGCGAAGAACACTTGACCGACCACGCGGTATTCGCGGGTACGACCATCGGCATTCATGTCGCTGCCGATGTGCAGCACCTGACCGATCTTGTTGGCGAAGAACAGCGCCGAGAGCAGCACGCCGACCAGCACGCCGATCGCCAGGTTGTGGGTCGCGACCACGACGGCCACGGTGCCCAGCATGACGATGTTGGTGGACATCGGGTGGGTCTTGAGGTCACGGATCGACTGCCAGGAGAAGGTGCCGATGGAGACCATGATCATCACCGCGACCAGTGCGGCCATCGGAATCTGCGAGACCCACGGGCCGAGGAACACGACCAGGATCAGCAGCACGACACCCGCCACCATGGTGGAGAGACGCGTACGACCGCCGGACTTCACGTTGATCATCGTCTGGCCGATCATCGCGCAACCCGCCATGCCGCCGAGGAAGCCGGTGACGACGTTGGCCGCGCCCTGGCCCTTGCACTCACGGTTCTTGTCGGACGGCGTATCGGTCAGATCATCGACCAGGGTGGCCGTCATCAGGGATTCCAGCAGCCCCACGACCGCCAGCGGCAGCGAGTACGGCAAGATGATCCACAGGGTTTCCAGATTGAAGGGGATGTCCGGAATCAGGAACACCGGCAGGCTGTCCGGCAGCTCGCCCATGTCGCCGACGGTGCGGATATCCAGACCGACAACCATGGCGAAGATGGTGAGCACGATGATGCAGACCAGCGGCGACGGCAGCAGCTTGCCGACCTTCGGCACCAGCGGCAGCAGGTAGATGATGCCGAGACCGGCCGCCGTCATGGCGTAGACGTGCCAGGTGACGTTGGTCAGCTCCGGCAGCTGGGCCATGAAGATCAGGATCGCCAGCGCATTCACGAAGCCGGTGACCACCGAGCGCGACACGAAGCGCATCAGCGAGCCGAGCTTGAAGTAGCCGAAGATGATCTGGATCACGCCGGTCAGCACGGTGGCGGCCAGCAGGTATTCCAGGCCGTGGTCCTTGACCAGGTCGACCATCAGCAGTGCCATGGCACCGGTGGCGGCGGAGATCATGCCCGGACGGCCACCGGCGATGGCGGTCACCACGGCGATGGAGAAGGAGGCATACAGGCCGACCTTGGGGTCGACACCGGCAATGATGGAGAAGGCGATGGCTTCGGGGATCAGGGCCAACGCCACCACCAGGCCGGACAGGATGTCGGGCCGGAGGTTGGAGAGCCACTGCTGTTTGAGGCTGCTTGTCATCGAGTCGTCCGCAACAGGTTGGGGAAGGTGGTGTGCGTGCTGAATCCTGGCGCTGTCGAGTCAGTCTGGCGTCCGGTTGTTGCAATCTTCATCACTGCCGTCAGGGGCAGTGCCGCTCGCGCCTGGCTCGCGTCGTGAAGTCGCCGTCGTTTCCGGTCACCCTGTGGCTTTCTTCGCGCCATGAGCTATTCGCTCCGGTCGCCGTGAGGCGTCCAGAGGGCTGTCATTTGACAGTGAATAAACTCGGGGATGGGCAGGATTGTATCAGTTGCCGCCCGCAGACGCATCCGCAGAAGACGCGCGCGTGGCCTGCAGGTGACGCAGGCGGCGGTCGATCAGACTCTTGATCAGCATCGCGCCCAGCACCATGGCGCCGCCCACCCAGCCGCGCAGGGTCAGTGACTCGTCCAGCACCCACCACACCCACAGGATGCCGAACACGCTTTCCAGCAGCATCAGCAGCGCCACCTCGGCGGACGGCAGGTACAGCGGACCACGCTGGATCAGCGTGAAGCCCAGCGGCGAGAGCACCAGACACAGCAGCACCAGCCAGCCGGCGCGCTGGGCGAAATCAGCGCTGTGCGAGGGCCATAGCTTGGTGAGCACGCTCTCGAGGACCTCTGCTGCACCCTCTGCTGCACCCTCTCCTGCACCTTCTCCTACCCCAGAGACCGCCAACCATATGCAGGCCAGCAGGCCACACAGCGCGGTCATAAGCCCCGACAGCGTCAGCATCGGGCTCATGTCGAGGCCCGGGCGCGTGCGGCACAGCGTGAAGTTGCCCGCCAGTGACAGGCTGCAGCCCAGCGCGAGCAGGTTGCCGGTCAGCGAGCCGCTGCCCGCCTCGTCCATCACCAACAGCGTGATGCCCGCCAGCGAGACCAGAATCGCGCCCCACACATGGCGCGGCTGGCGCTCGCCCAGCCATAGCCGCGACATCAGCGCCGCGAACAGCGGACTGGCGGCGAGGATGATCAGCACATTGCCGGCGCGGGTGTATTGATTGGCGAGCACGAAGCCCAGCGTGGAGCCGGTGAACAGCAGCGCGACCCACAGCCCCGTGCGCCCGCAGCCACGCATACGCGCCAGCGCACTGGCGCAGCGCTGGCCAGGCCCGCCGCGCTGGGTGAGCAGCAGAATCAGCGCAAAGCCGATGGCCGTCAGCACCCCCCGCCAGAACACCAGCGGGCCATCGGCGACATCGGCGAGGCGCAGCAACAGCGCATCCGGCGAGATCAGCAGCACGCCCAGCGCCGTCAGCGCGACGCCACGCGCCTGCAGGGCTCTGGCATCCGGGCTGTGATCGCGGGCGAGGTGGGAGTCAGTCGACGGCTTCATGCACGCTCAGTCCGATTCGATGGACAGGTGCGACTGACGCCAGTCGACCACCGGCCAGCCACGCGCTTCGGCGAACTGGCGCAGCGGCGCATCCGGCTGGGTGGCGTGGGGGTGATCGACCCGCTCCAGCAGCGGCAGGTCGTTGTGGGAATCGGAGTAGCCCCACAGTGCCTGCGGCGCACGCTTGAGCTGGCTGGCGTCTTCCAGCCAGGCATCCAGCGCCGCCAGCTTGCCTTCGCGGAAGGTGACGATGCCGGTGGTCTCGCCGGTGAAGCGGCCCTGATCATCGAAGGCAGGATGGGTGGCCAGCGCGCCATCGGCGGTCAGGCGACTGGCGATGGGGCCGACCAGATGATGCATGGAGGCGGAGATGATCAGAGTGCGATGGCCCGCCTCGCCGTGTTCGGCCAGCCGCGCGATACCGCCTTCCAGCAGACGCGGCATCACCATTTCTTCCACGAAATCATCGACTTCGCGACGCACCTCATCGCGATGCCGCCCGATGAGCGGGCTGAGCAGATGCCCCGTGTGCTCGTGGATATCCAGGGTGCCGGCGTGATACTCGCTCTGGTGGCGCTCGCCGACGGCCATGAAGACCTCGACATCCTCGATCCAGCCACAGGCGGCCATCCAGCGCATCCACATGCCGGTGCAGTCGCCATCGAGCAGGGTATCGTCGAGATCGAACACCGCCAGCGGGGAATCCAGCTGGCAGAAATGGCGCAGATACCCCTCACCCGGCGGGGATAGCGGTGGCAGCAGCGTCACGGCATCGCAGTCGGCACAAAGATCCGCCAGCGGCGAGCGGCGGACCTCTACCCCGGGGGCAGCATTGAGGGCGCGCGGCGCAGCAGAGGGTGAGGGCATGGTTCGAGTCACGACAGGCTCCGAGTGGACGAGGGAGTCAACGGCTTCCTGCCGTTACTGCGTGACCCTCGCATGCGGCGCCGCGCTGGGCAAGTCCGTCGCGCCTTCATGACCCGCTGTCGCTGCGTGCGGCGCTAGCGCTGGGCGAGTCGAGCCAGCGCCAAGCTGGCAATCGCGGTGTCCTGCACGCCGGTGCCGGTAAGGTCTGCCACCGTGATGAGGGTATCAGTGGCGGTTTCAGCCTGTTCACCGCTGTTCTGGTCACCCTCACGCAGACGACGCCCATCGGCCAGCAGCTTGCCCAGCTCGTACACCTCGCATGCCTTGGCCTGGTCTTCATCCAGCCCCTTCAGCTCGCCATTGATTTCCGACTGGGCGCGGCTGTCACACACGAAGTAGTCGCAATCGGTCAGCACGTCGGCTTCCAGCTCGCGCTTCTCGGGGCTGTCGGAGCCCATCGCGGTGACATGCACGCCTTCCGGCAGCATCGAGTATTCCAGCAGCGGCGTGTGGGACGGCGTGGCGGTGATGATGATATCGGCGTTCTGACACACCGCATGCAGGCTGTCATGGCTGCGCACGGTGAGGCCCAGGCGCTGCTCGATGTCGCGTGCGAAGCGCTCGCCGCGCTCCTTGTCACGCGCCCAGACATCGACACTCTCGATATCGCGCACCAGCCGCAGCGCCTCCAGCTGCAGGCTCGCCTGCTCACCGGCGCCGATCAGCGCGACGCGCTTGCTGTCGGGGCGTGACAGGGCCTCTGCCGCCACGGCACCGGCCAGCGCGGTGCGAATGGCGGTGAGATAGCCGCCATCATCCAGCAACGCCTTGGCCAGCCCCGTCTCGGCGGAGAACACCACCATCAGGCCATTGAGGCTTGGCAGGCCGCGGGCGGGATTGTTGAAGAAGCCGGGGCTGATCTTGATCGCGAAGTGCTTGAGCCCCTGGATATGGGCGGTCTTGACATCCACCTCGCCGTTGGCCTCCTCGATGGCCATCGACAGGATCGGCGGCTGCACCACCTTGCCTTGTCCCAGCGCGATGAAGGCATCGCGAATGGTGCCCAGTGCCGTGGCGTCCAGCCCCACGACCTGCTCGATCTGTTCACGGGAATACGTCTGCATGCTTTCTTGAGTCGGTTCCGTCATGCGCCCTCCTCCTGGTGTGCCGTCATCTGTCTCACGCTGTGAGCCATGGGCGAATAAATCACTGCTGAGCGTCCGCCAGCAGTGCTCTGGCCTGATCGAAGGTCTCCAGACTGACCCCATTGCCACTGATGATCAGCGCGACACGCTGGCCGCGGATCGACTCGGCCAGCACCGGGTCGGTCTCGCCCAGCCGCGAGGCCTCGAGTGCGGCAAGCCCGACCACGGCGGCACCCTCGACCAGCAGCTTCTCCTCTTCCAGCAGCATCAGCATGGCGCGGGCGATAGCGCGCTCGCTGGCCTGATGGTGTTCATCCATCACGCGGCGCACCAACGGCAGCGTGGTGTGATTGCCAAGCCCGATGCCGCCGCCCAGCGAATCCGCGAGGCTGGCGACCTCTTCCACCTCCACCGGTGTGCCCGCCTGCAGGCTGTGCCACATGGCCGCGCCTTCGGTGAGGCTGATGCCATGCACGCGGGTCTCGGGGCGAATCGCCTTGAGCGCCGCCCCGATACCGCCGAGCAGGCCGCCGCCGGACAGTCCGATCAGTACCTGATCGAGCTGCGGGCAATCCTCCATCAACTCAAGCCCGATGGTGCCCTGACCAGCCGCGATCAGCGGGTCATCGAAGGGTGGCACCGCCAGCATGCCCTCCTCCTCGACCAGCCGATTGACCTCGTGGAAGGCCTCGTCCTGGCTGCGCCCGACCCGGCGTACCTCGACACTGCCGCCAGAGGCACCGCCCAGCTCACCCAGCGCCTCGATGGCACGCACCTTGTTGGCGGGCACCTGCTCGGAGAGGCAGATGACCGCCCTCAGGCCACGGCGCATCGCGGCGTAGGCCAGCGCGCGACCATGGTTGCCGGTGGAGGCGGTGGTCACGCCGCGTGCCAAACGACTGGCGGCATCGCTTGAGCAGCCTTCCGCCACGGCGGCCAGCAGATTGCTGGCCCCGCGCAGCTTGAAGGCGCCGGTGGGCTGGCGGGTCTCCAGCTTGAGCAGAATCTCGGCATCGAAGCGTCGCGACAGCGCCGGTGAAGGCACCAGCGCCGTGCGTTCGACACCCGTGGCCGTCGATGAATGAAACAGCCGCTGGCGCGCGGCATAGATATCGGCCAGCGCCAGCGGCGTTTCCCGTGTGCTCTTGAGCGGGGGTAGGGTCAATGCCATGGCTTACTTGACACCAGAAGCGGGTTCACCGGACGTGAGATCGCCATTGTCGACAAGCTCCTGATGCACCTTGTCCACGGCGCGACGCGCGCGGGCAACGATGTCATCGATTTCCTCAGGCGTGACCACCAGCGGCGGCGCGAAGCCGAGGATGTCGCCCTGCGGCATGGCGCGAGCGACCAGGCCTTCCTCGAGGGCTGCCGCGGAGATGCGCGGGCCGACCTTGAGCGCTGAGTCGAACGCCTTGCGCTGTGACGGCTGCGGCGAGAACTCCAGCGCCGCCAGCAGGCCGATGCCACGCACATTGCCGACGATGGGGTGATCGGCGAAAGCCTCCTGCATGGCGTTCTGCAGATAGGCGCCGGTATCGCGGGCGTTATCGACCAGGCCCTCGCGACGGATGATCTCCAGGTTGGCGACACCGGCGGCGGCGCCCAGCGCATGGCCGGAGTAGGTCCAGCCGTGGCCGATGGGGCCGAATTCGCCGGTGCCCTGCTCCAGTACCTTCCACACGCGGTCACCGACGATGACCCCGGACAGCGGCTGATAGGCGCTGGTCAGGCCCTTGGCGATGGTGACCAGGTCCGGCTTGATGCCGAAGTGCTGGAAGCCGAACTGGCTGCCGATGCGCCCGAAGCCACACACCACTTCATCGCAGATCATCAGGATGTCGTGGCGCTTGAGCACGGCCTGGATGGCCTCCCAGTAGCCCTCCGGCGGCGGCACGATGCCACCGGTGCCCAGCACCGGCTCGCCGATGAAGGCGCCGACGGTCTCCGGCCCTTCGGCCTGGATCATCGCCTCGAGCTTCTCGGCGCACCAGGTGGAGAATTCACGCTCGCTCATCTCGGCGCACTCGGCGGGACGGCGGTAATAATCCGGCGCCTCGGTGTGCAGGATGCCCGGAATCGGCAGATCGAAGTGATCATGGAAGGCCGCCAGCCCGGTCAGCGAGCCTGAGGCGATGCCGGAGCCGTGATAGCCGCGCCAGCGCGAGATGACCTTCTTCTTCTCCGGCTTGCCGATCACGTTGTGGTAATAGCGCACCAGCTTGAGCTGGGTCTCGTTGGCATCACTGCCGGACATGCCGTAATAGACCCTGGACATGTCGGGGCCGGCCAGTTCGAGAATCTTCTCGGACAGCGCGATCTGCGGCTCATTCGAGTGGCCGACATAGGTGTGGTAGTAGCTGAGCTTGAGGGCCTGCTCGTGGATGGCATCGGCGACTTCCGTGCGCCCGTAACCGATGTTGACGCAGTAGAGGCCGGCGAAGCCGTCGATCAGCTCACGCCCGTCACGCTCGCGGATGCGGATGCCTTCGCCGCCGGTGATCACGCGGCCCGGCGCATCGCCCTGGGCGTAATCGCGCAGGTGGGTCGAGGCATGGAAGGTGACCTTGCGATCACGGCGAATCAGCTCATCGGTCGAGGTCGCGTCGTCGAAGCTGGCGGCCTGACTCAGGGTGTTATCGGTGCTCATGTGACTCTCCGAATGCTCAACTAGGGGCGATCGACCGGTGGTGATGCTCAATGGCCACCGGTCGCCATGATCGACATGTAACAGTGAAGGATGTCCGTCTCAACTTCCGGAGGCGCTTTCCAGTCCACCCAGACAGTAGTACTTGATATCGAGATATTCCTCGAGCCCCTGACGGCCACCTTCGCGACCCAGGCCAGATTGCTTGACGCCGCCGAAGGGAATCGGCGCGCCGGTCATCTTGACGGAATTGACCGAGACCATGCCGAAGCGCAGGCCACGCATCAGTTGCCAGATGCGGCGCACATCGTGGGTATAGACGTAGGCGGCGAGGCCGTATTCGGTGTCGTTGGCCATCGCGATCACCTCTTCCTCGTCGTGCCAGGCAGTGATGCCGGCCACCGGCGAGAAGGTTTCCTCGCGCCAGACGCGCATGTCCGGCGTGATGTCGGCCAGCAGCACCGGCATGAAGAAGTTGGGGCCCGGCGCCATGCTCTGGTCGCCGTGGATCAGCCGCGCGCCACGCTCGACGGCGTCATCGACGATGGTCTGCGCCTTGGCGACGGCGTCGCGGTGGATCAGCGGGCCAAGATCGATTCCCTTCACCTGGCCATTGCCGACCTTGAGCTGCTTCATGATGCGCGCGAAGTGGCTCAGGAAGTCCTCGTAGAGGCTGTCGTGGACCAGGATACGGTCGGCCGCGAGGCAGTCCTGACCGGAGGTCTGGAACTTGGCATCGACGGCGGCGCGCGCAGCCTCTTCGGGGTCCATATCCGGCCCGACGATGAAGGGCGCATTGCCGCCCAGTTCCAGCGAGACACGCTTGACGCTGTCGGCGCACTGCTTCAGCAGCAGACGCCCGACCCGGGTGGAGCCGGTGAATGACAGCCCGGCGACGCGCGGGTCATCACACAGCTGCCTGGAGACCTCGGAGGCCTCACCGGTGATGACGCTGAAGACACCGGCGGGAATGCCGGCACGCTCGGCCAGCTCCGCCAGCGCCAAGGCCGAGAACGGCGTCTCGCCGGCCGGCTTGACCAGCACCGTGCAGCCCGCCGCCAGCGCGGCCGCGGCCTTGCGGGTGATCATCGCCAGCGGGAAGTTCCACGGCGTGATCAGCGCCGCGACACCGATAGGCTCACGCACGGTGCCCAGGGCGGCATTCGGGATATGGCTGGGGATGGTCTCGCCGAAGGCACGATTGCCCTCCTCGGCGAACCAGTGAACGAAGCTGGCACCGTATTCCACCTCGCCACGCCCATCGTCCAGCGACTTGCCCTGCTCACGCGTCATCAGCATGGCCAGGTCTTCCTTGTGGGCGCGGATGAGGTCGTACCAGGCATCCAACAGCTCGCCGCGCTGGTCGACGCGCAGCTTGCGCCATTCACGCTGGGCCGCATCGGCAGTGGCGATGGCGGCGTCGATCTGCGCCTCCTCGAGCCACGGCACCTGACCGAGACGCTCGCCGGTGGCGGGGTCGAAGACCGCCTCCTCACGCCCGCCTTCACCATGCACCCAGCAGCCATTCACGTAGGCGAGCTGGCGAAACAGGCGCGGGTCTTCCAAGGCAATGCCTTGGCTGGCGAACTGGGCGGGCTCGGACGTCGCTCCGTCCTGGGAAGTTGCCCACTGTCGTGCAAGAGATTGAGCACTCATCGCTTGTCTCCCGGGCCGCACGGCCGTCATCTGAGAAGGCGGAACACCGCCAAAGACAACGCCCACCGAAACGCGGCGGGCGTCATGTGATGACCTCAGTGTGGGGGAGATGAGACGTGGAGACTTTCGGAATACCCGCCAACGACTTGGCATTCTTTCTGTTGTGGCGGGCAAAGTGCGGATTCTTTCTGTGTGGCGAGTTCCTGACTAGACCGTTATGGATCAGAGCGTCACTGATCGGACCGACATGGCTCAGGCGGTCACGACATCACTCTCGGTCAGCTCGGCGTAGAGTTCCGGGTAGGCTTCCTGAAGGCGCTCAAGCTCGGTGCGCGCATGCGGGATGGCATCGGTCAGCTGCTGCCATTCCTCATCACTGAGGTTGTCGCGCATCAGCGGGAACAGCTCCTGGCGCTCGGCACGCAGGTAGTCACGGTGTGCCTCCACATACTCGCGCAGGTCGGCATTGAACTGATCCATCGGGATGATCTGGTCCATCAGGATGCTGTCGAGGTTGTCGGACAGCTTGTCCAGACGCTCGTGCAGGGTGCGATATTGCTGGATGAGGCGCTGACAGAGTGGCGCGGCGTCTTCGGAGCGTTCGCACAGCATCTGGGTGCATTGACGCTCCAGCGGAATGATGAAGCCCTGCATGTAATCGAGAATGTAATCCACCACCTCACGCATCATGCGAAAGTCGGGACGCTCACCACTGACGAGCGTCTTGTGGCGGTGCGAAAGCACGTGCAGCAGACGGGCCATGTTGGCGTGGTCCTGGCGCAGCTGAGTCACATTGGGCATGACTTCCTCCTCCTTACGGAACAGGTGGCCGATGCTGGCAGACAGCGCTGCCGCCTCGGGCATTGCTACCGAATGTAGCAATGTCGTCACCTAGAAGTGTAGGACACATCCCCCGAGCGCCAGTTAGACGTTGGGTGGGATTGCCTAAATGAGCGTGTCATGCTGTCAGGAAAACATGACAGTCTGGTGCAATGCCACGCGCGGCCTGAGGCCGCTGACTGACCGCGCCGCCCCTGCTGATTTGTACAGGCCTGCAGGATCGGCCATGATGAGCGCAATACTGCCCCACGCCTGCCGGAGCCAGACTCGCCGATGGATCTTTTTGCCGATACCGCCTCGAATTCCCATGCGCCACTGGCCTTCCGCATGCGTCCCCGCACCCTGGATGACTACATCGGACAGACAGCGTTGGTCGGGCCTGACATGCCGCTGCGCCAGATGGTGGAAACCGGCGTGGTGCGCTCGATGATTCTGTGGGGGCCGCCGGGCGTCGGCAAGACGACGCTGGCCGAGATTCTCGCCTATGGCTGTGATGCGCATCTGGAGCAGCTCTCGGCGGTGATGGCTGGGGTGAAGGACATCCGCGAAGTCGTCGAGCGTGCACGCCACCATCAGGCCAGCGAGCGTCAGACGGTGATGTTTCTCGATGAGATCCACCGCCTCAACAAGAGTCAGCAGGACGCCCTGTTGCCGCACGTGGAATCCGGCCTGCTGACGCTGATCGGCGCGACCACCGAGAACCCGTCCTTCGAGGTCAACTCGGCCCTGCTGTCGCGGGCTCGGGTCTATGTGCTCAAGGCCCTGGAAACCGAAGACCTGATCGAGGTGCTGACGCGCGCCCTGCAGGATGAGGTCAACGGCCTCGGCAAGCGTCATATCGAAGCCAGCCGCGAGACGCTGACCCGCATCGCGCGCTCGGCCTCCGGCGATGCACGCCGCGCCCTCGGTCTGCTGGAGACCGCCTGTGACTTCGTGCGTCGTGAGCCAGATGCCCAGGGGGGAACGCGCGAGATACTCGAGGAAAGCTCGCTGGAGGCCGTGCTAGGCCATCAGGCCTCCAGCTTCGACAAGCAGGGCGATGACTATTACGACCTGCTGTCGGCGATCCACAAGTCGATACGCTCCTCGCGGCCCGACGCGGCACTGTTGTACATGGCGCGCTTCATGGATGGCGGCGGCGACCCGCTGGATGTCGTGCGGCGTCTGACGGCGATTGCCTCCGAGGATGTCGGCAACGCCGACCCACGCGCCCTGCCGCTGACCATCGCCGCCTGGGACGCCTATCTGCGCCTCGGTGACTACGAGGGCCAGCGCGCCATCGCCCATGCGGCGATCCACCTGGCCATCGCGCCCAAGAGCAATGCCATCGAGGTGGCCTGGAAGGAAGCCAAGGCCTTCGTGCGCCAGCAGCCCCACTTCGGAGTGCCGGTCTACCTGCGCAATGCCCCGACCACGCTGATGAAGGAGCTGGGCATGGGCGAAGGCTATCGCTATGCCCACAACGAGCCCAATGGCTATCCGGCCGGCCGCTCCCACGATGCCTGGCCAGAAGAGCTGCCGCCCCAGCAGTTCTACCGCCCGACCCAGCATGGCGGCGAGAAGCGCTTCGCCGAGATAGAGCGCTGGCGCCGCGAGCAGGACGCCGCCGCAGACCGTGGTGAGACGCCCGGACAGAGCTGATCAGCGGCGAATCCTGCGCGCACATGGCTGCCGAGTCGCGACTGGCACAGACAAGAACGCCCGGACCATCTGGTCCGGGCGTTCCTGTCTGGTCAAGCGTATTCAGGATTTGCGCTGCACCTTGGGCGTGATCACTGCTCGCGAATGACGTCGGCGCCTTGCGGGATCTGGAACACGAAACGGCTATCCTGCAGCGACGGGTTGTACTGCACGTTGCTGAAGTCGATCGCCGTGCGCTGGCCGGTGGAATCCGCCATCTGCAGCATGTCGAGCTGCTCGCTGTCGAAGGTCAGCTTGAGGCTTTCAAACAGCGTATCGGCCTGTTTGGGCGTCAGCGTGAAGGTCTCACGCGCGCCCTGCTGCTGACGCTTGACCGCATAGTTGGCGGTCAGCTCACTGGCACGACCGGACAGCAACAGCGCCGGCGTATGGGTGACACGCTCATCCAGCGGCTGCACGGTGACCTGCTCGAGGTCCGGATCATGCAGATAGACTTCCTTGCCATCCGACACCACTTCCTGACGGTACGGCGCATCGACGCTCCAGCGGAACTTGCCCGGGCGCGACAGCCACATCTTGCCCTTGGCTTCCTGCAGACGCTGACCCGAGGCATCGAGGATCTGCTGATCGAAGTCGGCAGCATAGGTCTTGAGCGGCTCCAGCAGGCGCGACAGACGATCGCCTGCCGACTCCTCGGCGTGCGCTGGCAGAGCGGCCATGCCCAGCATCAGCGCGGCGCCCAGCCCCTTGGCCAGACGAGCGGTCAACGAAGAAGCGAAAGAACGGGACAATGTCTTCATGAAACTCCTTGCGGTGAGGAAGACCAGTGGCAAGCCTCGGCACCGAGGCCCTGCATCTGACCATCATCATTTCAGCGATTCGGGATGATTGCTGCCAATATCCTGCTGACAGTGATCTGTTATCTGACGTCTTTGACACGAAGGGGAGCAAAAAGCTCCCCTTCGTGTGTTTCAGCGTGCAGCGACCAGGCCTGCGGCGGCTAGCCGCTGTGGTTGGGCGCGATCACTTCCCGCGAGCCATTGGTGCCCATCGCGGAGACGACACCGGCCATCTCCATCGCCTCGACCAGGCGCGCAGCGCGGTTGTACCCGATCTTGAAGCGACGCTGCACGGCAGAGATGGAGGCACGACGCGACTCGACCACATAGGCCACGGCCTCATCGTAGAGCGCATCCTGCTCGGCATCGCTGTCCTCACCTTCGGCCTCGAGACCGGCCAAGGCATCGGCCTGCACGCCACCGGTGAGGATCTCCTCGATGTACTCCGGCGAGCCGCGACGCTTCCAGTCATCGACCACACGGTGAACCTCGTCATCATCGACGAAGGCACCGTGAACGCGCGTCGGCATGCCGGCACCGGCCGGCAGGTAGAGCATGTCACCGTGACCCAGCAGGTCCTCGGCGCCGCCCTGATCAAGGATGGTGCGCGAGTCGATCTTGGAGGAGACCTGGAAGGCCATGCGCGTCGGGATATTGGCCTTGATCAGGCCGGTCACGACGTCCACCGACGGACGCTGGGTGGCCAGAATCAGGTGAATCCCCGCGGCGCGTGCCTTCTGGGCCAGACGTGCGATCAGCTCCTCGACCTTCTTGCCGACGATCATGAACATGTCGGCGAACTCGTCGATCACCACCACGATGTAGGGCAGCTTGGCGAGAACCGGCGGATGCTGGTGCATCTCCCAGGGCTGCGGCTCCCACAGCGGGTCAGCGATCTGGGCACCATGCGCCTCGGCTTCATCGATCTTGGCATTGAAGCCGGCCAGGTTGCGCACGCCCATGGCGGCCATCAGCTTGTAGCGACGCTCCATCTCGGCGACACACCAGCGCAGGGCGTTGGCGGCCTCCTTCATGTCGGTCACCACCGGCGCCAGCAGATGCGGAATGCCGTCATAGACCGACAGCTCCAGCATCTTGGGGTCGACCATGATCATGCGCACTTCGTCCGGCGTGGCCTTGAGCAGCATCGAGATCAGCATCGAGTTGATGCCGACTGACTTGCCCGAACCGGTGGTACCGGCGACCAGCAGGTGCGGCATCTTGCCGAGGTTGGCCACGACAGGGGCGCCACCGATGTCCTGCCCCAGCGCCAGGGTGACCGGAGATTCCGCCAGCTGATAGGCATCGGAATCGAACACTTCACGCAGGCGAATCATGGCGCGGTTGGGGTTGGGAATCTCGATGCCGACCGTCGGACGGCCCGGAATCACCTCGACCACACGCACGCTCTTGACCAGCAGTGAACGCGCCAGGTCCGTCGACAGGTTGGAGATCTTGGACGCCTTGACGCCCGGCGCCGGCTGAATCTCGAAGCGTGTGATGACCGGCCCCGGCCAGACATCCGCCACCTCGGCCTTGACGCCATACTCGCGCAGACGCACCACCAGCAGCTCGGCCATCTGGTCGAGCTCTTCTTCGCTGTAGTTGGGCTTCTGGGCATCCGGCGGCGTCAGCAGGCTCAGCTGCGGCAGGTCCCCTTCCGGCTCGTCCTCGTGATCGGCACCTTCATGGCGCTGGCTCTGCATGTGCTCCACGGTCCACAGGGTCGGACCGGAGGGATCACTGGCAGCCGCCTGTGCATCTTCCGCCGTCGCCAGACGACCACCGCCCGGCACCATGCCGGACTCATCGCCGTCATAGGCCCAGGAAGGACGCTCAGCCGGTGCGGGTGTCGCTTCCGGCGTGGCTGTCGGCGCCTCGAAAGGCGGCACATGCTCGGCCTGAGGCGCCACGGAATCGGGCTCCGCTGGCGCGACCAGCTCGGCAGGTTGATGAGGCGCTGCAGGCTGACGCAGCTCAGGGGCATGCTGCTGCGGCGTGGCAGACGGGCTGCTCGGCGCCGCAGGCGCGTCTGCCGGTGTCGGCGCGTTGCCCGTCGGCTGCTCGAAGGCATCATCCCAGGAGACGACCGCCTTGCGAGCGGGAGTCTCGGAAGAGGCCGCCGCAACACCGGCCGCCATCACACCCGCACCGGCTGCCAGCCCTGCGGCCGTGACGAATTGACCACCACTGCCGGGCAGAGGCGCATCATCGTCGTCCCTTGGCTCCGGCGGCTGATTGCGGCTATCCGGCGCGGCATCGCTGCGCTCGCGCGCAAGTTGCGCGTCGCGCTCACGCTGTGCCTCTTTCTCAAGCTGCGCCTGCTGCTCGAGCTGTGCTTGACGCTCTGCCGCTTGCTGCTCGGCTGCACGCTGCGCTTTCTGTTCTGCTTCGCGCTGCGCCTCCTGCTCTGCCAGACGTTGCGCTTCCTGATCAGCCAAGCGCTGCGCTTCCTGCTCGCGAGCCAGCTCTTGAACCTGAGCTTGTGCCTGAGACGGAGCCTTGTGAGCTTCGGCCTCGCTCTGCGCCTGAGCGTCTTGTGCCGTGTCGTGACGGGCGGTCTCATGACGAGCCGTGTCGTGACGAGCGGTCGGCGCAAAGGCTGAGGCGGCGTCCCAGGCAGCAGGGGCAGCCGTGCTGTCGGAGGCTGATGCCGTGTCTTCGACGGCAGGGCCTGGCGTCGCCGCCTTGGGAGCCTGCGTCGTGACTGAGGCGTCAGCATGACGCTGGCGCTCGGCCTCAATGGCAGCAGCTTGCGGCAGACGGGAGCGCGTGACATCGGCATGCGCGACACGCGGCGCGGAGGCGGCCTCTGCCGCCACGGCGGTCTTCAGGGCCGCGGCCAGATCAACCCCTTCGATGCTGACATTGGCGCTCTGCACCGTCATGCGCTCGGTGTAGGCAGCGCCCGGCACCTTGGCGGAGGGCGTGGTTTCAGCGGTCTGCCACGGGATATCGGTGCTGCGGTCATCCGCGAAGTCATCGCGAGCGCTGATGGCCTCGTCGGTGCCGCCATCCAGAGACGGCTCGACACGGCGCTGGCCGCGCGGCTCGGCGGCGATGCCTTCTGCCTCCTGACGGCGACCAAGCAGAATCTCGTCGCTGTCCTCGTCCCACTCCTCCTCTCGGGCACGGCGGCCCGGCAGCAGACGCTGCCACCAGCTCAGTCTGGGGGCCGGGTCGCGATCCGAGTCATCCTCTTCACCGTCCTCGTGCGTCAGCGACTCTTCGGCGTAGGCTGCCTCGTCATCGTAGGCGTCCTGGTCGTCGCGGCGGCTGTTGAAGCGCTCGGCGAACCAGCCGGACACCCGCATGCAGCCATTGCCCAGCTCATCCATGACCGTCAGCCACGACATGCCGGTAAACAACGTGAAGCCGCACAGGAAGCTGGCCATCGCGACCAGTACCGTGCCGCCCATGCCGATCAATGGCGTCAGTGCCCCGGCGATGCCCTTGCCGAGAATGCCGCCTGCGCCGTTGGTCAGCTGGCTGTCGGGGCTGTAGAACTGGATATCACCGATGACGCAGGTCGCCATGATCAGCAGGAACAGGCCGCCAGCGCGCACCGCGATGGTCGTCGGGTCCCACACAAGCTCAGTGCTGGGCTGACGCATCAGACGCCAGGCACCGAAGCCCAGCATCGCTGGCCACCACAGGGCACTGCCGCCGAACAGCGAATACAGTACGTCTGACAGCCAGGCGCCGATGCTGCCCATCCAGTTGCTGGGCGTCAGCTCAGGGCCGCTGTAGGACCAGCCGGGGTCCGTCGGCTCATAGCTGAACAGCGCCAGCAGCATGAAGACGCAGAGGCTGAGCATGAGAATGACCACACCTTCACGGCTGACGCCCTGCAGGGTGGTGGTCAGGCGTGACGGTGGTCGCGCTGCCTTCTCCGCACGCTGCTCGGCGCGGATGGCCTGGCGTTCGGCGCGTTCGGCCTGACGCTCGGCGCGGCGCTGAGCTGCAGGGCTCTCTTCCTGCACGCGCGGCTTGTTTCTGGCCTTGGCAGCAGGCTGGCCGCTGGCGTCCTTCCTCGCGGGCTTGCCCGAGACGCGCGGCGTCTTGCGTGCCGGGCTGGACTCAGTGGCCGAAGCACCGCGCAAACGCGCGAAGAAGCCCGGCGAGTCCGCTTTCTGACGGGCACGCTTCCTGGGTGTTGCTGCCGCACGGCGGCTACGGGTTTCAGGCTTGGCCTGTTCCCGACTTGTCTTTCTGGCACTCTTGGCAGTCAAGTCGCCATCCCCCTTGCACCTTGTGGGCGATTTTCCATGTACCTTCAGCCGGTTATCATAACCATTCGATGGCAGTGACGTCATAATTGCCGATTCACGTCTGCTCATGACGCCAAGGCGCCAGGAGCCCATTGCTCCGTGCATGTTCCCGAACCGACAAGAGGCTGCCCATGCTTCCCTGGCTTCCCCCTGCCCCTGTCCGCTTTCCGCATGCTTCCACCGCCCTGAGCGAGCCCGACGGCCTGCTGTGTGCAGGGGGCGAACTCAGTCCCGAGTGGCTGCTGGCGGCCTACCCCCGCGGCATATTTCCCTGGTTCAGTCCGGGTGACCCCATCCTGTGGTGGTCACCGGACCCACGCATGGTGCTCAAGCCAGAGGAAGTCCGTGTACGCCGCAGTCTGGCCAAGCGCCTGCGCAATGCAGGCCTTAGCTACAGTATCGACCGCGACTTTACCGGTGTGATCAATGCCTGTGCCAGCATTCCTCGCGATGGCCAGGCAGGCACGTGGATATTGCCAGAAATGCAGCAGGCCTACATCGCCCTGCATGCCATGGGACATGCCCACAGCGTTGAAGTCTGGCAGGGCGATTCTCTGGTGGGCGGCCTGTATGGCGTCGCCTGTGGACGCATCTTCTTCGGCGAGTCGATGTTCTCGCGCGTGCCCGATGCCTCGAAACTGGCGCTGGTGATCCTGTGCCAGGAATTGAAGGCACGGGATTTTCCGTTGATCGACTGTCAGATGCATACTCCGCACCTGGCAAGTCTTGGCGCCCGCAGCATCGCCCGCAGCGATTTCATCAGCTATCTTGACCAGTATGCCACTGGCCAAGGGCATGAGGGCAAGTGGTCACTGACATCCTGGCCCACGCAGCACGCCCGGGAATGATGGCCATGGCAATTCCAAGAGGGAGATGATGCAACGGTGAGCAGCAATACCCCCAAGCAACCGCAACGCGATCTGCGCTTCTTTCTGACGGTACCGCACGCCTGCAGCTATCTGGAAGGCCGCCAAGCGACCACGCTGTTTCTCGATCCGCAGGAAGCGCCCAATTCCGGTGTCTATGACGCCCTTGCCCTGCTCGGCTTTCGCCGCAGCGGCTCTCATCTCTATCGTCCGCATTGCGGTGATTGCCGTGCCTGCATTTCCGTGCGCGTGCCGATCGCCGACTTCACGCCCAACCGCACCCAGAAGCGTCTGGTGCGGCGCAATGCCGACCTGGTCATCGAAGAGGGGCCGGCACTCTTCGACCCCGAGCATTATCGCCTCTACGCCCATTACATCCGCAGCCGTCATGCGGATGGCGACATGTTCCCGCCCAGTCATGAGCAGTATCGCACCTTCCTCACCTCCCGCGATGACTATGCCCGTCTGGTGAGCTTTCGCCTCGATGGCCGTCTGGTGGCCGTCGCCGCCATGGACCGCATGAGTCATGGCCTGTCCGCCATCTATACCTTCTACGATCCGGATGAGTCACTGAATCAGCGCTCGCTGGGGACCTACGCGGTGCTGTGGCAGATTGAGCAGGCACGCCGCGAAGGCCTGACCCACCTCTATCTGGGCTACTGGATCCGCGATTGCCGCAAGATGAACTACAAGCAGCATTTCCAGCCGCTCGAGTATCTGGATGGCAGCCACTGGCGGCGACGCATCCCGGCCAACCATACCGACAGCCATCTGCCACTGAGCCTGGTCAAGCAAGGCGCGTCAGTGACATCCGGCGAGTGACGCGCTGAGCTCATTGCATGGGCTCATTCCAAAGGCTCATTCCATAGGCTCTTTCGACACGCTCTCCAGGCGCCCTCTCGACGCAAGCGCTCTGACAACGCTAAGGTGACGCAACGCTCAGCTGGCTGGGCTCACCAGACAGCGCCGAGTGCCGACCAACCGCCTGCCGAGAGTTGCCCCGGCGCAAGATGCCGATTTTTATCTTCCTCCTGAGCTGCCCACAGGCGCTCAAGGAGCGTACAATCGCGCTTCGACTTTGCCTTGCCGCCGCCCTTACGGCACAATATCGCGTATCGAAGTCCCGAATCGGGCACTTTTTGTGCTGAGGCGGCTCGGAACTACCAGCAGTATTCCCTGTAATAAGTGAGGATCAGCCTATATGGCGCGTGAAGATCATATTGAAATGGAAGGCGTCATCGTCGACACCCTTCCGAACACCACTTTCCGTGTTGAACTGGAAAACGGCCACATCGTGACCGCTCACATCTCCGGCAAGATGCGCAAGAACTACATCCGCATCCTGACTGGCGACAAGGTCAAGGTTGAGCTGACTCCGTACGACCTGTCCAAGGGCCGTATCGTCTACCGTTCGCGCTAAGCACGGTCAGACTGCCCTGCCGGTTGCCATGCCATCGATCACTCTGCACGTCCTGGACCTGCATGCGATCATCATGACACCGGCTGGCTGAACCGGTCGTTCCCGGCACCTCAGGCACCAGCGTCACCTCCGCCTGAACCCTCCGCCCGGACCCGGAACGCATCGAGGTTGCAAGACTTGCCCTTCGCGGCGAGACACCCGCCACCTCGATGGCGTATGCCTGAGTATTCCGATGATGCCGCCTTGTCCCATGAATGCGTCTTGAGCCCGAACGCCAATCTGGTCTTCGCTCCCATTCAATGATGACAGGCGGCTCATCCCCGCTGGGCATTTTCTCCTCAATACGCATTCGCTTCCCCCGATACGCATTCGCCTCCTCCAGTACTCATCCAACTCCCCGCCCTTCCCTTGAGGATGGCGAGCCCCTTGGCGTGCGCGCGTGTCCAGCTTGAGCAATCGACTTCATGCTCGCTACGTGCGGACAGCTTGCTGACTGACGGCCATAAAAAAACGGCCAGTGCTTGAGCACTGACCGTTCATGTCGCCCGTTCCGGGCAGGAAGCTGAGCGTCAGATCACGCCATTTCCGCTTCCGTTTCCAGGTGCAGCTCGCCGTTGTCGACCGTGACATGCACGATACCGCCCGACTCGGACAGGTCGCCGAACAGGATCATCTCTGCCAGCGGCTTCTTGAGCTTCTCCTGAATCACGCGTGCCATCGGGCGAGCACCCATTGCCGGGTCATACCCGAGAGTCGCCAGCAAGTCGCGCGCCTCATCAGCGACGTCCAGCTGCACGCGCTTCTCATCCAGCTGCGCCTGCAGTTCGACCAGGAACTTGTCGACCACATTGCGCACCACGGCGAGATCCAGCGCGCCGAACTGGATGATGCCATCCAGACGGTTGCGGAATTCCGGCGAGAACGTCTTGCGGATGACTTCCATGGCGTCGGTGGAGTGATCCTGGTGCTTGAAGCCGATGGAGCGACGCGCCACCTGCTCGGCACCCGCATTGGAGGTCATCACCAGAATGACGTTGCGGAAGTCCGCTTCGCGGCCGTTGTTGTCGGTCAGGCGGCCGTGGTCCATCACCTGCAGCAGCAGGTTGAAGACTTCCGGGTGTGCCTTCTCGATCTCATCCAGCAACAGCACGCAGTGCGGCTGCTTGGTGATGGCTTCGGTCAACAGACCGCCCTGGTCATAACCGACGTAGCCCGGCGGTGCCCCGATGAGGCGCGAGACGGTGTGACGCTCCATGTACTCGGACATGTCGAAGCGCACCAGCTCGATACCCATCAGCGCCGCCAGCTGACGAGCGACCTCGGTCTTGCCGACGCCTGTCGGGCCAGCGAACAGGAAGCTGCCCACCGGCTTGTCCGGCGCCTTGAGGCCAGCACGCGACAGCTTGATCGCCGCGGACAACCCGGTGATGGCGTCGTCCTGCCCGAACACCAGCATCTTGAGATCGCGCTCGAGATTGGACAGCAGCTTCTTGTCGGAACTGGAGACCGTCTTCGGCGGAATGCGGGCGATGGAGGCGACGATCGCCTCGACCTGCTCGGTATCGATGGTGTCGACGCGGATGCTCTCCGGCAGCAGGCGCTGGTGGGCACCGGCCTCGTCGATCACGTCGATGGCCTTGTCCGGCAGCTGACGGTCGTTGATGTAGCGGTCCGCCAGACGCACTGCCGTTTCCAGCGAGGCATCGGTGTACTTGATGGCATGGTGCTCCTCGAAGCGACCACGCAGCCCCTTGAGGATGCGGATGGTGTCATCCACCGACGGCTCCATGACATCGACCTTCTGGAAGCGACGCGCCAGGGCGCGGTCCTTCTCGAAGATGCCACGGAATTCCTGGAAGGTGGTGGAACCGATGCAACGCAGCTCGCCGGAAGACAGCAGCGGCTTGAGCAGGTTGGAGGCATCCATCACGCCACCGGACGCAGCACCCGCACCGATGACGGTGTGGATCTCGTCGATGAACAGAATCGAGTTCGGTTCCTTGCGCAGCTCCGCCAGCAGCGACTTGAGACGCTTCTCGAAGTCACCGCGGTACTTGGTGCCGGCCAGCAACGCACCGAGATCCAGCGAGTAGACCACGGCTTCCTTGATGACGTCCGGCACGTCCTCCTCGACGATGCGCTTGGCGAGACCTTCCGCGATGGCAGTCTTGCCGACGCCGGCCTCACCGACCAGCAGCGGGTTGTTCTTGCGGCGACGCACCAGAATCTGCACCACACGCTCGAGCTCGCCATCGCGGCCGATCAGCGGGTCGATCTTGCCCAGACGCGCCTGCTCGTTGAGGTTGGTGGCGTAGTTGGTCAGCGGGTTGTTGCCGCCTTCGCTGCTCGCCTCTTCGCTCTCTTCATTCTCGACCGACGCCTGGGGCGTCTGGGTGTGACCCGCGACCTTGGAGATGCCATGCGCGATGTAATTGACCGCATCCACACGCGCGACATTCTGCTGCTTGAGGAAGTAGACGGCCTGACTTTCCTGCTCGGAGAAGATGGCCACCAGCACATTGGCGCCGGTCACTTCACTCTTGCCGGAGGATTGCACGTGGAAGACGGCACGCTGCAGGACGCGCTGGAAGCCCAGCGTCGGCTGCGTCTCGCGGTCTTCCTGCTCTTCCGGAATCAGCGGGGTGGTGGAATTGATGAAGTCCTGAAGGTCGACTCGCAGCTTGTCCAGATTGGCACCACAGGCGCGCAGGACATCGGCAGCGGAGGCATTGTCCAGCAGTGCCAGCAGGAGGTGTTCCACGGTCATGAATTCGTGGCGTTTGGAACGTGCCACGGTGAAGGCCGTGTTCAGGGTCAGTTCAAGTTCTTTGCTCAACATGGCAAGTCCCCTCTAGGCCGCGTCTTGGACGGATCACTCCGCCCGGTCGATGTCGCACAGCAGCGGATGCTGGCACTCTCGAGCATATTGATTGACTTGGTGGCATTTCGTTTCCGCGATGTCGCGACTGAAGATGCCACAGGTTCCTTTTCCCTGATGATGGACAGCGAGCATGATCTGTACTGCCTGCTCCTGATCCTTGTTGAAAAAGGTGGTCAGCACCTCCACGACGAAGTCCATCGGCGTGAAGTCATCATTGTGCAGAACGACCTTGTACATGGGCGGTGGAGCCAGTTCAGGCTCAGCGGTCTCGAATGCCAGATCACCTTCGTGGTCTTCCTGGTATCCGGGTTCCTGAGCCGACGGGGCCTGATTGCTGATCGACAGTGTCTCCAGAAAGGGAGGACTGCCGCGCGATGTCTCTGTCTTGAACATAAGGGGCTGATCCGGTGAACACAAGCCGTGACGAAGCAGATTGCCTCAACGCGCCGCGGAGAAGGTCAAGCGCTGCCACGTCGTCTCAATGTGGGTGTGATAAGGAAAAGATGGGGGCTTGTCGATCTGGTTGCAAGCTTTAGTCGAGTACGTCCAGGCGTACACGTTCATGCCTGCATCGCGACGCTCTGACATGAATGCGGACATTTGCATGCATTTTCGCTCACATACGCGACAGACACCTCTCGACAGGCGTCGCCAACTGGCGACCCATTCAAGCGTCTCGCCGCTCGATGAAACCCGGAATGCTATCGCACAGACCCCCCGCGCAGAACGCTCCACGCAGAATGCCCAGGAGTGGCAATCGTTGGCAGCAGACTGAGCGCGCAACCGAGAAGCTTCCATCTCAAACGCAAGAAGGCCCCCGGACATGTCCGGGGGCCTTCTGCTGAAACCTGTCACGCAACCTGATGCCTGGGCATCAGATCAACGCAGGGTCTCAGGCATCCATGTTGTCAGCAACAGCCTGACCGAACTCGGAGCACTTCAGCAGCTTGGCATCGTCCATCAGGCGATGGAAGTCATAGGTGACTTCGCCCTTGGCGATGGCCTTCTCGACGCCTTTCAGCACGAGATCAGCCGCTTCGACCCAACCCATGTGACGCAGCATCATCTCGGCAGAGAGGATGACGGAGCCCGGGTTGACCTTGTCCTGGCCAGCGTACTTCGGTGCAGTACCGTGAGTCGCTTCGAACATGGCGACGGTGTCGGACAGGTTGGCACCCGGCGCGATACCGATACCACCCACTTCCGCCGCCAGAGCGTCGGACAGGTAGTCACCGTTCAGGTTCAGGGTGGCGATGACGTCATATTCCGCCGGACGCAGCAGGATCTGCTGGAGCATGGCGTCAGCGATGACGTCCTTGACCACGATGTCCTTGCCGTTGTTCGGGTTCTTGAAGGTCATCCACGGGCCGCCATCCAGCAGCTCGCCGCCGAACTCGTCCTTGACGATTTCGTAGCCCCAGTCCTTGAAGGCACCTTCGGTGAACTTCATGATGTTGCCCTTGTGCACCAGGGTCAGCGACTCACGGTCGTTGTCGATGGTGTACTGGACAGCCTGACGGACCAGACGCTTGGTACCTTCTTCGGAGACCGGCTTGACGCCGATACCGCAGTTCTCCGGGAAGCGGATGTTGGTGACACCCATCTCTTCACGCAGGAACTTGATGACCTTGTCGGCTTCCGGCGTTCCCGCTTTCCATTCGACACCGGCGTAGATGTCTTCGGAGTTTTCGCGGAAGATGACCATGTCGACGTCAGCCGGCTTCTTGACCGGGCTCGGCACACCAGTGAACCAGCGCACCGGGCGCAGGCAGGTGTACAGATCCAGCTTCTGACGCAGAGCGACGTTCAGGGAGCGAATACCACCGCCCACCGGAGTGGTCAGCGGACCCTTGATGGAAACGATGTAATCCTTGACAGCCTCGAGAGTCTCTTCCGGCAGCCAGGTGTCAGCATCATAAACGTGAGTGGCTTTTTCACCGGCGTAGACTTCCATCCAGTGAATCTTGCGCTCGCCGCCATAGGCCTTGTCGACAGCAGCGTCGATGGCAATCTTCATGGCCGGAGTCACGTCCACACCGATACCATCGCCTTCGATGAACGGGATGATCGGATTATTCGGAACGTTGAGGGTATTGTCGGAATTTGCGGTGATCTTGGCACCGCCTTCCGGGACGACAATCTTCTGGAACCCCATTGATAACTCCCCTGTCATGGATTCAGTGGAGGCGCGAGTATAGCACCCGTGCCGCTTCTCACAGTAGGCTTATACGGCAGCCGCGACAAAAGTCTAAACCATGTCTCTCATATATCTGCTTCACAAGCCTTACCGCGTCCTGACCCAGTTCACTGACCGCGATCAGGGCCGCCAGACACTCGCTGACTTCATCGACGTGCCGGATGTCTATGCCGCCGGGCGCCTCGACTATGACTCCGAGGGACTGCTGCTGCTCACCAGTGATGGCGCGCTCTCCCACCAGATCGCGCACCCGAGAAAGAAGCAGCCCAAGACCTACTGGGTACAGGTGGAAGGTGCCCCTGACGAGCAGGCCATCGCCGCGCTGCGTGCCGGTGTCGAGCTCAAGGATGGCATGACGCGCCCAGCCAAAGTGCGGCGCATCGAGCCCCCCGAGTTGCCTGACAGGCAACCTCCTGTGCGCTTTCGTGCGAGCATCCCGACCCATTGGCTGGAAATCATCATCAGCGAAGGTCGCAATCGCCAGGTGCGCCGCATGACCGCGCACGTCGGCTTGCCGACCCTGCGCTTGATCCGCGCGGCCATCGGGCCGTGGAAGCTCGACGGCCTTGCCCCCGGAGAATGGCGCAGCGAGGAAGTCGAGATGCCTGCGCCACCTCGCCGCGAGTCCCGCTCGCCACGCCACAAGGGCGCGACGGGCAAGCCGGGCGAGCGCCGCACCGGCAACACTGGCCCCCGGGGCAGTGGCGATAGAGGCAACAGCGCGGGCAAGAGCGGCAAGGGCTCAGGTCGGGGTTCCAGTCGGAGTTCTGGCCAGACTGAAGGCAAGGGTTCAGGCAAGACACCCGGCGCCCCCTCTCGTCGTCCCTCATCCCCCAAGAAAGGAAGGAAATCCTGATGGCTGCTCGCTGGACCCCGAATGTCACCGTCGCCTGTGTCGTCGAACGCGCCGGGCGCTACCTGATCGTCGAGGAAGACAAGGGCGGGCCCTGCACGGTGTTCAACCAGCCGGCCGGCCATCTCGAACCGCATGAGCGCATCATCGACGGCGTACAACGCGAAGTCCGCGAGGAAACCGCCTGGCGCATCCTGCTGACTGGCTATCTCGGCCTCTATGTGCACGTGGCCGAGGACGGCACCCACTTCCACTCCCACAGTTTCGAGGCCGCGGCCCTTGAGCACCTGTGCACGCCGCTGGACCCTGACATCGTCAGAACGCACTGGTTGTCGCTTGAGGAGATCGAGCAGCTCGAGGACATGGGCCGCCTGCGCAGCCCGCTGGTGACCCGTCGCATCCGCGACAGCCAACGTGGCAAGCGTTTCCCGCTGGATGTGCTGCACGATTGAGCGATTGCCCGCGCCGGAAGTCCGCCGCCGGGCGTGCTGTCGAGCGGCGCATCTGGCCCAGTGCGGCAGACGGCGCAGGCGGGGTGAATCCCACCCCCGCATTCAGGTATAATCCCGCCCATTCAAGCGGCGCCAGAATGACGGGTCTGCCGCCTCCCCTGTTTGTGACAACCCGCGGCCATGCGGGTGACGAGAGAACTGATGACCGCTGAAACCGGTACCGGAACCAAGGTCATCGTCGGCATGTCCGGCGGTGTCGACTCCTCCGTCTCTGCCCTGTTGTTGATGGAGCAGGGCTACCACGTTGAAGGCCTGTTCATGAAGAACTGGGACGAAGACGACGGTAGCGAATACTGCACCGCACTCGAAGACCTGGCCGATGCCCAGGCCGTGTGCGACAAGCTCGGCATCAAGCTGCACACCGCCAACTTCGCCGCAGAGTACTGGGACAACGTCTTCGAGCACTTCCTGGCCGAATACAAGGCCGGTCGCACGCCGAATCCCGACATCCTGTGCAACCGCGAGATCAAGTTCAAGGTCTTCCTCGAGTATGCCGAGATGCTGGGCGCCGAGCTGATCGCCACCGGTCACTACGTGCGTGGCGGCGTGCGTGATGGTCTACCGCGCCTGCTCAAGGGCCTGGACACCAACAAGGACCAGAGCTACTTCCTGCATGCCGTGCCGCAGGCGGCCATCGCGCGCACCCTGTTCCCGGTCGGCGAGCTCGAGAAGCACGAAGTTCGCGCCATCGCCGAGAAGCATGAGCTGATCACCGCGCGCAAGAAGGATTCCACCGGTATCTGCTTCATCGGCGAGCGGCGTTTCGCCGACTTCCTCAAGCAGTACCTACCCGCTCAGCCCGGCAAGATCGAGACTCCCGATGGCGATGTCATCGGCGAGCACATGGGCCTGATGTACTACACCCTCGGCCAGCGCCAGGGGCTGGGAATCGGTGGCCTCAAGCGCTATCCGGACGCGCCCTGGTTCGTGTGTGCCAAGGACCTGGAGCGCAACGTGCTGATCGCCGTGCAGGGCAAGCACCACGACCTGCTCTACACTCAGGCGTTGAGCACCGAATCCGTCGACTGGGTCGCGGGCGAGCCGCCGCAGACCGACGCCAATGGCGAGCTGCGCATTCGCTGCAAGAACCGCTATCGCCAGGAAGATCAGGCCGCGACCTTGATCGTCAATGACGGCCAGCGTGTCGAGGTGCGTTTCGATGAACCGCAACGCGCCGTCACGCCCGGCCAGTCCGCCGTCTTCTATCTCGGCGACATCTGTCTGGGCGGCGGCGTGATCGATGCCGCCTGGAAACTTCCGGCGGCGGACGCCAGCGCTTCCACCGCCCCGCTCTCTGGCCCCGAGGAGTCCGCCGCGCAATGACCAGCGTGCCGATCCGTCCCGTCACTGATACCACTACCCGCCAGGCACTTTCGCTGGCGGGCGTCTTCCAGGCAGCCGCGCTGGTCGATGAGCTGGCCCGCCACGGCCAGTGCGATGAGCGCGCCTGGGAAACCCTGGTCAATGCCACGCTGGATACCAATCCGGAAAGCTTCGAAGCCATCTACGGCGGGCACCATAACCGCCTGCGGCTCGGCATCGACACCGTCAGTGCGGTGATGGAACGTCGCCAGGTCTCGCCCGTGGTGATGCGTTACGGCTTCTCGCTGGTGATGCTGATGAGCAAGCTCAAGAAGGACCCGGACATGCTGGACAAGCTGGGCGCGGGCCTGACGCGCATCCAGGGCCAGGCCGAGCACTTCGGGCCGACCCACGAGAACGTGATCGCAAGCCTGGGCGAGCTTTACCAGCAGACTCTCTCCACCTTCCGCTACCGGATCGTGGTGCAGGGCGACCCCGGCCTGCTGCAGCAGCGCATGATGCCGGAACGCATCCGCTGCGCCCTGCTGGCAGGCGTGCGCTTCGCGCTGCTGTGGGACCAGCAGGGTGGCCGTCGCTGGAAGCTGGTCTTCCAGCGCAGCGCGCTCAAGAAGTCATTGCAGCAGCTGGGCTGAGCCCGCCTCCGCGCTCGCGCCAGCGCGTCACCTGACGCCACCTGATTCACACCCGAATTCGCTTCAACAACGCTGGAGCCCATCAACCGGGCTCCGAGACACTTGAACCGGCAGCGCGATATGTCCTGCCACCATCGGAAGATTCTCATCATGCAGCTGTCCGCCCTCACCGCCCTGTCTCCCGTCGATGGCCGCTATGGCGCCAAGACCGAGGCCCTGCGCGAGCACTTCAGTGAATTCGGCCTGATCCGTGCCCGCGTCATCGTCGAGGTGCGCTGGTTGCAACGCCTGGCCGCCCACGCCGAGATCGCTGAAGTGCCGGCCTTCTCCGCGGATGCCAACGCCGTGCTGGATAGCATCGTCAGTGAGTTCAGTGTCGAGGATGCCCAGCGCATCAAGGACATCGAACGCACCACCAACCACGACGTGAAGGCGGTCGAGTACTTCCTGAAGGAAAAGGTCGAGAGCAACGCCGAACTCAACGCCGTCACCGAGTTCATCCACTTCGCCTGCACCAGTGAAGACATCAACAACCTGTCTCACGCCCTGATGCTGCGTGGTGGCCTGGACAACGTGCTGCTGCCGCAGATGCGTGAAGTGACCGAAGCGATCGTCGCGCTGGCCCACCAGCACGCCGAACAGCCGATGCTGTCGCGCACCCATGGCCAGACTGCCAGCCCGACCACCCTCGGCAAGGAAATGGCCAACGTCGCCGCGCGCCTGCGTCGTCAGCTGGCGCAGATCGAACGCATCGAGATGCTCGGCAAGATCAACGGTGCCGTGGGCAACTACAACGCCCACCTGACCACCTACCCGGCCATCGACTGGGCGGCCAACGCCGAAACCTTCGTCGAGAGCCTCGGGCTGACCTTCAACCCGTACACCACCCAGATCGAGCCGCACGACTACATCGCCGAGCTGTTCGATGCCATCTGCCGCTTCAACACCATCCTGATCGACTTCGATCGTGACGTCTGGGGCTACATCTCGCTGGGTTACTTCAAGCAGCGTACCGTGGCCGGCGAGATCGGCTCTTCCACCATGCCGCACAAGGTCAACCCGATCGACTTCGAGAATTCCGAAGGCAATCTGGGCATCGCCAATGCCGTGCTGGGCCATCTGGCACAGAAGCTGCCCATCTCCCGCTGGCAGCGTGACCTCACCGACTCCACCGTGCTGCGCAACCTGGGCACCGGCCTGGCGCAGGGTCTGATCGCCTATCAGGCGACCCTGAAAGGCATCAGCAAGCTGGAAGCCAACCCGGAGCGTCTGAACGCCGATCTGGACAACAGCTGGGAAGTGTTGGCCGAGCCGATCCAGACCGTCATGCGTCGTTACGGCATCGAGAAGCCCTACGAGAAGCTCAAGGAGCTGACCCGTGGCAAGCGTATCGACCAGGCCGGTTTCGCCGCCTTCATTGAGACGCTGGAACTGCCGGACGACGTCAAGACCGAGCTGAAGGCACTGAGCCCGGCCAGCTACATCGGCAACGCCATTGCACAGGCCAAGGCGCTCTAAGCGGCGCAGGTCACTGCAAGTCTCAAGACGCCGGGGCCTCTGCTCCGGCGTCATGCATTACGCTGCACGCTGAACGACACACTGGATTCACGACCACTGACGCTCTCCGTCAGTGGGCACGACATGCCACGCTCTCAAGGCTCGGCATGGAACGCATCGCCGTCTGCCATCCGGCAACACGGCTTCAACGACGTCATCGCGAGACCGCCGCCACCTGACAGGCTGCCGTTCGCGTTCGAGAGGTTCTGCATGAGCACATCCCCCGCCCCCCGCGACACCGACACGCCACTGGCACTGTTGGGCGGCCTGAGCATCCGTGAATTCCTGCGCGATTACTGGCAGCAGAAGCCGCTGCTGATCCGCGGGGCCTTCGCAGACTTCGAGACGCCGCTGGAAGCCGATGAACTGGCCGGTCTGGCCTGTGAAGATGACATCGAAGCCCGTCTGGTCGAGGAAAACGGCCCGGACAAGGCCTGGCAGGTCAGCCACGGCCCCTTCGATGAAGCGACCTTCGCGCGTCTCGACGCCAAGGACGACAGCCAGTGGAGCCTGCTGGTGCAGGCGGTGGACCATTACGTCCCCGACGTCGCCGCGTTGTTCGAGCCCTTCACCTTCCTGCCGCGCTGGCGTCTCGATGACATCATGATCAGCTACGCGCCGACCGGCGGCAGCGTCGGCCCGCACCTGGACAACTACGATGTCTTCCTGCTGCAGGCTCAGGGCCAGCGTCATTGGCAGCTGGGCGGCATGCACGGTGACGACGCCGAGATCATCGATGGCATCGACCTGCGCATCCTCAAGCACTTCGAGGTCACCCCGGGCGAGGACTGGGTGCTGGAACCCGGCGACATGCTCTACGTGCCGCCGCGCCTGGCGCACCACGGTGTCAGCCAGTCCGATGACTGCATGACCATCTCCGTCGGCTTCCGTGCGCCTTCCGCCGATGAAGTCGTCACCTCCTACGCCGACTATCTGGGTGCCAGCCTGCCGGAATCGCTGCGCTATCGTGACCAGGGCATGGCACCGGTCGCCAATGCCGGCGAGCTGGACGACGCCTCGCTCGAGCGCGTGCGTGAATTGCTGCTCAGCACGCTGGACAACCCGACCCAGCTGGCACAGTGGTTCGGTCGCTACATGACCCAGCCCAAGTATCTGGAGCAGCTCGCCGCCCGCGAACCGGCCCTCAAGACGCATGAGCTGGTCGAGTATCTGGAAGATGAAGGCGTACTGGTGCGCTCCCTGGGCTCACGCTTCGCCTTCCGTCACGGCGAGAATGGCACCAGCACGCTGTTCGTCGATGGCGATGGCATCCTGGCCCCTCAGCCGCTGGCGGAAGCGCTGGCCTCCGATCAGCGCCTCACGGCGGTGTTGCTCGACTACACCACGGCAGACCTTGATCGCAGTGCCGTGGTCAGCCTGCTGACGGCGCTAATCAACCGCGGCAGCCTGATACTGGAATGTGACCTTCAGGACGAAGAGGACGATGAAGAATGAGTGACGCCATGATCAGCCTGGAACGGGGCGACTGGCAGACGTTGGGCAACGAGGCCAGCGAGATCCGCCGCGTCGTGTTCATCGAAGAACAGCAGGTGCCGCAGGATGAGGAGTGGGACGGGCGCGACGACGTCTGCGAACACTTCCTCGTGCATCTGGATGGCCGCACCGTCGGCACGGCCCGTCTGTTGCCGGATGGCCATGTCGGCCGCGTCGCCATCCTCTCCGAAGCGCGCGGACTGGGGCTTGGCCAACGCCTGATGGAAGCGGTCATCCATGCTGCGCGCCAGGCTGGCCATACTGAAGTGCTACTGGATGCTCAGACCCATGCGCTGGAATTCTATCAACGCCTCGGCTTCACGGCTTACGGCGACGAGTTTCTCGATGCCGGCATACCGCACCGCAGCATGCGCTTGATTCTGAACTGAATTTTAGCGTCTGCCTTACAAAAACCGGCCCCATTTGGGGCCGGTTTTTTTGTGCCTTGAATGTTCTTGTAGTCTGGCTACAACCCGCTCCTTGACCAAGTCATCATTCCCCAAGGCCCATGAATACTGACATCATGACGTCATTGAGAAATATTAAAACGACTGTTTGCCAGCAAGAATTCCACAACGTTGAAACTGGTATAAAACGATCGTTTTAATGCGACCAAGGAATGAAAGACAGCACTCAATTTCGGAGCGATGCTAGAGATCAGGTCATTTACGCTGCACTGCGACATGACACGCTGCCCGATCCGGCACCGCCTTCAGGAGATTCGCCCATGCTCACCTCAGACTCACGAACGCAGACCACCCTGATGGGCGGTAGAGGTGACCAGGTACTCGGGCAGCCTGAGGATGCCGCTCTGGCCGAGCAATGGCACAACGCCGAGATCCGCACGCGGATTCTCAAGCTGGCACGTCCCCTCAAGGACCTCCTGCCACCGCAGACAGCGGAGTCGGTAGCGGCACAGGCGCAGACGATCTGTCATCTGAGTCGCGACCAGCGCTGGCAACTTCCTGGCGAGCAGTGGCAACTGCGCTCACAGGGCAGCGGCTGGCAGCTGAAGTGCAATGGGCAGCTGAAGTGCAGTGTGCAGCCGGCAATAGCTGGCGAGACGCAGGACGCGCCTGACCAGCTGGCGCTTGCCGGCCTCACCGATGACGTGACGGGGATGCAGCTGGGCAACCGCCCGCTCCCCCGGGCCCTCTGGACACTGGCCGCCGCGCGGCATCGCGGCGAACGTCATTCGGTGCTAGCCATTGCCCAGATCAGCAGCGTGCGCGAAGCGCTGTGCTGGGGAGAGCTGATCTCACGGCTGCGTGCGCCGGACGGCAGGCCACCGCGCATCGCCCTCACCCTCAGCCACTGCACGTTACCCACGCTGGAAGCCAGCCTGTACTTCCTGATGCCCTGGTTGGACAGCATCACGCTGACAGCAGCCCCCGGCCTGGAAACTGCCTGCCTTGGCGTGATAAAGGCTCGCTTCAGACTTGCTGAGCCAGCGGAGCTCGACAACGCCACCGACGACGCCTTCTGTCGCACGGCGTGACTCCACTGGTAACGCCTGAAAGATCAATAACAACAACAAACTGTCATGCAGCAACTCAAGACGCAGAGCACCGACACTCCCATTTCACGTGTCGATCTCGCGTCGACCGCCAGACGATAGACAAGCGAACAGACACAAGACACGGACAACACGCCAGGGGCTGAGCCCCGACGACGAAGCCATCAGGAGATGCCACCATGAGTCACACACGTGCCGATCAGATTGCCGCGCTCGAGAAGGACTGGGCCGAGAATCCGCGCTGGAAAGGGGTCACTCGCCCCTATTCCGCCGAGGATGTGGTGCGCCTGCGCGGTTCCGTTCCGGAAGCCAATACCCTGGCGACCCGCGGTGCCGAGAAGCTCTGGAAACTGGTCAATGGTGATGCCAGGAAGGGCTACGTCAACTGTCTGGGCGCCCTGACCGGTGGCCAGGCCATGCAACAGGTGAAGGCCGGTATCGAGGCCATCTACCTGTCCGGCTGGCAGGTCGCCGCCGACAACAACACCAGTGAAGCCATGTACCCGGATCAGTCGCTCTATCCGGTGGATTCCGTGCCGACCGTGGTCAAGCGCATCAACAACACCTTCCGCCGCGCCGACCAGATCCAGTGGCAGAAAGGGGCCAATCCGGGCGATGCCGGCTTCGTCGATTACTTCGCGCCTATCGTGGCGGATGCCGAGGCCGGTTTCGGTGGCGTGCTCAACGGCTACGAGCTGATGACCGCCATGATCCGTGCGGGTGCCTCCGGTGTGCACTTCGAGGACCAGCTGGCCTCGGTCAAGAAGTGTGGCCACATGGGCGGCAAGGTACTGGTGCCGACCCAGGAAGCGGTGCAGAAGCTGGTGGCCGCTCGCCTGGCTGCCGACGTGGCGGGTGTCCCGACCCTGGTCATCGCGCGTACCGATGCCAATGCCGCTGACCTGATCACCTCCGATGTCGACGACTACGACAAGCCGTTCCTGACAGGTGAGCGCTCCGACGAAGGCTTCTATCGCGTCAATGCCGGTCTTGATCAAGCCATTGCCCGCGGCCTGGCCTACGCGCCCTACTCCGACCTGATCTGGTGTGAAACCGCCAAGCCGGACCTCGAGGAGGCGCGCCGCTTCGCCGAAGCGATCAAGAAGGAATACCCGGACCAGCTGCTGGCCTACAACTGCTCGCCTTCCTTCAACTGGAAGAAGAACCTCGACGACGCCACCATCGCCAAGTTCCAGCAGGAACTGTCGGACATGGGCTACAAGTACCAGTTCATCACCCTGGCCGGTATCCACAACATGTGGTTCAACATGTTCGATCTTGCCTACGACTATGCGCAGGGCGAAGGCATGAAGCACTACGTCGAGAAGGTGCAGGAAGCCGAATTCGCCGCAGCCGAGAAGGGCTACACCTTCGTGGCGCACCAGCAGGAAGTCGGCACCGGTTACTTCGATGACATGACCAACGTCATTCAGGGCGGCAACTCCTCCGTCACCGCACTGACGGGCTCTACGGAAGAAGACCAGTTCTAGACCGCTGACATCGCGGTATGACACCTCGACATGGCACCTCGCAATGACCGGATTGCGCGAGGTACCACCCGCAGACTGACCGAAGCCCGCTCACGCGGGCTTTTTCGTGCTTTACGCCTTGAATGCCCGCCGTGGATGTCCGCCGCGAATGCCAACCAACGTCGACAAATACCCTGCCGCTGACATTCACGCGGCATGGCTCAAGAAGAAGTGCTCACGCGGAAGTGCTTAGGTGGCAGCACTCATGCGCCGGAACTCACGTGGCCGGTACTCACGTGGTAGCACTCACGCGACAGGGAAGTGCGGAAGTTGCGTCACCTCAGCGTTTCAGGTCGGGAACCCGTCATGGTCGACGTGGTCTATAATGTTAAGAAACAGTGTTCTCGCACGCCCGTCGTGACAAGAACCTGCTGGCGGCCCAAGGAAGTGATCGCCTACCTGAGCCTTGCTCTCTCAGCCTCAGCATTCTCCATCACAACCTCAAGCTGCACCGCATCATGCGAGGAGACACACCATGACACTCTCACTGACTCACAAGCGATCGACTGGCGCACGCCGCTGGCTGCCCGTGATCGCACTCGGCGTGCTGACGCTTGGCGGCTGCGCGAACAGCGACATCTACTCCGGCAACGTCTACACCGGCGATCAGGCCAAGCGCGCACAGTCCGTCAGCTACGGCACCATCACCTCGCTGCGCCCGGTGCAGATCCAGGCACAGGATGAAGGCAGCGGCGTGCTCGGTGGCCTGGGTGGCGCGGTCGTCGGCGGCCTGCTCGGCAGCCAGATCGGTGGCGGCTCCGGTCGTGCGATCGCCACCGCCGCGGGTGCCATCGGCGGCAGCGTGGCCGGCAAGTCGATCGCTGACAATGTCGACCAGATCGACGCCTACGAGATTGAAGTCCGCCGCGATGCCGGCGACAGCCTCATCGTCGTCCAGAAAGCCGATACCGCCTTCTCGGTTGGCCAACGTGTCCGCCTGGTCGGCTACGGCGCCAACCTGAGCGTCGCGCCTTACTGAGTCTCTCGACGGCTGGCGCACCCTTGCCGGGGCGCCAGCCGCTTTGTTTCTGCGCCCTTCAGCGGCGCCTGTCGCAGCCCTGCGCGGGAAACGCCGCCACGCTCTCCCCCATCTCGCCTGGCTCACGCATCCCCGCCTCTCTCGCGTCTCTCGTGTCTCTCGCGTTTCTCACACCTCTCGCGCTCCTGCATCTCCCACTCGCCCCACCCACCTCGCTTCGCTTCGCATACCCTCCCTCGATCTCACACAGGCACGGCTCGCCGCAGTGGGGATAGGCAGATTGTCTATTGATTAACAGGCTATGAAATCGGGATTTTTTGTGCAACGTTATACGCCTGCAGCCTAACTTGACTCTGTACACAACTACCCGTCCCAGGAGTTGCGATGCGTCCCGTCACTGCCCGTCCGCCAGGTTCTCGCCCAGGCACCCGCAAGCTGTCTTGTGTCACGTCATCTTCAAGAAACGCTCCCCGCGCTTACCCCAGTCCAGTCAATGACAGTCCCGGCGGTACCGCCGCCTTGAGCCATGCCCCGCAGATGGCACCGGCCTTCTCGACCCGGCGCCTGGGCATGGCATTGATCATGCTGGGTGCGGTGGCATTGGCCCCCATGGTGGAGGCAGCCGAGGACGAGGGTGGCGTGCTGTCATTGAAGGTCGAGAACGACATTCTCACCTCCGGCGATGATGGCCATTACACCAACGGCTTTGCGCTGAGCTACACCTTCAAGACACCAGAGCAGCACTGGTCACGCTCATTCGCGGACTGGGTGCCCGGCTTCAGCGCGGCGCGACTGGACGCCACGGCCTACCGCTTCGGACAGCAGATCTATACCCCCAATGACATCAAGCGAGAGCAACCGGATCAGGATGACCGCCCCTACGCGGGCTACCTGTTCGGTGGCGTCTCGCTGTTCGCCGGTGAAGAGGGAGATGACTGGCGACGGGTGGATACCTTCAATCTGGATCTCGGCATCGTCGGCCCGGCCTCGGGCGCCAAGGATGCTCAGAAGGCGGTGCACAAGCTGACCGGCAGTGATGAGCCGGAGGGTTGGGATCACCAGCTGCACAACGAGCCGGTGATCAGCACCGGCTGGCAGACGCAGCTATGGCTGCCGGCCAGGGCCGCGGGGCTGGAGGTGGAGTACGGCCCCTCGGCTTCCGTGGCGCTGGGCAATCTCTACACCTATGCGGGCGTCGGTGGCGGGGTACGCATCGGCCAGGGGCTGACCCGCAGCTACGGGATACCGACAGTGGCGCCGGCCCAGGGCGGCCGTCAGTACTTCCATCCCGACGGTGACTTCGCCTGGTACCTGTTCGCCAATATCGAGGGCCGCGCGATGGCCTACAACATGCTGCTGGATGGCAATGGCTTCGAGGACAGCGCCTCGGTGGACCGTCGCCCACTGGTCGGCGACCTGCAGCTGGGCTTCGCGCTCAGCTGGCAACGCTGGCAGCTGGCGTTCGTCAACGTGTGGCGCACCCACGAATTCGAGACGCAGCAGGAGAGCGATCAATTCGGCTCGCTGACGCTCTCGACCTGGCTATGACTCGGCACTCAGCTGCAGGCAGCACTGACAAGACGTGATGGATGAGCAGAAACAGAAAGGCCGGGCAGATAGCCCGGCCTTTCTGTCTGCGGGAAACGTCATGCTTCCCGGAAGGTTGCTGCTGGTTGAATCAGTGCATCTTGACCTTGCTCATGCCCCAGCAGATCAGCTTGCCGCCGATCAGAACGATCAGCGCCAGCACGATCAATGCCATCAGCATGGAGACGGGATTGACGATGAAGGTCGCACCCAGAATACCCAGGGCCACGCCCCAGACGTAGCGGTCACCGCTATCGATGCTCAGAGCCTCCGGCAGGACACGCTTGACGGTGGCACCCAGCGAGCCTTCCCAGCGGTTCAAGCACAGCATGAAGATCGCAGCGAAGCTCACCAGCCAGATCAATGTCACGGTCATCGAAATTCTCTCCTGAAAAATAGGGTCGCATGGCGCCTGAGTTGTCATTTCCCGTCAGGCGACGGGACAGAGTGTGCAGAGCGAGGCCACCTCGGGCCGCGCGTCAGAATCCGCAATATCCGAGTAGGCAGAGTAACCAGACCCTGTGGCCCTCGCAAGCCATCGCCCCAACCTTGTCTGGCCGCCAGCAGCAAGGCCGCTGTGCGCTGACAGGGCAACCCCGCCAGACACCTGATAATCCAACCGTTTTGCCCCTTTCTTCACCGATGACGTCGGGGGTGAGAAAAAACCCTGCCTCAGGGTTGAAATGCACGCCTGCGAGCGTCACCTATACTTTCAAGACAAGGTAACGTGCGCTGGATTGCCTCTCTGGCAATGTCATCAGCGGGCCAGGAGCCACGTGATACGCGGCTTTTTTCCAGTTTCCCCCCCTGACAGTCACCTCAGGGGCACGTTACCATTGACGTTCATATACCTATCGAAAGGCTCTCATCATGCAAATCGCCCAGAATGCCGTCGTATCCTTCCACTACACCCTGACCAACAACGAAGGGGAAGTGCTGGATAGCTCCGAAGGTCGCGAGCCGCTGGCCTACATCCACGGCGCTGGCAACATCGTCCCGGGCCTCGAGAAGGAACTCGACGGCAAGACTTCCGGCGACGAGCTGAAAGTTGCCGTCTCTCCGGAAGAAGGTTACGGCGAAGTCCAGGAAGCCCTAGTCCAGGAAGTGCCGCGTGAAGCCTTCCAGGGTGTCGAAGACATCGAAGCTGGCATGCAATTCCAGGCGCAGACCCAGGGCGGCCCACTGATGGTCACCGTCACCAAGGTCGAAGGCGACACTGTCACTGTCGATGGCAACCACCCGCTGGCCGGCGAAACCCTGAACTTCGACGTGCAGATCACCAACGTGCGTGAAGCTTCTGCTGAAGAGCTGGAACACGGCCACGTTCACGGCGAAGGCGGCGTGGAGCACTAAGCTCCGCCTCTTCCCTCATCCGAGGCATCGCCCCGGATGAGCGCCTCCCACTCTGTGGGAGGCCGGAACCGAAAGCCCCGCGACTGAGTCATCAGTCGCGGGGCTTTTTCGTGTCTGGCTTCGTGTCGGCCTGACTGGATTGACGCGCTTGTCAGACTGGCTCAGCCCTCTCTTCACAGCCCTGATCACTCATGATTCCGGATCAGGCACCGCAGCTGGGCGGCGTGGCATCGCTGGAAAGGCTCAGGCCACGAAACAGCGCCGTGGCATCACCGCCGGCATTGTCACCGTCAGCCATCAGCGCCAGTCCGGCAATCTCGCTCGGCGTGCTGCCAAACAGTGACGCGTAATCAGCCCGCAGATCACGCACCTCCGCCACCCATTGCCCCACCTTCTCGTCGCCGGATTCGAGTGCCAGCAGCACGGCGCGATCCGTGAAGGCGTTGCCCCAGTGGCTGCCTCTAGCTTGATTGCTGGACCAGACGTAATTGATGGCCTCGACCTGCCACGGCAGGATGCCGGTCTTGTTGACCACGTAGAGACGCGCCGGATAGTCATCGCCGCCCTTGCTCTTCTCGTTCACGCTCGGGTAGATGCCATCCACCTGCCAGCACCATTTCAGATAGGGCGTCTCTTCGAGCGAGATATCCTGCTCCAGATAGCGCGCGGATGCCTGGCCCCGGGCGCGCGCCTCGAGCGCAGGCCTGCCGTCGCGCTCCACCACGCGATAGGCCGTCTGGCCTTCGAAGGTCTTCTCGCCCCAGGCAAGAATCTGCGCAGGCGAGAAACTCCTGTCAGCCGCGTGGGCCACCGAGGGCATTAGCGCCGTCAGCAGACCGCTGGAGGCGACTGCCGCGAACAGGGGCAGGAATGATGGCAACTGACGGGAAGCAATCTTCATTGGCAGGACTCCGAGGCGCCCGAGCAAGGCAAGTGAGCAAGGCGAGTGAGAAAGGTAACGAGCCGTATCATCAGCAAGGCCAGGTTCACAGCGCATCAACTCTGGTCGGTGCTGTGATGCTCATCCTGGGCTCGCAAGGTGACATACCCTCCCCATACGCGCGTCAGCGTGGTCAGGATGCATGCCGCGGCGAATATCCACGCCAACCACGCGAAATGCTGTGGCATCAGGCAGGCCAGCACGAAGAAGGCGATGGTCTCGGTACCCTCGGTCAGGCCATCCAGATAATAGAAGGCCTTGCGCGTGAAATTGGGCCGTTCCAGCTGATGCTTGGCCGCCATGATGGCAAAGGCCAGAAAGCTCGAGCCCGTGCCGACGAAGGCGAACAGCAGTGCCACCGCCGCCATCGCATTGGCACCAGGGTCGGCCAGTGCGAAGCCCACCACCACGGCGGCGTAGAACAGGAAATCGAGACAGATATCCAGAAAGCCACCGGCATCGGAGCTCAGGCCGGCATGCCGCGCCAGCGCGCCATCCAGCCCGTCCACCACCCGATTGATCAGGATCGCGACCAGCGCGAACCCGAAATGCCCATAAGCCAGCAACGGCAACGCCAGCATGCCGATGGCGAAGCCCGCGAGGGTCAGCTGATCCGGATGCAGACCGCGCGCCGCCGCACTTTTCGCAAGACGTTTCAGAGGCGGCTGTACCCAGCGTGAGGTCCACTTGTCCAGCATGTTGCATCTACTCCCATGAAGTCGTTGAGATCATCGTCATTCCAGCACCTGACAGGCACTCAGCCGCGCGTCGGCGAGACCGAGCGCCCGGCAGGTACCGCACGCGCCAGCAGGTAGACCACCAGCGGCAGACAGGCCTGAAGGCAGGCGGCCACTGCCGTCAGGCGTGGGTCGGCTCCCGTCGCCAGCGCCAGGGTTTCGGTGGTCAGGGTCGGGACACGCCCGCCGCCCAGTACCACCGTCGGCACGTACTGCGCGATACTGACCGCGAAGGCCACTGCCCAGCTGATGGCCAGCGGCCTGAGCATCAGGCGCAGGCGGATACCGATCAGCACCTCGAGCCGTGAACGCCCCAGCAGGCGTGCCGCCTGCTCGAGTCGGGTATCGAAGCGTGCCCAGGGACCGGCCAGCGTCAGCCAGGCGTAAGGCAAGGCGAACAGCAGATGGCCGATGACCACTCCCGCCCAACCGGGACTGGCCCCCAGGCTCAACCAACCGACCTGAAAGCCGAACAGGAAGCTGGCCTGCGGCAGCAGCAATGGCAGATAGAGGCAGACCACGAAGCCGCGCAGACGGCCACTTTCCCGCTCACGCTCGAACACCGCCACGCTGAGGATGACGGCCAGTGTCGCCACCAGCAGTGCCAGCCACAGGCTGTTGCTGAAGGCATCCCCAAGGCCAGCGAGGGCCTGTTGCCAACTCTCCCAGCCCCAGCGAGACGGCAACAGCACAGGGAAGAACCAGCTTCTGGCCACCGATTGCACGCCGATCACCATGAAGGCGAGCAATGAGATCAGCGTGACCACGCCCAGCACTCCGCGCGCAACACGCCCGAACAGGGCTTCACTCGCCAGCGCCAGGCGGCTTGCACGCGCCGGGTGATGGCTCAGTACCCAGTCGCGATGCCAGGTGAGCAGAGCGCGTCCCAGCGCCGCGCCCAGCGCCATCATCCCGATCACCAGCAGGGCCAGCATCAGGGCGCCGACACTCGCCGGCAGGCGCGCCGACGGGTCACTGTCGCGCCACAGCTCGATCAGGCGCACCGCCAGCGTCGGCGTACGCGTCGGCCCCAGCACCTGCGCCACATCCACCACCGCCAGCGAATAGGCCAGCACCGCGCCGATGGGCAAGGCGATGGCGCGCATCACCTGTGGCATCAGAATGCGCCAACGCAGCTGAGGGATGCTGTAGCCGAGCGCCTGACCTGCCTGAAGCTGCGCCGTGACCGGCAGGCGTGACAGCGCCGTCTGCGCCATCAGCATCAAGAATGGCGCCTCCTTGAACGCCAGACCGAGCGCCAGCGAGATGCCATGGGCATCCGGCAGCGGATACTGCGGCGGTACCAGCACCTCGAAGGGCGCCAGTAGCAGGCGCATCAGCACGCCACTCGGGGCGGCCAGCCACAGCAGTCCCAGTGCCAGCGCCAGATGCGGCATCGCCAGTATCGGGGCCAGCAGGCGCTCCATGCGCTCGCCGAAGCGAGTCCCGGCCGCCGCCGAGACCCACCCCATGGTCAGCAGTACCGCCAGCAACGTGCCGCCGAGGCCACTGACCAGCGTCAGCCGAAAGCCCTCCGCCAGCCCGGGCAAGGCCCACCAGCGTTGCCAGGCGACCGCCGAGACCTCCTCGAAGCCCAGCGTCGGCCACAGCCCGAAGGCCGGCGCGACCAGCCCGGCCAGCCCCAGCGCCGTCGGGCCGAGCAGCAACAGCAAGACGCCCCAGCGCAGCACGCGGGCGGGAGTCAGCGGCGCGTGACCAGTGGCGGGGGCGACACGCCAGCGATCAGCGACCCATTGCGTCAGTTGCGATAGCGTCGCGCCCACTCGGCCTCCAACGCATCGGTCCAGCTCGGGTGTGGCTCACTGAGCGGTGTGCCCAAGGCCTCGGGCGACATGCTGCCGGGCAGCTGCGGCAAGGCTTCGAAGGCGGCGCGTTCTTGCGGCGGCAGGCGGGCGACATCCAGCACCGTGTCATCGCCCCAGCGTGAGGGGTCGGCCTTGGCTGCCTGGGCCTCGGCGGACATCAACTGATTGATCCACACCAGGGCTGCGGCCTTGTGCGGTGCACTGGCCGGAATCGCCAGATAGTGCACATTGCCGAGAGTGCCACCGTCATGGATATACGGCTCGATGGTCGGTGGCAGCCGCCCTTCCTGACGGGCATTGGCCACTTCCTGGGGCACGAAGGTCAGCGCGATCCACACGCTGCGCTGAGCGAGCAACTTCATCTGCTCTTCGGCACCGGCTGGCTGACGCTCGCCCTGCGCCCACATCAAAGGATGCAGTGCATCGAGATAGTCCCACAGCGGTGCGGTCACCTCAGCGAACTGAGCATCACTCGCCACGGGAGATGCCAGCACCTCGCGCTGCTCGACGGGCATCAGCTCCAGCAACGCCTGCTTGAGGAAGGTGGTGCCGTGGAAGCTGGGCGGCTGTGGATAGGTCACGCGTCCGGGATGCTCTCTGGCCACCTCCAGCAGCGCCTGCATCGAGCGCGGCGGCGATTCCAGCAGCGCGGTGTCATACATGAAGATCAGCTGCGCACGCCCCCAGGGCGCCTCCAGACCATCGGTGGCGAGTCCGAAATCGCGCGCACCGATCTCCTCGAGCATATAGTCACTGTTGGGCAGACGCTCGACGAAGGGCCCCCACACCAGCTCGGCCTGCTTGAGCGCACGGAAGTTCTCGCCGTTGATCCAGATCACATCGATGCTGCCGTCGCGGCGCCCGGCCGCCTTCTCGGCCAGCAGGGTCGAGACGCTCTCGGCGGTATCGGCGATCTTGACGTGGCGCACCTCGATACCATGCCGCGCCGCCGCTGTCTTGGCCTGGTCGCGCAGATAGGCGTTGGTCGCCTCACTGCCGCCCCAGGCATGAAAGTCGATACGTTGACCGCGCGCACGTTCGGCGATCACCTGCCACTCGAGCGAGGCGAGCTCAGGGGGCGGGCGCCCGGCCTGCGCGTCGGCGGCATACGCCAGAGAAGCGGCCCAGGGACTGGCAGTGACACCGGCCAGCAAGACCAGCGAGCCGCCCATCAGCGCCAGGGCACGACGGCGACCCGCCAGATGATTCGTCTTCATGAAGGGCTTCTCCTGATGGAAGAATGCCGCGACCCTGCACCTGCAGGCCCGCGGCATGATTCAGCAATTACTGTTTTTCGACAGCCACAGTCCGCTCGGCAGGGTTTGCCTTGAGGGTCTTGGTCGGCTCGAAGCGGCCGTTGCGGCGCCAGGTGAAGTAACGGTCGAGCACCTTGAGCACGCCTTCCGGCTTGTGGGCATTCTTCCACATGCCCGCCGCGGCCTTGTTGGCCTCGGACAGCGTCGGATAGGGATGGATGGTGGACAGGATCTTGTTGAGACCGATGCCGTGTTTCATCGCCATGGTGAATTCGGCCAGCCACTCCCCTGCCGAGGCACCGACCAGCGTCACGCCGAGGATGCGATCACGCCCCTTCTCGGTCAGTACCTTGACGAAGCCTTCGGTGGCCCGCTCGGCCAGCGCGCGATCGCTCTCGCCCATCGCGTAATGGGTGACTTCGTACTCGTAACCCTGGGCCTTGGCTTCGGTCTCGTTGAGGCCGACACGTGCCACTTCCGGCTCGGTGTAGGTGACCATCGGCATGATACGGTAGTCGACCTTGAAGGTCTTCAGGCCACCGAACAGCGCGTTGACCGCCGCGTGCCACGCCTGGTGACCCGCCGCATGGGTGAACTGATAGGGGCCGGCCACATCGCCGCATGCCCAGATGTTCGGCTGCAGGGTCTGCAGCGACTCGGAGACATCGATGGTGCCACGTTCGGAAACCGCGATCCCCAGTGCCTCGAGGCCGAAGCCTTCGACATTGGCTTCGCGGCCGATGGCCACCAGCAGCTCGTCGAACTCGATCCAGCTTTCCTCGCCTCCGGGGGAGCTGACCACCAGCTGACGCATCGGCTGGCTGTCCTTGCCCTTGAGCACCTCGATACGCGTGGCGGTGGAATTGACGCGCAGATCGACGCCCTCACCGGCCAGCTGCTCATGCATCAAGGTGCTGACTTCTTCGTCTTCACGCGGCATCACACGGGGTGCGCCCTCGATAATGGTGACCTGGCTGCCGAGACGCGCGAAGCTCTGACCCAGCTCCATGCCGATGGGGCCGGAACCCAGCACCACCAGACGCTTGGGCTGTTCCTTGAGGTCCCACAGGTTCTCTGAGGTCAGCGGCGTGATCAATTCCATGCCCGGGATGGCCGGCACACGCGGGCGGGCACCGGTAGCGATCACCACGTTGCGCGTGGTCAGCACGCGGCCATCGACTTCCACCTCCCAGGGCGTCTTGAGCATGGCACTGCCGGTATGCACTTCCACGCCGAGGCCTTCATAACGTTCGATGCTGTCATGCGGCTCGACGCTTTCGACCACGTCATGCACATGGCCCATCACCTTGGCGAAATCGATTTCCGGCTCGTTGGCGGTGATTCCGAAGCGCGCGGACTGACGGATCTCATGGGCCGCACGTCCGGCACGAATCAACGCCTTGGAGGGCACGCAGCCGGTATTGAGGCAGTCGCCGCCCATCTTGTGCCGCTCGATCAGCGCGACACGCGCATTGACGGCGGAGGCGATATAGCTGGTGACAAGGCCGGCGGAACCGGCACCGATGACGACCATGTCGTAGTCGAAGCTCTTCGGCTTGGTGAAGCCCGCCTGCTGCTTGCGCTTGCGCAGCATCCCGACGATCTTCTTGGCGATCAGCGGGAAGAGGCCCAGCGCGATGAAGGAGGCAATCAGTCCCGGCGACAGGATGCCGGACAGGGATTCCAGCTGGCCCAGCTCACGACCGGCGTTCACGTAGATGGCAGTGCCCGCCAGCATGCCCAGCTGGCTTGCCACGTAGAAGGTGACCACGCGCATGCGGGTCAGGCCCATCACCAGATTGACGATGAAGAACGGGAAGACCGGCACCAGGCGCAGCGTGAACAGATAGAAGCCACCTTCGCGCTCGACGCCACGGTTGAGGGATTCCAGCTGACGGCGGAAGCGCTTCTCGATGCTCTCGCGCAGCAGAGTGCGGGAAATCAGGAAGGCCAGCGTCGCACCGATGGTGCTGGCGAAGGAGATCAGCAGCAGCCCCCAGCCGAAGCCGAACAGCGCGCCACCCAGCAGCGTCAGCAGTGCTGCACCAGGCAGTGAAAGCGCCGCCATCGCCACGTAGACCACGAAGAAAGTGCCCGCGACCTTGTACGGTGATTCCGCGAACAACGCCTGGAATTCGGACTGGCTGGCCTTGAGGCTCTGCAGGGTGAAGTAATCCTGTGCCCCGCTGGCAAAGAAGACCACGATGGCAGCGACGATGGCGCCCAGAAGCAGTAACTTGCGTTTATTCACTGGCGATTTCCTTTTCGATTCCTGCCGTCATGGGCATGTCATTGGGATGTACCGTGTCCTTACGAGGCATGTCGCTGACTGGATGCACAGATTCGTGTAGCGGAGTGAATGGCAGTGGCTTGATCACGACAACGGTAACGTTTCATTCTGCATGTTCGCATCCATCCCACGTTTATTCGCGTAGAAACCTATACAGGCAGTGAGGACTCAACAGCGCCAGTCACCTCACGGCTCACCGAGACATGGAGATTTCCGTGTACTCATCTCGAAGGAATGACGCCTTTCCCGGAGACACCATGACCCGATACACGCGAATCCCCTTCCCTGCGCTCAGACGTCTCACGCCACTGGCAAGCCTCCTCGGCGGCCTGCTGCTTCCCGGCCACGCCCATGCATTCGACCCGGAAACAACGCCCAAGGGCGTCGCCGAGGGTGTCGCTCAGGGCCAGGAAGTCGCCATCTTCGCCGGTGGCTGCTTCTGGTGCATGGAAGGCCCCTTCGACAAGCTTGAGGGTGTGATCTCGACCACCTCCGGCTATACCGCGGGCGAACAGGACAACCCGACCTACAAGCAGGTCTCCGCGGGCGGCACCGGGCACACCGAAGCGGTCAAGGTGGTCTACGAGCCGGAGAAGGTCAGCTACGACACCCTGCTGGAGGTCTTCTGGCACAACATCGACCCGGTCGCGGTGGACCGCCAGTTCTGCGATGCCGGCACCCAGTACCGCAGCGGCATCTATCCCCTCGATGAGGCCCAGCGAGACGCCGCCGAAGCCAGCCGCGATGCGCTGAAGGACAGGTTCCCCGAAGGCATCGCCACCGAGATCGAGGCCGCAGGGCCCTGGTATGCGGCCGAGGACTACCATCAGGACTTCTACAAGAAGAACCCGGTGCGCTATCGCTTCTACCGCGCCGGCTGTGGCCGCGATGATCGTCTGGAAGAGATCTGGGGTGACGACGCGCCCGCGCACTGATTCCGCTCTCCAGCCCTTTGAACGACAACGGCTCGCCATCTGGCGAGCCGTTGTCGTTTGCATGCTCTGATTTGCGTGCTCTGCTCTCTATTCTGCGGTCTGCCCTGCTCTCTGAACTTCCATCAGCCCTGCTCTCAAGCTCAATACTGCGTGGTAGCCCGGCGCCAGCACAGGATCGCCAGCGAGAAGGTCACCGCCAGCACCAGTACGCTGGCGGCCACCACCCCGGGCCAGCCGGCAGCCTGCCAGAAAGGTTCCAGCCAGAAGCCGCCGAGACTCGCGCCCAGATAGTAGGCGGTCAGATACAGCGCACTGGCACTGGCCCGCGCGCCCTCGGCATTGCGCCCGACCCAGGCCGAGGCTGTGGCATGCGCGAGGAAGAAGCCAAAGGCATTCAGGCTCAGGCCGATCAGCATGCCGATCAGCGAGTGACTCAGCGTCAGCAGCGTGCCGAGCATCACGATGCCGGTGCCCAGCATCATGGTCAGCGCCTGACCGCGTCGCTGAGTGATCGCCAGCGCGGCCTCACCGTTCTCAGCCGCACCTCCCGGTACCAGACGCCGTGCCAGCCGGCCAGACTGGGAGGCGCCGAAGGTGCCCGCCAGGTAGGTCAGGAACAACAGCCCCAGCCATTGACTGCTGAGCGACCAGGGCGCCTCACTCAGCCGGAAGGTCATGTAGCTGTATAGATTGACGAAGATGAAGAAATTCAGCCCACCGAGCAGGAACACCGGCCACAGACGAGGGTTGCGCAGATGGCGACCCAGACCTGCCAGCATGCTGCTCAGCTTGAGCGGCTGGGCGACGAAGCGTCTCTGGCGCGGCAGCAGCTGCCATAACGCCCCCAGCACCAGCAGGCTGACGCCGCCGATGGCGGCGAAGCTGGCCTGCCAACCCCAGTGCTCCGCGATCACGCCTCCCGCGACCCGCCCCGAGATGCCGCCCAGCGAATTGGCACTGATGTAGAGCCCCACCGCCATCATCAAGGCGGGTTGCTCCATCTCGTCACTCATGTACGCCACTGCCACCGCCGGCAGGCCGCCGAGCAGAAAGCCCTGCAGCGCGCGCACCGCCAGCAGCGACCAGAAGCCCTCGGCGAACAGTGCCAGTCCTGAACAGGCCACCCCGCCGGCCAGGGTCCACAGCAGGATACGCCGCCGCCCCAGCGCATCGGACAGCGGGCCGAACACCAGCAGTGCCATAGCCAGCGTCAGGGTGCTCACCGACAGGGACAGACTCGCCTGCAGCGAGCTCAGGCCCAGATCCGTCGCCAGCAGCGGCAGCAGCGGTTGCACCAGATAGAGGTTGATGAAGACCACGAAGGAGCCCAGACACAGTGCCTGGGTCATGCGCCGCCAGTCACGCCCGCGCGCCTTGAGCGGCTCGGGTAGCTCGGACTGTGAGGCGGAAACCGAGGCGGCGGAATCGGGGGAAGAAGACGCGGAAAGCGATGAAGCCATCAGGTACCTGCACTCAATCAAGCATGGGATGGCGCCAGTCTGCGCCGCGCGCTCGCATCAGTAAAATAGCTCGACATGATGCTGACCATCAGCAAAGCTGATGGCCGTGGCGACACAGGGATGTCGCAAACTGCGCCGAGAGGAAGCTGCGCTGATAAAGGACTCCGCGCTGAAAAGAACCTCGCGATCAACAGGACTCCGCGATGAAAAGAACCTCGCGATCAACAGGACCCCGCGATGAAACTGCCCTTCGATCTGCGTGCACTGGAGATATTCGTCAGTGTCGTCGAGCACCAGAGCTTCACCACTGCCGCTCAGGCACTCAGCCTGGCCCAGTCAGCGGTCAGCCAGTCGATCGCCGGGCTCGAAAGCCGACTGGGCACGCAACTGCTGGTCAGGGGCTCACGCGGTCTGCGCCTGACACCGGCCGGCGATACGCTGCTCGAGCATGCCCGGCCCCTGCTGCAACAGGCACAGCGCGCGGCACTGGCGATGGCGGAGCTCGAGGGGCTGGTCAAGGGCGAGGTGCGCATCGGCGTCTCCTCGATGCTCGGCTCCTACTACTTCCCGCCGCTGTTGATGGCATTCAAGGCACGCTATCCCGACATCAAGCTCAGCGTGATCGAGGGCGGTACCCTGAGCCTGCGCCGGATGATCGACAATGCCGAGCTGGACCTGGGCGTCATCGTCGAGGATCAGCTCGGCACCGACACCCATGGCCTGATCCGACGCCACTTCCTGAGCGAGGAAATGGTGGTCTGCCTGGCGAACGATCATCCGCTGGCCGCCCGCACGCAGATCAGCGTCGAGGAGTTCTTCGCCGAGGAGCTGGTGGTCTTCAAGCGCGGCTACTTCCATCGCGACTTCATCGAGCGCCTGGCCAGCCAGCATGGTCTCGCGCCGAGCATCGCCTTCGAATCGAACCTGATCGCCCTCAACAAGGCGATCGTCGCGCGCGGCTTCGGGATCACCACCTTCCTCAAGCGTGTGGTCGAGGACGACCGTGAAGAGAACAACCTGACCGCCGTCTCCTTCGATGAGCCCGCCTGGCTTGAGCTGTCACTCGCCTGGCGCCGCGAGCGCGGCCTGTCACGTGCCGAGCAGGCGCTGGTCGATTTCGTCATTGAACACTCGGCGGCCGGGAGGCCCACCCCGGACGCCTTGAGCGCTGATGATCAAGCCCGCAGCATTGCACTAGAGCCCCCTCCCTGAGCAGTGGCTGACATTTGCCGGGGCTCAGAAACGACAACACCCGGCCAGGGCCGGGTGATGTCGAACAAGACACTTGTCTGTTTCAGTGCGACGCGTGATTGGCTCACTGGCTGCGCATGGCCAGCTTCATCTGCATGGCCTCGTAGGGCATCGGGCGACGCGACTGCCAGTAGTGCTGGGACCAATAGACGTTGTCGAGCCGCGACAGCTTCACGCCACGCGAGGTGGAGGCATGCAGGAAGTAGCCGTTGCCGACGTAGACACCCACGTGGTTGTAGCGACGCGAGGGACGGAAGAAGACCAGATCACCCGGCTTGAGCTGCGACTTGTCGATGCGCTTGCCACGCTTCACCTGGTCGGTGGTAGTGCGCGGCAGATCGATGCCGAAGCCATCACTGAAGACATGCTGCATCAGGGCGGAGCAATCGATGCCGCGGGTGTTGGTTCCCCCCAGACGATAGGGCGTCCCGGCCCAGCGGTCATGCTCTTCCAGCAGGACATCGCGGATGCTCGGCCCTGACATGGCGAAGTCCTGCGACTCGGCGCCCGGCTGGGACGCGGACTGGCGATAGCGCTTGAGCTTCGGCAGTTCCGGCAGGTCCACATCGTAGTAGGCCACATCATTGGACGGTGTTGAGTGACTGGCACAGCCTGCCACACCCAGTGGCAGGATCAGAAAACAGCATAATAACGCGTGGCGCATCCAGCATTCCTCGTCGTGGGCCCGGCGCTGGAAGGGTGAAGGTGAGCAGCGCTTGCGGACGGCGATAACCATTGATGCATGACGATGATCGTTGATCGATCAGGGATAATACGGCGACTATCTGACAAGGTGGGCCGGATCAGGCAGCAGCACACCTTGCAACACGATGACGACAGTCAGATGACAAACTCGAGTCGTTCGCAGGATAGTAGTTCATGTTTCCGCAAACCGTATGCCATTGCCGCACAAGTTAGACCAAAGCATCAGATAAAGTGCCCCCCCCCTGCCGCTCACCCAACCTGAATTGAATCCCGCTCAGTGCAACGTGCGAGCATCTCCGCTCAGCACATCCAGATGCAACGCCGGCCAATGCCCCGGGCGGGCGCCCGGGAAATCGAGACTCGACCAGGCACCGGCCAGCGGTGGCGCCGCCGTCAACCACTGGATGAGCGCATCGCGGAAGCCGCGCAGGAAGCTGTCACGCTGGTCGGTGTCGCCCATGAAGAAGGCATAGCCGGCGAACAGCCCTCGGGCATATTCCTTCCAGCTGCCGTAGTGATCGCGCGCCATCGCATAGGCGCTGTCCAGATAGGCGGTGAAGGTCGCATCGTCCAGCCAGCCCAGCTGGCGCCCGGCAATCGCGAGGTCCACCATCTGGGCGATGTCCCACGCCGCCATGTCCAGCTCGTTGCAGCGCGCCTCGTTGTCCCTGACGCGACGCAGACGGTCCAGATGCACCTGCTCATCATCGCCGCGCTCGGCGCTTTCCAGCACGTCGATCTCATTGTCGAGGCGGGCGCGATTGAGGGTGTAGGGGCCGTAATTGATCTGGTATTCGTCCCGATCACCGGCATCGCGCAGGAAGTCGAGGAAGCCCTTGAGCGCCTCGGCATTGGCGAGGCCGTAATGGCCTTCGAGCCAGCCGCTGAGTTCCTCGACGCCCCGCCCGTACTCGACCATCGGCTCGCCCCAGCACGGCGTATTGAGCGGACCGCTCAGCGCCAGCGCCGTGAAGCGATCCAGACTCGGACGCAGCCCCGGCTCCTGCCAGTCGCTGGCGCGCCAGTCGAGCCAATGGAACAGGCTGCCGGGGTCATCGAGATGCCAGCGGATCTCGTTGACCAGCGGATGGTCCTCGAGTTCCGGCACCGCGGATTCCCACACCGCCCAGGCTTCCAGCAGACGCATGGCGTCCGGATAGTAGCGGCACAGGGCACTGCGCAGACGCTCGGCACACTGGGCCAGCTCATCGGCCGGGAAATCACCGCTGTCCTGCACCATCAACAGATAGAAGGCGTACTTCTCGGCCATCACCACACTGGCGGGATAGCGATGACAGACGGCCAGCCGCTGACGGCATTCCAGCTCGACGGCATCGGCACGCCCGAAGGGCGTCTGGGCGTCGGGCAAGGCACCACGCGCGGCATCGGCGGCCAGCTGGTTGAGATGATGCGCCTGCGCCGGCAGCCAGAAGCGCGCCATGCCCTGCACGCCATCGCGGGTGTCCAGCGCCAGCGTCTCGTTGAGATATTGGCGTGCCTCTTCGCGGCGCGCCGCATCGACCTCGGCGACAAGCCCCTGACGATAGAGCAGGTCCGGCTCGCGGATACTGGCGATGGCCAGCACCCAATGGCGGCTGTCATTGCGCCAGGCGCGAATCGCCGTGCGGCAGCGCTCACGCTGGGCGGCAGGCAGCAGCGCATGCAGCTCGCAACGCAGCGGCGTCAGCGGCGACGCCATCAGCGGACGCCAGTCACTCTCGGTGTCGCGAGTCAGATCGACACCCTCGAACAGACTGCGACCGCGCTGATAGGCGCGGGCCACGCCCTGCCAGTCAGCATAGCGGCGCACCAGCAGGTCGATGCCGTGGGCGGCGAAGTCCTCGCCCTCCTCACGACTCAGCCAGCCGGCACATAGCCCGGCGAAGGCGAGATCGACCAGACGCAGCCAGTCCCAGGCGGCGAATTCCAGCGGCTCACCACGATCGAGATACTGCAGCAGCAGCTCGCCGTAGGCCGTCGGTGACGGGGGCTTTTCCAGCCCACCATCGGCGACGTCGATGCTGGAGGAGGCATGCGCGGGGGCGCCCTTGCGCCCTTCCGACTTGCGTTCGGCCTCTTCCTGAGCCGCATCCGCTTCCAGCTCATCCAGCCACTTGGCACGCTCGCTGTCGCTGGCCGTCATCAGGCGTGCGCTGTCGATGTCCCAGCCATAGCGATGACCCTGCGAGGCCAGCCACAGCAGCAGTCGAATCAGCTCATCACGTCCGGTGATCGCCCAGGTCTCGGCCAGCCAGCGCGTGACGTCCGGCCAGTGCGCCGCGGCGTCAAAACCGCTGGCACCGTCTTCGTGCGGGCCGCTGTCATCGGTGGTCAATGTCTGACCGCCGAGCCACGGCGAGAAGATGGCGCGCGCCATCCAGACCCGGTCGCGCTCGCCCTGAGGCCAGAGCTCAGTAACCGCCACCGGAGGCTGTGCCTCCAGCACCTCCTGTAGACGCGGCCAGGTGACGCCGGCGTCTTCGTGCTCCAACTGAGACAACGCGAGGCTGGCCTCGAAGAAGCCATCATCGCCTCGCGTCCAGCCCGCATCGCTGCGCGAATGGGCCAAAGCCTTGAGCCAGTCATCCAGCGAGGTGAAACGCCCGCCGATCGCCGTGAGCAGGCGTATCAACCAGGCACGCGTGCGCGCCTCTGACAGCCAGCCGGCGGTACGTGCCAGCGCCAGCAATTCCAACGCCTCCAGCTGGTGCAGCGGGTCCGGAGTGTCATTGGGGAAGGCCTCCAGCAGACGCCATCCCAACTCGCCCGCATCCGGGACTTCCTGGGCCTTCAGACGCGCGCACGCCTGGGCCGGTGTCCACACCGTTTCCGGCGCTGCACTGAAACCCCAACCGCACAACACCAGCTGTTGCCCCCACCAGGCACTCAGGGGTTCGACCAAGGCACACCTCACGACTCGATAGGATTCGACTGACGCAACACTTGCGACCGGGCAACTCGCAACCGGCGGCGCATAGTGTAACGGAAAGGGGCTTGCGGCGATGCCCCTCACGCAGGATAGCGAGCACGAACCACACCATGACGCCCGAGGACAAAGGCACTGTCATCGGGCGTCATGGTGTGGGTGGCCGCGACTGCGCAGACCAAGATTACCGCATTATCATCACATCAGGATGTCTTCATGGACTTGTTGCCGGTCGGGATGCGGAAGAAGGCACAGTACGCCACCGGCAGCACCACCAGCGTCAGCAGGGTCGCCACGCCCAGCCCGAACACGATCACCACCGCCATGCTCGAGAAGAAGGCATCCGGGAACAGCGGTATCATGCCCAGCATGGTGGTGATGGCCGCCATCGACACCGGCCGCACACGACTGACGGCCGCCTGCACCACCGCCTGGAAGCGATCCTCCTGCTCATCGAGCTGCACGTTGATCTCCTCCACCAGCACGATGGCGTTCTTGAGCACCATGCCGATCAGACTCAAGGTGCCGAGCAGCGCCATGAAGGTGAACGGCGCGCCGAACACGATCAGACCACTGACGATACCGATCAGCGTCAGCGGCACGATGGACCAGATGGCCAGCGCCTGACGCAGGTTGGAGAACAGCAGCACCGTGATCACGAACATGCCCAGCAGCCCCATCGGCAGCGAGGAGAACAGCGCCTCCTGAGCCTCGGATGAGGTTTCGTACTCGCCGCCCCACTCCAGGTGATAGCCCTCGGGCAGCTCGATGGCCTCGATCTTGGGACGGATACGCCCCAGCACGCTGGCGGCCGTTTCGCCGGACAGCGGCATCGGTTCGGCGTACACCGCCAGCATGCGCTGACGATCGCGACGCTTGATCAGCGGGTCGCGCAGCTCGGTCTCGAGCGGCCCCATCACCGAGCCCGCCGGTACGTAGGTCTCCTGCTCATCGCTCCAGACGTTGAGGCTCGCCAGGGTATCGAGGTCGAAGCGCTGACGCTCTTCACCGCGCAGCAGGATCGGGATCAGCTCGGAGCCTTCGCGATAGACACCGACGCTCTCGCCGTCGCTGTTGATCAGCAGCGCCTGATGCAGCGAGTCACGCGTCACGCCGACACGCCGCGCCTGATCATCCAGGAATTCGGGCTCGATGCGATTGACGCGATTGCGCCATGACAGACGAATGCTGTCGGCCAGCGGCTCCTCCTCGAAGACGCTACGCACCTTGCTCGCCAGCTGACGCAGCACAGCGGGGTCTTCGCCGTAGAGGCGCGCCTCGAGACTCGCCTTGGCCGAGGGGCCGACCTGCAACGCCTGCACCTTGTATTCGACTTCAGGATACTCGGCGCGCACCAGACGTATCACCTCCTCCATGCGCGCTTCGCGGCTGGCCCGGTCCTGAGTCTCGACGATCAGCTGCCCGAAGCTTGCATAGCTGTCTTCCGGCGAGTAGGTCAGCGTGAAGCGCTGGGCGCCCCCGCCGGTGACGCTGGTGACATGATTGACCTTGTCCATCTTGAGCACCTGCTGCTCAAGGTCCGCGATACGCGCTTCCGTCGCCAGCACATCGGTGCCTTCCGGCATCCAGACATCGACGAAGAACAGCGGGGTCGAGGCATCCGGGAAGAAGGCATTCTTGACCTGCCCGAAGCTCATCACGGCCGCCACCAGCAACGCCACCGCGCCCCCCAGGGTCAGCCAGCGCAGGCGAATCGCCCAGCTCAGCAGGCTGCGGAAGCCACGGAAGATGACGCCACGATAGGGGTCTTCCTCCTGATTCTCGTCCGTGTCGCTGCCTGCCGTCTCCCGCGCTTCGCGGAAGAACATGTCGAAGAAGAACGGTGTCAGCGTCAGGGCGGTGATCCAGCTCAACAGCAACGAGTAGCACAGCACCCAGAACAATGACCCGACGAACTCGCCGGTGGCATCCGGCGACAGACCGATGGGCGCGAAGGCAGTGATCGCGATCACCGTGGCCCCCAGCAGCGGCATGCGGTTCTGGTTGACGACCTCGAAGGCGGCCTGACGCTTGGTCTTGCCGCGTTTGAGGCCGATCAACATGCCCTCGGTGACCACGATGGCGTTATCCACCAGCATGCCCAGCGCAATGATCAAGGCCCCCAGCGAGATCTTCTGCAGCTCGATGCCATGAATCGACATCATCACGAAGGTACCGAGAATGGTGATCAACAGCACCAGCCCCATCAGCACGCCGCTCTTGACGCCCATGAACACCAGCAGCACCAGAATCACGATGCCGACGGCCTCGGCCAGATTGATCAAGAAGCCGGACACCGCCTCATCCACCACCTGGGGCTGGTGATAGACCGTGGTCAGCTCCATGCCCAGCGGCATGCGCGACTCAAGCTCGCCAAGACGCTTGTCGACCAGCGCACCGACCTCGACCACATTGACGCCAGAGGCGAACGAGATGCCCAGCGACAGCGCCGTCTCACCATCGGTGTGATAGAGGCGCGACGGCGATTCGGTGTACTCGCGGCTGACCGAGGCGATATCGCCGAGACGAATCAGGCCACCATTGCCGGGACGACCGACCATCAGACGCTCCAGGTCCTGCACGCTCTGGAACTCGCCACTTGGCTGCAGTTCCAGCGACAGGCCGTTCTGACGGATCCGCCCGGCATCGCCGACCACGTTCTGGGCATTGAGCAGGTTGGCGAGCTGATCCGGCGAGATGTTCAGCGCCTGCATGCGATCACGATCCAGCGCAACGATGACCTGCTCGCTGCGCGCGCCGACGATGGAGACCTTCTTGACCCCCTCCACCAGCGTCAGCTCGCGCTGCAGGAAGTCTGCCTGGTCCTCGAGGTCATGCGCCGAATAGCCCTTGCCGCTCAGGTTGTAGAGCAGCCCGAACACATCGCCGAAGTCATCATTGACGATCGAGGAGCCACTGCCGGGCGGCAGGCTCGCCTGGGCGTCATTGATCTTGCGGCGCAGCAGGTCCCAGTACTGCTGCATCTCGCCTTCGCGCACGCTGCTCTCGAGCTCCAGCGTGATCTGGGAAAGACCGGAGCTGTTGACCGAGCTGACGCGCTTGAGATTGGGAATCTGCTGGATCGCCTTCTCCAGCGGCAGCGTGACTTCCTCTTCCACCTGCTTGGGCGTCGCGCCCGGATACTGGGTAATCACCACCGCGTTGCGGATGGTGAACTCGGGGAATTCCAGCTGGCCGAGGCCGAAGAAGGAGGTCACGCCACCCACCGACAGCAGCAGCACGACCATCCAGCTGATGACCTTGTGTCTCAGGAAATAATCGACCATGGATCAGAGCCCCGCTTCCTTGACCCAGGGACGCACAGGCTCCCCGGCTTCCATGCGACTGGCGCCCGCCGTGACCAGACGGTCACCGGCACTCAGTTCTCCCGTGATCACCAGCCCTTCGCCGGTGGCCTGCAGTACCGTGACCGGCACGGCCTCGACGGTACCCTGGGCGCCAGCTTCCTGCTGCTTGCCCTCGCTCTTGCCGGCGTCCGTGGTGGCGTCATTGTTGATCGATGCGCTCGCCTGGGCGTCACCGTCCTTGGGCACATAGCGCCACACCACGGCCTGGTTCGGGCTTTCCTCCTGAGTGACCACCGCCTCGATCGGCACGCGCCACTGGCCCTGGGTCGCCGCCGTCAGCTGCTGCATGTCCAGCTCCACGGTGGCGCTCATGCCTGACAGCACGGTGATGTCCTGCGGCTCCGGCAGCGTCAGGGTGACTTCATAGCTCAGCGAGCCCTCACTGGCACTGGTGTCGTGCTCCTTGTAACGGGCCGGATAGCGTGACTCGCCACTGCCGAAGCGCACCCAGGCCAGGGCGGCATCCTCAAGGCGCCCGGCCTCGGCACGCTCACGATCGATGGCGCGCACCTGACGCTCCGGCATGTTGAAGATCACGTCGATCTGCCCCGGCTGCTGCAGCACGGCGATGGTTTCCTGGGCGGCGACCACCTGATAGTTGTCCACCGGCACTCGCGCGATCACCCCGTCATAGGGCGCCTTGAGATAGGTGTAGCTGAGCTGGTCCTGCGCCTGGGAATACTGGGCCTGCGCTGACTGGAATTCGGCCTGCGCCTCATCGAAGCGTGCCCGACTGATGGCGCCCTTCTCCACCGAGTACTTCATGCGCTTGTAGGTCGCCTGCGCCAGATTGAAGCTGGAGCGGGCATTGTTGAGCTCGCTTCTGGCATCGCGATCATCCAGGCGCGCGATCAGCTCGCCCTTCTCGACCTCCTGACCGGCCTGGACCTCGAGTTCGCGCAGCTCACCGCCGATGCGGAACGACAGGTTGGAGCGCTCCGAGGCCTCGACCACACCGGGATAGCGCTGGATGACACCGCCGCCTTCATCCGACAGCGACAGCAACTTGACCGGATGCACCTTCTGCTTCTCCAGCGGCGCCTCTTCCTCGCTGCAGGCCGCAAGTCCGAGGGCCAGCACGAGTCCGGCGAACAGCTGAAGGACGCGGCCTCCCCGCCAGGCGAAAGGAGTACGCAAGTGTGGCTTGGCACCAGGTCGAAGTTTCATCAGCGGGCCCTTGAGTCGTTGGAATAAAATGGCACAAGCGAAAATCTGTCATCTGTCCGGCGTGCGCTGCGGGGCTGGCTGCCCTCACTGGCGAAGCGCGATCGCGTCCCAGGCCATCTCGAAGGCCTGGTCGAAGCTGGCATCACTGATGGCCGGCAACTGGCAACTGGAGCCCTGCAGCAGGCTGTAGATCGACCGGAACATGAACACCTCGATGAGGGCGAGATCGATCTGCTTGAGGATGCCGGACTGCTGGCCCAGCGCGAGGGCGTCCAGCAAGGGCGCGGCGCGCTCCTGATTGGCCACCCTCAGGGCGTCCTGCATATGGGAAGAGTGCAGAAACTGATCGTGAAAGAGGAACAACGCAGGCTGACGGCGCCCCAGCGCCACCAGGGCATTCCACACCCGACACAGTGCCGACTTCAGCTGCTGGGCGGCCGGCGACAGCGTTGACGGCTCGGCCTCGAATGCCCCTGCCGGCTCGGCCTCGAACGCCTCTGCCGGCTCGGCCTGGAAGGCCTCGATGGCGACCGCGATGATGCGCCAGCTGACCTCGCGAAAGGTCGCCTCCAGCAGGTCATCCTTGTCGCGGTAGTAGAGATAGAGCGTACCGGGCGACATGCCGGCGGCACGCGCGATGCGCGCCACGGAGGTCACGGCAAAACCATGCTCGGCCACCTCATGCAGCGTGGCTTCCAGCAACGCCTGCTGCTTGTGTTCATCACGATGGCGCATGGCCCGTCTGCCTCTGTTCTGTTCTGTTCTGTTCTGTTCTGTTCTGGTCTGTTTTGGTCAGTTCTAGTCTGATCTGGTCTTGAGCGAATCCTCACAAAATAAATGAACGTTCATTTATTTACAACCAGACATTGCGCGGCCGAGTGCGTGCACGCGCCTCGGCCATGCAAATCAGCTCATGCAAATCAGCTTATGCAAATTATCTTATCTAGCAGATCAAGCCGTGACTGAGGGTCAGAGGCGTCAAATACAAGGCCACTGAATGCCTGACTCGAACTGCCAGACACGAAATGCCAGAAACGAAATGCCAGAAACGAAATGCCAGAAACGAAAAAGCGCAGCTCATTGAGCTGCGCTTTCTAAAGGCATCCACCTGAAATCTGCCACGCGCCGCGGCGCGCCTCAGCTCTCGGGATCGATGATCGCGATGATGTGGTCTTCCAGGTCCTGCTGGCGCACCGATACCTCGGAGACGGCAAAGCGTGACACCGAGACCCCGGCGCGCTTGACGCTCTTGGCATCCCCGGTCAACAGCGGGTGCCATTCGGGCAGCTCACGGCCTTCATTCAGGCGACGATAGCCGCAGGTTTCCGGCAACCAGCGCAGCTTGCCCACCGTCTCGACATCCAGCGGAATGCAGCCCGGCACGCGCGTGGCGCGATTGGGATAATCGCGGCAGCTGACCTTGCGCACATCCAGCAGACGACAGGCGACATCGAGTACCGCGATGTCACCACTGTCTTCATCCTCGAACTTGAGCAGGCAGCATTGGCCACAGCCATCGCACAGCGCCTCCCACTCGGCGGTATTCAGCTCCGAGAGTGCGTGGCGCTCCCAGAAACGCTCACGCTTTCCGCCGTCAGGCTGCGGAACATCGCTCATCTTGCTCTCCTCGCCCTGCCGGGCAGCAGGGTCGTTTCATCAGTACGGTCTTGTCTGCCGGACAGGGCGTCAGTAATGCGTTTCCGGCGGCGTCACGCCAATCTCCTTGAGGAGATTTTCCTTGGCCGGCGGCATCTGCAGATAGAAACCCTGCTCGCGAATCTTCTCGAGCACCGTGGTGCTGGCAACGCGCGCCAGCGGCTTGTCGGCACGAATCAGCAGTGTCATCAAAGGGGTCGGCGTGCCGAAGATGCCCAGCAGGGATTCCGGCACATCCTTGAGTCCACGCGCCTTCTCGACGTAGAGATACATCTCGTCCTTCTTGGCGCTCTTGTAGATCTCGCAGATCATCTTGTCGTCTGTCATCGGGCTACCCATCATCTTGCAGCGCTTGCGCGCATCAGCGGGCTCTCGCGTCACGGGCATGACCCGAGAGCTCACTACCGGTTTCTGGCCTGTTTCTGACCTGTATTGCTGGCAGGCCCGGCTGCGCGAGTCTCGCGCATGCCCCCTTGCAGTCTGGCCCACGAAAGCGGCGAGCGTCAGCTCTCGAGCGCCTTGGCCAGGCGCGCGGCCAGCAGTTCACCACGCCAGCCCTGCGGCAAGGGCAGCGGCTCGCCCTCGTAATCGGCGATCACCAGCGCTTCCATGTCACGGCGCTTGCCGAGAATCTCCGGCTTGAGCTGCTGTGCCTCGGCCACCGCATTGACCTCACGCTTGAGGCGCTTCATGCAGTTCTTCCACTCCGGCGCCAACGGCGACGGCGGCACGCGCGGCAGCTGACTGTCATCGATCATCGCCACGTCCTTGAGCAGCGTCAGAACGGTATCCCCGTGGCGCTTGATCTGCGGCGGATGCATGCCATCGACCTTGGCCAGCTCGAAGCGATTGGTCGGCAGTCGCTCGCAGATTCCGAACAGCTGCGCATCGGCCAGCAGGCGCGAACGCGGCACGTCGCGCAGACGAATCTGCTCCTCGCGCCAGTCGCACAGCACCTGCCAGGCGGCCAAGCCACGCGGCGAGAGTTTCCACAGGCTGCGATGACGCTTCCAGTACTCCGGGTCCGGCGTGGCACCGCCGCTGCTGCCCGGGTCCCGGCAATCCTCTTCAAGCCACGCCATGCGGTCCAGCTCAAGCAACGCATCGCGCTGCTCGGACCACACCTGCGGCAGGAACAGCACGTCCAGCGCGGCGTAATCGCACTGCGCCTGACTCAAGGGACGCTTGAGCCAGTTGGAACGCGTCTCTTCCTTGGGCACGGTGACGCCCACCACGCGCTCGACCAGACGCTGATAGCCCATCGAGGCTTCGCCGCCGGTCAGGCCTTCGGCGATCTGGGTGTCGATCAGCGGCGTCGGCGCCACGCCCGCCCAACGCAGGAAGACTTCCATGTCCTCGCCACAGGCGTGCAGCAGCTTGAGCGGACCCTCTGCCCCCAGCAGACGCTTGAGCGCCTCGCTGGCCGGCACCACCGTGGGGTCGATCAGGAAGATGCGCGGCGTCTTGCCGTCCGCACCGGGCAGCTCGCCGTCACGGGCGGCCATCAGCTGCACCAGTGCCGGAATCGGGAAGAAGGTCGATTCGCGGATGAATTCGGTGTCCAACGCCAGCCAATCGGCGCCTTCCAGTTCTGCACAGGCAGCGGCCAGCGCCTCGGGGGTCTCGACCCAGACGGCCTCGAAATCGAGTTCTGACAGCAGTGCGGTGGCGGGTTGATCACTCATCAGCAAGGAAATCTCGTGGTGACAGGCTTGCCCGGGCAAGCGGAAATTGAAGGTGACGGGCACTCGCCAGACACCGGGCGGTAAACGACCGCGGGCGTGGTGGTTCCTGACCACCACGCCCGCAGACGTGCTGCTGTAGTTGCTTTGATACCGAAGCTGCCTTGAAGCCGAAGCTGCCCTGATGCCGGTGCCGAAAAGCGTCGGCACCGGCATCGCATCAGATCTCGCCGAGGGTGAACGGCAGACGGCCGCTGAAGGCACGACTGAGCGTGCCGCCATCGACGTATTCAAGCTCCCCGCCCATCGGCACGCCATAGGCCAGACGCGTCAGCTTGAGCGGCTGCCCACCATGCTGCACATCGCGAAGCTGCTCGGCGATGTAATGTGCGGTGGCCTCGCCCTCGACCGTCGGGTTGGTGGCCAGCACCAGCTCCTCGATCTGGCTCTCGCGGACGCGGGTTTCCAGCGCATCCAGCCCGATGTCCTCGGGCCCGATACCATCCAGCGGCGACAGATGGCCGTGCAGCACGAAATAGCGCCCCACATAGCCACCCGCGCCCTCGATGGCGAGCTGGTCGGCGGGCGATTCCACCACGCACAGCACGCGCTCATCACGCCGCGGACTCAGGCACAGCTGACAGACCTCTTCCTCGGTCAGCGTGCGGCAGCGCGCGCAATAGCCGACGCGCTCCAGCGCCTCGCTCAGCACGCCGACCAGACGGTCGGCGCCCATGCGATCACGCTCCAGCAGATGCAGCGCCATGCGCTGTGCCGTTCGCGGGCCAACGCCCGGCAGCACGCGCAAGGCATCCAGCAACTGATCTACCAGCGGCGAAAATCCCATCAGAACGGCATCTTGAAGCCGGCCGGAAGGTTCATGCCAGCAGTCGCCTCTTCCATCTGCTTCTTGGAATTGACTTCGACCTTGCGCACCGCGTCATTGACGGCGGCCGCCAGCAGATCTTCCAGCAGCTCCTTGTCTTCTTCCATCAGGCTCGGATCGATCTCGACGCGCGCGACGTCATGACGACCGTTCATGGTGACCTTGACCATGCCCGCGCCGGATTCGCCCTGGACTTCCGCCTTGGCGGCTTCTTCCTGGACCTTCTGCATGCGCTCCTGCATTTCCTGCGCCTGCTTCATGATGTTACCCATACCGCCTTTTCCACCGAACATGGCTCACCTCATCAATAACGTGTTGAACATGACCTAACGATAAATTCTGTCTGCCGGACGTGCCATGTCGTGGCACCTCCGGCCTGTGGTGTGTGTGCCTTGTCGGCACACGCACCGCGAATCCGGGAAAGCGTCAGCGATGCCCGGCACCGCCGACGCTCGGTCGAAACTGCCCAGAGCGTCAGAAATCGTCCGGCTCGAAGGAGTTGACGCTTTCCTCGATCAGACGCGCGCCCAGCTGTTGCTCCATGGACTGGATATGCGGGTCAGCACGCAAGGCTTCAACCGCGCGCACATGACGTTCACCCAGCAGACGAATGCGACGACTGTGCGGCGTTTCCAGACCTTCCGGCAGCGGCGCGACGCTGATCTCCAGCACACGCTCCACGCCCTGGCCCGCCAGCGCCTTGCGAATGCGATCCTGATGGACTTCGGCCATCATCGCCGACTGAGCGGGGTCCAGCCTCAACTTGAGGTGGGTGCCGTCATCGTGCTCGACCAGGCAATGCGCGCCGATATTGCGCGTGATGCCGCCCAGCCCCAGTGAGGGGAACAGCTCCAGCCACGCGGCGTGATTCAAGCGACCATCGGCACTCGGAGCGCTCGGCGCAGTCGCAGGCGTGGGAGCAGCCGCGGGTGCCGGCGCCGGTGCGGGAGCAGGCTCCGCCAGCGGTTGCGCTGCCACGGCTGGCTCGTTTGCGACCGGCTCAGACACGACCGGCTCTGGCGCCGGCGATGCAACGGGCTCGGGTTGTGCTGGCGCTGAGTATTCAGCAGGCTGCGGCGCTGCCATTTCAGCGGGCTGCGGAGCCGATGACTCAGCAGCCTCTGGCTGTGCCGGCGCGGAACCGAAGGCGGCACTCAGGCGTGACATCGCCGAGCTTGGCGCTGCGGGCGCCTGTGCGGGGGCTGCTGCATGTTCTGGCGCTGGCGCCGACACTGGCGCAGCCGCTGGCTGGGGCGCGTCTTGCGCTACGTCGCGAAAGCCGGCATCCCGGGCGTCCTGCGGAACGTCCTCCGTCGCCCACGGGGGCGGCTCGTCGGCCATCGGCGGCTGTGCTTCGGTCGCTGGCGCGGCAACTGGTGCAGCAGGCTGGGGCGCGGGCGCCATCGGGGCCACCGGCGCTTGCTGAGGCTGAGCCTGCTGGACAGGTGCTTGCTGAACCGGAGCTTCTTGAACAGGAGCCTGCTGAACAGAAGCCTGTTGAACAGGCGCTTGCTGGACAGGCGCTTGCTGGACAGGCGCCGGAGTTTGAGCGCCAGGCGCGTTCGCACCCTCCGCCTGGCCGGTCATCGGCAGCGGCGTCTGCGCCGGGCGCGGCACGCCCTGCGGGCGGAAGGCCAGCATGCGCAGCAGCGTCATTTCCAGCGCGGTGCGCGCATCCGGGGCGTTGGCCATGTCGCCACGCCCCTGCAGGGCGATCTGATAATAGAGCTGCACGTCTTCACCGGTGAAACGGCTGGCCAGCGCCAGCAGCGCATCACGGTCGCCATGCCCGTTGTCCAGTGCGCTCGGCACCATCTGGGCGATCGCCAGACGGTGGAAGACGGAGGCCATGTCATCCAGCACCCCGCCGTAGTCCGGCCCCTGCTCGGCCAGGGTCGCCACCTCCGCCAGCAGACTCGCGGCGTCCAGCGAGGCCAGACACTCCAGCAGCGCCAGCACGTGGCGGTGATCCAGCGTGCCGAGCATGGCGGCGACATCTTCGCGCCGCACCTGACCATGGCCGAAGGCGATCGCCTGATCGGTCAGACTCATGGCGTCACGCATCGAGCCATCAGCGGCCTTGCCGAGCAGCCACAGCGCGTCTTCCTCGAAGCTGACTTCCTCGCGGGCGAGAATGTCAGACAGGTGCTCGACCACGCGCACCGGCGGCATGTTCTTGAGCGTGAACTGCAGGCAGCGCGACAGGATGGTGACCGGCAGCTTCTGCGGATCAGTGGTCGCGAGCAGGAACTTCACATGTGGCGGCGGCTCTTCCAGCGTCTTGAGCAGCGCATTGAAACTGTGGGTCGACAGCATGTGCACCTCATCGATGAGGTACACCTTGTAGCGGCCCTGGGTCGGCGCGTACTGGACGTTGTCCAGCAGCTCACGCGTGTCCTCGACCTTGGTCCGCGAGGCGGCGTCGACTTCGATCAGGTCGACGAAGCGGCCCTCATCGATCTCGCGACAGGTGCCACACACGCCACACGGCCTGGAGCTGACACCCTCTTCACAGTTCAGGCACTTGGCCAGAATGCGCGCCAGCGTCGTCTTGCCGACACCGCGGGTCCCGGTGAACAGATAGGCATGGTGCAGGCGCCCCTGATCGAGGGCATTGACCAGCGCACGGCTGACATGCTCCTGACCGATCAGTTCGTGAAAATTGCGCGGGCGCCACTTGCGCGCCAATACCTGATAGCTCATTGAGCGGGGCATTCCTTGGGCGATCTGAAACATGAGCTGAAACCTGCACGACCCGGCTGGGCTTCACCCCCGACGGTCGACAGACGGAGACCGATGACGAGGCCTCGCTGAGAATGCGCTCATTCTAGCGACTTGCCGTGTGGCTTCAAAGCACGATGCCACTTGCGCAGCAGGATTGAGGGCGCGAGGCCGGATGACAGGCGTGGTGCGCCCCCGAATTGCGGGCACGACGAAACGCCAAGCGGGGCTCGGGTCAGGCAGGAGACGACAGGTTCAGACAGCGAGGGTGTGGCTAAAGGCTTCAGGCAGCGTGAAGCGAAGTCTTGCAGGGGGCTTGCGAGGGCTTGAGATAGAGCGTTGCGCAGCAGGCGGGATGATGCGGACATTTCACGAGCAGCCACTTTCAGGGCCCTGAAATGGAGGCGGCCCCATCAGCCACATCCCGGCACACGCGTCAGCCACTACCGTTGCTCCCTTCCGGGCCTGGCGGGGTTTGCAGCCTAGCATTGCGGGAGGACCGACAGGGCCACCACAAATATGATCATTCGGTGAACTACCGAGCCAATCGCTTGAACTTCAAGCACTTGGCGTGATCAAGGCGCACACTATAACAGCGCATCGCCGCCCTCACAAGGGGAGATCACGCCACGGGCTATTGCGTCGCCTCACGCGCTCGGCGGTGACGGAAATGACGCGCCATCACCGGTAGCAACAGCATCAGGACGATCAGGCGCAGAAGATGGTGAAAGGCGACGAAGATCGGGTCGAGATCGAGCGCCACCGCCAATAGCGCCATCTCGCCGATACCGCCGGGGGCCAGGGCGAGGAAGGCCACGTCACGCGGCACGCCCATCAGCTGATGGATCAGCTCGGCAAAGCAGCCCAGCACCGACAGCGAGATCAGGGTCGCCACGCCCGACTGACCCATCACCCCGACCAGTACCCGCGGCGTAAGGCCCTTGAAGCGTGCCCCGATGGCGCAACCTAGCACCAGCTGCATGACATCGGTGCCCCACACCGGTGGCGAAAAACGCACCACGTCGCCAAGCGACAGCACCAGTGCCAGCAACAACGGCGCCAGCAGCGAGGCATTGGGAATGCGCAGTCGCCTGGCCAGGGGCAGCAGAATCGGCAGCACCGCGATCAGCCACAGGCCGCTTACCGCCACATCGCTACCGATGCCGGGCGTGCCCGCCGCACCTTCCAGCACCCAATAGAGCGGCGGCAGAATCATGATCACCAGCAGCACCCGCAACGATTGCGCCACCGCGATGCGCTGCGGATCACCCCCGATGCGCTCGCCGATCACCACCATCGCCGTCAGCGCGCCGGGCACCGAGGAGAACCAGGCGCTGGTGGCGTCAAAACCACAGCGGCGATACCAGGCGGCGCAGGCCAGCGTCGAGGCCCACACCCCCGCCAGCAACAGCAACGCCGACAACCACCAGCTGGAAAGGTGCGAGACCAGCTCCGGCGAGACGCGCGCACCCAGCGTCAGGCCCAGGACGCCCAGAAACAGGTTGCGCAGGCGGTCCGGCACACCAAGCTTCAGCCCGGCCATCGCGCCCAGCAGGTTGGCGACCAGCGGCCCCAGCATCCACGCCAGCGGCATGCCGGTGAGCTGGAACAGCCAACCGCCCACCACCCCCAGCGCCAGCGAGGTCAGCAGCGGTCTGAGCGGCGCGTCAGCCTTGAGCGAGGTGGCAGCCTTGAGCGACGTGACAGCCCTGAGCGACGTGACAGCCGTGAGCCAATGGGCTGACGAGAGACGAGAGGCGCGCGCCTTGAGGCGCTGCAATAGCGGAACGGATGGCATGCTGGCTTCCTTGTCAGCGACACGAAACAGGCCACCAATGATACGCTGGCGCAAGCGCCATTGGCTGCCTGTTTGAGGCAATATTGCGCCTTCAAGCGGCCATTGCAGGTCGCAGACCGCCCCTGAGCCTGACTCTCACCACTCTTGTCGCGTACCTGACGCGCCCTTGCGGAGCCCGGATGACTTCTCCCGACTCACTCCCCTCAGCGGCTGACGCCTCAGCGGCTGACGCTTCAGCACATGGCCCAGCCACCGCACCGCCCCCGGCCCTGCTACTGGTCGAGGACGACGCCCTGCTGTCCAGCACGCTGTGCAGCGTCTTTTCCGCCGAGGGCCTTGCGGTCACCCACCTGGCCGACGGCGCCGCGGCGCTTGCCCGCCTGGCGACCCACCACGATCACGGATTCGCGCTGATCGTGCTCGACCTCAACCTGCCCGGCGCTTCCGGGCTCGAGATTCTCGCCGCGCTGCGCCAGCACGACCGCCAGACACCGGTGCTGATTCTCACCGCGCGCGGCGCCATCGAAGATCGCGTGCGCGGGCTGGACCTGGGCGCCGATGACTATCTTGCCAAGCCCTTCGTGCTCGATGAGCTGGAAGCCCGCGTGCGCGCCCTGCTGCGCCGCCATGCCACTCTTCAGGCCAGTCAGCAGGCCAGCCAGCAGCCGACGCCCTCGCCTGGCATCGCCCCACGCCTGACCCTCGGCAGCCTGGCCTTCGAGCCACTCAATGCACGCTTTCTGCTCGCCGATGCCCCGCTGGCGCTGCCGCCCCGTGAACAGCGCCTGCTGGGTTGCCTGATCCAGCATGCCGGCGAGCCGGTGGACAAGGCGCGTCTGACCCGTGAGGCCTTCGGCGAGGAGGAAGCCGTGGGCGACAATGCCATCGAGGTCTATGTGCATCGCCTGCGCAAGCGCCTGGAAGGCAGCGACGTCAATCTGCGCACCATCCGGGGCCTTGGCTATCTACTGGAACAGACCACGGACGGCAGCGCTTGAATTCCGCACCCTCACCACGCCCACAGACAGAGGCAAAACGCAGCATCAGCCTCTATCGGCGCCTGCTGAGCTGGCTGCTGCTGCCTCTGCTGGCGCTGGGCACACTTTTGCTAGTGCAGGCCTTCCTGTCGGCGCGTGAGGCAGCGGACCGCGCCTACGACCGGCTGCTCGAAGCCTCGCTGGTCACCATCGCGGAGCAGGTCAAATGGCAGGATGGCCAGTTGTGGCTCGACCTGCCGCCCGCCGCCCTCGAGATGCTGGCCACCGACGCCCAGGAGCGCGTCTTCTACAGCCTGGTGGACGCCGATGGCGAGCAGGTCACCGGCAATACCCACCTGCCGGATGCCAATCGCGCCGCCAATGGTCGCCTGGCCCCGCAGGAATCGCTTGGACGCAGCGGCGAGCTGTCGTTTCGCGATATCGCCTGGCAGGGACAGGCACTGCGGCTGGGCAGCCTCGATACCCGCTTGGGCGGCTGGGGCGATGACCCACGCCACGGCCAGCGTTACAGCATTCGCGTCGCCCATACCCGCGAGGGGCGAGACACCCTGACGCGTGAGCTGTTCAGTGGCTCGCTGGTGCGTCTGGCGGGCATGGCCACGCTGGCACTGCTGGTGGTGCTGATCGGCGTCCGGCTGGCGCTGTCGCCGCTGACCCGCCTGCGCCGCGCCATTCGCGAACGCGACTCGCGCAGTCTGGCGCCGCTCAACCTGCCCCTGCCGCGCGAGCTCGAGGAGCTCAAGCACACCATCAATGACCTGCTGGCGCGCATGCGCCGCGTGCGCGCCAACCAGGAGCGCTTCATCGGTGATGCCTCGCACCAGCTGCGCACCCCGCTGGCGGGACTCTCCGCGCACGCCGAGCTGGCACTGCGCCAGCAGGACCCCAGCGCCTGGCATGCCGCGCTGGGGCAGATGCAGGCCACCGCCAGCCATACCGCCCATCTGGCCAATCAGCTGCTGTCGCTGACACGCCTCAACAACCCGGAGGTGCAGCCGCCGCGCGTGCCGCTGGAGCTGTCGGCGCTGGCACGCGCCACCGTCAGCCGGCTGTTCCTGCGCTGTGATCGCGCCGGAGTGGACCTCGGTCTCGAGATAGCCCCGGACATCGATGGCGCCGCCTGGACGCTGGGCGTCGAGTGGCAGCTCGAGGAGGCACTGGCCAACCTGATCGACAATGCCTGCAAGCACGGCGCGCGCACCGTCACACTCACCCTGAGCCGGATGGCGGCACCGAGCGATGCCACGTTCACGCAACCGGACAGCGCCGCACTGGCGGGCCGCTGGCGGCTGAGTGTCGAGGATGACGGCCCGGGCATCGACGCCGAGCGACGCCTGCTGGTACTGCGCCCCTTCCACCGCAACACCCAGCCCGACAGTCATGATCAGGCGCCGGCGCAGCAGCCCGATGAGCTCAAGCATCACGAAGGCGCCGGACTGGGGCTGGCGATCGTCGATGGCATCGCGCGACATCACGACGCGCGCCTGACGCTCAGCGACGCGACAGCACGTAGCGTGACGCAGGCTGCTGACTCTGCATCCCGCACAGACGATGCAACTCGCGCAGCCGACGCAAACGGCACAGACGAGACAGGCGCGTCCTGCGGGCTATGCGTCAGTCTGCATCTGGCGCCCTGTGCAGCGCCTGAGGTGAGAGTGGGTGGGGATGATGAATCAGCGCAGGCCGGCAAGCCTGCAAAGACAGGGGGCACAGCATGCTAGCGAGACGACCGCCAACCAAGCAGCAGCGCCCTGACCATCACGGTCATGACAATCACCGCCCGGATCATCACCGCCCGGGCAGACAGCGCGCTGGACGGCTGACGGCCTGCCTGGCACTGGCCGTGCTTCTGAGCCCCGTCAGTCAGGCGGCGACCCGGGCGGCGACCCAGGCAGCGTTTGACCCGCTGCTCGAAGAGCATCAATCGCTGTGGTTGCAGGGCGGTCAGCCAGTCACGCCGCCCGCGCCTGACAGCGACGCCAGCCTCGCGGCCGACCTGACCATTCACGCTGCGCTGGACCTGCCCGAGATTCGCCCGCTGCTGCTGCGTTACAGCCGCCAGCATCCTGAGCGAGTGCTGCACTACGTCAACCGCTCCGCCCTCGGGCTTGAAGCACAGTACCTGCAGGCGCCGCTGACACCGCAGGCCGATCTGATGATTTCCTCGGCCATGGGGCTGCAGTACCGACTCGCCAATCAGGGTCACGCCCTGGCACTCGAGGCCCCCAATCTGGCCGCCTGGCCGGCCAACTCACGCTGGCGCAATGAGCTGTATGCGATGAGCTTCGAGCCGATCGTGATGGTGGCGCGACGTGATGCGCTCAAGCGTCTGGCGGACCTCGACGGCCTGCGCAATCCCCGCGATGTGCTGCGCAGCCATCGCGACTTCTGGCACCTGCTCGAGACGCGCCGCGAGCAGCTGCGCGGCCGCATCATCAGCTACGACCCGCGCCGCAGCGGCTCCGGCTTTACCTATGCCGTGTCCGATGCCCGTCAATCGCCGCGCTACTGGACGCTGGTGCGCGCCATGGGTCGGGCCGATGCCAGACTGGTCAGCACCACCGGCGCCATGCTCGAGGCACTGGCCAGCGGCGAGGTGGACATCGCCTACAACCTGGTCGGCCCCTACGCGGTGACCTTTGCCCGCGCCCATCCGGAACTGGTGGTGATCGTGCCGGAAGACTACGTGCTGATTCAGCGCCGGCTAGCCTTCGTCCCCCAGCAGGCACCTCACCCCGAGGCCGGTGAGGCCTTTCTCGACTGGTGGCTGAGTCTGGAAGGTCAGCAGGCGGTGGCCAGCGACAGCCAGCTGGGCGCACTGCATCCCGAGGTGAGTGGCGAGGGCAGCGCTCAGCATATGCGCGAGCAACTGGGCGATGCGCTGCGCCCGATCGAGATCGGCCCTGGCCTGCTGGCGACACTCGATCGCCTCAAGCAGGCCAGTTTCCTGAGCCGCTGGGTGCTGGAATTCGAGGCCCCTGCTCCCTTTGCCGGTGAGGCGAGCCAGGGTCAGGGTCAGGGTCAGGGTCAGGGTCAGGGGCAGGCCCCGTCAGCCACGCAGCCCGAATTGAACCAATGATGCGTGGCGTCAGGGCTGGCTAGCCCCTCCCGTTCTGTAAACGCACTGGAGAGCCCATCACGCACAAGGCGCCCCGCGGGGCGCCTTGTGCGTGATGCCATGCGGCATTCAATGAGATGAGCGAGAGGATTCAGCGTCAGCGACCGCCGGCATCTCCGCCGCCGTCACCGCCATCGGCGTCCGGTGCGGCCTCGCGCAGCCCGGCGTCCTCACGGCCTGCCAGACCCTCGGCGGGCTTGCGACGCGCGATCAGCGCACCACCTTCCCGGTGCTCGCTGCTCTGATACTCCGTGCTTTCCGCCTCGCTGCTTTCCGGCGAGCCGCTGGCGGGGCGCAACGGCTCCGCCGAGGCGCTGCGCTGCTCGACGAGGCGCTCGGTGCCATCGTCGCGATGCAGCCAGACATCCATCTGCTGGAAGGCGACCTTGAGACCATGCTCACGGAAGCGTGCGTCCACCCAGCGGTTGATCTCATCGGTGGCGTAGAGGCGATCGGTCAGGTCATTGACGTAGATGCGCAGCTCGAAACCGAAGTTGTCCTGGTTGTAGGTCAGGCAGAACACCAGCGGCTCCGGGTCCTTGAGCACCCGCCTGTTTTCCTGGGCGGCCTGCATCAGCAGACGATGCGCCAGATCCAGATCACTGCCATGGGCGACACCGAAATTGAGCACCACCCGCGTGACGTTGTCCGACAGCGACCAGTTGATCAGCTGGTCGGTGACGAACACCTTGTTGGGGATGATGATCTCCTTGCGATCGAAGTCCGTTACCGTGGTGGCGCGAATCCGGATGCGATTGACCGTGCCATGCAGGTTGCCGATGGTGATGGTGTCGCCGATGCGCACCGGGCGCTCGAACAGGATGATCAGGCCCGAGATGAAGTTGGCGAAGATCTCCTGCAGACCGAAGCCCAGCCCGACACTCAACGCCGCCACCAGCCACTGAAGCTTGTCCCAGCTGACGCCCATGCTGCCCAATGTCATCACGAAGCCGGTGGCCATGATCACGTAGGACAGCAGCGAGGTGATCGCGTAGCTGGAGCCCTGCTTGAGCTCGAGCCGCGACAGGATCGAGACCTCCAGCAGGCCCGGCAAGTTGCGCGCCATCATCACCGCCACGGCGAGGGTGATCATGCCCGCGATCAGGTCCGCCAGCGAGATGGGCGTCGCCGAATCGCCCTCGACGGAAGCGGCGATTTCCCACACCACCACGCTGTCGAGATAGCTGAGCACATTGAGCAGATCGGCCCACACCACATAGAAGATCGACAGGAAGCTGATGACCAGAATCAGCTTCGAGAGACGCAGCGACTGGGAGTTGACCTGCTCCATGTCCAATGGCGGCTCTTCCACCACCTCGACACCGCCTTCGGCGCCCTCCTGCACCTGGGCGCGGCGACGCGCCACGGCGCGACGATAGGCCAGACGCCGCGCGGCGACTGCCAGCCCGCGCACCACGGTGGCTTCCACCAGAATCCAGGCCCCGAACAGGAAGATGGTAGTGATGAAGCGGCCACACAGGCGCAGCGCGGTGTACTCGTAGCCGAGGCAGATCAGCACGCCCAGCGCCACCGGTACCAGCGCCATCGCAAGGCCCAGAATCAGTCGGAACAGCTTGAGGCCGAAGAAGGGGACATGCGCCAGAATCAGCCGCGACAGACAGAAGCTCATCGCCATCAGGCCCACGAACAGAATGGCCAGCCCCAACGGGCGCTCGAGCAGATTGAGGTCCGCCTCGCTGATGATGTTGGTGGTCAGCACCACCGGCAGCAGCGCGAAGCCCAGCCACCAGATATGACGGCGCAACTCTGCCACGTAGTTGGCCGGCCACTGGAAGTGACGCTCGGCGACGCCGTCCTTGACCAGCAGGCGGCGGAAGATGGCGAAGATGCCCCACGCCAGCGACAGCTTCAACAGTGCCTGGCCCAGCGCCCACAGCATGATGCCCTCGCCCAGCGACAGCACGCCGCCAATCAAGGCCAGCGCCAGCGCACCGGGGATGGCCAGCAGGACGTTGAGCAGAATGGCGCGCGGCGTATGCAGCTGGGTGTCCTGCTTCAGGCGCCCTATCTGGGCGTGGAGGTCCGCCAGGCGCGCACGGATGCGCGAACGCTTCCAGGTGATGAAGATCAGCAGCAGCAAGCCCGGCAGCGCCACCCACAGGTCACTGAGCTGAAAGCCCTTGGACAGCCCTGCCACCACGCCACGCCAGACGTTGGGCCTGAGCTCCTCGGCGAGCATTTCCGGGGTACGCGACAGCCAGTCGAGATCCAGCGGCTTGCCGTTGGCGACCCAGAACAGCTGCTCCTCGATGGTCTGGCGCAGACGCCCTGACACTTCCAGCAGCTGCTGCTGGTTGAGCTGCAGGTCGATGGCGCGTGCCAGCAGGCTGTCGTATTCCTTGTCGAGCTTGTCGACCAGCTCCTTGCGCGCCTCCAGCTGACCGATCAACGCCTGACGCAGCTCGGCGCTGATCTGGCTGACATCGGCATTGCCGCCGGGGCGCTCCAGCGCCGCGGCCTCGCCCAGCACATACGAATTGAGATAGCCCGGAATATCGGCAAGCTGCTCACGCACCTTGTTGAGTTCGAACTGCTTGAGGCGCAGGTCGGCGATCTCTTCCTTCAAGTCCTTGCGCACATCGACCTGCGGCAGGCGACTCTGCTGCTCGCGCAGGATACGCGCCAGCAGGACGCTGCCCTTGATGGCCTCGATCTGCTCGCTCATGGTGCGCTCGACCTGGGTGACGCGATCAAGCTGGGTGCGCACCTCCAGCCCGTCGCGAATCACGGCGTTGACGCGATCGGTGATCGCCAGCAGCTGGCTGCTGAGCTCGCGGTTGCGGTTGAGCACCTGCTGGAAGATGGGGTTATCGGCCAGCGCGGCATTCTCGCCACTGGTGGCATCGGCGATGGTCTGCTCGGACTGGTTGCGGCGCTTGTCGTTGACCAGCGTCTGGACCTGCTCCAGGTCCTGCTCCAGATTGGCGATCTGGCGGCTGTAGAGGGTCTTGCGCACCTGGGCCAGCTCACGCAGCAGGGAGCTTGAATTGAGCTCTGAATGGCTCAGCTCGCCACGCGTCTCGGCCAATGCCAGACGGGCCTCGATCAGATCACGCCCGGTGCCGGACAGGTCGGCATCGCCGCTGCCACCCAGCTGGGTCTGCAGGCGCTGCACCTGCTGCTGTGCATCGGCCAGGGTCGAGCGTGAACGCTCCGGCAGGCTCTGGGCATTGATCAGGCGCCGGTTGGTATCGGCCAGCTTGTCCTGCAGGTTCTGCAGCGAGTCGAGAATCGAGGTCATGCGCTTGTCCAGCGCCTCGACCGACTCGCCTTCCAGCGAGGCGATGCTGGGCGGGGTGTAGTCCTGAGGCAGGCGCGCCAGCTCGGCCTGCGCCTTCGCCAACTCCGCCGGCGCCTCCTTGACCTCACTCTTGAGGGAATTCAGGCTGCTGGTGGCCTCGGCGAGGTCGTCGAGCACCGTCAGGGTATCCTTGAGGTCCGCGATGCGCTGACGGGTGTCGGCATCCGGCTTCTCGACGCTCTGCAGGTCTTCAAGCTGAGTCTGGACATCAGCACGCTTCGGGGCGTCCGCACTGGCCGTGGCCGGCACCCAGGCCAGCAGCACCATCAGCAGCAAGGCGCCTGCCAACATCATCAGTCTCAAGGACTTGTTACCTGTCACAGCTGTCTCCTCAATGGTCACCACCGCGCTTCTTCATCGGCTCTGCTGCCCCGCCAGGCCGCCGCCAGCCATGCAGGATGACATCGTGACCGGCCGCAAGCGCAGGCAAGGGCCGCATTGTCGACTGGCGCTGCATCCCACGCAATCCTTGTCGGCAAACGTCCGCCAGCGGCCGCCCAGCAAAGGATGAAGTGAAGAATGAACTAGAGAATGAAGCAAAGAGTGACGGGGCGAGAAAGCGGTGCTTGCAGGCCAGCGTAAGCGACATGCATCGTCGCATCGAGGCGACGCACCTGTCGGAATCTTCGTGCTGGAACCGGACACTGCGCCACCAGTAGAATGGCAGACATGTCATGAACATTGCTCCATAATGCGCTGCTCCCCCGCCGCGGTGTAACCGACAGGATATTTCCATGCCCCTCCGCCTTGCCTCCATCGGATTCCGGTCCGTCCCTGCACGCCTCTCGGGAGTGCTGGCCACAGTACTGCTGGGTGCCGCCGCACCGGCAGCGGCCGACGTGCCCTACACCATGGATGCCGAAGGACGCGTGGTACTGGCCAACGGCAAGCGCTTCGCCCCCGAAGCACTGGGCATGACTGCCGCCCAGGCTCGCGCGGGCGCCATGAGCCAGGCTGACTGGCGCGAGCTGGCGGCGTCTGCACCGGGCACGGCGGACGGCGTCGAGAGTGACCCGCGTACCGAGCAGGTCTTCCTCTCCAATCGCGAAGACGCGGATTACGAGCGCTACTCGGCGGAAGCGGCCGAGACCGAGCAAGCACAAGGCCAGAGCGTCGATGCGCCCCTCGATGAAAGCCTGGCCCAGCAGCGCGCCAAGGAGCGTGTCGTGCTGGAGAACGACGCCGAGAAGAATCCGCTGGCCATCACCGCCTACAAGCGCAATTACCTGCTGCCCTGGGCCTACAACACCAACCCGGATGCCAACGGCTTTGCCGAAGTCACCCAGGAAGGCGAGGTGGACAAGACCGAGGTGAAATACCAGCTCAGCCTCAAGGTCGAGCTGATGGACGACATCTTCGGTGACAATGGCGACCTGTTCTTCGCCTATACCCAGCGCAGCTGGTGGCAGGCCTACAACTCCGATGCGTCGGCGCCGTTCCGCGAGACCAATTACGAGCCGGAAGCCTTCCTGCAGTTCGACAATCGTTATGAGCTGTTCGGCTGGACCAATACCCGCAACCGCATCGGTTTCGCGCATCAGTCCAACGGCCGTTCCGACCCGCTGTCGCGCAGCTGGAACCGCGTCTATGCCGACATGATGTTCCAGAACGGCGACTGGGCCATCGCGGTCACGCCGCACTGGCGCGTGCCGGAGGAGTCCGACGAGGATGACAACCCGGACCTCTACAACTATATCGGCTACGGCGACATCACGGTCGGCTATACCTCCGATCAGCACGAAGTCACCTGGATGGTGCGTGGCAACCCCTCCAAGGGCAACTACGGCAACCAGCTCGACTACTCCTTCCCGCTGTTCGGCAAGGTACGTGGCTACGTGCAGTACTACCACGGCTACGGTGAAAGCCTGATCGACTACGACCACAGCGTGAATCGCTTTGGCCTGGGCTTCTCGATCAATACCTTCTTCGCCGGCTCGCCCGAGACCTGATCAAAGAGCTCTGATCAAAAAGTTCTGATCAAAGAGTTCTGATGACAGAACTCGCATGACCCTCCCGCAACGGGCAGCCCAGGCTGCCCGTCTTGCCATCTGCCCTCCGTATGCACCGCCCATGTAGACCTAGTGGCATACCCATGATCCAGATCATGCCTCCCGCACGTGACATGGCGATATCGTGCTCTGTGCGTGTCTTGCCCTTGTGTTTGTCGCGTTCAACCCCCACGACTTGTGCATGACCACGCAAGACGCGTCATGACGACGTGCTGACGATGCTTGCAGAGAGTCTCGCGCAAGTGGATTCAGGTCATGCCCTGCCGCCTGCGGCGCCCCAGGGAAGAGAGAGTTCGAGAGTCAAGCGCAGACAACACCGCGCTCACCATTCGCGAAATCTGATTCGACATACGGGAAGGAGTTACACCATGGCTATGCAAAAGATCGGCGATCACACCACTTCCGCGACCGGTGCCAACACCGACCAGCTGAAGGAAGATCTGCGCCATCTGTCCCAGACCGTCGAGGAACTGCTGCACGCCTCGGCTGAAGATTCCCGCGAGAGCATGAAGGAAGCCCGCGCCCGCGCCCAGACTCGCCTGGAAGCCACCCGCGCCCGCCTCAGCGCCCAGGGCGATCGCCTCGCCGCCGGCGCGCGCGAATCCGTGGACTGCGCTGACCGCTACGTGCACGACAACCCGTGGACCAGTGTCGGTATCGGCGCGGCCGCCGGTGTCGTCGTCGGCATGCTGCTTGGCCGTCGCTGATGCAGGAGCAAGGGCCGGTTGAACGCGTACTTGGCGCCATCCGACGTCTGACTGCGAGCCTGGTCGAGAGTGGCGAGACGCGCTTGCGTCTCGCCGTGCTGGAGCTCGAGGAAGAACGCGAACGGCTGTTCGTGATGCTGCTGCTGTCGGGTATCGCCCTGATGCTGATCTGCTTCGGCATCGGCCTGGCGATCCTGCTGGTGGTCGTGGCCTTCTGGGATACCCACCGCCTGCTGGCCATCGCCCTGAGCGGCGGTATCCTGCTGGCATTGGGGGGATTGATCGCCTGGCGCGTCAAGGTGATCGCTTCCCAGCGCAGCCTGCTGCGTTCCACGCTCAGCAACCTGAGCCGTGACAGCGACAGCCTCAAGGATGTGCGTGCCGACGCACTGGAACGCCAGCGCCAACGCGAAAACCTTTGATGCCCCGCCTGCCAGTGCCTGCCAAGGAGGCGAAATGAGTTCTTCCAGACAGTCCCTCGCGCGACGCGAGCCGGCGCTGCCCCCCGTACAGGGGAACGGACGCCGGTCAGCACATCCGCGTGACGCTCGGCGTGCGGAACTCGAAGCACGCATCAGCCAGCAGCGCCTCGATGTCAGCCATGCGATGCGCGAACTCAAGGAGGCCACCGCGCCCATCGACCGCGGCTGGGCCAAGGTCCAGCAATACCGCGGCCCGTTGGTGCTGGTGGGCGGCCTGATCGCGGCGCGGGGCGGGTTCCGGCCAAAGAAGGGCCTGAGCCTGCTCAAGCGCGGGCTGATGAGCTGGGTGATGATTCGCCGTCTGAGAATATTGTTCGACAAATGATCACGGCATCACAGCGAAAGCCCCGCCACCTGAGAGTCAGGTGGCGGGGCTTTTTTCGTCATTGCGACGTGTCGTTCTGTTAACCCTGCCGCGATCAGGCGCTGCGGCTGTCACGCTTGAGCAGATACACGCCCAGATAGAGCACCGCGAAGATCAGCCCCAGCACGGCGGCGGCACCGAAGACGTTGCTGCCGTCACCGGGCAGGAATTCCAGGAAGGACGTCAGGAACTGTCCCAGGAAGATCGCCATCGTCAGGTAGGAGAGATTGCGACCGCGCACCGAGGTGTGGCTGCGCTCCACCGTCATGTGGTTGAGCAAGGGGATCGAGAAGCCGAAGCCCATGCCGGACAACACGGCACCGACGCTCATCAGCGTCATGTTCTCGGCCTGCTGGAAGAGGAACAGGCTGCCGGCATAGAGCAGGAAGGCCAGCACCAGCGTCGGCATCTCACCCAGGGCACGCGACACCTTCGGCATCAGCATCGCCGCGACCACCGCGACCAGCGAAATGCCCGCCAGGAAGATACCGGTGGCCGCTTCATCCAGCCCCAGCATATTCAAGCGCATCGGCAGCATGACGATGGCGGTGAAGAACAGCGTCAACGAGATGGCCGCGGCCAGGTAGACGCTGGTCAGCGAGGAGGACAAGGCCTCACCGCCGGCATTTCCGCTCTCCTCGGCAGGCGCTTCAGGCGACTGCTTCGGCACCATCAACCACAGCATGGCCAGCAGTACCCAGGCCAGCAGATAGAGGGCGAAGGGCCACTGCCAGGCGATCCCCGCCAGCACACCGCAGATGAACAGGAAGATCACCCCGCCAAGCTCGATGGACATGCCCTGCTGGGCGATCATCGCCAGACGCGCATGACCGTGATACCACTCGGAGATCAGCGTGGTGCCGCCCGCCATCACCACGGCGGTCACGCCGCCGAGCAGGATGCGATCAGCGAACACGACGACGGTGCCGGCGCCTTCCAGCAGTGCGCCGCCCGCGCCCAGCACGCCATACAGGAACAATCCGCCCATCAGTGAGCGATAGGCACCGACACGATCGATCATGCGCCCGGCGATGGGCGCGAACAGCACGGCGCCCAGCGACGGCAGGGTAATCAGCCAGCTGGCATGGCTCTCCACCTCAAGCGCCGAGGCGATGCTCAGAAGCCCCGGCGCGACCACGGTTCCCACCATGATGGTCAGACAGGCGATGGCCAGCAGCGTGAAACGCCCGCCGGCAGACAGCGGTTGTGAGGGCCCGCGCGTATCCTGCGCGGCCACTCCACTTGTTGATGTCGTCATATTGGCTCCACTCGAATTCAGAACCCTCCTGTCAGCCGCTACGCGCCCCGCCTGCTCGCTTGCTTGCGTGCATGCGAGGCAAAGCCAGCGGCAAGAGACAGGAGACAAGGCGAGACGACAGAGACTGACGAAGGGAGGTTTGGCAGGCCTTCAGACTAGCGAGTGCAGGCTTATAATAGAAATGACAATACTTGATATGACTTATACTGACTGAACATCAATCAGCCACGAGGGCCGGCATGGAACTCCGCACACTGAAAACCTTCGTCTCGGTGGCGACGCACAGAAGCTTCTCGGCCGCCGCCCGCGAGCTGCATACCGTGCAACCCGCCATCAGCCGCCAGATCGCCGATCTCGAAGCCGAGCTGGGCGTCAGCCTGCTATGGCGCAATACGCGGGAGGTGAAGGTGACGGCACCGGGGGAGGCATTGCTGGAAGAAGCGCAGCGCATGCTGGCGCTGGAGGCTCAGGCACGCAAGCGCGTGGCGATGGCTGCCAGCGGCCAGACCGGCACACTGCGCATCGGCTACATGAGCTCGGCCTGCGCAAGCTTCGTACCCGGACTGATGCGCGACTTCGCCAGCGACCATCCCGAGGTCAGCCTGTCATTGCATGAGATGAGCGCCCAGCAGCAGCTGGATGCCTTCGCGCGTGACGAGATCGACGTTGGGCTGTCGCGCCCGCTTCCCGGCGAGCAGCGTGACAGCCTGACCGCCCTGGCGGTCTACGAGGATAGGCTGATGGCGGTGGTGCCCGAGGGGCATCGTCTGGCGCACCGCAAGCGACTGGCCCTCAGCGAGCTTGCGCAGGAAGATTTCGTGCTGTTTCAGCGCGGGCAGGCGACGGGGCTGTTCGATCAGATCATCAGTGCCTGCGGCGATGCCGGCTTCTCGCCACGCATCCAGCGCCAACCGGCCTTAATGCAGACTCTGCTCAGTGAGGTGGCGGCGGGACTGGGAGTCGCCATCGCGCCCGGCTGCATTCGCCGCCTGCAACGTGATGGCTGCCAGTTCATTCCCCTGCGCCCGGCACTCGGCGCGGTACCGCTGGAGCTTCACTACCCGACCACACCGGTCCGCCCGGTGATCGAGGCCTTCGTCGCGCTGGTCGAGCAGCGCCTGCCCGCCATCCGTCAGCAGATGGCGTGAGACGCAGCCAGTGGCGAGAAGGTGCTGATCAGCAGTTCAGCCCGCAGGCCACCGCCGAGGACCACGCCCACTGGAAGTTGTAGCCGCCAAGTTCGCCGGTGACATCCAGCACCTCGCCGATGAAGGCCAGCTGCGGCAGATCGCGCACGCTGAAGTCCTTCTGTGAGATGGCGTCGGTGACCACGCCACCCATGGTGACCTCGGCGGTGCGCCAGCCTTCGGTGCCCGCCGGCTTGAGCTGCCAGTGATTGAGCGCCTTGGCCAGCTGCTCGAGACGCGCGTTGGAGAGCTCGGCGAGACTGCGCTCGCTGATGCGACCGGCATCGGCGTCCTGCCACTCGACCAACGACTGGGCGAGGCGCTTGGGCAGGCGCTCGCCAAGCCAGGGGCCGATCTGGCGCTTGGGATGCTGCTCACGCAGGGCGAGCAGCTCGGCGTAGGCATCCACGCCCGGCAGCAGATCGATGTCCAGCGGCTGACCGGGTGTCCACCAGCTGGAGGCCTGCAGCATCGCCGGACCGGAAAGCCCGCGATGGGTGATCAGCATCGGTTCGCGATAATGGCCCTTGCCGGCGGTGACGCTGACGTCACAGGCAAGCCCCGACAGCGGCGACAGACGCTCCTTCCACTGCGAGGTCAGCGTGAACGGCACCAGCGCGGCGTAGGTATCGGTGACCTCGAGCCCGAACTGGCGCGCGATGTCGTAGCCGAAGCCGGTCGCGCCCAGCGTCGGAATCGACATGCCGCCGGTGGCCACCACCACGCGCCCTGCCGTGTGCGTACCATTGCTGGTCTCGACCCGCATGCCCTCGCCCGCGCGCTCCAGCGAGGTGATGCGCGTACTCAGACGAATCTCCGCTCCGGCCCATTCACACTCCGTCATCAGAATCGCCAGCAGATCCTTGGCGGAATCGGCGCAGAACAGCTGTCCCGGCTTCTTCTCGACGTGCTCCAGCCCATGGCGCTCCACCAGTTCCAGGAAATGGTGCGGCGTGTAGCGCTTGAGCGCCGAGATGCAGAAGTGCGGATTGCGCGAGAAGAAGTTGGCTGGGCCGGCATCCAGATTGGTGAAGTTGCAGCGCCCACCGCCGGACATCAGGATCTTCTTGCCGGCCTTGTTGGCGTGGTCCAGCACCAGCACGCGCTTGCCCTGATAGCCTGCCGTGGCGGCACACATCAGGCCTGCCGCGCCTGCGCCGATGATGATGACGTCATATGTGGCCATGCGGGACACTCCGTGAAGCGAAGAAAGGAAAGGAAATCGGCTGTGCAGACACACGCGGGCCGGCATTCTACCAGAAGCCTGCCGCAGCCAGCGGCCGGAGATGGGAAACAAGACACCCCCACCGTCAGAGACGATGAGGGTGTCTTGTCAGACCGGGCAGACTAGCCAGTCACGGCGTGTCTCAGACGATGACGCCCTGGCTGCGCAGGTAATCGTCGTAGGTGCCGGAGAAGTCGACCACGCCATCGGCCTTCAACTCGATGATGCGGGTGGCCAGCGAGCCGACGAATTCGCGGTCGTGGCTGACGAAGATCAGGGTGCCCGGGTAGTTTTCCAGCGCGAGGTTGAGTGCCTCGATGGATTCCATGTCCAGGTGGTTGGTCGGCTCATCCATCACCAGCACGTTGGGCTGCTTGAGGATCAGCTTGCCGAACAGCATGCGGCCCTGCTCGCCACCGGAGATGACCTTGACCGACTTCTGGATGTCGTCATTGGAGAACAGCATGCGACCCAGGGTGCCACGCACGACCTGCTCGCCACCGCCGGTCCACTGCGCCATCCAGTCATAGAGGCTCATGTCGTTGGCGAAGTCATGGGCGTGGTCCTGCGCGTAGTAGCCGACGTCCGCGGCGTCGGTCCACTTCACTTCACCGGCGTCCGGGTGCATCTCGCCGACCAGGGTGCGCAGCAGCGTGGTCTTGCCGATGCCGTTCGGGCCGATGATGGCAACACGCTCACCGGCGGCGACCGTGAAGCTGAAGTTCTCGAACAGGGTGTTGCCGTCGAAGCCCTTGGAGAGCTTGTCGATCATCACCGCGTTGTTGTGGACCTTCTTGGTCTGCTCGAAGCGGATGAACGGGCTGACGCGTGAGGACGGCTTGATCTCGTTGAGCTGGATCTTGTCGATCTGCTTGGCACGCGAGGTCGCCTGCTTGGCCTTGGAGGCGTTGGCGGAGAAGCGGCTGACGAAGGACTGCAGCTCGGCGATCTGCGCCTTCTTCTTGGCGTTGTCGGCCTGCAGCTGTTCGCGCGCCTGGGTGGCGGCGGTCATGTACTCGTCGTAGTTGCCCGGGAACAGACGCAGCTCACCGTAATCCAGGTCCGCCATGTGGGTGCAGACACTGTTCAGGAAGTGGCGGTCGTGCGAGATGATGATCATGGTGCTGGAGCGCGCGGTCAGCACGCCTTCCAACCAGCGGATGGTGTTGATGTCCAGGTGGTTGGTCGGCTCATCGAGCAGCAGGACGTCAGGATCGGAGAACAGCGCCTGCGCCAGCAGCACGCGCAGCTTCCAGCCCGGCGCGACTTCGCTCATCGGCCCCAGGTGCTGCTCGATGGGGATGTCGAGGCCCATCAGCAGCTCACCGGCACGCGCTTCGGCGGTGTAGCCATCCAGCTCGGCGAATTCGACCTCGAGGTCGGCGACCTTCATGCCGTCTTCCTCGCTCATCTCCGGCAGCGAGTAGATGCGGTCACGCTCGGCCTTGACCACGGCCAGACGCTCGTGGCCCATGATGACGGTGTCGAGCACCGTGTATTCCTCATAGGCAAACTGGTCCTGACGCAGCTTGCCCAGACGGATGTTGGGCTCGAGCATGACGTGACCACCGGACGGCTCCAGATCGCCACCGAGAATCTTCATCATGGTCGACTTGCCGCAGCCGTTGGCGCCGATCAGGCCGTAGCGATTGCCACGCCCGAACTTGGCGGAGACGTCTTCAAACAGCGGCTTGGCACCGAACTGCATGGTGAGATTGGCGGTAGAGATCACGAGGGAATATCCGTTTGAAATGAAAAAGGTGGGCGGTGACGAAGCGTCACGCTGGCGCCGGGAAATACGGGGAGCCGCAAAGGCCTGGCAGGCATCAGCCGCGGAAGAAGACTTCCAGCAGGTGATAGCCGAACTTGCTCTTCAGCGGCCCCTGCAGGGTATTGAGCGGCCCCTTGAAGATGGCGCGATCAATGCCGCCGACCATCTGGCCGGGGCGCACTTCGCCCAGGTCACCGCCCTGCTTGCCGGAGGGACAGGTGGAGTGCTTCTTGGCCAGTTTCTCGAACGGCTGGCCGCGCTCCAGTGACTGCTTGAGACGCTGCGCCTCGGCCTCGGTCTTCACCAGAATGTGGCGTGCCATGGCAATACGAGCCATCTCATGTCCTCTTGCAGGCGGAATCGGTCTTGCCTCACACCATCTCGTGCCCCGGGCATCCCGGAGGCGGGCCCGACGTCACCCGAGCACGCCCCTGACGACATGACAGCCGTCATGACGCGAGATCAGGCATTCGGGGAAGGTTCGACAGGCGATGGGGTGAGTCTGAAGGCGGGCATGATAACAGCTCAGGATGACAGACGCTGTATGCGTGTGTATCCATCGCCCGGTCGGCAGACAGGCAGACAGGCAGACAGGCAGACAGGCAAGGCAGGGAGCGCCGAGAGCGCGGTGTGCGGTGTGCGGTGTGCGGTGTGCGGTGTGCGGTGCGCAGTGCGAGAGACGATGCCACAGCAGACAGCCGTGCATGACTGAACCATAAACGCCGCTGCCAGCCTGGGCGCGAGTGACGTGCTGACTTTCACACTCACTCACGCTCAGGCTGGCAGTGACATGCATCGGGTGCCGGGACGGATGACGGTGACAGCAGGCGAGGCGCCTTGCGCTCAGTGCTCGCCTTGTGTCTCATTCTGCCACCGTTGCCGTCCCGCGCCCGTGTCGCGGATTGCTCCGTCGTGCTGCGTCACACGGTCAGAGCAGACTCCCCGGGGCGTCATCCTGCACGCCCTGAAGGGTCACATCATCACTCATCGGCACCTCCTCATCATTGGAGACCGGGGCGATATCGCCCTCGTCGACCAGGCTCATCAGCGCGGTATTGCTCGGCGCGCTGGCCGGGGCAATGTCGGGGTCACGCGTGATCTGGAACGATGCCAGATCCTGCGAGCCGCCATTGAAGGTGATGCGTAGCACCTGCACCCCCTCCTCCAGGTCCAGCGTCAGCGAGGGGCCATCGACGTAGACGCCCCAGGCGCCGGAATTGGGCAACGTGCCACTGGCCTCATCGTAGAACTCGCCATCCTTCTCCACCGAGGCGGTAATGCTACGCCCATTGTCAGGCGCGGAGGTGACGAACGACAGCGTGTGCGAGCCCGCCTCTTCGACATCGATGGTGTACTCAAGCCACTCACCATCCTCCACCCAGCCTATCGCCTCGCCTTCGCCGACGGTGTCTACCGGGGTGTCGCGATACCCCGAGCCAAGCTGGGCACTGGAGAGCTCATTGTAAGCCTCGCCCTGCTCGCCTTCGTCGAAGTCGACCGCCTGGAGGGTGAGCCCCTCATCGGCATCCACCTGCCAGGGCACGCCGCCGGCATTGAAGGCCTGCTGGCCATCCCGGGACAGCGTGAAGCCCTGCAGGTCCATGGCGCCGCCGTTGAAGGTCAGCCGCAGCACCTGCTCGCCGGCCTCCAGGGTCACCTGGGCAGTGTCGGTTTCCACATAGTTGGTCCAGCCACCGGTCGGTTCGACCTCCACCGGCGTGACGCTGGCATAGGGAGCGTCGCCCTCCTTGGCAAAGGTCGCGGTCACGGTGCGTTGCGCGCCACCGGTGGAACCCCGCGCTGCCAGGAAGGCAATGTCATAGGTGCCGGCCTGCTCGACATCGAGGGTGTATTCCACCCATTCGCCATCCTGGATCCAGCCGATGGCAGTGCCACCGTTGGCCAGGTCCACCCCTTCGCCACGCACGTTGCTGCCTTGCTGCACCTCGCTGGAATCGTTGTAGGCGACATCCTGGCCACCCTCATCGTAATTCACCGCCTCCAGGCTGAACTCGCTGCCCACCTGCCAGGGCTGGCCATCGTCGGTGAACGCCTGCTGACCGTCATCCACCGGTGCCACCAGCGACAGGTCGAGAGACGCCAGATCCAGCTGTCCGCCGTTGAAGGTCAGCCTGAGCACCTGCTCGCCTTCCTCCAGCTCGAAGGTCAAGGGCCCCACATCGGTGAAGTTGGTGAAGGCGTTGGTGTCCGGCACCGCCACCGCCTGGGCGTCGGTATAGAAGCTGCCGTCCTGCTCGAAGGCGGCGGTGATCGACTTGCCGTCGGAGACCGCCGAGGCGGAGAAGTTCAGCGCATAGCTACCGGCTGTCTCCACATTCAGGGTGTACTCCAGCCACTCGCCGTCGGCGACATAGCCGATGGCCAGAGTGCCGTTGGAGATATCCACCGCCTCATCGGAGCGGAAGCCATCGCCCTGGTGGGCCAGCGTGGTGTCGTTGTAGGCCACGCCCTGGCCTCCGTTGTCGAACAGGCGTGCCTCCAGGCTCAGGCCATCGGCCCCGACCGCCCAGGCCGTCTGATCGTCATTGAAGGCGCTCTGTCCGACCGGATCAGGCGTGTCGAGGAAGTTCGGCACGCCGTCGTTGTCATCGTCGTCGTACAGGTCCACACGCCCGTTGCCATCGGCATCTTCCGCGCCGGTGGGGTCGTAGGTAGTGACGTTCTCGACCAGGAAGATGTTGTCGTTGTAGTCGTAGTTCACCCCCGCGTAGTCCTGGATGACGATGTAGGTGTCCGGAATCACGTTGCCGTCGGCATCCTTGGCCACATAGACGCGAATCAGGTGGCCATCATTTTCATCCCAATTCAGATTGTTGCCGGGATTGCCGATGGCATCGATGGTGTCCTCGTAGAGGTTGGCATCCGGGTCGGACCAGGAGATATAGCCCTGGCGGTCGGATATCTCGGCGTAGAAGCCGAAGGGATCATCGCGATCCAGACTCACTACTGCCTGCTGGTCGCCGCTATCGAGCGCCCGCGGGAACAGCGTCTGGCCGTCCTGCTCGTCATGCACGATGACCTCTTCGAGCTCCCGACTGTCGACGTCATGCACGAACAGCCGCGCGATGTCGCCCTGGCCATGATAGGCGGCGATCTGGGTGATCTTGATCGGTTCATCCCCATCGGCACGCTGGAAGTACGGGGACAGGATCTCGTCTCCGTTGGCCTCCACCAGGCCGCCCTGGTTCATCTGGTCCTGCACCACGTTGGTGGAGTAGCCGAAGGCGTTGACGATCTCCTGCACCGTCGGCTCCTGACCGCTCTCGGACTGGTTCTGGGCCAGGCCCGCAAGCTGGATGACCTTCTCGCTCTCATCGGAATCGCTTGAGGAGATGATCAGGCTCGCCTCGTAGAGGCTGCCATCGTTGGGGTCATCAGCGATGAAGCGCACCGTGACATCCGCCGTCTCTCCCGGTGCCAGCGTCAGCGCACTGAACGGCTGGGTCAACTCGAACAGTGTCGTGTCACTGACGACGACATCATCGATGGTCAGGTCCTCGAAGCCGTCATTGCGCAAGGTGAGAGTGGCCTCGTCATGCACCACCTGGTTGTTGACCGGATTCTCGATGCGCGACATCACCAGACGATCATTGGACGGCAGCACATCATTGTTGATCACCGTGAGGTCACCGCCAGAGACAGGCGTCACCCCCTCGATGAGGAACATGTTGTCGTTGTAGTCATAGTTGATGCCGGTGTAATCCATGATGCCCACATAGGTATCGGGGATCACGTTGCCCTCTGCATCCAGCGCCCGGAACATGCGCACGGTGTAGCCGCGCTCGATGCCATCGGCATCTGCCGGCGGTGTGCCGCCGCCTGACGGGTTGAGTGACGGGTCAGTGGACAGATTGGCCACTTCAATCCCGAACACGCCACTCCCGGCCCACTCGGCGGGGATGTCATCGAGACCGAAGGTCGCGCTGGCGAATTCGCCATTGCTCAGTACCGGCAGGATCGTCTGGTTATTGTCTCCCGCATGATTGGAGAAGATGACATCCTCGCCCTTGTCTCCGGGGTTGTGGATGCCCAGAGTCGCCCCGCCACCGCCGTGATAGGCCGCCAGCTGGGTGATCGTGGCCTCGCTGACGCCCTCCGCCAGCGTCCAGTAGCGCGACAGCACCTCGTCATCATTGATCGGGCGATACAGATCGAAGTCGTTGAGCTCCGAGTTCTGACCGCCACCCTCGGTCGGCAAGCCATCGATGCGGTTACCGAGGCCGAAGACCTCCCACACCTCATTGACGTTGGGCTCCCAGCCACCCTCGTCGCGCGCCTGCCAGAAGCCCGCCATATGGATCTCGGCCACCGGCGAATCCTGGTCGTTGGTCACCAGCCGGATCCGCCCTTCGAAGACTCCATCACCGGCGTCGGTGGTGGGCGCTTCGTAGCTCGCACTGTCAAACAGCACCGTCACCTCGAGCGACTCCCCGGCGGCCAGCGTCAGGCCGTCGAAGGCAGCGGGGTCCTGCAACACGAAGGGTCCTTCGATATCCGCTTCGAGAATTTCCAGCAACTCCGTCCCGGTGTTGGAAATCGTCACCGTGGCACTTTCCTTGAAGTCGCGGTCGGCGTTCGAGGCGCTGTTGTTCTCCAGATAGCTGAAATGCAGGCGATCGGAGTAATAGGCGGCATCGCCGCTTTGCACCGCGATGTCGGCATTGTCGTTGCCGACCACCGGCGTCACATCCAGATAGTCGAGATCATCGGCACCATCGGCGGCGGACACCGCACGCAGGTTGTACTCCACCCCGGCCTCGAGCTCGACATAGGTGCCCTCTTCCCCGGCATCGCCCTCTCCCGGATAGGCCAGCGTTTCCAGCGTCTGCCCGTTGAGCGTCAGGGCCAGACCCTGGCCATCATCGGCGCCCGCATTCGCGGCCAGGTCGAGACGATAGAGCCCGCTGCTGTCCACGGTGAAGTAGAAGTCGGCGGTCAGCTCGTTGAGGGTGCGCGCGCTGTCGCCACTCTCCAGCTCGATGCGCGACCCGTCCGAGACATCGGCATAGACGGGGACGAAGGTGTCAGACGGCGCATCCGGCACTCTCAGCAGATCGATGTTCGGCCCCACGGCTCCCGGCGCAGTCAGGGTGATGGTGTTGCTGCCCTGCTGCAGCGCGACCAGGGCATTCTGGAAGAACCAGTCGCTTTCATCGCCGTTGCTCTGGCCCTCGAAGTTCACCTGCCCCAGGTCGACGCCATTGATGCTCAGGCCTAGCGGCCGGTCGGCCTTGGTCGCCGCCAGCGCATAGCGGAAGGCGATGTCGTAACTGCCGGTCTCGGCAACATCGATCGTCCAGGTAATGGTCTGGTCACCGCTGCCATCGAAGTCGACGAAGCCATCGCCGGAGGCATTGCGATCCTCCTCACTGGCCAGCACCACCACCGCCCCATCGAGCGCGGCTCCCTCGGCCTCGTACTCATCGAAGCCCGGAGTCGTGTCCGGCGCCTCCTGCAGGATCTCCAGCTGGTCGATATTGGGGCCGGTGTCAGCGGTGGCCTGCAGGCGCACCGTGTTCTGGCCGCTGACCAGCGTGGCCGCGACGTCCTCGGTCAGCCACTCGGCCCAGGCTGCATCACCGCTCAGGCCCTCGGGCGGGCTGAAGTCATACACCCCGACGCTCACGTTGTTGACGAACACTTCCAGCGGGCGATCGGCACTGCCGCCATTGGCATAGCGCAGGCGCAGCACCGAGTCACCGGCCTGCTCGGGGTCCAGCGTGAAGCTGAAGGTGATGAAGTCATCATTGGTGTTGCCGAAATCGGCATAACCGCCGGGCACGCCATCATCGTCCACGTCATTGCCATCCACCCCGAAGGCGCCGGGGCGCAGGCCGTTGGGCAGGTCGGGCTGGTTGGTCTCGGGATTGTCGATGTCGCGGATCTGGATCTCCGCCCCGGTGGCGATCGTCACGGCAGTGCCGTCCTCAGGCGTCCTGTCCTCGGCCTGGATGGCCAGCAGCGAGACCAGATCATCGCCGGGATCAACCGGATCGACAGGGTCGACGGGATCCACCGGGTCCACTACCCCACCCGGTGCCGGGTCGAGACGAATGATCTGGCTCTGGCCATTGCCGCGATTCAGGGTCAGCAGGTAGAGCTGGCCGGTGGCCGGGTTCTCGATGATGTCCAGCGGGTCGACGTAGCTGATGACGTTGCCCTCGGGATCACGCAGCACGTCATCGCCGATCACGTTGCCATTGGCATCCAGGGTGATGGAGCGGACATCGTCACCACCGGAATACTCGGTGAACAGCACGTTGCCCTGCAGATTGCCACCGAAGACATCACTGGTGTATTCCACTGCGCCATTGGGCGAGCGATTCTCGCCCAGCGAGTAGACCCCGGCGATATCGTAGGTGCCCTCGGGGTCGGTACCTGTCGGGTACTTGTCGACCTGGTTGGGATCAGTGCCAGAGGTGGGGTTGCCACCATTGAGAATGTACTCGTCACGCAGCGGATTGGGGTGTCCGTAGTAGCCCCCTTCTTCGACACGGAACAGGTAGTCATCCTGCTTCTCGACACTGGTGTAGCGCTCGTCCTCGGGCGTGGAGGGATCATCCGGCACGTTACCGCCAGCCGCCGAGCCATTGGTCGGCACGTACAGGAAGCCATTGGAATGCCATACCAGGTCGTAGGCATTGCGCGCCCCGGTGGCAAAGATCGTCAGCACCGCATCGCTGGCGTAGGGGTCGTAGTAGGACTCGAGCACGTTGCCGGACTCATCCTGCACCGTGGCGACGCCGCGCTCATCGAAGACCAGGAACTCGCCGTCGCCCATGGGGATGGGGTCATCCTTGGGGTGGCCGTCGGGATCATCGAAGCGCTGGTTCAGGCCATCGTCGGGCAGTGGTTCGGTGGAGACGTCGAAGGGCCCATTGGACACATCGCGGGTCGGGTCGATCTCCAGTATCGCCGCGTTCAACAGGCGCTCGGGACGATTGCCCCAGGCACTGTCGGGCTCACCCATGGCAGAGTTGGAGCCCTGGATCAGATACAGCAGATGACTCGGGACATCGGGATTGGTCTCGGCGTCGTAATCCGGATTCGCGCGGAACTCCAGGCTATTGGTCACATGGTCGCCATTGGAGCGCGGCAGACCGGTGATGTAGGCCTCGGCGGTTCCCGAGAAATCGGGGCCATCGTCCAGGGTGATCTTGGTCACCCGGCCGCTGAAGTCCGGCACGCCGTTGTCACGTCCTGATAGCGGAATCGGATAGTTGTCGGTGATCCACAGCACGTTGGGGTCGGTCGGGTCCACCACCAGGCCGATGATGCCGCGTTGCTGGTCTTCCCCCGGCTGATCGAAGTAGTCATCGGGCAGGGCAAGTTCCTGGCGATTGGACAGCGAACCGTCGACGGGATCGACGTCATAACGCAGCAGCTCGCCGCTGATGGTGGCGACGTACATGAAGGCGCCGTCGGAGCTCATCTCCAGCGAGGTGAAGCCATAGGCGTCGTCAGAGGCACCGTCGAGCTCCACCACGTCGTTGAAGGCCACGTCGCGGGCGACCACTTCGGGCTCCTCGCCGGTGACGAAGGTGTTGGTGTACTTCTGGAATTCGCGCGTCGGCGCGTCGGTATCGTCGTTGGGGCCACGGTCCTGGAAGCCATCGATCACCAGGGTATAGCTGGTGAAGGGCTTGAGCGTCTGGCTCGGCGAGATGGTCAGCGAGTCGAAGCCGCCGGTGGTGTTGGCATTGAAGGTGACTTCCTCGCCGCTGAGCGTCTCGAACAGCCGGATGGAGCCATCCCCCAGGCTTTCCAGCAGGGCTCCGCCGCGCCCATCCACCACCGAGATGCCGACGAAGATGTCGGATGTCGGATCGACTCCGGTGGGGATGCCGCCATCCTCCGGATCAAGGTCCACCTCCAGCTCGTTCTCGCCGACCCCGGCGATGGCACGGGCATCGGTGAAGAAGGCGTAGTCCTCGGCCGCGATGCGGTCATCTTCCGGCGTCAGGTCCGGTAGCGCCTGGATCTCGAGGTACTGGATCTCGGTGTTCTCGCTGTCGAATCCCAGGGAGTCCAGCGTCAGACGCCCGTCGCTGACCTGAACGATGCGGGTGACCAGGTCCGAGCGGAAGCCCTCGGTATCATCTGACGGGTTGCCGTCCGCCGGGAAATCCTCGGGGCGGAACGGGGTGAAGGGGTCATTGAACAGCTCGCCCTCTGCATTGAGCACATTGTGGCTGTCGTAGGGCCCGCTGGTGTCGCCGATGGAGATGGTGACCTCGTAGTAGCCATTCTCCAGTTCGATCTCCCAGCCGGCGCGCACGTAGTTGGCGCTGGGCTGGTCAAAGTGGGCGTAGGTGCCCTGGCGCGGATCGAGACCCGCGATGTCATCGGTGCGGTCATTGACCGCCACGCTGGTCAGCGCGCTGATGTCCAGCGGCTCGGTGCCGGGCTCGGCGTCGTAGATCGACGCCTCGGTGACCCAGCCGTACTGGTAGGTCTGGCCGTCCACTGTCACCGACTGGGTGCCGAATGCCTTGCCGTTGTCGGCGATGTAGCCATCCGGCACCGCGGTGCCTTCGGGCTGGAAGTTGATCTTGACCGAGAAGCGCTCGCCCGGCTCCACCGGACGATCCGGTTCCACCCCGTCACGACTCACCGTCAGGCTGTCGATGTTGGGGCCGGCATTGCCCAGGTTGGCAAGGCGAATGGTGTTGTCGCCGGCTGCGAGCTCCACCTCGAGGGTAGTGGTGGTCCAGTTCTCCCAGCCGGCCGCGTTGGTGCCGGTAGAGGCAAAGGCCAGACTGCCCTGGCTCTGGCCGTCGACCAGAATGTCCATGGGGCGATCGGCGCCGTTGGTGCCGGCATTGGTGTAGCGCACCTCCAGGGTGTAGGTGCCCGCCTCGTCCACGCTCACCTGGAACTCGGCGGCGTCACCGGCGTCGGCCCCCATGTCCAGATAGCCGGTGCCGGTAAAGTCATCCCACAGACCGTCGGCCCCGGCTGCGGTGTTGGTTTCCGGATTGTCGGCATCGCGCACCTGGGTATCGCCGTCGACATCGACGATGGTCAGCGCCTCACCCTCGATGGCGAAGTTGAACGCCGGGGTGCCGACGTCGGCCTCATTGAAGTCAAATACCACCTGGTCGATGTTGGGCCCGCCGGTGGCACCGGCCGGCATGGTCAGGGTGAAGGTATTGGCACCCTCGGCAAGCGCCACCTCGACCTCCAGCGTCTGCCACTGATCCCAGGGGTCCGTCCCGGTGGCGTTGGCGAAGCCGAGCTGGCCCTGATCAGTGCCGTTGACGGTCAGATCCAGCGGCCGCGGGGCGTTTCCACCGTTGGCATAGCGCACGGTGGCGGTGTAGCTGCCGGCCTCCAGCGCGTTGACGTTGAAGGTGATCTGGTCGCCGGGATTGGAGCCGAAGTCCACATAGGCATCTCCCACCGCATCGGGACGATGGTTGCCGAAGTCATCGGGATTGTCGGCATCGACCACCCGCGTCTCTTCGCCTATCGCGCTACCGCCCACATCGACGATATCGGCGTCTTCCGCCTGCAGGGTGATCGGCGCCACCACCACGTCGTCGTCATCGAAGCTGACCACTTCGCTGGCGCTGGCCTCGTTGCCGGCGGCGTCGGTGACGAACAGCGAGACGACAAGATCGCCACTCTGATCATCAAGCAGGCCGCTCAGGTCCAGGGTGATGTTGCCATCGACATCCGGCGTCACTTCACTGCGGGTCGCGCCGCCATCGAAGGACACGGCGACGCTGGTCACGTCGTCATCGATGCCGGAGACGTTGAAGACGGCCGCCGCCAGCTGGCTGGCATCGAGCGTCTCGTCAGCGGCGACAATGGCGAGATCGCCATCCTCATCGGCACTGACATCCTCCGGGATCGGGCCGCTGCCCGCCGCGGTCACTTCGATGCGGTCAATGTTGGGGCCGGTGTTGGCACCTGCAGGGATCGCCAAGGCGATGGTATTGCTGCCCGCCGCCAGGGTGACGGTGAGCGTCTCGAACTCCCAGTGGTCGAAGCCTTCCTCGCTACCGGCACCATCCGGGTCGGTACTGGCCATGGCCAACGCCAGCGGATCACCGCCGTTGATCACCAGATCCAGCGGACGATCGCTGTTGGTGGCGTAACGCACACTGATGTCGTACTGACCGGCCTGGGCCACGTCGATCTGCCAGCTGACGTTGTCTCCCGGGGTATCCCCGAAGTCCAGATAGCCGCTGCCGGTGAAGCCCGGACGCAGGCCGGTGGGCTGATTCGGCTCGGGGTTGTCCGGGTCACGGACCTGGGTGTCGGTGTTGTTGGCATCGGTATCGAAGCTCTCGACCACCCCGTCCTCGGCCTGCAGGCTCAGGGGCGAGAAAGGCGCCTCGTCAACGTCATTGACGGTGACCGAGAGCTGCTCGGTGGTGGAGAGATCGCCGTCAGTGACGCTGACTTCGACTTCGTAGACGCCGTCCTCGTCGTCATCGACCGCCAGCTCGAAATCGCGAGCGCTGGTGAAGCTCAGCACGCCGGTGCTCGGATCGATGCTGAACAGCGGAGAGTCGACCCCGCCGGTGATGGCGAATACCGGGGCGTTGAGGCCAAGGGCCACGCCATCCTCATCAACGAGGGGGATGGCGCCTATCTCGGTCAGGTTCTCGTCCACCGCAAACTCGGTCTGGGTGATGGCGATGCTCTCGTTGAGATCGGCCACGGTGATCAGAGCGTCCTGTGACACGCTGTCCTCACCATCGGACACCGTCACGGTCAGCTCGTAGACGCCGTCTTCGTCGCTGTCGGCGGCAAGCTCCGCGTCCGGCGGAGTGATGAAAGCGATGCTCTGGCTCACCTCGTCATAGCGGAACAGCGCCGCATCGGCACCTGACAGCGTCACGGTCAGGTCGTCACCGTCCGGGTCATCCAGTATCAGGCTGGCCACGGCAGTGCCGTTCTCGTCGACACTCAGGCTCTCTTCCAGCCCTTCGAGAGTCGGCGCGCCGTTGACCGGCTCATCAATGCGCTCGAAGACCAGCGAATCGATTCGCATCAATTCGCCATCGGCCCCCATCAGTTCGAGACTCGCCAGATCACCGGCGGTCACCTCGAAGGGCGTCTCGAAGACGATTTCCTTGCGGTTGCCGCTCTGGCCTGCGTTGCCGCGCGCGCCACTACCGACGAAGGTGCCGAAGTCGTCATTCAACACCACGTCAGCACTCAGGCTGTCGGTTGTCGTGTTGCGCGCTTCAAGCACGGTGTCACCGATGGTCAGGCTCAAGGTGCCTTCACCGTCGGTTTCATCGAACACATAGAGGCGTGCGACGTACCAGCCAGGCTCCACGCCGCCCGCCGAAAGGTCGGTGCCAATCGTGGCCGGCGCATTGCTGGTCAGGCGAATCAGCTGTTCATTGGACGCGGACGCGCTGCCGGTGACGATCAGATTGCTGGCGTCGAGATCCGTGAAGTCTTCCGCCTCGATCGTGATGCTATCGCCGACCTGGGTGCCTTCGATGATGAAGCTGAGCGTCTGGGTCGCTGACAGACCGCCCGGGTCGGTGGCCCGCACGATGACATCGAAGGTACCGCCCTGGCTGGGCGTGCCCTGGATGATGCCATCGACCACCTCGAGCCCGGCCGGCAGGTCCTCGGCCGTCAATATCAGGCTATCGCCATCGGCATCGGAGAACAGCGCTGCGAAATCCGACAGCGGAATCTGGAGGAAGTCCTCGCCCACTTCTCCGAAGTACGGCTCGAGGGCGACGGGTTCTGCCACCGGCGCGTCGTTGACGTTCTCGAGCGTCAGGGCAAAGTCGGTGTCGGTGCTGGTGGTGCCATCATCGGCGGTCACCGTCACGGTGTAACTGCCCGGCGCCAGTCCGGCGAGGCTTCCGGACAGCACATTGTCGCTGACACTCAGCCCCGGAGCGCTGACGGGCTGACCATCGCCATCGGTGACCAGGAAGCTGTAGGTGAGATCGTCGCCATCGTCATCGACGAAGGGCAGGTCGACTTCGAGATTCGCGCCTTCGTCGAGACTCAGGTCGGCGATGCCGCCGCCCACCACGCGCGGGGCGCTGTTGGTGTCGCCGGTGTCGGCTTCCGACAGGCTGACGGCGCTGAAGCTCGTGCTGCCCTTGGCGCCCGCATCATCGTCATTGACGAAGACGAGTGACTCGAGGGTGGTGCCCGCATGCGCCGACAGGTCGATGATGAAGCGCAAGGTGCCATCACCGTTGTCGACCCCCTGGCCTCGCAGATCGACGAAGCCGCCCTGGGTCTGGGTACCGCCCAGCTGGTAGACGCTGTTGCCGCCATTGAAGGGGTTGGAGTCCGCATCGAAGCCGATGGCGACGATCTCGGGCACCGGCGAGCCGGAAATGGCCACGTCCACCGTCAGGAGGGTGGCATCGGTGATCGTGTAGTCACTGGGCAATGCCGCCCGTTTCCAGACGTTATCGTTCAGCGTCAATGTGCCGCCGTCGTCTTCCACCACCGCCCCCGTGCCGTCGGACGGGTTGTCCTGGGTGGCGCTGTAGGCGCTGAGAGTCGCGTCATCGAAGCTGACGGCGAGGCTCTCGGCACCAGCGGCGGCCAGCGTTACCGTATCCGTGGCACTCGCTTCGTTGCCCGCAGCATCCGTCACGATCAAGGTCACGGTGATATCGCCCGGGGCCTGCGCCGAGAGATCGACCGTCAGGGTATCTCCATCGCTGACGACAGACTGGCGGGTCGCACCGCCATCAAAGCTGATTTCGAGGGTCGAGCCAGCATCGATCCCCACGACACTGAACACCACACTGGCACTGTCGGTCGCTTCGATGGCCTCTTCCGGGCCCGCAAGGGCCAGGTCGCCCCCCTCATCGGCGGTGGTATCCAGCGTCAGTGCCACGCTCTGTTCGGCACGGTTGCCCCAGGCATCCATGGCGATCAGCGTGGCCGACAGGTCTCCATCGGCGAAGCCCGACAGGTCCAGCGTGAAGCTGCCTTCCGGCGTCGGCACCACCTCCTGGACCGTGACGCCCTCATCGAAGGTCACGCCGACGAAGGTGATGTCGGCATCAAGCCCGGTGACGCTGAAGCCGGCTTCGCCGACGGTCGCGCCATTGAGCAGGGGCTCCACCGCGGCAAAGGCCAGCGGAGAGGCATCGTCATCCGCCACGACGTCCCCTACCGGCCCCGTGCCCGCGGTGGTGACCTCCAGGCGATCGACATTGGGGCCATTGTTGCGCCCTTGCGGAATCGCCAGCGTGATGGTGTTGTCGCCGGCTTCCAGGCGCGTCGTCAGGGTCTGGTACTCCCAGACATCGAAGCCTTCAGGGTCGACGTTGGTGGCGTTGGGGTCCGTCGCGACAAAGGCAAGCGCGGTGGGCTCGCCTTCGTTGATCGACAGATCCAGCGGACGCGCACCATTGCTGGCATAGCGGAAGTTGAGGTCGTAGTCACCCGCCTCGGCCACATTGACGGTGAAGGTCAGGCTATCACCCGGCGCGCTGCCGAAATCCACATAACCGGTGCCGGAAAAGTCCGGGCGCAGTCCGACAAAGCCACCGGCCTCGGGATTGGCGGCGTCACGCACCAAGGTGGCGGCCCCGTTGTCGACGCCCAGCACGGCGTCCTCGGCTTGCACCACCACTGGCGCAATCACCGGATCGACAGGATCTACCTCGTCGGCTTCCAGTAGCGCCACCTCGATCTTGTCGATATTCGGGCCATTGGTCGCGCCGCCCAGACGCAGGGTATTGCTGCCGGCGGCAAGCGTGATTTCCAGCGTCTCGGTACTCCAGCCTTCCCACGCGGAAGACCCGCCATTGCCTGGCTGGTTGTCCGCGGGCACATCATCGACATCATCGGGGTAGTAGCCCGGCGCCTCTACCGCTGCGAACTGGAAGGTGCCGACCTGACTTTGCGTGTCGTCATCGACCAAAAAGAGATCAATGGGACGTACAGAACTGCTGGCATAGGTCACGGTGACGCTGTAAGTGCCGGCGGTGGCCACCTCGAGGGTAAATTCTCCGTAGGCTTCGGCATTGCTCGACGCCCAATCGAGATAGCTGGCCCCTTCGGCCCCGACCCGGAAGGTTTCCTCGCCATCGGTGAAGCTGGCGATGTTGTCGACCGTCACCACGCGATTGGTGCCAGCATCGGCGACATCAGAGGTCGGGCCGATGTCGAGATCCTCGCCCTGGATGACGTAGACGTCCGGGTCCGGCGCACGCACTTCCAGATAGTCGACGTTGGGGCCACTGGCACCGTTGGAGGTGAACGACACCGTGTTCTCGCCTGCCTGCAGCTGAACGCGAATGGTACGCTCACCGAAGGTGCTGAAATCCGAAGTGTCATTCGTCAGGCTGGTGCTCGGCAGGTCGAACATTCGATCCTGAAGCTCGCCGTTGACGTCCAGACGCAGCGGGCGATTACGCTCGGAGCCATCCTCATCGCGGCTCAGCGCATACCCCAGGGCGAGTTCATACTCGCCGGCCTCGGCAACGCTGAAGCTGAAGGTCAGCGTCTCGCCGGTCGCGGCGGCGAAGTCCACATAGGCACTGCCTGAGGCATTCTCGGTATTGAGGGGGCTCTGCGCTCCCGACACCACCTCGATACCGGCGCCACTCAGGGAGGCAAGATTGCCATCACCATCTGAGTCCGTGAGGTCTTCCGCCTCGATGCGCAGGGTAGCAAAGCTTTCCGGCGCGATGAGCGCCGCCGTTGCCAGAGGTGCGGGCTCGGCCAGAAGCGCAGGCTCGGCGCCTGCGGCAGGTTCGTCATCACTGGCCAGCAGCGCCTGGGCAAGCGGGTCTTCCTGAGCGATGGGCTCACCGATGACATCATCGCTCTGGAGGGTCAGGGGGTCAGCCGGAGGCGCATCTTGCGGGTCAGCTTGTGGCGTGCCGCCCAGCTCACTCACCTCCTCGACGACGACATCGGGAGCTTCGATCTCAAAGCCGAACTGCTCGCCAGACCCGGGCAGTACCTCGCCCGCGTCATCCAACGCTTCGATCATCATCTTGAGCTTGCCGGACATGGGGGCAGGCAGATGATCAAAGATAAAGGGGCGCTCGAAGCGCTCAAATACCGACAATCGATCCTGGGCATCTTCCAGGGTCATTCGCACTGCCTTGATCGAATCTCCCCACGCAGAGGGAAACGGCGTGACACTGATATCGTGACTCTGGAAAGCCCTTTCTTCCAGACGGTCGCCGTTGCGGAGACGCCCCTTGCCGGCGTCAAGACGGCTGGATACGAATGACATGGAATACATTTTCCTTACCCCCTGAATATTATTATCGTGGCGAAACCGCTACGCCATCTTGAAACCTCATGACACGCCCCCCCAACACCGACACTGAAGTTCCAGTGTTTTCTCCACTCCAACGCTATCCCGACACTGTCGAAGATGACCGGCCAAATCCCCTTCAACCCGTCAAAAACGAGTCTAGACGTGGCCTATGGCAAGACAAGAGGTTTTTGACACCTTCCCTGCAATGGCAATATGCAAAGGAACAGAAAGTTAAAATAAGCCTAATAAAAACAATGCCATAATCATTTAAAACAATAAAAAAGCACCCCTTTAAGCCCTTGCCATGCGTCAAATTAGGAGAAAAACAATACCGAGCACCAAAAGAGTTAATCCACCAGGAAACCAGAAACCCCATACTTTTATAAAGACGAGAATCAGGTGGATTTATAGATTCGGAGGTGAGCAAAATGAACAGCAAAAACCAACAATATAAAACCCTGAAATGTTTTTGATGATCATCAAAATATTCACTTGCTAGCCAACCTTTCAGACGCAATATTTCAATAGGCTATCTGAAAAACAAAACATAAAAATCTAATAAATAGATAGCCAATATGACTTGCTGAGCAATGCGATTCATTCCATCGCCAAGTAGCACATCATGAAAAGATCCAGGCTCAGGGCAGCTGTCAACGACGGTGACCTGGATAAAAAGAACAACAATGACGCTAGGGAACGAGATCATGGCCACCCCACAGGAAGGCAATGACCTGCAAAAGGTCCTGGACCATTGCCGACGAAGCTTCGTCTACGTCGGTCTCTTCAGTCTTTTCATCAACCTGCTGATGCTGGTGCCTCCGCTCTACATGCTGCAGGTCTATGATCGCGTCATCACGACACGCAGCCAGGAAACGCTGCTGATGCTGACTCTGGTGGTCGTATTCCTGTTCATGGTGATGGGCGCGCTGGAACTGGTGCGTTCCAGAATCCTTGTCCGAGTCGGCAATCGTCTGGATGTGCTGCTCAGCCCTCGGCTCTATGGCGCCATGTTCAAGCGCTCGTTGACCACCCCGGGCAAGCCGTCCGCGCAACCGCTGAATGACCTCACTACCCTGCGCCAATTCCTGTCCGGCAATGGGCTGTTCGCGTTTTTCGATGCTCCCTGGGTGCCGGTATATATCGGCGTGCTGGCGCTGTTTCACCCGTGGTTTGGCCTGTTTGCCCTGGGTGCGGGTCTCGTGCTGGCCGTGATCGCCTTGATCAATGAGAAGACGACCAGGCAGCTGCTGGCCGATGCCAACGGACAGCACGTCCTGTCCCAGGACCTCGCCAACAGCAATCTGCGCAACGCCGAAGTGCTGCATGCCATGGGCATGCTGCCCGGCATTCAGGGGCGCTGGGCAGCCCGCCATCGTGAGTATCTGGCGTTGCAGTCCAAAGCCAGCGACCGCGCGGGCCTATTGACCAACACCTCCAAGATACTGCGCCTGATGTTCCAGTCGTTGATTCTCGGGCTGGGCGCCTATCTGGTGCTGGCCGGTGACCTGACTCCGGGCATGATGATTGCCGGCTCGATCCTGATGGGACGTGCGCTGGCGCCAATCGATCAGATGATCAATGGCTGGAAAGGCTTCAGCGGCGCCAGAACCGCACGCGCGCGTCTGGAGGAGTTGCTTGAGGCGGTGCCAGCCGAGGCGCCTTCCATGCCGCTGCCGATCCCCAAGGGCCGGCTGAAGCTCGAGGCGGTCAACGCCGCCCCGCCAGGCGAGCGCCTGCCGACCCTCAAGGACATCAACCTGACACTCGCCAAGGGCGAGCACATTGCCGTGGTGGGCCCCAGCGCTTCAGGCAAGTCGTCCCTCGCGCGAGTGGTGCTGGGACTATGGCCGGTGCAGCTGGGTTGCGTGCGACTCGATGGCGCGGACATCTCCCAGTGGAAGAGGACCGCGCTGGGGCCTCACCTCGGCTATCTGCCCCAGGACATAGAGTTGTTCGATGGCTCCATTGCCGAGAACATCGCTCGCTTCCAGGAGGTCGATGCGCAACTCGTGGTGCAAGCCGCGCAGAGTGCCGGGGTGCACGAGATGATCCTGCGACTCCCCCAGGGCTATGACACCTGGCTGTCGCATGGCGGCGCCGCCCTCTCCGCGGGTCAGCGCCAGCGAATCGGTCTGGCCCGAGCCCTCTACGGCAAACCGGTGCTGGTGGTACTCGATGAACCTGACGCCAATCTGGATGCCAGCGGTGAACAGGCGCTAGCCGAGTGCCTGATGCGTCTGCGTCGCGAAGGCACCACGGCATTGATCATCACTCACCGTCAGCGCCTGCTGCAGCAGGTCGATCGCATCCTCGTGCTCAATGATGGTCAGGTGGTGTCACTGGCCGCGCCGACGCGTGAGCCTCCCGTGGCACGGGCCGTGGCAGGCAACGGCCAACAGGCCCGATCGACAGGCGTCCAGCGCGTCACCAAGCTCAAACCCAGTGCCAGAGGCCGCCATGAGGGCGGCGAGGAGAGCGCCTCATGACCCACTCCACATCCGGCAACACCAGTGCCGAAAGTGACGTTCCGCTGCGCGATCACGGCTATCGTCGCTTCGGTCTGGCCGTGCTGCTGGTCGCGGTGGGCGGATTCGGCAGCTGGTCGGTGATGGCGAACCTGGCCATTTCCGTCGTCGCGCCGGGCTCCGTATCGGTGGAAAGCTTTACCAAGACGGTTCAGCACCTGGAGGGCGGTATCGTCGAATCGATCGAGGTCGAGGATGGCGATCATGTCGAGGCCGGCGATGTGCTGATCGTTTTCGACGATACCCAGGCACGCTCACAGCAGAAGATCGTCGAAGCCGAATATCTGATCTCCAGGGCCAGTGAGATTCGTCTACTGGCGGAGTACAGCAATGCCGAAAGCCTGGACTTCCCGGATTCGCTGGTCAGTTCGACCAATCCGCGGGTGCAGGAAGTCCTCGAAGTCCAGCAGCGTCTGTTCGAGGTCCGTCGCCAATCCTTGAACGGTGCCATGGCGGCGCTGGATGAGCAGATCGTGCAGATGAACGAGCAGATTTCAGGCCTCGAGAATACCCAGGCCATCACGCGGCGACGCATCAACTCACTCAATGATGACGTTGCCAACCATCGCAAGCTGTTCCGCAATGGATTGATCAACAATCAGCGTCTGCGGGAGATGGAGCGCGAGAGCCTCGAATACCAGAGCGACAACGCGGGCCAGTTTGCCGAGGTCGCACGCCTGCGCTCGCAGATCAGCGAGAACGAGCTGCAGAAGCAGATTCGCCTGCAGGAATTCCAGCAGCAGATCGGCGAGTCCCTGCGTCAGGTGCAGGCCGAAGTCACCGACGCGGAAGAGCGGCTGGTCGCGCTCAATGACAATCTGAGGCGCACCAAGGTCATCGCCCCGGTTGCCGGCACCGTGGTCGGGCTCAAGGTTCATACGCTGGGGGCGGTGATACGCAGCGGCGACCCCCTGCTCGATATCGTGCCCGCCGGCGATGGCTTCATCGTCGAGGCAAGGGTCCCGGACCACGACATCGACCACCTCTACCTTGGCCAGCCGGCGGAAATCCGCTTCAGCGCGTTCAACCAGCGCCTGTCCAACATCATCGATGGTGAGGTGACCCACCTGAGCGCCAACAGCTTCGAGGATGAAGCGACCCGAGCGCGCTACTACAAGGCACGAATTCGTGTCACTGAAGCCGGCAAGGGCGACATGACGGACAGCATGCGTCTGCTTTCCGGCATGCCGGCGGAAGTGATGATCCGTACTGGCGAGCGCAGCTTTGCCAGCTATATCGGCAAGCCCATGGCGGACATGCTGGCGCGCGCGATGAGAGCGGAATAGATGAGAGCGAAATATAAGGAAGACAGGCGGCTGAGACGCCGCTGAATGAGAGGCGAGCGACAGACCACCCCTCAGAAACGCGAAAAGCCCGCATCGTGAGATGCGGGCTTTTCTGAATCTGGTGGAGGAGGAGGGATTCGAACCCTCGAAGCCTTTCGACTTACACACTTTCCAGGCGTGCTCCTTCGACCACTCGGACACCCCTCCAGATCAGTGCTCTCATTGGTCACCCGACTGCGTCGCGTTTCCCTTGAGAACGCGGCGTATATTATCGATAACCTTCGACTGGCGCAAGCCTTTTTTCCAAAAACTTTCAGATAGATAGCGTCAGCGCTCTCACTCTGCTCACTGACCCTGCGCCCTCGCCCTACGCTTCACCCTGTGCCCTCAACCTGCGCACTGGGCCGAGACCGCACTCATCGTCACGGCCCCAGCACCACGTAATCGCCACGGGCCTCGAAACACAGTCGCGGAGCAGACTGCCCTTCGACCTGACACCACAGCTGCTGGGTCAGCGACAGTCGCGCTCGCCGCCCTGCCGCCAAGCGCTCGCCCACCTCGTGCAGCGCTGCCATGTCATCCGGCGCGCAGATGATGTGATAGTCGCCACTGACCGGGGCCAGAAACTGCTGACTGGCCTGCGACACCACGATATCGCGCTGGATACCGCGGGCACGCAGCCAGAGCGTCAGCCAGCTCCAGCCACACAGGGTCGCCTCGAGACTCATGGCGCCGCCGAAGGCAGTGCCCTTGTCATTGAGATTGGGCGGCAGATGCAGATGCCAGCTCAGCTGACCCGTCGCACGCTCGGGCTCTGACCACTGCATCTCGACAAGCCCCAGATGGGCGGCCAGCGGGATCGCCTGCGTCAGCCAGCCACGAAACCGTGACAGGTCGTCGCTGACCGGCGCCGCGAGACTGCCCGGCTGCCCCTGCGCATCACGCGGCAGAGGCAACGGTGGCCAGGCCTCACCACTCAAGCGCGACGGCTCATTTCGCGTCTCACTCACTCAGCGTCTCTCTCATCAAGGGCTTCGCTCAGCGCCTCTCTCATTCAGGCCCTCGCTCAGCGCTTCTCATCAAGGGCCTCGCTCATTCAGCGTTTCACTGCCAGCGTTCGACGAAGTCGGCACTGTTGCGGTTCGGCAATGGCTTGAGGCGCCCGCCCGGAGTACCGAGGTAGAGGAAGCCGACCAGCTCATCCTGCTCGTCCATGCCCAGCCCTGCGTGCACGATGGGGTCAAAGGCGTAGCCGCCGGTGCGCCACATGCCACCGAGCCCCTGGGCCTGAGCGGCATACAGCATGGCGTGGGCGGCACAGCCGGCGCTGACCACCTGTTCGACACGCGGCACCTTGGGGTGGTCCGGCGTGACCCTGGCGATCACCGCGATCACCATCGGCGCACGCAGCGGCTTCTTGCTGGCAGCGGCCTGGGCGGCCTCGTCACCGGCCGGCGACTTGTTGCGCTCCGCCTCGGCGAACAGCTCGCCAAGGCGCTCAAGCCCGCCACCCGTGAATTCGATGAAGCGCCAGGGCGTCAGCTCGGCGTGGTCCGGCGCGCGCAGGGCGGCCTGATAGATGGCCTCCATCTGCTCAGTGCTCGGGGCCGGCGCCATCAACTTGCCCATGGAATTGCGTTCATGCAGTAACGTCAGCGCGTCCATCGTCTCTCCTGTCACAGACTTAAGATAAGAATGATTCTCACACTAGCATGTCGCCGGTACGCCGTCTCATCACTCGCTGCTATCTACCTGATTGGCAAGGCGCTACCTGACTGGCAAGGCGCTATCTGGTTGGCGAGGTGACAGAGACGACTACTGCCGGGAGAGACGCAGCGGCAGACTGGCGCGGGCCTCGGCCTCGAGATCCGCCGTGGCGCGCCACGGGCTGATATCCAGGCCGCCACGCCGCACGTAGCGCGCCATCACCAGCAGAGACTCAGGCTTCACGCGCGCCATCAGGTCGACGAACAGGTGCTCGACGCAGTGCTCATGGAAATCCTGGTGCTGGCGATAGCTGATCAGATAGGCCAGCAGGCGCTCGCGATCGATACGCGGGCCGCGATAACGGATCCACACACTGCCCCAGTCGGGCTGGCCGGTGACCGGGCAGTTGGACTTGAGCAGGTGGCTGTGCAGGTCTTCGCTGACGATGTCGGCGTCATCGGCGCTGAGCAGCTCCGGCGACGGCGTGTAGTGCTCGACGCTGATCGGCAAGTCATCGAGGCACTCTCCCGGCAGACGCCCGACGTCCAGCTCGCTATCGTCCAGTTCCAACAGACGCACCTCGACCGGCGCACCGGCCGCGGCGGCGAGGTCACGCTCCAGCGTTGCCTGCACCGCTGCCTGATCGGGGAAACGGCTCTGATTGAGACTGTTGAGATAGAGCTTCCAGGACTTGGATTCGATCAGGTTCGGCGAGGCTGCCGGCAGGCGAAAACGTGCCACGCGCACCCACGGCTTGCCGGCCTCATCCAGCCAGGAGACTTCAAAGGCGTGCCACTCATCCTCACCGACGAACGGCAGCGCCGCGTCATCGATGCCGATGGGGCCACGATTGGCCGCCCGCGCGATGGGGAACAGCAGACTGGCATCGTAGTGCTCGGGATAGGCGGACTCTCGCCCGAGCGGGGCATCCTTGAGGGTCTCGGGGCGCGCCTCGTCGGGCACGTTGACGGCAGTGGGATGAGCCATGACAGCACTCCAGTGAAATAGGCCAATAAAGCATCGAGATCAGGGGCGCAAACAGCAGAACGCCGGCAGAAGCCGGCGTTGCATGCACTGGCGCGATAGCGCGCATCTTACCATCATCGTCTGGGCGACATCTTCAGCTGCGGATGCCCTTGCCACGCTCCAGCAGCCACAGCGCGAAGGCGAACAGGCCGATGATGAAGGCCACGATGGCCGCCATCGCCGGACCGACGCTGATGTCCGAGACGCCCAGAATGCCGTAGCGGAAGGTGTTGACCATGTAGAGGATCGGGTTGGCCAGCGACACCGTCTGCCAGAATTCCGGCAGCATGTGGATGGAATAGAAGACGCCCCCCAGGTAGGTCAGCGGCGTGAGCACGAAGGTCGGAATGATCGAGATGTCATCGAACTTGCGCGCGAACAGCGCATTGATGAAGCCACCGATGGAGAACAGCAGCGCCGTCAGCACCACGACCATGATGGTCAGGAAGGGGTGATGGATATCGAGGTCCGTGAACAGGAAGGCCACGGCGGTCACGATGATGCCGACCCCCAGCCCGCGCACGGCGCCACCGATGATGTAGCCGAGCAGGATGATCCACGATGGCAGTGGCGAGACCATCAGCTCCTCGATGCTGCGCTGGAACTTGTTGGAGAAGAATGACGAGGCCACGTTGGAATACGAGTTGGTGATCACCGACATCATGATCAGCCCCGGCACGATGTAATCCATGTAGCTGATGCCATCCATGGTGCCGATGCGCGAGCCGATGAGATTGCCGAAGATGACGAAATAGAGCGTCATGGTGATGGAAGGCGGCAACAGCGTCTGCGGCCAGATGCGCGTGAAACGACGGACTTCCTTGACGACGATGGTGACCAGAGCCACCCATAGCTGACGGGGGTTCACTGCGTGATCTCCTTGGCAACATTGGAGGCGATACCGCTTTCGGCGTTGGAACGCTCGACCAGGTCGACGAACAGCTCCTCGAGACGATTGGCACGATTGCGCATCGACACCACGGTGATGCCGGCACGATCCAGCGCCGCGAAGGCGGTATTGATCGACTGGCCCTTGCGCACGGCGAGCGCCAGCTGCTGAGGGTCACTCAAGGAAACCTCGAACCCGGCAATCACCGGCGCCTTGGTCAGCGGCTCACGAATGTCGAGCAGGAAGGTTTCCGCATCCAGCTCCTTGAGCAGCTCACGCATGCTGGTGTCATGCACGATCTCGCCATGATTGATGATGGCGATATTGCGGCACAGGCTCTCGGCCTCTTCCAGGTAATGCGTGGTGAGGATGATGGTGGTGCCCTCCTCCCGATTGATGCGGCGCATGAACTCCCACATCGAGCGGCGCAATTCGATATCCACACCGGCCGTCGGCTCATCGAGAATCAACAGACGCGGCTTGTGAATCAGCGCACGGGCAATCATCAGACGGCGCTTCATGCCACCGGACAGCATGCGTGACGGGGTGTCGCGCTTGTCCCACAGCCCGAGGTCCCTGAGCAGACGCTCGGCACGCGGGCGCGCTTCCTTCATCGGCATGCCGTAATAACCCGCCTGGGTCATCACGATGTCCTGCACCTTCTCGAACTGATTGAAGTTGAACTCCTGCGGCACGACGCCGAGGTGATACTTGGCCTTTGAGAAGTCCTTGTCGATATCGATTCCGTAGATCTCGACCTTGCCTGCGGTCTTCTGCACCAGCGAACTCACCACGCCGAGGGTCGTGGACTTGCCGGCCCCATTGGGGCCCAGCAGCGCGAAGAAATCGCCCTCGGGGACGTCAAGATCAATCCCCTTGAGCGCCTCAAAACCGTTGCCGTAGACCTTGGTCAGGCCACGGATAGACAAGGCAGGTCGTGACATCGGACACCTGTAATCGATTGACGCTGTCAGCCAGCACAGCAGAAAAGACGCATCTGAGAACAATTGCGCAACAGTGATGGCACCGTTTCGCCGTCCGCGAACATGAAAATCAGACGCAAGATATTGGATGCGCATGGTAACGCATTCGGCGCTGCCACATCAGACACACGGCAGAAAGGCATTAGTGCGCCACGGGAAACAAGCAGAGGGAGAAAATCACGCGGGGAAAGCACCAGCGAGCGGCACAGAACAGGGCGGGGAGGAATTTCAGGCACAAAAAAAACGCCAGTGACGTAACACGATGATCGTGTCTGTCAGGCGATGGCGTACTGCTATGTCATGCTTCAGCTTGCAACGTCACATTCGACTGGAGCGGGAAACGAGATTCGATCGGACTGGCGTTCCAGATCGCGACCTATCATTGCGCTTTTCGACTGGAGCGGGAAACGAGATTCGAACTCGCGACCCCAACCTTGGCAAGGTTGTGCTCTACCACTGAGCTATTCCCGCCTGTCGAAACACAAAAACTGCGGCGTAAAACAGAATGGCGTCCCATAGGGGGTTCGAACCCCTGTTACCGCCGTGAAAGGGCGGTGTCCTGGACCACTAGACGAATGGGACACACGTTAGAAAAAGCCATGCTTAATCTAAATGGAGCGGGAAACGAGATTCGAACTCGCGACCCCAACCTTGGCAAGGTTGTGCTCTACCACTGAGCTATTCCCGCACCGGGTGTCATGAACCTGTGCTCACGACATCTGTCTTACTGCTGGCTTGCCACACCATCATGCTCTGCATGGCGTCCCATAGGGGGTTCGAACCCCTGTTACCGCCGTGAAAGGGCGGTGTCCTGGACCACTAGACGAATGGGACGTACTGGAGCGGGAAACGAGATTCGATCGGACTGGCGGACCAGCTCGCGACCTTATCGCATTGCCTTTTCCTCTGGAGCGAGAGATGAGATTCGACCGGACTGACGTTCAGCTCGCGACCTTGTCACACCACTTGTTCCTAATGGAGCGGGAAACGAGATTCGAACTCGCGACCCCAACCTTGGCAAGGTTGTGCTCTACCACTGAGCTATTCCCGCAACACAAGCAGATCATGCGACCACACAAGACCGAAGATGGCGTCCCATAGGGGGTTCGAACCCCTGTTACCGCCGTGAAAGGGCGGTGTCCTGGACCACTAGACGAATGGGACACACGTTAGAACAAGACATGCCTGATCTAAATGGAGCGGGAAACGAGATTCGAACTCGCGACCCCAACCTTGGCAAGGTTGTGCTCTACCACTGAGCTATTCCCGCACTCCGGTCTCTACGCTGCAAGAAAGTGGCGTCCCATAGGGGGTTCGAACCCCTGTTACCGCCGTGAAAGGGCGGTGTCCTGGACCACTAGACGAATGGGACGTAACGTTCTTGCCTCGTCGAGGTGGCGCGTATATTACAAAGACCCTCCCCCTTCGTCAACCCCCTGCTTCAACAGGATTTTTCCGGCGTTGGCCAAGTGCATCCACCACATGCTTGTGGTCACGCCCTGACGCCCGCATTCTTGGGGTATGTGCCGGGTTTCGCGTGAAGACCGGCAGCCACTCTTTTCGAATTGCCGCGCAGGAGAACTTGCTTGCAGGTTCACACGAGCGCCATTCGAGAAACGCATAGATAGAGAGAAGAGATCATGAGCGAACAAGACCCGCAGACTCAGGACAAGTTGATTCGCAGTGAAGAGGAGTGGCGCAAGCGACTGACGCCGGAGCAATACCGGGTGACGCGCGAGGCCGGGACCGAGCGCCCCTTCACCGGCGATCACGAAGTCAGCCCGACGCCGGGTACCTATCACTGCATCGCCTGTGACGCCAAGCTGTTCGACAACGACACCAAGTTCGATTCCGGCTGTGGCTGGCCGAGCTTCGACCGCCCCTATGCCGATGCCGCCGTCGAGGAGCACTTCGATACCAGCCATGGCATGCGTCGCGTGGAAGTGCGCTGTCGTCGCTGCGAATCCCATCTGGGGCACGTCTTTCCAGATGGCCCGACTGACACCGGTCAGCGCTACTGCATCAACTCCGTCGCGCTGCGCTTCAAGCCGATACGTGCCTGACGCCCGGGGCATCGCGAGTCGATAGAGCGCTGAGGCAGTGATGACCGGATAGCGCGCCTCCATGGCCAGGCCGCCTCTGATAGAATGCGTCGCCATACGCGTCCCCTCCTCTCCCGCATGCCATGTAGCGCCATCCCTGATGGATGAGCGCCTTTCCTGGCATGCGGGAAGTAAGGAGGCAGGACAGAGGTGACAGAACAACCGTCATACCCCTGACGGCAGGAGAGAAGCGACATGCTGGGCTGGTATCCGGGACATATGCACAAGGCACGCCGTCAGATAAAGGACGCGCTGCCCGAGATCGACGTGGTCATCGAAGTCCTCGATGCCCGCCTCCCCTACTCCAGCACCAATCCGGTGCTGTCCGAACTGACCCGCCACAAGCCGGTACTCAAGCTGCTGTCTCGCGCCGATCTGGCGGACCCGGCACGCACGCGCGAGTGGGTCGAGTATTTCGATGCCCTGCCCAACACCCGTGCACTGGCGATCACCACGCTTGAGGCGCGTGATCTCAAGCAGATCCCGCGACTGTGCCGCGAGATGGCCGGTCATATCCGCGTCGATCGTGATGCGCGCGTGATGGTGATGGGCATCCCCAACGTCGGCAAGTCGACGCTGATCAATGGCCTGGCGGGTCGCAAGATCGCCAAGACCGGCAACGAGCCCGCCGTCACCAAGCGCCAGCAGAAGATTCGCATCGACGGTGGCATCGCCCTGATCGATACCCCCGGGGTGATGTGGCCGAAGATCGAGGACCAGGCCAGCGCCTATCGTCTGGCCGGCAGTGGCGCGATCCGTGACACCGCCATCGATTACACCGATGTGGCGGTGATCGTCGCGGCCGAGCTGGCCAAGCGCTACCCCGCGGAGCTGACCGCACGCTACAAGCTGAAGTCACTGCCGGCCTACAGCGCCAACCCTGACGCCGAGCGAGTCGAGAGTGATGGTCCGCGCAAGGTCGATCTGATGGCGCTGTCCGGCTTCAATGGGGTCGCGATTCTGGAAGAGATCGCCAGCAAGCGCGGTGGCCTGCGTGCCGGTGGCATCATCGACCTGCACCGCGGTGCCGAGGTACTGCTGCATGAACTGCGCGACGGCAAGCTTGGGCGCCTGACACTGGAAACACCCGCCGACATTCCTGCCGAGCCGGTGCCGGAAGCCAGTGGCGAGACGGAAGATGGAGCCGAAACGCGTGAGCAAGAGAGCGAATAACGCTACCAGAACAAGGCGCTAACGCGACTCTCGCCTGACTCCCGCCCGCGGGAGGCGCTTGAATGCCAGTTGAAAATCCCGCCAGAAAACCTCTGGCGGGATTTTTTTTCTGCCTGAACATCTCAAACCACAAATTTAACCACGCTATTGGCCCTTGGCCGTGGCGCGGCAGGCCAGCGCCGCGATATGCTGGACGCTCGCCCCTACACCTTACGTGACGGAGATCTACGGAAAGCATCATGGATACCGAGCAAAGAAAGCCCCGCGAAATTCGCAAGTCACACAAGCTGGACAACGTCTGCTATGACATTCGCGGGCCGGTTCTCGAACACGCCAAGCGTCTCGAGGACGAGGGCCATCGCATTCTCAAGCTCAATATCGGCAACCCGGCGCCCTTCGGCTTCGAGGCACCGGAAGAGATTCTGCAGGACGTGATGCGCAACCTGCCGACAGCGCAGGGCTATTGTGATTCCAAGGGGCTTTACTCTGCGCGCAAGGCGATCATGCAGGAGTGCCAGCGCAAGGATATCCAGGGTGTCGGGATCGAGGACATCTACGTCGGCAACGGCGTCTCGGAGCTGATCGTGCTGGCCATGCAGGCATTGCTTGATGATGGCGACGAGCTGCTGGTGCCGGCGCCGGATTACCCGCTATGGACTGCTGCCGCCAACCTGGCCGGTGGTCGCGCCGTACACTATCTGTGTGACGAAGCGCAGGACTGGGCCCCCTCCATCGAGGACATCCGCGCCAAGGTGACCAGCCACACCAAGGGCATCGTGCTGATCAACCCGAACAACCCGACCGGCGCGGTCTACCCGCCCGCGGTGGTGAAGGACATCCTGCAGGTCGCGCGCGAATTCGGTCTGGTGGTGTTCTCTGACGAGATCTACGACAAGATCCTCTATGACGGTACCGAGCACGTCTCCACCGGCGCGCTGGCCGATGACCTGCTGGTCGTGACCATGAACGGCCTGTCCAAGAGCTACCGCTGCGCGGGCTTCCGCTCCGGCTGGATGATTCTCTCCGGCGACAAGCGCCCGGCGGCCGACTTCATCTCCGGCCTCGACATGCTGGCCAGCATGCGCCTGTGCGCCAATGTGCCGGCGCAGCACGCCATTCAGACGGCGCTCGGCGGCTATCAGTCGATCAATGATCTGGTACTGCCGGGCGGACGCCTGCTGGCCCAGCGTGACGCGGCCTGGAAGAAGCTCAACGAGATTCCCGGCGTCAGCTGCGTGAAGCCCAAGGGCGCGCTCTACATGTTCCCGCGGCTCGACCCCGAGATGTATCCCTTCGAGGACGACCAGCAGATGGTGCTGGAGCTGTTGCTGGAAGAGAAGATGCTGCTGGTGCAGGGCACCGCCTTCAACTGGCCGAATCCGGACCACCTGCGCATCGTCACCCTGCCCTACGCCGACCAGCTGGAAGAAGCCATCGAACGCCTCGGCCGCTTCCTGGCGCGACGTCGCAAGGCCTGACGTCGGCCCAGCCCCCGCGACCAAGGGGCTACGCAGGTCGCCTCCAGTGGTGATACCTTGCTGTCCTTGCAGACTGTCGACGCAAATTCTGCCCGCTCCACCGCCAGTGATTCATCTCACTGTCAGTATCGCGGGCAGATAATTGCGCCCTACCGATATATTGGCATTGGAGACCTGACCCCATGATGCGGATAGCCCTTTTCCTGATCACCAACCTGGCGGTGGTGCTGCTGGCCAGTGTCACGCTGCGCCTGCTGGGCTTCGATGGCTACATGGAAGCCAACGGCATCAACTACACGGCGCTGCTGATCTTCTGCTTCATCATCGGCATGGCCGGTTCCGTGATCTCGCTGTTCCTGTCCAAGACGATGGCCAAGTCCTCGACCGGCACCGTGATCATCGAACAGCCGCAGAACGACACCGAGCGCTGGCTGCTGGACACCGTCGGTGAACTGGCGCGCGACGCTGGCATCAAGATGCCGGAAGTCGGCATCTTCCCGGCGCAGCAATCCAATGCCTTCGCTACCGGCTGGAACCGCAATGATGCGCTGGTCGCCGTCTCGGCCGGCCTGCTCAATCGCATGCGCCCCGAGGAAGTGCGCGCCGTGCTGGCGCACGAGATCGGCCACGTCGCCAACGGCGACATGGTGACGCTGACGCTGATCCAGGGCGTGGTGAACACCTTCGTGATGTTCTTCGCGCGTATCGCCGCACACGCCATCGACGCCTTCCTCAAGCGCGATGACGAGAACGGCGGCCTGGGCTTCTTCGGCTACATGGCGGTCGTGTTCGTGCTGGAAATGGTGCTGGGCCTGGTGGCCTCGATGATCGTCGCCTGGTTCTCGCGCTGGCGCGAATACCGTGCCGATGCCGCAGGCGCAGGCCTGGCGGGCAGCGGCTCGATGATCAACGCCCTGGCTCGCCTCAAGCAGGAACATGAGCTGCCGGACCAGATGCCCGACACCATGACCGCCTTCGCCATCACCACCGGCAAGAGCCGCAAGCTGATGGAACAACTGTTCGCCAGCCACCCGCCGCTGGATGACCGTATCGCTGCGCTCAAGGCCGCTGCCTACAAGTAAGCTCCCCCAATCCTGCACGGACTGAACTCCCTCTGCAGACAGCAAAAAAGCCCGCCACGTGATCCACATGGCGGGCTTTTCTGTCAGTGGGCGCCGCTCGACATGCCGCCCCTCACGCCAATGCTTCCCACCCCGACAGCCCCAGCAGATTCACGGCAGCGTCGAGGCCGATCTGTTGCATCTCGCCCACGTTCAGCGAGTCACCCCGCAGGGCGCCCTCGATCCACAGGCCATCGACCAGCCCGTTGAGCGCGATGGTCAGATGCTGCAGCCGGGTCTCATCTTCCTGACGCCCTTCCGCCACCAGAACGTCCTCCACCAGATGACGGAACAGCTCGGTCGTTTCGCGATAGGCCTCACGGCGAATCTCGGCCATGCGAGGGTCGCCATAGGTGAGCGGCAGAAAGTTGGCCCACAGCAACAATGTCTGCGGCGTCACGATCGGCGGTGACAGATTGGCCTCAAGAAAGGCCTTCAACCTTGCATGAGGTGCCAGCTCTCGCCCTTCTATCGTGTCGGAGGCATCGGACAGCAGGCGCTCCAGAAAGCGGCGATAGGCCGCGTAGAGCATGTTGTCCTTGCCTTCGAAATAGAAGCGGATCAACCCATTCGAGACACCAGCATATTCGGCGACACGCCGCACTGTCGTGCGCGAGATTCCCTCGCTGGCAATGCAGGTCAGGGTCGCTTCGATCAGGTCATCCTCTCGGGCATTGTTGTCTCGACGACTGGCCATGGAACGTGAATTACCCCTCGCGCAGAATCGGATTGGTCAGGCAGGTGGGGCCACCTTCGCACGCCATGCACAGGGCGTCACCTTCAAAAGTGCGCACACGCACGCCGGCGGCTTCCATCACGGCACGCGTGCCGGGGAAGCCATCGATCATCACGCAATCGTTCGGCGCCAACGGCATGACATTGAGACTCAGGCCCAGCGACTGGTGGAACTCCTCTTCCGGGGCAATCACGAAGCGGATACCGCGCGCTTTCATCAAGGTCCAGAGTGCAGCAGGGATCAACTTGGGATGTACCAGATAGGTGTCATCCGCCAGCGGCGAGATAACCGACATCAGATGCAGGCAGGCCGCCTCGCCCTCCCAGACGGGCAGGTCGAAGCCCAGCACCTCGATACCATGCGGATTGAGCAGCGCGTTGAGCTGACGCACGCCCTCCCGATTGGAGCGGAAGCCCATGCCGACGACAAGGGTGTTCTCATCCAGCCACAGGGTGTCGCCCCCCTCGATGGCCGCCTCACCTTCCAGGCGACCGATGACCGGAATACCGGCCTGCTCATAGACCTGACCATGCCGATTCGGTTCGTCCTTGCGCAGCGGCTTGCCCATCTGGAACAGCACGGCGCCGGCACGCGTCACCACCGAGGCATCGCGGGTGAACATGGCATCTGACAGCCCGTCATTGGTGTCCTCCATCCAGACGATCTCGGCACCGCTCTCCTCCACCATCTCGACCAGGGCCTGGTACTGACTGATGGCTTTCTCGGCATTGAAGTAGTGGTTGTAATGCCAGACCGCCGGATCGGCATTGCGCAGGCTGTCGCCAGGACGACGCATCAGGACACGCGTCATTGGAGCGGCCATTGAGTGGCAACCGAACCGGGAGGAGACGGGGGTATTCGACATGGAGGAAACCTCATTTGATGGTCTGTCAGTCGCAATTGACTCGAATGTTATACAGATGCATAATTTTTATACATATGCATAGTTTTATACAGGCACATGACTTTATGCAACTGCATAGTCAGTAGCCGAGTGCATAACAACAAGATCAATCAGAGGACTCGCGCGTGCCTCACTCTCCTGTCACCCCGATGACCGATACGAATGACGATGCCGTCATCGACATTCGCGGACTCTGGAAATCCTTTGCTGGACGCGAAGTCCTCAAGGGCATCGACCTCACTGCCCAGCGTGGTGACGTGATCTCATTGATCGGCAGCAGCGGCTCGGGCAAGTCCACCCTGCTGCGCTGCATCAACCTGCTCGAGACACCCAGCGACGGGTCCTTGCGTCTGCTGGGCGAGGACGTGGCGCTGCGGCGGCGTGGCCAGCGACTCGAGCCCGTCAATCGCCGACAGCTGCGTCTGCTGCGAGCTCGCCTGGCGATGGTCTTCCAGAACTTCAATCTCTGGCCTCACATGAGCCTCGAAGCGAACCTCATGGAAGCGCCGATGCAGGTGCTCGGTCAGTCCCGCGCAGAAGCTCGGGAGCATGCTCACCAGCTGCTGGAGCGCGTCGGGCTGTACTCCCACCGCCAGGCCAACCCGAGGACGCTTTCCGGCGGCCAACAGCAACGTGGCGCCATCGCCAGAGCCCTGGCCATGTCGCCGGAGGTGCTGCTCTTCGATGAACCGACCTCGGCACTGGACCCCGAACTTGTCGGCGAGGTGCTCGAGGTGATGCGCGATCTGGCTGCCGAAGGACGCACCATGGTCATCGTCACCCATGAGATGAAGTTCGCCGCTGATGTCGCGAACAAGGTCATCTTCCTCGACCAGGGCAACATCGAGGCCCAGGGCACCCCCGACCAGATATTCCGCTCCCCCTCTTCCGAGCGCCTCAAGCAGTTCATCGGCTCGATTACCTGAACCAGGAGAAGACCAACAATGAAAACCCTGTCCGCTATCGCATCTCTCGGCGCCATCGCCCTGACCCTGAGCACCGTAGCCCAGGCCGACGTCGTACGTGTCGGCTTCGCCAGCGAGCCCTACCCGCCGTTCGCCACCCTGGAGTCCGATGGCAGCGTGACCGGCTGGGAAGTCGATATCGCCAATGCCGTCTGCGCCGCGGCAGAGCTTGAGTGCGAGATTGTCACCTCCTCCTGGGATGGCCTGATTCCGGCGCTGACCACGCGCAAGATCGATGCGATCGCCGCTTCACTCTCCATCACCGAGCAGCGCCGCAAGGTCATCGACTTCTCGGACAAGTACTACCAGACCAGCGCTGCCGTCATGGGTGCCAAGGGCGACGAGATCACACCGACGCCAGAAGGACTGGCCGGCAAGACACTGGGTGTGCAGTCGGCCTCCATTCATCAGACCTATGCCAAGCGCCACTTCCCCGACACTCGAGTGCGTGAATACCAGACCCAGGATGAGGCCAATCAGGACCTGTTCGCCGGACGCATCGATGCCACCCTGGCCGACATCCTCGTGCTGGATGACTATCTCGCGAGCGACGATGGCGAACTGTGCTGTGACATGAAGGGCAATGTCGCGCACGACGAGAGCATCCTGGGGTCCGGCGTTGGATTCGGCGTGCGCAAGGGAGACAAAGAGCTGCTGGAGCGCCTGAATGCCGGTATCGCCGAGATTCGTGCCAGCGGGCGTTATGACGAGATCAGCAAGCAGTACTTCGACTTCGACATCTACGGAGATTGAAGCCGCCCTCGTCTCGACTTCGCCATACCGCATGAGGAAATTGCATGGCTGACTATCGCAACATGAGCATCGGCGAGCTGCTGTCGCTGACGCCGCCGGGCTGGGGAGGCGCTCTGCTGGATGGTCTGGTGCTATCGCTGCAGGTAGCGGCGAGCGGCTATCTGATTGGCCTGGTGATCGGCATGGCGGGCGCTGCGGGCAAGATCTCGGGTGGCCCCGTCACCCGGGATCTGCTCACCGGCTATACGACGGTGATACGCGCGGTTCCCGAGCTGGTACTGATCCTGCTGGTGTATTTCGCGGCGCCCGATGCCCTGAACCATCTGGCGAGCGCCGTCGGCCTCGGCCCCCTCGAGATCAGCCCCTTCGTCGCCGGAGTGGCCGTCATCGCTCTGGTGCAGGGCGCCTATGCCACCGAAGTCATCCGCGGTGCCATCAATGCCATCCCCAAGGGAATGCATGAGGCCGCACTGGCGCATGGCATGGCGCCCTTCACCATCCTGCGCCGCATCACGCTGCCATTGTTGCTGCCAGGCGCCCTGCCGGGCCTCTCCAATCTATGGCTGATCGCGACCAAGGACACCGCACTGCTGGCGGTCGTGGGCTTCACGGAACTGACACTGGCCTCGCGTCAGGCGGCCGGCTCCACCCGCCATTACCTGCTGTTCCTCGGCGCCGCGGGGGGGCTCTATCTGATCGTATCGCTTGCCTCCAACCTGCTGTTCAAGACACTGGAGCGTCGCATGGACAAGGGGGCCCACCATGGCTGAGCCCAGACTTCCGCCCCATCGCCTCGTCCTGATCGTGATTGTCGTCGCCATCCTGGTGGCGATCGGCACCCAGATGCACTGGGACTGGGTCGCCCAGTACCGCGGCGAGATCGGCAAAGGCATACTGCTGACGCTCTTGCTGCTGGTCTCCACCAGTGTGGCGGGCTTCCTGCTGGCCATCCCGCTGGGGCTGGCACAGGCACGTGGGCCGCGTCCGCTGGCGTGGCTGGCGCGAGGGTTCTGCAATCTGATTCGCGGTACCCCATTGCTGCTGCAGCTGTGGATTCTCTACTACGGACTGGGGTCTCTGTTTCCGTATATCCCCGGCTTGCGTGGCAGCTGGTTGTGGCCGGTGCTGGCAGATCCGTGGATCTACGCCTTCTGTGCCTTGACCCTGTCGTTCGCGGGTTATGAAGGCGAGATCATGCGCGGCGCCTTTGCCGGCGTACCGCGCGGCGAACTTGAAGCGGCTCGCTCGCTGGGCATGTCTCCCTTCAGCATTCTCCGGCGCATCTGGCTGCCCAGAGCCGTACAACGGGTATTGCCCACGCTGAATGGCGAGCTGATCATCCAGCTCAAGGCGACGCCACTGGTCGCGACCATTTCCGCCATCGATACCTATGCCGTCTTCGGGCGTATCCGCCAGGAAACCTATATCGTCTACGAGCCGCTGCTGCTGATGGCCTTGATCTATCTCGTCATCGCGGGACTGATCACCCTCGGCTTTCGCACACTCGAGAAACGCCACGCATCATGAGGCCTGACATGCAACGCACCCTCGATATCCTCACTCGCCTCATCGCCTTCGATACCACGTCGGACCGCTCCAATCTGGGGCTGATCCACTTCGTGCGTGACCTGCTGGCCGAGCACGGCATCCAGGCGACCGTGCTGCCGAATGCCGAAGGCGACAAGGCCTCACTGCTGGCGACGATAGGGCCGCCTGTCGCCGGGGGCGTGGTGCTTTCCGGTCACACCGACACCGTGCCCGTCACGGGGCAGACCTGGTCGCAGGACCCGTACCAGGCCACGCTCAAGGAGGGGCGCCTGTACGGTCGCGGCTCGGTGGACATGAAGGGCTTCATCGCGCTGTGTCTGGCGATGGTGCCGCAGTTTCTCGCATCGCCTCTCAAGCGGCCGATCCATCTCGCCTTCTCCTATGACGAAGAAAGCACCTGCATGGGCTGCCTGCCGCTGATCGACCACATGCGCGAGACACTGCCCGAGGTCGCCGCCGTCATCATCGGCGAGCCGACGCAAGGCCGAGTGGTGTCAGCGCACAAGGGCGTGCACTCCTGGCGCACGGAGGTGACGGGCGTCCCGGCCCATTCGAGCCGGCCAGACCTTGGCGTCTCGGCCACCTTCTACGCCGCGCGCATCATCTCGGAATTCGAGCGCACGGCAAACGAGCTACGCACCAATGCCACCCGGGGAGAGCTGTTCGAGCCGCCCTATTCCACCCTGCACGTCAGCGCCATGCAGGGCGGCAATGCCCCCAATATCATTGCCAAGGACGCTCGTCTGCATTGGGAGCTGCGCAATCTGCCCAGTGACCCGCCTGACGCGGTGCGTGCACGCTTCGATGACTTCACCGCACAACTGGCTCGCGAGATGCAGCAGCATTCAGCCGACTGCCGCATCCAGACACTGGAGGACTATGCCTCGGTGCCGGCACTCACCCCGGAACCCGACGGCAAGGCAGAGGCGCTGGCCTTCGCCCTGACGGGACAGAGTGAACGCTGTGGCGTCGGCTTCTGCTCGGAAGCGGGCTGGTTCCAGGATCGCGGCTTCTCCACCGTCGTGTGTGGGCCGGGCTCCATCGCGCAGGCCCACAAGGCAGACGAATACATCGAGATGGCGGAACTTGAGCGATACCGTGACTTCCTCGCGCGCCTCATGCAGCACCAGTGCGCGGATTGAGCGCTGAGATGAACGGCTTCGCCCTGACCTTGAGCCGCAAAAAAGCCCGCCACGTGATCCACGTGGCGGGCTTTTTTTGTCTATCCCTCAGGATCGAGTCAGCGTGACTCCGAGGTCTCGTGGGGCGTATCCAGCACCAGTGACTCGGCCAGCGGCGTCGGCTCCACGCCTTCATCCCCCTCGCCCTCCTCAAGGCGCTCCAGCTTGAAGCCGACCATGGCGTAGGCCACCGCCAGCGCCAGATTGATCAGATTGAACAGTGCAAAGGGCAGGTAGCTCAAGGTCGCGACGCCCAGGGTAGCCGCCATGTAGGCACCGCAGCTGTTCCAGGGGATCAGCGGCGAGGTGATGGTGCCGGAGTCTTCCAGCGCGCGTGACAGGTTGACCGGCGCCAGGCGGCGGCGACGGAACTCGGCGCGATACATGCGCCCCGGCAGGATGACCGAGATGTACTGATCCCCGGTCACCACGTTGGAGGCCAGGCAGGTGCCCAGCGTGGTGATGACCAGCGAACCGGCGTTGCGTGTCGCGCCCAGAAGGCTCTGCACCAGACGCTCCAGCAGGCCGAGGCGTTCGATCACGCCGCCGAAGGTCATCGCCGACAGGATCAGCCACACGGTGTTGAGCATGCTGCTCATGCCGCCCTTGGAGAGCAGCGAGTCGATCACCTCATCACCGCTGTGGGAGACATAGCCATCGAACATCGACATCCACACCCCCTTGAGCAGCGCCATGGCGGTGGACATGTCAGTGACGCTTGCCAACCCCACCACCGCCTGCGGCTGGAAGATGACCGCGAAGACGGCGCCCAACGCCGCGCCGATGAAGATGGCCGGGAAGGCGGGCATCTGACGCACGGCCATCACCAGCAGCACCAGGAGCGGAATCAGCAGGTGCAGGCCGATGTTGAACTGCTCGCCCAGCTGGGCACGCAGATTGGCGACCTGTTCCGGCGTCTGCAGGCTGGAGACGGAGTCATGGCCGAGCCACAGAAAGCCTGCCAGCGCGAGCAGGATGCTGGGCACGGTTGTCCACAGCATGTGACGAATATGCGCGAACAGCGTGGTGCCGGCCGCTGCCGGCGCCAGATTGGTGGTATCGGACAGCGGCGAGAGCTTGTCACCGAAGTAGGCCCCGGAAATCACCGCGCCGGCGGTGATCGCCTCGGACAGCCCCAGGCCATCAGCGATACCGATCAGGCCGATGCCGATGGTACCGGCGACCGTCCACGAGCTGCCCACCGACAGCGCCACCAGCGCGCACAGCAGACAGGCGGAGGCATAGAAATACTGTGGCGCGATCACGTCCAGACCGTAGTAGATCATCGCCGGCACGGTGCCACCGAGAATCCAGGTGCCGATCATCGCGCCGACCGCCAGCAGGATCAGGATCGCACCCAGCGAGATCTGGATGCCCTTGTTGATCCCCTCTTCGATATCGCTCCAGCGATAGCCGTTCTTGAGACCGATCAGACCCGCGATCATCGCGCCGGACAGCAGCGCGACCTGATTGGGCCCCCAGGAGGCATCGGCACCGAACAGCACCACCGCCAGCACCAGCATGGCGATGACCAGCACGATGGGAATCAGGGCATCCAGCAGAGAAGGCGGACGATAGCCGCTGTCCTCAGCAGAGTTATCAGGGTGTTGTTGCATTCAAGACACCATCTTCAAGAAATGAGGACGCCGACACGCCGCGTGGTGACGGGCATGGCAGAAGACACGGAGAATGGGGAGCAACGCCGCAGCGTCAGGCGGGGCATGCCGTCAAGGCCAGCCCCGGCGCGTGTCGCCAGGCGATCTGGGTCGCATTATATCGACCAAGGTCGAAGACCGAAACGGTCAAGGATTCAGGCATGCGGCAAGGTCGTCGTCCATCAAGCGACCTCCACAATGCGAACGCCCCCGCCAGCAGGGCTGACAGGGGCGTTCCAGGGCGGCTTGCGAGTCACGCCGTGATCATTTGCTGACCAGCTTGACGCGGGAGAAGCCGAAGCCCTCGAGTACCTCACGCAGTTCGCGGGCATTCTTCTTGAGCTCGACGCGCAGCGTGGAGAACTCGCGACGCAGCGGATATTCCCGTCGATAACGCACGAAGCCCTCGGCATTGCCGAACCGACGCTGATAGCGACGCAGGCCCAGCGCATCGCGGCGCACGTCATAGCAGGCGCGCACGCAGAGCCCCAGCGCCTCTTCCGGCGGCGCCCAGCCCGTCAGCACCAGCTTGCGCAGCCACGGGTCCGGCTTGAGCTGACCCAGCTTGCGGCGCGCCGGCAGTCCGAAGTGACGGCAGGCCTGCTGATAGATGATCTCGGTGCCCTGCATCTTGCCATCCAGGCTATGCCCGGCGATGTGCGGCGTGGCGATGTCCACCAGTGCGGCCAGCTCGGCATCGATATCCGGCTCGTTTTCCCACACATCCAGCACGGTCAGCAGATCAGCCTGCTCCTTGAGGCGCTGCTTGAGCGCCGCGGTATCGACACAGCCACCGCGGCCGGCACTCAGCAGCACGCTGCCGGGCTTCATGGCGCGGATGCGCTCGGCATTGATCAGATGATGGGTCGGATGCTCGCCACCGGTGACCATCGGGGTGTGCACGCAGATGACATCACACTCGGCGACCAGCTCATCGAGGTCCACGAAGCGAGACTTCTCGAGGCGCTCATCGCTCTGGCCCTCAAGCGCGGCGCGCGGCGGGTCACAGACCAGCACCTCGGCCCCCAGCGACTCGAGACGCTTGACCAGCCGTGACCCGACCTGACCGGCCCCGACCACGCCGAAGCGGCGGTCCAGCTGCAGATCCAGCCCTTCCTGCTCGGCCAGATGCCACAGCGACGACAGCACGTAATCCACCACCGAGTCGGCATTGCAGCCCGGCGCGTTGGTGAAGTGGATATCGTTGGCCGCGAGCCATTCGAGATCGGCATGGTCGGTGCCGATGATCGGCGAGCCGACGAAGCGCACCCGCGTTCCTTCCAACAGCGCCTGATCCACGCGCAAGGTAGAGCGACAGATCAGCATGTCGACGTCCTTGAGGACGGCATTGGTGATCTCGCGAGTCGGCATGCAGGTCACCTCTCCCAGTTCGGAGAAGAATTCCTCTGCCAGAGGGACGTTATCGTCCACGATGATGTGCATCTGTTGCCTTTCCTTGCTGTGGCAATGAGTGTCGCTGCGGTTTCACGGGCCAGCATGAGCGCCTGAGTGACTTCACACCTTGCCGCAAGGCACGTGAAGATTACAATGGTATGCTTGCTTGCCCGCCGCCGTGCCATCTTAGGCGCACGCAACGGGCGTCACAAGCTCATGATTGAGTCCAGCCACCATCGTTTCGCCTCGGGAGTCACGCGTGATCATCCGCTGGGAAAGCCACCACGATTACGTTCTGGTCCATGTGCATCAGGACATGTTCGGCGACTGGATCGTCAGCCGCTCATGGGGCCAGATTGGCACCCAGTTCGGCGGATTGAAGCACGATCTCGCCGAAAGCCACGAGCAGGCCATGACCTGGGTCAGCGACCTCGCCCACATCCAGGCCTCACGCGGCTACACCAAGGTGCTGGAGGCCACGGCCGATAGCCCGGAAGCCGAAGACGCCATGCGCCAGATGTCGCTGCTGGAGAGCTAGTACGCAGCACAGTGCCGGACACGAAAAGACCGCCGCTACCCTGAGGTAGCGGCGGTCTTTTTGCACCAGCGTCACGCGACACGTCTGCGCCGCTCAGCGCAGAAAGCGACGCCCGTTGCGCAGGGCGGGGCTCTGCGGCTCAGTGGCTGAGTCGTGCTCGGCTGGGGGCGTCATTTCAACGCCCTGCTCGAGGCTCTTCTCGACACCCTGCGCGCGCAACCACTCCGGCAACACCTCTTCGCCATCGGCCAGCGAATACTCAGCACCCGAGGCGCTCGCCAGTACAGGGATGCGCGTCGCGTAACGCTCGCTCAGCTGCGTGTCGAAGGCGATCTCGACCCGCGTGAGCGTGACACCCGCCCCCAGCGCCTGCAGCGTGGCTTCGAGCCGAGCGCACAGATGACAGCCCGCCGTGGTGTAGAGCCACATCGGGACGCTGGCCATCGCTCAGCCCTTCACATCGCTGGCGCGACGGATGCGGAAGACGTGGTGGATATCCGGGCGACGCTTGAAGTCCGGGTCCAGCAGCTTGCGCGACAGGTCTTCCACCACATGGTGCTGGCTGACGCTGTCATCCATCACGAAGCGACGATGGTTGTTGGAGAAGATCAGCGTGCCGCCCGGCGCCAGACTGGCCATCGCCAGGTCGATCAGGCGCGCGTGATCACGCTGGATATCCAGGGTGCCTTCCATCTTCTTGGAGTTGGAGAAGGTCGGCGGGTCGAGGAAGATCAGGTCGAACTCCTCGCGGGAGCGCTCCAGCCACTTCAGGCAGTCGGCACGCACCAGCTGATGGCGTTTCTCGCTGATGCCGTTGAGCTTGAAGTTCTCGCGCCCCCAGTCCAGATAAGTATTGGACATGTCGACGCTGACGCTCTCACTCGCGCCGCCCAGCACCGCATGCACAGTGGCCGTCGCGGTATAGCAGAACAGATTGAGCACCCGCTTGCCGTCCGCTTCCTTGCCCAACAGCTTGCGCACCGGACGGTGATCCAGGAACAGGCCGGTATCCAGGTAGTCCTTGAGATTCACCCACAGCCTGGCATCGCCTTCCTGCACCTCGATACGCTGACCGGAGCTGTCCTGGCGCGTGTACTGCGCCTTGCCCGCCTGACGCGTGCGTTGCTTGATATGGATATCGTTGGGCGAGCAGCCCAGCACCTGCGGGATCGCCGCCAGTGCATCCATCAGGCGGCGCTGCGCCTGACTGGCATCCACGGACTTGGGCGGCGTGTATTCCTGCACGTGCACGTGACGGCCATAGATATCGATGGCCAGCGCGTACTCCGGCATATCGGCATCGTAGAGGCGATAACAGGTAGTTCCGCTCTGCTTGAGCCAGCGCGCCAGGGACTTCTGGTTCTTCTTGAGGCGATTGGCGAACATCTGGCCGCCCTCGCTCAGCGCGGGCTGACTGCGGGCATCTTCGGCCACGCTGTCTTCATCGACCGCACGCTCACGCGCCGCCACATCGATCATCAACAGCTTGCAGTCGAGCTGACCGTTGCGGAAGGCGTACTGGCGATGCGCACGCAGGCCGAGGCGGTGGCCGAGATCCGGATTGCCGGTGAACATGCCCAGCGTCCAGCCGCCGAAGTGACGCTTCATGCGCTCACCGAGGCTTGCGTAGAGCGGCACCAGTGCCGGCAGCTCGCCCAGACGCTCACCGTAGGGCGGGTTGGTCATCACCAGGCCAGTGGTGGCGCCCTCGGGGCAGGTCAGCTCGGCGACGGAGGCGCCTTCCAGCTCGATCAGCGCCGGAATACCGGCACGCATGGCGTTGGAGCGCGCGGCAGAAATCGCCTGCGGGCTGTGATCGCGCCCGAACAGACGTGCGGTGACCTTGCGGCGCCCGGCAATGGCCCGCTGCTCCATCTCTTCCCACAGGCCCTTCCAGATGCGCTCGTCATGGCGCCCCCAGTGGCGGCAGGCGAAGTCCTGATTCAGCGACTGCGGCGCGATATCCGCCGCCATCAAGGCCGCTTCGATCAGCAACGTGCCGGAACCGCACATCGGGTCGACCAGGCTCTCGCCACGCGCCGCACGCGCCGGCCAGTCGGCCCGCATCAGCAGGGCCGCCGCCAGGTTTTCCTTCAGCGGCGCATGCGCGAGATCAGGACGGTAGCCACGCTGGTGCAGACTGCGCCCCACGAGGTCGATGCCCAGGGTGATGTAGCCATTGTGCAGGTGCGCGTAGATGCGCAGATCTGCATTCTTGCCATCGACGGTCGGCTTGTTGCGGCCTTCCTCGAACATCGCCTCGACGATGCCGTCCTTGACGGTCTGGGCACCGAAGAAGGTGTGCCGAATGTCTTTCCATGTTCCGTGGAAATCGACGGCGATGGACGCACGATCCGGCAATTCCATCGCCCAATCGACACCCGCACTCGCCTTGCGCAGTTGCTCGCCGGTGTCGACGCCACCCACGCGAGTGAGCAGACGAATGATGCGGTTGGCCAGTCGCGACCACAGGATGGTGCGGTAGGCGGTTTCCTGGCTACCGTTGAAGTGTACGCCAGCGACGGTCGTGCCAGTCACCTCGGCACCCAGAGCCGTCAGCTCATCGGCCAGCAGCGTTTCGATGCCACGCGGGCAGGTCGCAAACCAGGTAGAGAGCGAGTTGCTGGGCGCGCGGGGTGTAGTCGCAGAGGTCGTATCAGTCATGAATCTCTCACCGGCAGGTGCCGGACTTATTCCTGTGAGTTGGCTTCTGGCACTAGCGATATTCCTATACGGCTGTCGACAAGCCAGAGGCAGTGTTCTAAAAACTATAGGTGTAGCTGCAATTCGGAAAGGTGACACGCCATGCGAAATAGAGGATCAAGGGACACGAGCCTCATTCGGGCAGCCTACCTGTGCCGCTCAGGAGATCGGACTTCCGGCACGGCAAGGCAGTCGCTTTTTCACCATCACGCTCGAGCATATACAGGCAAGACCTTCCATCATCTCACACTCGTGACCTTTTCCGACAAGAATGGCCAACGACGCGAGGTGATGATGCACGAGGCCGGCAGTGCCCGACAGGGCATCGGCCAACTCTCTCACTCGGCATGTCCAATGGCAGGACAACCGCGGCCAGACAAGGTCTCGCCGGGTACGTCTCGCCATCACTGACACACAGTGCCGATGGGTTCTCACTTAGAGGTCATCCATGAAGAGACAGAAACGTGATCGCTTTCAGCGTGCCTATGTTCACGGCTACAAGGCTGGTGTCACCGGCCGTTCCCGTGATGATTGTCCCAGTATCGATGTCAATCTACGTGAATTCTGGATGAGCGGCTGGCGTGAAGGCCGCGGGGACCAATGGTCGGGAATGACCGGCGTCTCCGGCATCCACAAGAACCCCATGGTGCTCAGCTGAGCACTGCATGACGCCAAGGTTCATCATCCGCGACCAGGAGGTCATCCCATTTCAGGAAAGCGGCACGTCACGGAATGACACTGGCAATACGGCGCCTGGCGCCTTTCACCCCGCCGACGCAGCCTGATGCGCTGCCCAAGCGGATTCTCCGGCATCACGCCACCGGCTCCTGACATGTTACAGGGTCGGATGGCACGTACAGAGAGGACTCGAGGTGTTCACGGTGAGTCGGTTTAGCGACATCACCCGGAAAATCCCACGGAAGTCGCCCAGCGACACGTCAAATCACCAGGGAGGTAACGCCTTATTTCTATCTTGATGACGCGCGGCACTGACAGGCAAGAGACGCAGTAGGCAATGGGGCCGACTCGCTTCACTTCCTGAAAGGCCGAGATGTTGGCGCTCGTGTCGTTTCAATCGTGGTATGGCTCCAGAAGAGGAGGCGCAGCAGGCGACGGCCTGCGAGGACGACGGTCCAGCGCGGAGCACGACACGGGCAAACGTTCACCTTGACTGCATCAGCAGGTTCTTTCCAGGCCTGCTTCAACCATCCACGCACCCGATGAGCTCAAGGGGCCAACCCCCAACCGCCGTTTCTGACGGCAAAAGCGCTTCGCATCGTGCACGCTGGCTGGACATGGCAGCCAACACGACAACGGCAGATCACGCATCACTTCCCTGCCGTTGTCATATCATCATTCACGCCGGTACCGAGGCCGCCTTCTGATGTCAGGAGGCGGCTTTTCTGTGTCTGCCCTTCCCCACTCGCCCCTCTCTTGAAGCGCCGTGAACGAAGGATGCCAGCATCACGCTGCGGCTGAGCCCAGCCCGGATCACACCTTGATCAGGGTATCGGCCTTCTCGAGTGCGCGCGCACACTCGCCGACCAATGCCGGGCCACGATAGATCAGCCCGGAATACAGCTGCACCAGATCCGCCCCCGCGGCAATCTTCTCGCGTGCACTCTCGCCATCGGTGATACCGCCCACACCGATGATCGGCATGTTCGGCAGCGCTTCACGCAGGCCACGGATCACCCGCGTCGATGATTCACGCACCGGGGCGCCGGAAAGTCCGCCCGCCTCCTGCGCATGCGGGCTACCCGCGACCGCCGTACGCTCGATGGTGGTGTTGGTGGCGATGACGCCATCGATGCCGTTGTCCGCCAACGCCCGCGCCACGAACAGGATTTCCTCGCTGTCCATGTCGGGCGCGATCTTGATCACCAGCGGTACCTTCCTGCCGCGCTCGGCATCGAGCTGATCGCAACGCTGGCGAAGCCCGGCCAGCAGCTGGCTGAGATGATCACCGAACTGCAGATTGCGCAGCCCCGGGGTATTGGGCGACGAGATATTGGCGGTGATGTAGTCGGCATGCGCATGCACGGCATCGAGGCAGACCAGATAGTCGCTCAATGCATCATCCACCGCCGTGGTCAGGTTCTTGCCGATGTTGATCCCCAGCACGACACCAAAGGCAGCACGCGCCTGGCTGGCCTTGACCTTGCCTACCAGATGCTCGACCCCGGCATTGTTGAAGCCCATGCGGTTGATGATCGCCTGATGCTCCGGCAACCGGAACAGACGCGGCTTCGGATTGCCGTCCTGACCTTTCGGCGTCACCGTGCCGACCTCCACGAAGCCGAAGCCCAGAGCGGCAAGCGCATCGAGGTGATCGGCATTCTTGTCGAGACCTGCCGCCAGGCCAACGCGATTGGGGAATTCGAGCCCCATCAGCGAGACCGGATCACGCGGCGCTTCACCGCCCAGACCGCGCGCCATGCCGAGGCGATGTGCCATGTCCAGCGCACTCAGCGTCACACCATGAGCTGTTTCCGGGTCGAGCTTGAAGAGAAGCGAGCGAGCAAACGAGTACATGATGATCTCCAGACAGCGGGCGGCAGGGTCGTGACGACAGCATAGCTGGGCGCGAAGTATACCCGAAGCCCGCGGGGACAGACACTGCGCGCCGGAACGCTCGCGCTGCTTTCGATAGCATTGCTCATGCTCAGGGCAACAAAAAAGGGCGACCCGCTGGGCCGCCCTTGTGTCACACCCGACTATGTCGGAGTCATGCCCTGCAGATCACTTTACGTCGAGCTGCTGCACGCGCACGGTGTAGTTGTTGACGCCCTGCATGGAGGAGCCGAACTTCTGACCGCTGACCCAGACGGTGTAACGCCCCGGTTCCAGCACGGTCTTGAGGTGGAAGTCGCCCTGGAAGCCTTCGCCCTTGTCGCTGGCGACGGTGTTGCCACTCTCGTCCAGCAGGCGCATCTGCAGCTTGTAGGTACCTTCGCTGCCCGGGAAGGTCTCGCTGTCGATGGTCACGGTGCCACGGTCCGCAACATCGAAGGTCATGACCTCGCCCTTCTCGAGAATGCGCACATCGGTGACGATCTCGTCGAAACGACGATCCGGCTCCGCTTCGGCCTCGGTTTCCGTCACGGCTGCACTGCCCGTGGCAGCAGCGGTCGTGGCAGCAGCGGCAGACGTCTCGGCTGCTGCAGTCGCGGCTGCCGAAGTCGTAGCGGCGGCGCCTGTGGCGGAAGCGCCTTCAGCTGCCGCATTGCCCGTCTCGGCAGCCTTCTTCTCGCGGGCGGCCTGTTCGGCGGCGGCAACGGTGGCCGGCTTGATGGTCGCGACTTCATCGTTGGCATCGACGAAGGCGGTACGACGGCCATCGCCATCGGTGTCGAGGAAGACCAGGCCGTTGCCGGTCTCGATGCCGCTTTCCTCGGCAGACAGCTTCTCGCCACTCTCGCTCAGGCCTGCGACGTTGATTTCATAGGTGTTGCCGCCCGACTTGCCAGCCCCCAGCTTGTCGGCGCGCACACGCAGCTTGTAGACGCCCGGCTCAAGCTCGGTATTCATGTTCAAGCCATCGGAGGCCCTGTCACCTTCTGCGGTGGCCACGACCTCGCCCTGCTCACTCTCGAGCGTGGCTTTCATGGTGTAGGGGTCGGTCACATCGAAACTGGCGACGCCATCGATCTCGTAGCGTCCGGCTTCCTTGATGGTGAACTGGTGCACGCTGGTGCCGCCGAACAGGAAGTTCTGGCTGTGGGCATCACTGCGCGGCTTGAGGAACTTGGAGATGTCCAGCTTGCCTGCCGCTTCTTCTGCACGCTGCTGAGCGGGGCTGCCATCGGCCAGCACGGCCTGGGAGGCCAGAGTGGACAGGCCGAGCGCGAGGGCGCAGGCGAGGGGTAATGCACGATGTGACATGGTGTCTCTGCCTTGTTGTACTGATGCTTTGAAAACAGAAGCCTCCAGCGAGCGCCGCAGCGACTCCGAGACTTGAAATGAGGGTCTGAAAATCAAGGACTGAAAACAGGGTCTGCAGAAAAGGATGCAACCATCAGGGCCTGTATCAGTCTCTGCACTGGTCGCCATTCAGCATACCAGACAGCTGACGACAGTTACCTTACCGCAGGCTTCAGCTATCACTTTTTTATTCATTCCCGACATGAAAAAGCCCTCACCAATGGTGAGGGCTTCTATCAGCGAGTCATCAGCTACTCGCCACTTGCGTCAGCCTCTTGCTGCCTCCGAGGCCGAAAGCATCAGGCTTCGCGCTTGGACTCGGCCAGATCGACCAGCTCGCGCAGGGCGACCGCGAACAGCGGGAAGCTCAGCTGAGCACCGCCCTTCATCTCGCCGAGCAGTGAGCACCAGCGGCTGACCAGACTCTCATGGCTGGCCATCCAGCTGTCGACACGCTCATCGATCTCGCGCGGTGCGTTGTCCTGCTTGAGCACGCTGACGGTCAGTGCCAGCTGCTGACGATCGAGATCGTCACGGAAGCTTTCACGTGCCTGCGCCTGCCAGCTGTCCTGCACCTCAAGGCCGTTGATCTTGTCACCGACCCACGGCAGCTCCAGACGATGGCCTATGCCGTAGAAGGCTTCTGCCACGCGATTGATCTTCTCGCCGGTCGCCTTGGCCGCCTCGATGATGCCAAGCCCTGCATAGAGGCTTGAGGTCGCGGCGATGGTGCTGGCCAGGGCCTCCGGCACGCCTGCCTCGACATAGCTGTCGCGACGCGCTTCCCAGTTCTCGCGAGCCTCGCCCTTGAGACGCTCACCGATGCTCTCGGAGAGCTGGGCCAGACGCGGGGCGAAGTGGCCGATGCATTCCTTGACGCTCATGGAGCTGCGCTGACGCAGGAACCAGCGAGTGGCACGACGCATCAGGCGCATCAGGTCACCCATCATGCGGTACTGCAGTTCTGCCGGCACCTGGTGATCGAGGGCCTCGATCTGGGTCCACAGCGCTTCCAGATTGAAGCTGTCACGCGCCACGATGTAGGCACGCGCAATTTCCGCCTTGTCGGCACCGGTGGTGTCTTCCAGGCGACGCACGAAGGCGATGCCCATGTGGTCGACCAGGTCATTGGCGATCTGGGTCGCGGCGATTTCACGCTTCAGACGGTGCTGGTACATCTCTTCCGGGAAGCGCTCCATCAGCACGCGCGGGAAGGCGCGCTCGAGGTGCTGCTGCACGTAGCTGTCGTCCGGCACGTCAGAGGCGATCAAGCTGGTCTTGAGGTCGCTCTTGGCGTAGGAGACCAGCACGGACAGTTCCGGCAGGGTCAGGGCTTCACCGGCGTTGGAACGCTCGATCAGCGCTTCATCGGACGGCAGGAACTCGAGTTCACGGTCCAGGGTACCGGCCGCTTCCAGCTCATTGATGAAGCGACGGAAGACGCCCATGCCTTCCTTGGACTGCTGCTCGGAGAGCGACAACGCCTGGGTCTGGCGATAGTTGTCCTTGATCACCAGCTCGCCGACTTCGTCGGTCATCTCGGCCAGCTGCTGGTTGCGCTGCTTGTCGGTCAGATCACCGCGGGCGACGATGTCGTCCAGCAGGATCTTGATGTTGACCTCGTGATCCGAGCAGTTCACGCCACCGGCATTGTCGATGAAGTCGGTGTTGACGCGCACGCCCTGCTGGGCCGCGGCTTCCATGCGGCCACGCTGGGTCAGACCCAGATTGCCGCCTTCGCCCACCACCTTGCAGCGCAGCTCACGGCCGTCGATACGCAGGCCATCGTTGGCCTTGTCACCGACATCGGCGTGGGACTCGCTGGACGCCTTGACGTAGGTTCCGATACCGCCGTTCCAGATCAGGTCGACCTGCGCCTTGAGCATCGCGTTGATCAGCTCGTTGGGCGCCAGATGGTCGGCACTGATGTCGAAGACTTCCTTCATCTGCGGGCTGATGGCGATGGTCTTGGCATCACGCGAGAACAGACCGCCGCCTTCGCTGATCAGGCTCTTGTCGTAGTCGTCCCAGCTGGAACGCGGCAGACGGAACAGACGCTCGCGCTCGGCGAAGCTCTTCGCGGTGTCCGGGTTCGGATCGACGAAGATGTTGCGGTGGTTGAAGGCACCGACCAGGCGGATCTTCTCGGACAGCAGCATGCCGTTGCCGAAGACGTCACCGGCCATGTCACCGATACCGACCACGCTGAACTCGTCTTCCTGGATGTTGATGCCCATCTCGCGGAAGTGACGCTGCACGCTGACCCAGGCGCCCTTGGCGGTGATGCCCATGCCCTTGTGGTCGTAACCGTTGGCGCCACCGGAGGCGAAGGCATCGCCCAGCCAGAAGCCATACTCGTTGGAGATGGCGTTGGCGATGTCGGAGAAGGTCGCGGTGCCCTTGTCGGCCGCGACGACCATGTAGGGGTCGTCTTCGTCGTAACGCACGACGGCCGTCGGAGCCACCACGTCACCACCGGACAGGTTGTCGGTGATGTCGAGCAGTGCGCGGATGAAGATCTGGTAGCAGGCGATACCTTCCTTCTGGATCACGTCGCGGTCGGTGGTTTCCGGCATGCGCTTGCAGACGAAACCGCCCTTGGCGCCGACCGGCACGATGACCGCGTTCTTGACCTGCTGTGCCTTGACCAGACCCAGCACCTCGGTGCGGAAATCTTCATGACGGTCGGACCAGCGCAGACCACCACGTGCGACCTTGCCGCCACGCAGGTGAACACCTTCGACGCGCGGCGAGTAGACGAAGATCTCGAACATCGGGCGCGGCTTCGGCACGTCAGGAATGCTGCGCGTGTCGAGCTTGAAGCTGATGTAGTCCTTGGCCTGGCCATCTTCTGCCGGCTGGAAGAAGTTGGTACGCAGCGTGGCCATCATCAGGTCGACGTAGCGACGCAGCAGGCGGTCGTCGTTCAGGCTGGAGACCTGGTCGAGCAGACCATTGATGCGCTCACGGCAGGCGTTGACGTCATCCTCGCCACCCTGACCCTGCGGGTCGAAGCGCAGGTTGAACAGCTGCACCAGCTCGCGGGTGATGTCCGGATGGCTGCCCAGCGCATTGGCGATGTAGGCCTGGGAGAGACCGAAGCGGATCTGCTTGAGGTAACGCGCGTAGGCACGCAGCATCGCCACTTCACGCCAGTCCAGGCCAGAGCCGATGATCAGGCGGTTGAAGGCATCGGATTCGGCTTCGCCGGACCAGATCTTCTTGAAGGCTTCGATGAAGCTCTCGCGCACTTCGGAGAGTTCGACCGCGCCCTTGCCGTGATGCTCGAGGTCGAAATCGTGCACCCAGCAGGAGGAATCGGTGCGGGTGATCTCGTAGGGACGCTCACCGATGACACGCAGACCGAGGTTTTCCAGCACCGGCAGCACGTCGGAAAGCGGAATCGGCTGATGCTTGTGGAACAGCTTCAGGTTGACGCCGGAGTTGTCGTCCTCGACCAGACGATAGGTACTCAGGCCGACCGCCTGGCCTTCGTCCAGCGCACGCAGGTGGCCCACGTCATAGACGGCGGTGCGCGGCGAGAAGTCGTCACGATAGCTGCCCGGGAAGGCATCACGGTAGCGGGTCATCAGCTCGTTGGCCTGCTCTTCACCGAAGCCTTCGACCATGGCGGCATGCAGCTCGTCACGCCAGCTGCGGGCCAGCTGGGCGATCTTGTTCTCCAGCGCGCGCATGTCGTACTGGCCCGGCTCATCGCCCTTGAAGCGCAGGATGAACTGGATACGCGTCAGCACGGACTCGGACAGATACGGCGTGAAGTCACCGAAGGTGGCGTTCAGCTCTTCACACAGCAGATTCTGGATGCGCACACGCAGGTCGGTGGAATAGACGTCGCGCGGCACGAACACCAGTACCGAGAAGAACTTGCCGAAGCGGTCTTCACGCACGATCAGACGCACGCGACGACGCTCACGGATGTTGAGGATGCTGGTGGCGGTACGGGTCAGCTCGTCCGTGGAGATCTGGAAGAGGTCATCACGCGGATAGACTTCCAGAATCTGCAGCAGGTGCTTGCCGTTGTGGCCCTTCGGGTTGACGCCGGCGGCTTCCATGACGTCCTGCACCTTGCGACGCAGAATCGGCACGTTGCGCGGGCTCTGGTTGTACACCGTGGAGGTGTAGAGCCCCAGGAAGCGGCGCTCGCCGATCACGCGGCCTTCTTCATCGAAGCGCTCGACGGTGATGTAGTCCGGGTAGGCCGGACGGTGCACGCGGGCGTGGAAGGCACTCTTGGCGAAGGACAGCAGTTCCGGAATCAGCACGTACTGATCGCTGTTGACGCTCTGCTGGTGACGGGACTGCTCGTGATAGCGCTCGAGGTCCAGCTTGAGCACACCAAGCTCGGAGCCTTCGACCTTGTTCAGCACGCGCGTGCCGTCTTCCTGCTCGTCGACGGTGTACTCGTCATAGCCCAGGAAAGTGAAGTGGTCGTTGCCCATCCACTGCATGAAGTCGCAGGCTTCCTGATGGTCAGCCTCGGAGACGGTCGGCGGACGGTTGTCACGCAGTTCCTGCAGCGCCTGGGCGCCCTGGCTGCGCATGGCGTCGAAGTCAGCGACGGCAACGCGCACTTCGGCCAGCACTTCACGCAGGCTGGTCTCGAGGTCTTCCAGCGTCTCGGCGTCGTTGTGACGATCGACCTCGATGTAGATCAGCGACTCGCGGTGCTGCGGGGCGTTCTCGGCACGCGGTGCCGTCACGCGCTCCAGCTGGCCGGCATCATCACGTGCAACGGCCAGCACGGCGTTGTGGATGGCGTGAACGGTGATGCCACGACGGTTGAGCTCGATACGCACGGAATCGACCAGGAACGGCATGTCCGGGTGCAGCACTTCGATGATGGTGTGCGTCGACTGCCAGCCATGCTTCTCGAAGTCCGGGTTGTAGGCACGCACCTTGGGAGCCTCGAGGCTCTGCAGGAAGTGCCATACGGCCAGGGTGGAACCGTAGAGGTCATCCAGCTTGCGCTCGGCCATGTCCTCGAAGGAGGCCGTTGCGTGATAGTCGCGCGCAAACGCCGCGATCACGTCCACCTTGTCCTTGGGAAGTCGCTTGTCCAGCTGCTCTTCGAGCTGCGCAAGAAATTCCTGCTTGCCGTCCGTCGCCACGTGTAGCATCAATCACCTCGACTGACCTGATGGATGTATCAGGGAAAATAGTCATAGAGAGTCTGCGCCGGCCAAAAAGGCGTTGCAGCACAGACTCATGCAGTGCATCACAGACTAGCGCAGTCTGCGCCTCTGCCCCATGCCTGTTCCATATTGGTCATGCAGCATTACATCTGTGCATCGGGTATTGACTTGGCGGTCCGCACATGAAACGAAAGTCTAATTCGAGTGACTGTCATGTGCGCAAAAAAGCCCCGTCGTCCCCTACCTGACAGGTAGATGACGACGGGGCTCTGGTTTTTCAAACGATTGGCGCGATACCTCGTTCATGCAGGCGTGACATCGGCTGTCGGTGTGAAGATGCGCTTATCTGCGAACCAGATAGACACCGCATTCGAGGTGGTCGGTATACGGGAACTGATCGAACAGCGCGAAGCGTTCGATACGATGCGTGCGACACAGTACCTCAAGGTTGTCGATCAGCGTCTGCGGGTTGCAGGAGATATAGACGATGCGCTCGTAGCGCGCGGTCTGCTCGCAGCTGTCGGCATCGAGGCCGGCACGCGGCGGATCGACCAGCACGGTGCGGAAGTCGTGGTTGTCGAGGTCCATCTCCGCGACACGACGACCTGCCTTCTCGCCCGCCAGCGCCAGTGAGAAGTCCTCGGCCGACATGCGCGCCACCTGGGCATTGTCGATGGCGTTGGCCGCCAGGTTGACCTGCGCCGAGGCCACGGAAGTGCGCGAGATCTCGGTGGCCAGCACGCGGCGGAAGTTCTCGGCCAGCGCGATGGTGAAGTTGCCGTTGCCGCAGTAGAGCTCGACCAGATCGCCCTGCTCACGGCCTTCCGCCTGCGCCTTGTCAGGATGAGTCACGTCTCGTGCCCAGCTGAGCATCGAGCGGCAGATCTCGGCATTGGGCTGGGTGAAGCTGTTCTCGACCTGCTGATAGACGTACTCGCGGCCATCGACCTCGAGACGCTCGAAGACGTGATCGCGCGTCAGCACGATATGCTGCTTGCGCGAACGCCCGATGATCATGATGTCGAGCTCTTCTTCCAGCGCGCGTGCCTCGGCTTCCCAGTCTTCGCCGAGCTTGCGATGGTAGATCAGCGTGACCAGTGCCTCGCCGCTCAGGGTGGTGAGGAACTCGCACTGGAACAGACGCTCGCGCAGCACCGGGCTTGCCTTGAGGCGCTCACGCAGCAGCGGCATCAACTCATTGATGCGCTGGCTGGCGACCGGGAAGTCGTCCATGCGCACGACCGTCTTCTTCTTGTTGCCCTCGTCGTCGAACTCGACCTCGAACATCGCGTAATAGAGGTCATCATCCTCGTGCCAGATGCGGAACTCGCAACGCATGCGGTAATGGCTGGGCGGCGAGGGAAATACCTCGAGTTCCGGCGCATCGAAGGCAGCGAAACGTGCGCGGGTCTGCTCGGCCTTCTCGGCGAGCTGCTGTTCATACTGACTGGGATCGACGACGGCGATGGCCACACTGACTCCTGCCTGCGGGCATACCGCAGCACTGAAACGATGAGCAAAGGGACGCGGGGACGTCATGGTGAACCATGCCGATCACGTCCATTCAAAGGTTGGGCGCGCTAGCCTACCATCGGCAGCGCGAAGCTCAAGCGCCAAATGGCGGGTCAAGGCGGGAGCAGGCATCCGTGAGAGTCAACGCCCCTGCCCCTCAGTCGTCGAACGCCAGCGCCTGCGGCGCGGCAAAACCCTGACTGGCCAGCGCCGTGGCCAGCCCCGGCTGCCGGGCATCCGTCGCCAGCGCCAGGTGCTCACGCGGTGCAGGTTGAACCGCTTGAGCGACTTGCTGTTCAGCCTCTTGAGCGACTTGCTGAGCAGCCTGAGCGAGTTGCTGATCAGCCGCTTGCGCCGCAGCACCAAGCGCCAGCACCTCCGCCACGCGGCGGGCGATTGCCGCGCCGGAATCCACCAGCGCCACCCGAGACTCGCCCAGCACCTGCGAGATGTCGGCACCGAGCAGCGGAAAATGCGTGCAGCCGAGAATCATCACTTCCAGTGCTTCGACCGCCGCCAGATCAGCCAGACTGGCCGCCACCACCTCGGGGCGCGCCGGCTCACCGCGCAGACGACGCTCGGCCTCCGCGACCAGCGGATCGGCGGCGACACGAATCACGCGACAGTCGGCGGCGAAGTCACGGATCAGCTGCTCGGTGTAGGCGCGACGCACCGTGGCGGACGTCGCCAGCAACGCGAAGACCGGCGGCTCGCACTTCTCACGACGTGCTGCGCTCTGGCGCGCACGTGCCAACGCCGCCGCCGGCTTGATGGCGGGCACGGTGCCGATCACCGGAATCGACAGCGCTGCGCGCAGCGCCGTCAGCGCCAGAGTGCTGGCGGTATTGCAGGCGACCACCAAGGCCCGTGCCCCGCTTGCCTCGACGGCCGCCACGCACACCTGAACGATGCGCGGTATCAACCAGTCATCCGGCTTGGTGCCATAGGGTAGCGCGGCGTTGTCACAGACATAGGCGAGCGACAGCTGCGGCCACTGGCGGCGAATCTCGGCGGCGACGGACAGCCCGCCGACACCGGAATCGAAGACCAGCACCGGGGCGGAAGAACGGGAATCAGAGGCAGGCGTGTCGCCTGGGCGGGCAGGACTCATCGGCAGATACCGCTGGCGACAATCATCATGGAGACGGGCGACTCGAACAGACGGGACAAGGGCGCGGAGTCTATCACGGCCGCAGACCCGGCTTCACAGCCTCGAGCGGTGACAGATCGTTCTGCCCGGCATCATTCACGGCCGCGGTATCGCGGACGGCTGTCGATGACGTGGCGAGCACGTCGGGCATCATCGTATGGCCAATCCGCGCGAAGTGCTCACACAGCACCTCGATCAATGCCCGCAGGCGTGCCGGCTGCATGTCGCGCTCGGCATAGACCAGATGGATATCCACCGGCGCGCACCAGTAGTCGACAAGCAGCGGCACCAGGCGGCCATTGGCGACGTCATTGGCCACCAGGAAATCCGGTTTGCAGGTGATGCCGATGCCCTGGGCGGCGGCCTCGACCAGCCCGCGCCCGCTGTCACAGCTGAAGGTCGGCGACAGGCGGATCTTGCGTGGCCGCCCGTCGAGCATGAAGCTCCACACCGGCCCTTCGCGCTGCTGGGTGTAATTCAGGCAGCGGTGATGGGCGAGATCTTCCGGCACCTCGGGCGTGCCATTCTCGGCCAGGTAACCGGGGCTGGCATAGACCCCGACCTGGGTACCCGCCAGCCGGCGCGCGATCAGGCTGGAATCAGACAGCGCACCGGCGCGAATCACCAGATCATAATCCTCGGCCATGAGATCGACATGGCGATCCTCCAGGCGCAGGTCGAGCTCGACATAGGGGTAGGTCTGGCGGAAATGCGCCAGGGCCGGCATCAGACACTGGATGCTGAAATCCATCGGTGCCGACATCTTCAAGCGCCCCCGAACCTCGCCCTGACGCTCGCCAAGACTGTCTTCCAGCGCCTGAAGGTCATTGAGCACACGACAGGCGCCCGCCAGGTAATGCTCGCCCTCGGCAGTCAGCTGCAGACTGCGCGTGGTGCGCATCAGCAGGCGAACGCCCAGCTCGGCTTCCAGGCGCGAGATCTGCTTGCTGACCATGCCGTTGGATAGCCCCAGCTGACGAGCACCGCCCGCGAAACTGCCCTCCTCTACCACGGCGCGAAACACCTGCATGGCAGTGAGTCTATCCATCGTGCGATCCCCTTTGCGATCAAGGAAAATGAGCCAGGAAAGTGAATCAAGAAAGTGAGACTGAAAAGCGGGACGGCAAGATGACGACAAGTCCGCGCCCGGCGCGCCTATTTTACCTGCTTGGTGACGATGTAGGTGAAATAGCGATCGATGCCCAGCTCTGACACCAGCCAGTGATCGACCAGACGCTGATAGGCATCGATGCTGGCGGTCTCCAGCCGCAGCAGATAGTCCACCCCGCCGCCGACGGCGACGCATTCGATGACCTCATCCGCCTCTCGCATGGCACGCTCGAAGCGCTGGAAACTGCCGGCATCATGATGCTTGAGGTGGATCTCGACCCACACCGGCGTGCGCGGGGCAGCCCCCGAAGCAGCGCCACCCTGCTGATCACTCAGGCGCTGCTGATTGATGATGGCGGCATAGCCCTCGATGATGCCTGCCTGCTCGAGGCGCTTGACGCGCTCCCAGCACGGGCTGACCGACAGGTTGATCTCCTCGGCCAGCCGCGACTTGGTGATGCGGCCATCACGCTCGAGTATCGCCAGAATCTTGAGATCGAAGGCATCCAGTTTCGGCGCTGGCTGCGAGCGGGAGGGGCTCGCGCTCATGAGGCCTCTCGCGCCAGGTCGTCCACGACTTCCGCGATCACCGCCAGGGTATCGCCCAGACTCACCTGAGCCGGGAAGCGCCGCGCCACCAGCACGCCATCACGGGCGGCGCGATATTCCACCGCCGCCTGACCGGCACACCCCAGCGGATAGACCCGCGCCACGCACTGGCCCGCCGTGACCTGCTCGCCGAGTGCCACGCACAGCTCCAGCAGCCCTTCATGCTCACTCTGCACGTAACAGCTGGCATCCGGCATGTCGATCAACAGCGGCGCGTTCGCCTGGCTGGCACGCTGGCGCTCGATGTCCTGCTCCAGATCCGCGCGACTGCGCGCGCGCAGCACACCACTGAAGGCGAGGAAGTTGTCGACGCCACGGTCGGCGATCGCCTGACGCTCCGGTGTGGTGGAACCGCCGCCGCCCAGCTCCGTGGTGACGAAGACCTTGCCCTGGCGTTCCACCGCGGTGTCGTAGAGTGCCTCGGCGTCCAGCTCGAACATCATCATCGCCGAGGGCGCCCCGAAGGCCAGCGCCCCGGCCAGACTCTCGGCTTCCTGCAGGCGACACTGCTCGACGCCCAGCGACTCCTCGAGATAGTCGAGACGGTGCGCGGCCGCAAACGGCAGGATATCCAGGGTGCGGCCGCCGGAATGCAGGTCCAGCGCATAGTCGCACTGCGGTACCAGCACCCGGGTGAAGTAGTCGGCGATCTGCTCGGTCGGGCCGCCGGTGGGGTCGCCGGGGAAGCTGCGGTTGAGGTTGCCGCCATCGAGTGGCGAGCAACGCCGCCCGGCCTTGGCCGCCAGCGCATTCATGGTCGGCACGATGATGACGCGGCCCTTGACGTCCTCGGCAGTCAGACGCGCTGCCAGCTTGTAGAGCGCGGTGATGCCTTCGTACTCGTCGCCATGATTGCCGCCGGTCAGCAATACCGTCGGCCCCTCACCATTGGCGATCACGCTGATCGGGGTCATCACCGCGCCCCACGCCGACTCGTCAGTCGAGATCGGCAGCTTGAAGAAACCGTGCTGAACGCCATCGGCGAACAGATCGATGGTCAGACTGACGGGGGACTCTCGCATGACACCACTCCTTGTTATGACGGGCTGCTGACACTTGTCGGCAGGCTATTTGACGAACAGCTGGCGCGGCACATCACACAGCGGCTCGGCACCGTTTTCCGTGATCAGGATCGACTCGGTGATCTCGAGCCCCCAGTCGTCCATCCACATGCCGGGCATGAAGTGGAAGGTCATGCCCGGTTCCAGCACGGTCTCGTCACTGGGGCGCAGACTCATGGTGCGCTCGCCCCAGTCCGGCGGATAGCTGATGCCGATGGGATAGCCGCAGCGTGCGCCGCCACGGTCGAAGCCGTACTTGTCCATCGCCGCGCCCAGTGCCAGCGCGATGTCACAGCAGCGATTGCCCGGCTTGGCGATGGCCAGGCCACTCTCGATGCCTTCCAGCAAGGCAGACTCACCACGCACGAAATCGCGCGGCGGACGGCCGAGAAACACGGTACGCGACAGCGGCGCGTGATAGCGCTTGTAGCAACCGGCCAGCTCGAAGAAGGTGCCCTCGCCCTGGCGAAATGGCGTGTCATCCCAGGTCAGATGCGGCGCGGCGGCATCACTGCCGGTGGGCAGCAGCGGCACGATGGCCGGATAGTCGCCACCGAGAATCTCACCCTCGGGGCCGATCACGCCCTCGACGCCGACCCGGTAGATCTCCGCGACCAGCGCACTCTTGGGCAGGCCCGGCTCGATCATCTCCAGAATGCGCGAATGCATGCGCTCGACGATGCGCCCGGCCACTCGCATGTAGGCGATTTCCTGCTCGGACTTGATCGCCCGGCACCAGTTGACCAGCGAGTTGGCATCCACCAGCCGTGCGTGGGGCAGCTCCTTGACCAACGACAGGTGCGCCCGCGCCGAATAGTAATAGTTGTCGAGTTCGACCCCGACGACCCCATCATGCCAGCCACGCTGGGGCAGGATGGACTGGGCGAGAAACTCCATCGGATGCATGTCCGGATTCTGCACGTAGTAATCCGGATACCACAGGATGTTGTCCTCACCCATCCAGCAGGTACGCAGTGCGCCATTGCCGTCCTGACGGCGCCCATACCAGACCGGCTCGCCGGAAAGTCCCAGCAGCACGCATTGGTGCACATAGAAGGACCAGCCGTCGTAGCCGGTCAGCCACGCCATGTTGGAGGGGTCGGAAATCACCATCACATCGATACCGGCGCGCGCCATGGCCTCACGCACCCGCTGGATGCGCGCGCGATACTCGCCGATGGTGAAGGCCTGACGGCCAGCGGACAGCGCGCGTGGCGTCCAGTCACTCTCGGTGGCCGGTGCCTCGCTGCTGGGCAAGGTGGCCAGGCCAGCGAAGGCTGGCTGGGGCGCACCAGTATGGGGCGGGAATTGACTCATGCAGCGCTCCTTTTCGATCAGGCCTTGAGGCAAGCAGCACGTTGGGGCGGAGCCAGTGGCCATACGCAGGGCCAGGCGGCGGGAGACCGACCTGCCAGCCACTCCGGGCTGACACTGCCTGCCTGCGCCGCGAGCGAACGATGTGCACCGCGGGTCGGCAGGGTCGGCGTACATGCGTACATCCGAATTCCCCTCTGGATTCGAGTCTGTCACTCTGCCAACAACGGGTCAAAGGACGACTCTGGCACTGTCGCCCTTCGCTTGAGCCCTTGCAAGGCCTGCGCCATTGCCGCCCGCGAGCAGGCCATGCCCGCAAGACAATGGCGCAAGGCAATGGCGCATGGTGAGGCGACAACTCCAGGCACTTTGAACCGAGCCACGAACAGAGCCTGCGAACAGGCCGGGACAGCTCAAAAATCCCGACCCGCCACCCAGCGTCCCTGAAGAGGAGAACAGCATGCGAATACTGGTACATCATGAACGCGCCGAACGTTGGTGCGATGCTCTGCGTCAGCGCTTGTGCGATACCGCCAGCGCCAAGGGGTCGCGGCAAGGCGAGTCGTCGGAACCGTCATCAAAACAAGCGCCGCTGGAAATCGTTGCCGATGACGGCGAGATGCTGGGCGATGTGCTGGTGGTATGGGCGCCGCCCGCGGCGCTGTTCGAGCGCCACCGCGATCACGACGTCAAGGCGATCCTCAACCTGGGCGCGGGCGTCGACAGCCTGCTCGCCAACCCGGCACTGCCTGACGATGTGCCGGTGCTCAAGCTGAGCGATGCCGGCATGGCCAGCCACATGCTGGATTACGTGCGCTACGGCCTGCTGCATTTTCGGCGTGACTTCGACCGCTACGCCAGACAGCAGGCGGATACCCAGTGGGCCCCGCACCGCGTGGTGCGCGCCCACCAGTACCCGGTGGCAGTGCTCGGACTCGGCGCCATCGGCAGCCAGATCGCTGAATCACTGGCGGCAGACGGCTATCCGGTACATGGCTTCAGCCGCAGCGCCCACACGTTGCAGGGCGTGACCTGCCACCATGAGACCGGCGCAGGCGGCCGCTCGCTCAAGCAAGTGCTGGGCGACGAGTCGCTCGGCCTCAAGGCGGTGATCAACCTGCTGCCCAATACGCCGGCCACGAGAGACGTGCTGAACGTCGAGGTCTTCCAGGCCCTGCCCGACGACGCCGTGCTGATCAATCCGGGGCGTGGCAGCAGCGTGGTCGAGGAGGATCTGGTCGCGGCGCTCGAGGAAGGCAAGCTCAGGGGCGCCCTGCTCGATGTCTTCCAGCACGAGCCATTGGCCGAGGACAGCCCGCTGTGGCACCAGCCGCGCGTGATCATCACGCCGCACGCCGCCGCGCCGACCCCGGTGGCCGAGGCCGCCGATCAGCTGGCCGACAACATTCGTCGCATTCAGCGAGGTGAAGTGCTGACCGGCATCAGCCGCGAGCACGGTTATTGAGCACGCTGGCGCGCGGCGCTCAGCCGGCGATCAGACGTCACCGCCTGACAGCCATCACAGCGGCAGCGCGGTGGTCGTCTTGATGCGCTCCATCGCGAAGCGGGCCGACACGTCACTCAGCTCGTCGATGGTGTTGACCAGCCGCTTGTAGACGCGGTCGTAGGCGTTCATGTCCTCGACCTGCACCTTGAGGAGATAGTCGTAGTCACCGGCCATGCGATAGAACTCGGTGACTTCCTCGATCTCCTCGACGATGGCCACGAAACGCTCGAACCAGGCCCGCGAGTGATCGCGGGTCTTGAGCTGCACGAAGGCCGTCAGCCCCATGCCGATCAGCTCGGCATTCAGCAATGCCACCCGTGCGGTGATCACGCCACACTCTTCCAGGCGCTTGAGGCGCTTCCAGCAGGGAGACGTGGTCAGATGCACGGCTTCCGCCAGCGCCGCCAACGACAGGCTGGCATCGCGCTGCAGCAGCCGCAGCAGGGCGCGGTCCGTGGCATCGAGCACTATTTTCTCCATTACCCTCACCTCGCAATGAATTCTTGCCATGAAACATGGCTCACGCCATGACAACTGGCAAGTTTTGCTTGGCGGCTGGTCGTACCATGAAAGCTCCTTCCTGCGACCGGAAATGCCGCCATGCCGACCACTGCCTCGCCCTCGACTGCGCCTTTCATTGCGGCCGCCGACGCCAGCACGCCCGCAGCACAGCACGCCCCGCACGCGACTCAGCGCGAGTCATGGCGCCAACGCAGCCTCATGAAGCTTGCGGCCTTGAAGGCCGCCACCCCGGTAACCCCGCTGCTGGAACTCAGCCTGCGCGGGCTGGGCGAGGCGCGCATCCTGATCAAGGACGAGCGGGCGCATGCCAGCGGCTCACTCAAGCATCGCCTGGCGATGTCGCTGTTCGAACAGGCGCTGCAAAAGGATTGGCTGACGCCCGGCGGCCCGGTGATCGAAGCCTCCTCGGGCTCCACGGCGGTCTCTGAAGCGTGGTTCGCACGCAGGCTGGGGCTGGAATTCATTGCCGTGGTGCCCAGGGGCACCGCCTTTTACAAGCAGCAAGCGATTCGTGGCGAGGGTGGGCGCGTGGTGGAAATCGAGGACTCCGCTCGGCTCTGTCAGCATGCACAGGCGCTTGCCGATGACAGCGGCGGTCACTTCATCAATCAATTCCGCCATGCCGCCACGGCCGGCGACTGGCGCAGCGACGGGACCGGCGACTGGGCAAGCGACACCAGCCTGCCCGGGGAGTGCCTGGCACAGATCGCCGCGCGTGAGCTGCCCGAGCTGCAGGCGGTATTTCTCGGCGCCGGCACCGGCGGCAGTGCCGCCAGCTTCGCGCGTCATCTGCGCCACAAGCGCCATCTGCATCAGGGGAGCCATCTGCATCACGGGAGCCATCGCGCCCGCGTGATCGGCGTGGACCCCGAGCACTCCGTCTATCACGCCTGCTGGCAGCACCATCATGCCCACGGCACCCGTACGACCACCCTGCCCGCCCCGCAGGCGGCCAATCCCATCGAAGGCATCGGGCGGCCCTGCGTGCTGGAGGCATTCGACCCCGCCCATTTCGATGACTACCGACGCATCGCGGATGCGCGCAGTCAGGCGGCCGCGCTGTGGCTGGCCGAGCATGCCGGGCTTGAGGTCGGCCCCTCCACCGGCACCGCCTTCGCGGGGCTGCTCGAGAGGCTGGCGCTAAGACGCGCACGCGGTGAGTCGCTAGCCGGCAGCTGGTTGCTGCTGGCCTGTGATCACGCCGAGCGCTATGCCACCACGCTGGGCGACCCCGCATGGCGAGCCGCACAGCAATCGCGACTCGCCCCACAGCGGGCCTGGATCGAGGCGTTTGGCGACTGAAACGACGCCTGTTTTACGCCCCCGCCTGAAACGACGACACCCCGCCGAGTGGCAGGGTGTCGTAAGGCAGATCCGATGTGATGGCGTGGCTAGCGGGGGTGCATCACACCAGCAGCGCCTGGAACTGACGGAGCCATTCCGGATGCGCAGGCCAGGCCGGGGCGGTCACCAGCTTGCCGGAGGTCACGGCGTCGGTCACTTCCAGCGACACGAACTCACCGCCCGCCAGCTTCACCTCCGGCGCACAGGCCGGATAGGCGCTGACGCGATGGCCTTCCAGCGACATGGCGGCCGCCAGCAGCTGCGGACCATGACAGACGGCGGCGATGGGCTTGTCGGCCTCGACGAAGTGACGCACCATCGCCAGCACGCGCTCATCCAGACGCAGGTACTCGGGGGCGCGGCCGCCGGGAATCAGCAGCGCGTCGTAACTCTCGACGGCGATCTCGGCGAAGCTGGCGTTGAGCGCGAAGTTGTGGCCCGGCTTCTCGGTGTAGGTCTGATCACCCTCGAAGTCATGGATGGCGGTCTTGACGATATCGCCTTCCGTCTTGTCCGGGCAGACGACATCCACGCGATGCCCCATCGCCTGCAGCGCCTGAAACGGCACCATCAGCTCATAATCTTCTACAAAATCCCCGGCAATGATGACAATGCTGGCCATGATGATCTCCTGATTGGACCCAACGTCTAGGTACGCGCCGCGCGCGGCGGGAAGGACAAGGCAGTTACAGAGTACCTATCCATTGCACATGAGCAAGCGCTGAAATATCGTCGTGGCCGCCTGACGGGCGTTGGCTTGATTGTGGATCGCCTCAACATCATTACATCATCACGTGCAGTCGCCCTGCCCCGTCGCTGCCTGACCGCTCGACACCCCCATTCACAGGCCACGGCTCCAGTGCCGGTCTCGGGAGTCACCATGACCCTACCATCTTCCGCCTTGTCTCACTCCTCTCAAGCCCCCATGCGGCGCGGCGCTTGCACCGCCACACGCGCCGATCGGCCCTCGGCATGGCAGCGCCTGTGGCGCGCAGGCCTGGGGGCGCTCCTGCTGCTGGCAGGCAGTGCCCAGGCGGCCAGCGATGAGGCCGCTGTCAGCCCTGACGCGCCCCTGGCGCCTGTCGCCAGCATCGCGCCGGTACCCTTCACCGCCCACTACACCCTGGTGCTGGATGGCTGGCCGGACGTGCCCATCACCCAGCGCGTCAGCCAGAGCGGCGAGCTGTACATCGCCAGCATGGAGGCCTCCATCAAGGTCGCCAGTGGCTATGAGCAGGGCCGCTTCACGCTCGCGGAGGGCCGCATGCTGCCTGAGGGCTATCGCTCCGGCTATCGGCTGGCCGGCATCGGCAAGGACTACAACCGGGAAGCGCTGGAGGCAGGCGATACCCGCCTGCCTGACCGTCAGAGCCTGCTGGTGTTGCTGAGCCAGCAGGTCGACAGCCAATGGAGCGAGCAGGCCTGTCTGGCCGCGACGCCCTGCTCACTGGATTATCTCGACCACAAGGGCCGCCAGCGCACCCTGATGTACGAGATCCAGGGCCAGGAGACGCGCCAGGCGGCACAGCGCACCTTCCGCACCCTGCGCATCGAGGCGTGGCGCAAGCATCGCGAGCACAAACACTACCGTATCTGGCTGGCACCGCGCTGGCCGGGCCTGATGGTCGGCCTCGATTACCTCGACTACGAGGACGTCATGGACAAGGATGGCAACCGCAACGGCGAGGTGCCGCCGCGCTCGGCCCATCTGACCCTGAACCAGCTGAGCAGCGCCCGCCAGTGATGACAGCTCCCGCCTCTAGCGCGGCTGATCATAAGCCCCGCTGATACGCCATCAGCAAGTCTCTCGCGCAATAATGATGGCGGGGTTATCCAGACTCCACGCCAACCGATATAGTAAGGCCCTTCGGCGGTATTCACCGTCAATCAATCACTTGCGCCGCCCCTGCTGTCCGGGTGGCAACGCCAAGGAAGGGTCATGCTGTCGGGTCTCATCTTCATTCTGCTGCCGCTGATACTCGGCTATCTGGTACGTCTCACCGATCCTGGCCGCCTGGCGGTGGTCAATCGGCTGGTCAATGCCTCCATCTATCTCATCCTGTTCCTGATGGGCATGGGGCTGGCGGCGCTGGAGCAGTTGAGTGTCGGCATGGCCGCCATGAGCGGTCAGGCGTTGACGCTGTTCGCCATCATCACGCCGCTGAATCTGCTGGCGCTGTGGTGGCTGTCGCGCCGCAGCCCGCTGCGCGCCAATCCCGCCCAGGCGGTGGATGGCGCGCCGATGACCCGCTGGCAGGCGTTGTCCGGCTCGCTGACCCTTGCCGCCGTGGTCGCGCTCGGCGTCGGCGCCGGCGTGCTGCTCAAGACCTTCGGCACCCATCTTGATACCGACACCCTCGCCGAATGGGCACTCTATGTGCTGCTGGCGTTGATCGGCTGCCAGCTCAGAAGCTCCGGCATGAGCCTGCGCCAGATCCTGCTCAATCGGCATGGCCTGATCATCGCGCTGACGGTGATGGCCAGTTCGCTGCTCGGTGGGCTGCTGGCGGCACCCCTGCTGGCGCTGGAGTGGAATCAGGGCATGGCAATCTCGGCCGGCTTCGGCTGGTACTCGCTCTCGGGGATCCTGGTCGGTGATCAGCTCGGCCCGATTCTCGGCGGCGCCGCCTTCTTCAATGATCTGGCGCGCGAGCTGCTGGCCTTCGTGCTGATCCCCCTGACCATCCAGCGCTACACGCCGCTGGCCATCGGCATCGGCGGGGCCACCTCGATGGACTTCACGCTACCGGTGATCCAGCAGACCGGAGGCGTGGCCTGCGTCCCGGTCGCCGTCGTCTCGGGCTTCCTGCTGTCGCTGGCGGCGCCGCCGATGATCCTGTTCCTGCTCTCGCTGAGTCACGTCTGATCCGCCGGGCAAGGCTTGCTCCCGGGCTGCCTTAACAGGGACACTCTTGTCCTCCTTCGCAGCCGCTTGAATGTCCATGCCCTCTCAGCCTCACAAAGCTTCCCGCCTCAAGCGCGTCACCCTGGCCGATATCGCCGCCCGACTGGGCGTCACCAAGGTCACGGTGTCGCGCGCGCTCAATCAGCCCGAGAAGGTGTCCGCCGCGATGCGCGAGCGGGTAACCGAATGCGCCCGCGAGCTGGGCTACATGCCCAATCGTCAGGCCGGCAGCCTTGCCAGCGGCCACTCGCGGCTGATCGCGCTGCTGATTCCGTCGCTCTCCAACGCCGTGTTCTCGGAGCTGCATCGCGGCCTGGAAGCCCCGCTGGCCGCCGCGGGCTATCAGCTGCTGATCGGCCATACCGGCTATTCCATGCAGGAAGAGGAGCGCCTGATCGAGACCTGGCTCTCCTTCGGCATCGACGGGCTGGTGCTGTGCGGCAGTCGCCATAGCCCTCGTACCCGCGAGATGATCGCGCGCTCGGGCTGTGCGGTGGTGGAGTGCATGGAGAAGCGCGAGACGCCGCTCGACATGGCGGTAGGACTGGACCAGCACGCCGCTGGCCGCGCGATGACCGAGGCCATGATCGCGCTGGGGCATCGCCATATCGGTTTTCTCGGTGCGCGCATGGACCGCCGCGTCGAACAGCGCCTGGGCGGCTGGCGCGCGGCGATGGAGGCCGCCGGCCTGTCGCAGCAGGCGCTGTTGACCACCGATGCCCCCTCCAGCGTGCGCATGGGCGGCGAGCTGCTCGACGAGATGCTGACCCGCTGGCCCGAGACCCAGGCCGTGTTCTGCTGCAATGACGACCTGGCGGCCGGCGGGCTGTTCGAGTGTCAGCGCCGCGGCCTGTCGGTGCCCGACCAGCTGGCGCTGGCCGGCTTCAACGGCCTGGAGATGACCCGCGGCACCTGGCCGCCGCTGGCCAGCGTGGTCACGCCACGCCGCGAGATCGGCGAGCGCGCCGCCGCCCTGCTGCTGGCGCGCTTGAGCGGTGATCTCGACGCCACGCCCCACGGCCTGTGGGAAGACCTGGGCTTCAGTCTGCAGACAGGCGGCAGTCTGGCACCGTGATACTTTGTCCACGTAATACGTGGCGGCAGTCTGGCACCGTGAGACGTCCGGCGAGCGACTAGCGCTCCGGCGCGTCGAGGACCTGCTGACAGACACTCTCGACCAGCGCCTGCGGTGTGGCGCTGATGTCGAGGGTGTGGATGCGCCCTTCATCGTCACCGGGCACCTCGAGCGTCGCCAGCTGATTGTCGAGCATGTCAGCGCCCTTGAAGAAATGATCGGTCCGCGCCTCGAGGCGTTCCAGCAGCAGCTCGCGCGTGCCTTCGAGGAACACGAAGCCCAGCGCGGGGTCCCCGCCACGCAGTTGATCCCGATAACGTCGCTTCAAGGACGAGCAGGCCAGTACCAGACTGCGCCCGTCGCGACGCGCATCCTCGATCAGCTCGGCCAGACGGGCCAGCCAGCCGTGGCGATCGTCGTCATCCAGCGGGACGCCGCGCGCCATCTTGGCCACGTTGGCCTCACCGTGATAGTCGTCGCCATCGATGAACTGCGCGCCCAGGCACGCCGCCAGCTGCTGCCCGACGTGTGACTTGCCACAGCCCGACACCCCCATGACCACCAGACGCACGCCACCGTGCGCGGCCAGAGCCTCTGACCTGGTCGGCATCGACGCGACCGCTGATGCTCCTTCTGCCTGCTGCTGCATGAAAACCCTCTCCCCCTGAATGAAAACGATGGCCCACCAGCGTACCCGATGTTGCCGATCAATCCCTTGTCCGGCGCCTCGGGACGGCTGTCGCGCACTGAGCGACTGCCCGTTGGCGGACAGTCAGCTGCCAGACGCGACAGACTTTTGTCCCTCATGCACCTTTCGGATCATTGCGTAAGCGTTAATGTTACCGGTAACTTTCATCCTGCACGACCCACGACGCCTCACACAATACGCCTTTGGGCAATGGCCGATGATCACGCCGTTGCCAGCCGCAAGAGTTCGCCATCATGTCCCCAGATAGCACCCTCGTCCTTGCCGCCCTCGGCGGCATTCTGCTGCTGCTTTACCTCGTCATGCGCCTGCGCCTGCATGCCTTCGTTGCCCTGCTGGTGGTGAGTCTGGGGGTCGGACTGGCCACCGGCATGCAGCCCGACGCCATCATCGACTCCGTCACCAACGGCATGGGCAACACCCTGGGCTTCGTTGCCACCGTGGTCGGTCTCGGCGCGATGTTCGGCAAGATGCTGGAAGTGTCCGGCGGTGTCGATCGCATGGCCAACACCCTGCTGGGGCGCTTCGGCACCTCACGCTCGCAATGGGCGCTGGCGCTGACCGGCTTTCTGGTCGCGATTCCGGTGTTCCTGGATGTCGCCTTCATCATCCTGGTGCCGCTGGTCTATGCGCTGGCACGCCGCAGCGGCCGTTCGCTGCTCTATTACGGCATCCCGCTGCTCGCCGGTCTTGCCGTGACGCACTCCTTCATTCCGCCGACCCCGGGGCCGATCGCGGTCGCCAAGCTGATCGGTGCCGATCTCGGCTACGTCATCCTGTTCGGCGCACTGTGCGGCCTGCCGGCGATGATCGTCGCGGGGCCGATCTTCGGTCGCTTCATCGCGGCGCGCATCGACGCCAGGATCCCGGATTACATGGAAAATACCGGCAGCGTGATGAGCGATGAAGAAGTCGATCAGCGCGCCCCGGGCTTCGGTCTGATCCTGTCCATCGTGCTGCTGCCGCTGGCGCTGATCGTGCTCAACACCGTCTCGGGCTTCCTGTTCGGTGACGACAGTCCGCTGGTCGGCTGGCTGGGCTTCCTCGGCCACCCGTTCGTGGCACTGAGTCTGGCCACCCTGATGGCCTTCACCCTGCTGGGCACACGCCGTGGCATGACGCGCGAACAGGTGATGGAAGTCGCCACCAAGGCACTCGAACCCGCCGGCATCATCATCCTGGTCACCGGCGCGGGCGGCGTCTTCAAGCAGATGCTGATCGATTCCGGGGTCGGTGACGTGCTCGGCAACCTGATGGCCGACAGCAACCTGCCGCCGATCCTGCTTGCCTTCCTGATCGCCACCGCCGTGCGTGTCATCCAGGGCTCGGCCACCGTGGCGATGATCACCGCCGCCGGCCTGATGGCCCCGGTGATCGATACGCTGGCGCTGTCCGGCCCGGTACTGGGGCTGGTGGTGATCGCCATCGCCAGTGGCGCCACCGTGCTCAGTCACGTCAATGACTCCGGCTTCTGGCTGGTCAGCCGCTACTTCGGCCTCACCGAGAAGGAAACACTGAAGAGCTGGACGGTGATGGAAACCCTGATCGGCGTGATCGGCGTCTGCATGGCGCTGCTGATCGGCCTGTTCATCTAGTTTATCCCGTTCATCCAGTTCAACTATTTCAACTATTTCAACTACTGAAATCTGGCCTGCCCGCGCGGTTCAGCCAGGTTGACTGGAGGGTTCATCCCGTCAGCAGGCGCCGCCGGCCAGGCGCACTCGTGAAAAGCTGCCACTTCGTGTGGCAGCTTTTTTTGTGGGGCGCCAATCACGCAATGGCAGATTGCGTCTGTTGCACGCTATTTCCCATTTTGGCATTGCGCCTGAATGGCATCATGCGATCATCCACCCATTCGTCTGCCTTTCATGGCCATGATCCACCGCCCGCTCTGACCGACGCCAAAGCGACTGGCCAGAAGACGGCTGCGCATCAGGCCAGTCACTTTTCGTTCGGAGTCCGCATGGACCATAGCCCTGAGACGCCAGCGTCGTCTTCCGCGTCGCCCGCCCCTGCCGGCCGCCCCGCACCCTCCTCGCGGCGCCTGATCTGGATGCGCCTGCTGGCGCTGATCATTCTCGCGCTGGCGATCGCGCTGGCCGCCTGGTGGATGAATCATCGCCCCGGGGCGCCGAAGCGTGCCCCCAGCGAGGTGCCTGCGCCCACGGTCGAGGTGGTCACGGTCAGCCATGCCGCCAACGCCCCGACGCTTGAGGGCTTCGGCCGTGTGATCGCCGATCGTCAGACCACGGTCTCCACGCGCGTCAGCGGTCAGCTGGCCCCCTTCCCCGAAGGCATCGAGGCCGGCCGCGAGGTTCGCGAGAACCAGCTGCTGGCCAGTCTCGATCGACTGGATTATCAGCTGGCACTGCGTCAGGCCGAGGCGGATCTCGCCACGGCAGAAGCCAGCCTCGCCTCTGAAAAGGGCGAGCAGATCCGCGCCGCCTCGGAATACAAGACCTTCGGTCGCAATCTGCCGGCGGCCCAGAAAGCGCTGGTCCTGCGCGAACCTCAGCTCAAGTCGGCCCAGGCCGCCGTGGAAAGCGCCCGCGCCAGCCGCGATCAGGCCAAGCTCAATCTGGCCCGCACCGAGATTCGCGCCCCCTACGACGGTCTGATCAGCGAGCGGCTGGTCGGCGAAGGCAGCGACCTCAATGCCTTCACCGACCTGTTGACGCTGGTGGCCACCGACCGCTTCTGGGTGCGCCTCAATCTGCCGCAGGCCGACATGGAATGGCTCTCGACCCACGCCCGTGATGGCCAGGGCACGCCGGTTCTGCTCTCGAGCAAGGCCTGGCCGGATGGCCAGCATCGCCGTGGCGAAGTGTGGAGCGTGCTGCCGTCGCTGGAAGACAACGGCCTGCTGACCCAGGTGATGGTGGCGGTGGAAGACCCGCTGGCGCTCAATGTCTCCGAGGAAGCGCGCGCCAGCACCCCGGCACTGCGCATCGGCGATGTGGTCGAGGCGACCCTGACACCCCAGCGCACCGCCTCGCTGATCGAACTGCCGATCAGTGCGCTGCGCAGCGGCCAGCAGGTCTGGGTGCTGACGGAGGATGGGCATCTCGAGAAGCGCTCGGTAGGCGTGCGCCATCTGGGCAATGACACCCTGCTGGTCGCCGACGGTCTGGTGGACGGCGAGCGCGTCATCACGAGCTCCCTGAGCAGCGTCGAAGCCGGCATGGCCCTGCGCGCGCGTGGCGATACACCGACGCCGACCGCCAAGACAACTGATGCCGAGGCGGCTGACGACAAGACGACGGCTGGCGACAAGAGCACCGCAGCTGCCGACAAGAGCGCCACGGTTGCCAACAGCAACGCCACGACCACCGGAAGTGACTCATGACGGCACAGTCGCGCCTCAAGGGCCCCATCCGCTGGATGCACGATCACGGCGTCGCCGCCAACCTGCTGATGCTGTGTCTGATTCTCGGCGGCCTGCTGATGTCCAGTCAGATCAAGAAGGAGGTCTTCCCCTCCTTCGAGCTCGAGATCATCAACGTCAGCGTCAGCTATTCCGGCGCCACACCGGATGAGGTCTCCGAGAGCCTGTTGCAGGCGATGGAGTCCGCGGTACAGGACGTGGAGGGCATCGAGGAGATCACCGCCACCGCCGAGGAAGGCCTCGGCTCGCTGTCCATCGAGCTGCAGGACGGCGTCGAGACCATGCGCGCCTATCAGGACATCCAGCAGGCCATCGACAGCATCACCACCCTGCCCGATGAATCCGACCCGCCCGTCTACTCGCTGGCGGGCCGCTCGCGCAGCGTGATGGAGCTCAAGCTGCATGGCCAGACCGATGACCAGACCCTGCGCAATGTCGCCGAGCGTCTGCGCCTGAGCCTGCTGGACAGCGACGACATCACCAAGGTGGAGCTGACCGGCATCCGTGACCGCGAGGTGCATGTCGCGCTGGAAGAAGGCGCGCTGCGTCGCTATGGCCTGTCGCATCAGGATATCGCCGGCCTGATCGGCAATCAGGCGCTCAACCTGGCCGGGGGCAGCCTCGATACCCAGCAGGGCGAATACCTGGTGCGCTATGAGGCGCGTCGCGACGGCGCCGCCGAGTTCGCGCAGCTGCCGGTGATCTCCAGCCAGGAAGGCAATGTCGTGCGTCTGGGCGATATCGCCACCGTCACCGACGGCTTCGCTGACAGCGACAAGGAAGTGCTCTACGACGGCGAACCGGCGATTGGTCTCGACATCTACCAGGTCGGCTCCCAGACGCCCAACGAGCTGTCCGCCGCGACCATGGCGATGCTGCCGCAATTGACCGCCAGCCTACCGCGCGGACTGACGCTGAGCGTCGAGGACGATGATTCGCTGGTCTATCAGGACCGTCTGGAGCTGCTGCTCAAGAATGCCTGGATGGGGCTGGTGCTTGTGCTGGTGCTGCTGGGGCTGTTCCTCGAGGCGCGTCTCGCCTTCTGGGTCACGCTGGGCATCCCCACCGCCTTCCTCGGCGCGATGCTGTTCCTGCCGCTGGTCGGCGTGTCCATCAACATGATCTCGATGTTCGCCTTCATCATCGCGCTGGGCATCGTGGTCGATGACGCCATCATCGTCGGCGAGAACATCCACTCGCACCGCGAGCGCGGCGCCAGCATGCGCGAAGCCGCCATTCTCGGCGCGCGCGAGATCGCGGTGCCGCTGGCGTTCTCGATCCTGTCCAACATCGTCGCCTTCATTCCGCTGCTGTTCCTGCCCGGCTTCCTCGGGCTGGTATTCGGCATCATCCCGCTGGTGGTGATCAGCATCTTCGCGCTGAGCTGGATCGAGGCGATCTTCATCCTGCCCGCGCACCTGGGCCACACCAGCGAGAAGCCGATCCGCTGGCTGGCACCGCTGGACCGCGTGCGCCATGGCGTCCAGCACGGTCTCGAGCGCTTCACGCGTCGCCGCTTCCAGCCCTTCCTCGAAGGGTGCCTGAACTATCGTGGCCTGACCGCCATCTGCGGCCTGGCACTGCTGGTGCTGGCGATGGCCTGGATGGCCAGTGGCCGCCTCGGCTTCTCGCTGATGCCGCGTGTCGAGTCCAATCGTGCCGGTGTCACCGCCAACCTGCCGGTGGGCAGCCCGATCAGTCAGGACCGCGAAGTGCGCACCCTGCTGCTGGACGCGCTGGAGCGGGTCCGCGAGCGCGACGACGCCCCCGCGATCTACTCCACAAGCGCCGAGATCGAAGGCAACTCGCTGAGCATCATCGCCAATCTGGACACCACGGTGGAGGACAACTGGTCGCCCTCGCAGCTGATCACGGCCTGGCGTGAGGAAGCCGGCACCATCGCCAATACCGAGTCGCTGCTGTTCGAATCCGATATCGGCGGGCCGGGGCGCGGCGCGGGCCTCACCATCCGCCTCTCCTCGTCTGACAGCGGTGCGCTGATGGCCGCCGCCGAGTCGCTGGCGACGTCGCTTGAGGATTACAGCTCGCTGTCCGACATCGACAGCGGCCTGGATGACGGCAAGCGCGAGCTCTATCTGCAGCTCAATGCCTACGGTCGCTCGCTGGGACTGGATGGCGCCACCCTGGCCAACCAGCTGCGTGGGCCGCTGTCCGGCGCGACCGCCCTCAAGCAGCAGCAGGGCCGCAACGAGGTCGAGGTCAAGGTGCTGCTGCCCGAAGACCAGCGCGCGAGCCTCGCCCAGCTGGAGAACTTCGGCGTACAGACCGGCAACGGCGTCAGCGTGCCTCTGGGGCTGGTGGCCGATATCGAGCAGGGACGCGCCGCGTCCAGCATCCTGCGCATCGACGGGCGCCGCGTGATCGAGGTCACCGCCAACGTCACCCCGTCCGACGCGGTCAGTCAGGTGATCACCAGTCTGGAAAGCGATGTCTATCCCCAGCTGAAGAGCCAGTATCCGAGCCTGAGCATCGGCTATGGCGGGCGTCAGGAAGAGACCGCCGACAACCTGGGGTCACTGCAGGTGTCGTTGCTGCTGACTCTGGCGGCACTCTATCTGCTGCTGGCGTTGCCGTTCAGAAGCTACCTGCAGCCGCTGCTGGTGATGACGGCGATCCCCTTCGGCCTGATCGGCGCGGTCATCGGCCATCAGCTGATGGGCTATGGCCTGTCGGTGATCAGTCTGATGGGCATGCTGGCGCTGTCGGGCATCGTCATCAACGACGCCCTGGTGCTGATCGACTACGCCAACCGCCAGCGTCTGGCCGGTGCCACTGCGCGTGAGGCGATCATCATGGCGGCCACGCGGCGTCTGCGTCCCATCCTTCTGACGACGCTGACCACCTTCTTCGGCCTGGCGCCGATGATCTTCGAGACCTCGCGCCAGGCGCGCTTCATGATCCCGATGGCGGTCTCCATCGGCTTCGGCATCCTGTTCGCGACGGTGATCCTGCTGATCCTGGTGCCCTCGCTCTACCTGTTGCTGGAAGACCTGCAGCACAATCTGCGCCGCCTGCTGGGGCTGCCGCCCCGCACCCCGCGTCAGGAGGAACAGCCATCATGATGCCCGCCGTCACCGCCTGGCGCTCACGGCTGTCCGTGCGGCTGTTCGTGATCCTGCTGCTGACCAATGTCGTGATCGGCGGCAGCATCTACATGTTCATCTCCCACAGCATGGACAGAGGGTTCGCGGAGTATCTGGAGCAGACCCAGCAGGAGCGCATCGAGCTGATCTCCTCCGATCTGGTCAGCGCCTACGCCGCGGAAGGCAACTGGGACTGGATGAAGAGCCGGCGCAACTGGGGGCGTATCGTGCATTCCCAGGCGCCGCCGGACAGGTTCGAGATACCGCCGGGCGCCAACCTCAATCGCCCGCAGGACTACATGCTGCGCGATACCCGCGGCCAGCGCCTCAATGGACCGCCGCGCCCCATCCCCGGCATGCGGTTCAAGGACCTCAAGCTGGACGGCGAGAAGATCGGCGAGCTGGGCTACCTGCCGGTGAGTGAATTCCTGCGTCGCGGCAAGGACCAGTATCTGGAGCGTCAATCGCGCAATCTGGCGACCATCATCCTGTCCTCCACCTTCGCCTCGCTGCTGGCGGCGGCCGGTATCGCCTGGTGGCTGGGCCATCGGGTGCGTGACCTCGCCAGTGGCGCCAGCCGTCTGTCGAGTGGCGACTATGCCACCCGCCTGCCGGTGCGCGGGCGGGATGAGCTGTCGCGACTGGCCGGCGACTTCAATGCGCTGGCGCAGACGCTGGAGACCAACCGCGATTCGCGCCAGCGCTGGGTGAGTGATATCTCCCATGAGCTGCGCACGCCGCTGGCGGTGCTCAAGGGCGAGATCGAGGCCATGCAGGACGGTATCCGCCCGATGAGCCAGGATAGCCTCGGCTCGCTGGAGCAGGAGGTGGATGCCCTCAACCGCCTGGTGTCGGATCTGCGCCTGCTGGCCCAGAGCGATGCCGGCACCCTGGAGGCCTGGCGCGAGCCGCTGGAGCTGGATGCCCAGCTCAGCGATAGCCTGGACGACCTGCGCGGCTGGCTGGAAGACAGCGGCATCCAGCTGGAGACCGACATCCAGTTGCCGCTGCGCGTGCAGGGCGACATGCAGCGCCTGCATCAGCTGTGGAGCAACCTGGCCAGCAACACCCGCGCCTACACCGACTCGCCCGGCAAGTTGAAGGTCAGCCTGCTACGCGAGGCCGCCTCACCCGGGGATGGCGCTGGCCACCCCGGCTGGGCGGTCGTGCGCTGGGAAGACTCGAGCCCCGGCGTGCCAGAGGCCGAGCTTGCCCACCTCACCGAGCGCCTGTATCGGGTCGAGAACTCGCGCAATCGCTCCAGCGGGGGTTCAGGGCTGGGCCTGTCGATCGCCAGCGCGCTGGTCAGTGCGCATGATGGCCAGCTGGTACCGGGCCAGTCATCGCTGGGCGGCCTGCGATGGGACATTCGCCTGCCGCTGTTGTCTACTTGAAACAGACATTTTCATCTGCAAGGACTCTTGACCATGAGCGACGTTCACGCCGACACCCCTGACGCCCGGGCCGAGACCCAGAAACCGCTGATTCTGGTGGTGGAAGACGAGCCCAAGATCGCAAGCCTGCTGTGCGATTATCTGGACGGCAGCGGGTATCGCACCCGGCATGTCGACGACGGCAACGCCGTGATCGCGGCGGTCAATGACGAGACACCCGCCCTGGTATTGCTGGACCTCATGCTGCCGGGCACCGACGGCCTGACCCTGTGCCGCCAGCTGCGGGCCGAGGACAACCTGCTGCCCATCGTGATGCTGACCGCGCGGGTCGAGGAAGTGGACCGCCTGCTGGGGCTGGAGCTGGGCGCCGATGACTACATCTGCAAACCCTTCAGCCCGCGTGAGGTGGTGGCGCGCATCAAGGCCGTGCTGCGTCGCAGCCAGGCGCTTGATCAGACCCTCTCGCAGACCTCCGACAAGGGCCAGTTGGTGCTCAATGAGGAAGGTTGGCAGGCACTGGCCGATGGCAGTGACCTGGGCCTGACCGCGGTCGAGTTCCAGCTGCTCAAGGTGATGATGCAGTCGCCGGGGCGCATCTTCTCCCGCGATCAGCTGATGGACCACATGTACCGCGACCACCGCATCGTCTCCGAGCGCACGGTGGATTCCCACGTCAAGAAGCTGCGCCGCAAGATCGCCAATGTCTGGCCGGAGCGCGACGTGATTCGCTCCATCTATGGGGTCGGCTACAAGTTCGAGCCTGACGTGCTGGACTGATATCTCGCCTCACGCAGGCCCTGAAACCTTTCAGAAACATGACAACCGCCGTCTGTGACCACAGACGGCGGTTGCGTTTTTGTTGCACCCACGGTGCGAACTTGCTGTCCAACTGCGACGGATACTGTCATCACTGCCTAAGCGAGAGCCATTTACTGCTGCTCAAGCGCGGGTCTACGCCACAAGTGAGGTATTCGTCATGTCCCACAGTCCTGCCAGTCGTGCTCTCTCCCGCACTCGCCTGATCGGTGCCGGCGTACTGAGCGTCATGCTGATGGCATCACCGCTGAGCGTGACCAGTGCCAGCGCCGCCGATGTCTCGCTGAACGTGCTGCTGGATGGCATCAGCCTGAACGTCAGCCAGCGTGCCACCCTCGACAAGCAATATCGCCACTATCGCCAGCAACGTCAGGCCGCTAAAAGCCATCACGACGCCAAGGCGCTTGCCAAGGCGCGCAAGGCCTACCTGGCCGATGTCGATCGCGTCCTGAATCGCCATCAGACCCAGCGCTTCCACCAGCAGTTCGACCGCCACTATCCGGCGAACGCCCAGGCGAACGCCAAGGCGGCGAAGAAGCGCCACCACGGCGGCTGATGGCAACCGCGTCTGAGCGCCCCGGGTTGAAACCTGGCGTCACCACCTTGATCAAGGACTCAGTCCCTACAGGATTCAGTCTCTACAGGATTCAGGCCACAAGATCACGCTGCAGAACGACGACATAGAAAAGACGACGCAGAAAAGACGACGCAGAAAAGACGACGCAGAAAAGACACAGCAAGCCGTTGCATGTTCCGCCCAGGCGCGTTGCACGCAACCCCATGAAACGTTGCACAATGCCGGCACATTCACTGCTGATAATGCTCTTATCGCTTGATTCCGGCCCTTTATCTAGACACTCGGAGTACGCCATGAACCGCATTTCTCGCAAGCTCATCGTTTCCGGTCTGCTGACCGCCCTGGCACTGCCGATGACCGCCGTGGCCTCAAGCAACGACAAGCACCATGACGGCGCCGACCGCAAGGAAGGCCTCGACAAGATTCTCGCCAGCTGGCATCTCAGCGATGAACAGCAGCAACAGCTCGACGCACTCAAGCAACAGCAGATGGCAAGCCGCAAGCAGCTCAAGGAGCAGAAGTTCGACTCCCGCGAAGCGCGCCGCGACGCCATCCAGGCACAGCGTGAAGAACACAAGGCCGCCCTGGCAGAGATTCTCGACGAGAATCAGGTCAAGGTGCTCGAAGCCTACTGGGCTGCCGGCAAGCCGATGCACGGCAAGCACATGGGCAAGCATGACGGCAAACGTCACGGCGAAGGCAAGCATGCCGACGAGCGTGATGGAGAACGCGGCGGCAAGCACATGGCCGGCGAGCGTGGCGGCAAGCACATGGCCGACAACGGCAAGCAACGCATGCAGCTGATGGGCGCCCTGTTCGACAGCTGGGACCTGGATGACGACCAGCGCAGCGCGCTCAAGGACTCCTTCAAGTCCATGCGTGACGACATGGAGTCACTCAAGAAGACCGACTTCGACTCGCGTGAAGCGCGCAAGGCGGCCTTCGAGGAACTGCGCAAGACCCAGCACGATCGTCTGGCCAAGGTGCTGGATGACGACCAGATCAAGGTGCTGGACCTGATGCACCAGCGTGACAAGCGCGGTCCGAAGATGGCCGACCGTCAGCAGCAGGAAGGCATGAAGGCGCTGCTGGCCAGCTGGAACCTGAGCGATGACCAGATGCAGGCGCTCAAGGAAGTCCGCAAGGAAATGCGTGACGAGATGCATGACAGCATGAAAGAGATGCACGACGACATGCGCGATGCCATGCAGGACGCCGACACCAAGCAGGAGCGTGTCGCCGCCCGCCAGGAAATGCGCAAGGAAATGAAGGAGCAGCGCCTGGAACTGCGTGAGGAAGGCCGCGAGAAACTCGCCGATGTGCTGTCCGCCGAGCAGCTCGATGCGCTGGAAGCCTTCATGGCCAACGGCATGCGCCATCACGCTGGCAAGCATCATGGCGGCATGAAGGGCGGCGACATGAAGCGCGGCCCGATGCATGACGCCGACCAGTCTGAAGATGCCTGAGTCAGGCCATCACCTGAGCAACTGAAAGCCGGCTGATCGACGCTCCGGCGAGGTAAGAACCGGGCGGTCGCGCCCCGGACGATCACGCCCCGGAAACAGCCATTCAGCTGCCCTGCTGACGTCACTTTCGCCGCCCCGGCCACGATTCTGTGGTCGGGGCGGCGTCGTTGTGTCCTTTTACCGACAGCGATTTTTCCAGGCACGACGCCGCGCCTGCGAGGCTCTGCCATCGGGCCTCGCGGCGATCTGATCGCGACACGAGGATAAGCGAAAGCGACAGTTGCACTGCCTTTTTCCCCAAAGGGGGGTTATATTTTTATTGAACAATCAATTAAAATAATTCTGCAAGGCTTTGAGCATTACACGGCGTGATGATGTGAGTCGCGTTTTCCTGACTGCTGAGCTCCCCTCCGCTGCCGATCTCGACCGGCGGCAGCAAGACGGGATGCCTGCAACCGTCACAGGAAAGCGGACCCGGCAGATGCCGACGAGACTGACGCCTGCCATCCCGGCAACTTCAAGGGAGCAAGCGATGGCGACCGCCACGGACTCGCGAGCAGACACCGGAGTGACCCGCCCTTCGCGAGAAGGCGGGTGACGTCCAGGGACGCCGAGTAGACGTTCGAAGTGATGAGAGCAGCGCGATGAAGGCCAGGCGTTTCCCAGCGCTCGACCCGCCATCGTTCTTCTGCGGCCAATCTGGCCTGCAGGAAAGGGGCCGCACCACGGTGCGCGCCCGGCGTCTCTCATGAATTGCCCACCGGCATTTCTTGCTTGCTGCCCAGCGATGCCCCTGCAATCGCGTCGTCACGGCAGTCGACACTGCCGCTGCTGCAAGTTCCGCCCCGCGCGTGAGCTGAGCACGGCCCGTGCCGTTCGTGTCCGTCTTTTCCTGCACGCCACCCGCAAATTCTGCGGCTGACGGGCAGCTAAGCACCACGCACGAGTGAAACTTCCCCTGATAAGGAGTTGCTCATGCAGAAACCTGCTTCCGCCGAGAACGCCACGCCGTCCTCGAGTCGTATCAACCCGACGGTCTTCTACGGATCGATCATCGGTATCCTCGCCTTCCTGGCCTTCGCGATGCTGTTCACCGAACAGGCCGACGCCTGGATCGGCAGCGCCCTGGGCTGGACCATCGACACCTTCGGCTGGTTCTACATGCTGGCCATCGTCGCCTATCTGGTCTTCGGGGTGCTGATCGCCTGCTCGCGCTTCGGGCGCATTCGCCTCGGGCCGGACGATTCACGCCCGGAATTCTCGCTGCTGTCCTGGTCGGCGATGCTGTTCGCGGCCGGCATCGGCATCGACATCCTGTTCTACTGCATCGCCGAACCGCTGTCCCACTACGTGGCGCCGGTGACCGGTGATCCGCAGACCCAGGCGGCAATCCGCAACGCCATGGTGGAAACCTTCTTCCACTGGGGCCTCTCCGGCTGGGGCATCTATGTGCTCGCCGGCATGTCGCTGGCCTACTTCAGCTACCGCCACCGCCTGCCGCTGGCGATCCGCTCGGCCTTCTACCCGCTGCTCGGCAACCGCATCAATGGCCCGATCGGCAACGCCGTGGACATCTTCGCGATCATCTCCACCGTGTTCGGTATCGCCACCTCGCTGGGCATCGGCGTCATCCAGCTCAACTACGGCCTCAAGTTCATGCTCGGCGTGCCCGAGAACCTCGCCGTCCAGGCCGCGCTGATCATCGGCGTGATGGTACTGGCGACCATTTCCGTGATCACCGGTGTCGAGAAAGGCATCCGCTTACTGTCCGAGTTCAACATGCTGCTGGCCACGGCGCTGCTGATCTTCGTGCTCGCCGTCAGCGACACCTCGCAGCTGCTCAACGCCCTGGTGCTCAACGTCGGTGACTACATCACCCAGTTCACCGCCAAGAGCTTCGATACCTACGCCTACACGCCGGGTACCGATGAGTGGATGAGCGGCTGGACGCTGTTCTTCTGGGGCTGGTGGATCGCCTGGACCCCGTTCGTCGGCCTGTTCCTGGCGCGTATCTCGCGCGGTCGTACCATCCGTCAGTTCGTGTTCGGCGCGCTGCTGATTCCGCTGAGCTTCATGATGGTGTGGATGAGCGTGTTCGGTAATTCCGCCATCGACATGGTCGCCAATCAGGACGTCGCGGCACTGGCCACCGAAGCCCTGAATGCACCGCAGAACACCATCTACACCTTCCTGGAGCAGCTGCCCTACTCCACCATCACCACCGCCGTGGTGGCGATTCTGGGTATCGTGTTCTTCGTGACCTCCGCCGACTCCGGCGCCCTGGTACTGGCCAACTTCACCTCCATCCTCAAGGACGTGAACCACGATGCGCCGATCTGGCTGCGCATCTTCTGGTCCGCCATCATCGGCCTGCTGACGCTGGCACTGTTGATGGTCGGGGGCCTGAGCGCGCTGCAGAGCGCCGTGGTGATCACCGCCGTGCCCTTCTCCATCGTGCTGATCTTCATGATGATCGGCATGTACAAGGCGCTGATGATCGAGGACCGCAAGGAGAACGTGCGTCAGGACAACAGCTGCGTCTACGAAGGCGTCGACTGGCATGAGCGTCTGGACCACGTGCTCGACTTCGCCCAGAGCGGCAGTTCCGAGGCGACCCTCAAGCGCTCCATCCGCCCGGCCCTCAACCAGCTGGCCGAGGAACTCAATCGTCGCGGTCAGGTCTCGAGCGTCACCGAAGAGACGCTGGAAGATGAGCCGCTGCCCCGCGTGACGCTGGAAGTCGAGTTCGAGGACGCCTCCAACTTCGTCTACCAGGTGCGTGCGGTGCGCCAGCAGACGCCAAGCTTCATCGACGCCAATGATGACTTCTACCTGCGTCTGGAAGTGCACCTCTCCGAAGGTGGCAGCGGTCAGGAGCTCAACGGCCTGTCGCGTGCCCAGGTGCTCGACGAAGTCGTTACCGCCTACCAGCAGCATCTGGCCTTCGTGCGCCACGATACGGTCAATGAAGCGCCGGCGATGCCGGGCGTGATCGGCAAGTCAGAACTGGACTGATCAAAGCTGGACTGATCAGAACTGGACTGAGACGTCGCTGAGCGCAGGCGTTCAGCCTGCAATGCAAAAGCCCCCGCCGGGAGACCGGCGGGGGCTTTTTTGCGTCTTGCCTTGTGCGTTTGCGGCTTGCGTCCTTACCTGCCTGCCAGCGGCTCAGGTCGCGGCTGCGGTCTCGACCTGCTGTGCGCCCTTCTTGATCAGCGCATAGCCGATACCCGTCACCAGGGTGCCGGCGACGATGGCGCCCAGGTACATCAGCGGCACGTTGATGGCATTGGGAATCAGCAGCACGAACAGCCCGCCGTGCGGCGCCAGCAGCTTGGCACCTATCAGCATCGACAGTGCGCCGGTGACGGCACCGCCGACCATGCAGGCCGGAATCACGCGCAGCGGGTCCTTGGCGGCGAACGGAATCGCGCCCTCGGAGATGAAGCACAGGCCGAGAATGAAGCTGGCCTTGCCGGCTTCACGCTCCGGCTCGGCGAACTTGCTACGCGCGATGAAACTGGCCAGCCCCATGCCCAGCGCCGGCACCATGCCAGCGGCCATGATGGCCGCCATCGGCGCGTAGGTCTCGCTGGCCAGCAGGCCGACACCGAAGGCGTAGGCAGCCTTGTTGACCGGGCCACCGAGGTCGAAGCACATCATCGCGCCGAGCAGAATGCCCAGCAGTACGGCATTGGCCGAGCCCATCGATTCGAGGAATTCGGTCAGCGTCGCCATCAGACCCGCCACCGGCGTGCCGACCACGTAGATCATCACCAGACCGGTGACCATACTCGCCACCAGCGGGATGATCAGGATCGGCTTGAGCGATTCGATCGACTGCGGCAGCTTGACGAAGCGGCTCAGCCCCAGCGCGCTGTAGCCCGCCAGGAAGCCGGCGATGATGCCGCCGAGGAAGCCGGCGTCCAGGGTGGCGGCCAGCCAGCCACCGATCATGCCCGGCGTGATGCCCGGGCGGTCGGCGATGGAGTAGGCGATGTAGCCTGCCAGCACCGGAATCATCAGCTTGAAGGCCGACCCGCCGCCGATCTGCATCAGCGCCGCCGCCAGGGTGCCTTCTTCCTCGAAGGCCTTGATGCCGAACACGAAGGACAGCGCGATCATCAGGCCGCCCGCCACCACCATCGGCAGCATGAAGGACACGCCGGTCAGCAGGTGCTTGTAGGGACCGCGCTTCTCGCCCTTCTGCTGACTGCCCTGACCGCCCGCGGCGGTGGCGGATTCCACCTCGGCGCCTTCCAGCGCCTGCTCGATGGTATCGCGCGGCTTCTTGAGCGCGGTGCCGGTGGAGGTCCGCCAGACCCGCTTGCCGGCGAAGCGCGTCGGGTCGACCTCGATATCACAGGCCAGAATCACCACCTCGGCCGCGGCGATCTCCTGCTCGGTCAGCGCATCCTGCGCGCCCACCGAGCCCTGGGTCTCGACCCGCGTCGGGTAACCCAGCGCTCGCCCTGCCTCGCTCAGGGCCTCGGCGGCCATGAAGGTATGCGCCACCCCGGTCGGGCAGGCGGTGACCGCAACGATGGACGGCTTGTGCGCCACGTCTCCACCAGCTGCGCTTGCTGCGCCGCTGGCCGTCGTGCTGACAGTCGCAGCCACATCGGCGATGTCCTTGGCTTCCAGCACGCGGGCACGGGCCTCGGCATTGGCCAGGAAGGCGGCGGGGTCCGGCAGCGCCTCTTCGATGGGCGCGACATGCACGCGCTTGCCGACGAAACGCTCGAGGCCGGCGCTGGTCATCGGCGACGCCGCGACGATCACCAGCTCGGCGGCGGCGAGCTGGGCATCACTCAACACGAGTTCACGCTCGAACTGCGAGCGCATGTCGATGAGGGGTTCCCAGTCGCGACGACGGGCGGCCTGCTCCAGACGGCGCGCCGCCAGGAAGCTGGTCGCCATGCCGCTCGGGCAGGCGGTAACGATGATGACATTCATGGGCGTGGCTCTCCGGCTGTCGCGACCTCGGCACTGGCCAATGTCTCGATGCTGGTGTGTTGTTGGAGGGTTTCAAGCTCCGGGGCGGCGGGATTGCCAGGCCCCGGGTGGGTCACGGCCTCGGCGGAAAGCGCCGTGGCATGACGCAGAATTTGTTCACGCATGGCCGCCGTAGGTGTCGGATGGCAGAGCACCCCATGCAGCATGGCGGCCAGCAGGGTATCACCGGCACATACGGTGCTGACCACTCGCATGCGCGGCGGGCGTGCCCGCAGTGTCTCGGCGCCGGGGCTTGCCCACAGCACGCCTTCCGGACCGGCAGAGATCAGCGCCTGCTCGATGCCGTGCTCGACCAGACTCGCCAACGCACGCTGACGCGCGGCGTCGCTCTCCAGCGGCTCGCCCGCCCACAGCGCCAGTTCCTGCTCATTGGGCTTCACGCCGCTGGGCGGCACCGCCAGACCGGCTTCCAGTGCCGTGCCGCTGGTGTCCAGCCAGCAAGCAATCCGGCGGGCACGCACCCGCTGCACCAGGCTCGCCAGCTGCTCGCTGCTGACGCCAGGCGGCAGGCTGCCGGCGATGACGACGGCACAGCGCTCTGGGCTGCCCTCGGCCTGCTGACGATCGATCCACTCATCGATGCGCGTCTCCAGCCGCGTGAAGGCGGACTCATCGACCTGCATGCCCGCGCCGTTGATATCGGTGACACGGCCACTGGCCTCGCCGAGCTTGACGTTGATGCGGGTCGCGCCCGCGACGCGTTCGAAGGCATCACTCAGCCCCCACTCGGCGAAGGCGGCCTCGAAATCGGCCTGGTTGTCGGCGCCCAGAAAGCCGCTCAGCGTCACCGAATGGCCCAGCGTCGCCAGCACCCGCGCGACGTTGATGCCCTTGCCCGCCGCCTCGAGATGATGGCTGCGCGCCCGGTTGACCTTGCCCGGCACCAGGCTGTCGAGGCCGATGGTCATGTCCAGCGCCGGGTTGAGCGTCACACACAATACCGGGCAGTCGGCGGCCTGACGCGTCGTGTTGTCACTCATCACACTGACTCCCGCGGGCTGTGTCCATTACTGGCGCATCACTGGCCGCAGCGCCTGAGGTGACCTCGGCAACGGAAGGCTCGCCCTGCTCGAGCAGCGCTTCCAGAGCACTGCGCACGTCTTCCGAGGTCGGCTGGGCCAACGCGACCCGCGCCTGCTCACGCGCCGTGGCCAGGTCCAGCTCGCGCACCCGCGCCTTGACCAGCGGAATCTGGCGGCTGGACACCGACAGCTCATCCACGCCCAGCCCGACCAGCACGCCGACGGCCTGGTCATCACTGGCCAGCTCACCGCAGACGCCGACCCAGGCACCGTGGGCGTGGGCGGCACTGACGGTCATCTCGATCAGGCGCAACACCGCCGGATGCAGACCATCGGCCTGCGCCGAGAGCGTCGCATGGCCGCGGTCGATCGCCAGGGTGTACTGGGTCAGGTCATTGGTGCCCACCGAGAAGAAGTCGACTTCCGGCGCGATGCTGGCCGCCGTCAATGCCGCCGAGGGAATCTCGATCATCACGCCGACCTGCACGTCGCGCACCGGCGGCTGGCCATGTTCGGCCGCGTAGGCGGCGTCCAGCTCGGCACGCACACGATCGACGATGGCACGCGCGCCACGCAGTTCGGCCAGGTCCTTGACCATCGGGAACATCAGGCGAATCGGCCGCGCACCGGCGGCCGTCAGCAGCGCCCGCACCTGGGTCTCGAGCACTTCCGGGCGCGTCAGGGCTAGGCGAATGCCACGCAGGCCAAGGAAAGGGTTGTCCTCACGCGGCAGCGGCCAGTACGGCAGCGGCTTGTCGCCGCCGACATCCAGCGTGCGCGCCACCAGCGGCCGTCCCTCGAGCGCATCCAGCGCCTCACCGTACTGGGCGGTCTGGGTGGCAAGATCCGGCGCCTGCGGGTGCGCCATGAACACGAATTCGGTACGCAGCAGGCCGACACCCTCGGCACCGCGCTCGACGGCGTCACCGGCATGGGCGGTGTTGCCCAGATTGGCGACTACCTCGACGTGGTGCCCGTCCAGGGTCGTGGCGGGCGCCATGCGCGACTCCCAGGCGGCGGCCTGACGCTGCTCATGCCCGGCGATCGCCTCTTCGGCGCGCGCACGGCGACTGGCCGAGGGCATCACGCTGACGCGGCCTCGTTCACCATCGACGATCAGCTCGCTGCCATCGGCGATCGCCAGCACGCTCGGGCCAGCCCCGACCACCGCCGGAATGCCCAGCGAGCGCGCCAGAATCGCGCTGTGCGAGGTCGCCCCGCCCAGCGCCGTGACCAGCCCCCGCACGCGAGTGGTATCCAGGCGCGCCACATCCGACGGGCCGATGTCCTCGGTCACCAGCACATGCGGTGTCTCGGGGGCGCTGGGCAGCGGCGTATCGGTCAGCACGCCGAGCACCCGCCGGCCGACATCGCGCAGATCGGCGGCGCGTTCGGCCAGCAGGCGATCAGCGAGGTTCTCCTGGGCGCTGGCGGCGCTGTCGATGGCCGACCACCAGGCCGCTTCGGCGCTGTGGCCTTCATCGAGGCTTTCGCGCGCCGCGGCAAACAGCTCCGGATCGCCGAGCATCTCCTCGTGCATCGAGAGAATCTCGGCCATCTCGGCGCCTTCGGCGCGATTGACCAGCGCCAGCAACTGCTCGCGCGCGGTCTGGATACTGGCTACCAGGCGCTCGGCCTCACGATCGGCGCCGGCCTCGCTGCGCGTCTCGTAGACGAAACGCGGCAGGCGCATCACCCAGCACGGCGCGATGGCCATGCCCGGTGAGGCGGCCACCGCGGGCACCACGCTGTCGGCGGCGGGAGCGGCCTGCTGGGTGTCGCTGGTGGCTTGCTGCGCGCTGGCCTCCAGCGGCGTGGCGGCGTCGGCGCGCCAATCGGCCAGCGGCTCCACAGCTTCCCCGAGACCGGCCTGCACCGCGCTCACCATCATGCTCAGCGCCGCCTGATTGGCCGCCGAGTCATCGCCGGAGGCGCTGAAGATCAACGTCTGGCCGCGGCGTGCCCCCAGCCCCAATACTTTGGTCAGACTGGCGGCACTGACCACACCGCTGTCATCGCCTTCCAGTCGCAGCGCCGGAATGACGCCATGCTGCTCGCCGGCTTCGCGCGCCGCCTGCACCAGCTGCTTGGCCGGACGCGCATGCAGGCCGTGGGCGTTGAGCAACACGACCTGAGCCAGCTGCGCCGTGGCGGACTCTCCCGACAGCCGCGCCAGCAGGGCGCTGGCCGACAGGCCCGGCAGGCTTTCGCCTGCGCCCTCTTCCAGCAACGTCAGCAGGCGCTCAAGCAACGGCTGATGCTGGCCCTGCTGGGCATCGACTGCCAGACAGGCCAGCGCAGTGATGCGCCCGTGGCGCGTCTCCAGTGCCTTCTCCGGCGTGACGATGGCCAGCGCCGAGCGGGTGACATCCTGCTGCGACTGCGCCAGCCACACGCCCTGCCCCAGCGCCACCGGTTGGGCGGCGAGCATGGCAGAGATAAAACCATCACTGACACAGCCGGCCTGGCGCAGGCGCGCGGCCCCCGCCAGCACCAGCTCGTCACGATCACGCGCGGGGAAACCGCACAGCAGCGTCTCGGCATCCAGCCGCGGCGGCACCACCTCGCGGCCCAGCTCGCTCAGCACTTCCTCGGCGGTGGTCGCCGAGGCCAGGCGCTCACTGACGCCGTCGCGATCCAGCACGCGCGTCAGCGCACGCAGGATGTCGAGATGCTCATCGGACTGTGCCGCGATGGTCACCAGCAGGAAGACGCGATTGCCGTCGTGCCACTCCACGCCCTGCGGAAACTGCAGGACACGCACCCCGGTGGCCAGCACGGCCTCGCGGCTGTCCGGCGTGCCGTGGGGAATCGCGATCCCCTGCCCCAGGTAGGTGGAAGACTGGGCTTCGCGCGCCAGCAGGCCCTCACGGTAGTCGGGCGTGGCGCGCCCACCGGCGACCAGGGCATCGGCGGCCTGTTGCAAGGCATCGCGCCAGTCGCTGGCATGGGCGGCGAGAAGGATATCCTCGCGATCAAGACTGAGCATGGCTGGCTCCTTGAGGCTCCCTTCTGGTGAGGAGCCTGGATGTTGGCGGTGCGCTGCAAGCGTGTCTTTCAGCTGCCGCGACACGTCACTTGGCGAGTTCCGACAGGGTAGCGGCGTCATGGCGTGATGACGAGCGTGCTGAATCGTGTCACCTCAATAAGGCTCATGCTGGCCGTTTTCTTGCGCCCGATCAAGCGAACACAAACCGAAAACGTGCTTCTGGTGACTAGACATTGGGTGTAGAGCCGCCTGTGGCGCGGGCTCGAGAGGCGTCGAGCGAGGCGTGCCCGGCGCAGAGAGGATTTGCACCCGAGCCCACAAGTGCGCATCATTCCTCGCACATGGAGCACGCAGATCCCGTTCCCCCTTTCCAGCAAGGACAGTGGCATGACCCTGGCAGAAATCGCGCGTCTTGCAGGCGTTTCACGCACCACCGCCAGTTATGTGGTCAATGGGCAGGCACAGGCACGACGTATCAGCCCCCAGACGGTCGAGCGCGTCATGGCGGTGGTACAACGTCATCACTATCGGATCGATGCCCAGGCAGCCGCGCTGCGGCGTGGCGAAAGCCGCACGCTGGGCTTCATGCTGCCGGACCTGGAGAACGCCAGTTATGCCCGCCTGGCCAAGTTGCTGGAGCGCGGGGCGCGTGAGCGCGACTATCAGCTGTTCATCGTCTGCTCCGACGATGAACCGGAAACCGAGCGCGAGCTGGCGCGCATGCTCAAGGCGCGGCGGGTCGATGCGCTGATCACCGCCAGCTGCCTGTCCCCCGATGACCCCTTCTACCGCGAACTGGCGCTGGATGGCTTCCCGGTCATCGGTGTCGATCGCGCGCTGGATACGCGCCACTTCGCCAGCGTGGTCAGCAACAACGAAGATGCCGCCCGCCAGCTGACCGAAGCCGTGCTGGAACACGCGCCGCAGCGACTGCTGTGGCTGGATGCCTTGCCGGAGATCGATATCACGCGGGCGCGCGCCAGCGGCATGCAGGCGGCGCTGGCGCACTATCAGCAGCGCACCGGCAGCAGCGAGCTTGAGGCCACCACCCTGCATGCCGCGCGTTACGAGCGCGAGGCAGGCGCGGCGGCGCTGACCGAGCATCTCCGCCATTCACCGCTGCCGGACGCCATCGTCACCGCCTCCTACACCCTGATGGATGGCGTGCTTGATGTGCTGTTCGCCGAGGGGCCGCCGGCCAATCCGCCCAAGGCGATGGCCAGCTTCGGCGACGACCGCCTGCTCGACTTCCTGCCGCTGCCGATCCATTCACTGCCCCAGCGTCACCAGCAGATCGCCGATGCGACGCTGACGCTGGCGCTGCAGGGCATTCAGGGCCAGACCACGCCCGGCGTGACGCTGGTGGAACGCGAACTGCGCCGCCGCCAGCACTGAGGTGATGTCTGAGGTGATGCCTGAGGTGATGCCTGAGGTGATGTGTCTGGCCGAGGGCGGCTTTGCTGGCGCCCACCATCACTAGCGCCAGGCTTGGCCGGCATCATGGGCGATGCGGTGATCACGAATCTCGGCCAGCAGCGCCGCCACCGCGGCCTCGATGCGGGTGCGCGGCGTGTCGGATGCCAGCAGCAGCTCCAGTTGCAGGGCGGCATCACGCAGCAGGTCGTGATCCAGGGTGGCGGCGCTGCCCTTGAGCAGATGGGCTTCATGCTGCAGCTGCTTCAGGTCCATATGATCCACCGCCCGCGACAGGCGCTGGGACTGCTGCTCGAGCTGCTCCTCGAAGGCCGCCTCGAGGGCCGCGATGCTGTCGGCATCCAGTTCATCCCGCAGCGCAGGCGTCGCGGCCTGTGCAAGCTCAGCCGCTGAGCCGCCAGATGTCCACGCCTCTCTAGTGTTCATGCTCGTGTGTCCCCCTTCTGCCCCTTCCCGTTCGCCCTCGCCTTCGCCCTCGCCTTCGCTTTCGCCCTCAGGCTCATGCCGCTCGATGGGGCCAGCCGCCGCCGGCTCACTGACCTTGTCTGCTTCAGCTTCAGTCTCAGCTTCAGCTTCAGCTTCAGCCTCAGTGGCACGCGCCTGGGCCTCATGGATCATGCGACGCCGCGCAGCGGGGGAATCGAGTGATGCCACCAATGACGCCGCACGCGCGAGTGCCTCACCGGTTTCCGGCGGTGCCTCGAAGTGGGGCGGTCGCTCGGTGGTAGGGGAATAGTTGATCGGGTCGAAGGGCTGGGTGCTGGCGAGGGCATTGACGCGCCATTCGCCGAGGTCCTGGCTGCCCGACTGCCAGCGCGCCAGCATGCTGGCGAGCTGCTGACGCCGGATCGGCTTGGACAGGAAGTCGTTCATGCCCGCCGAGAGGCAGCGCGCACGCTCCCCCGCCGCCACATTGGCCGTCATCGCGACGATAAGACTCGGCGCACGCCTGTCACTGTGCTCCATGGCGCGCCAACGCCGCGCCACCGCAAAGCCATCCAGTCCCGGCATGCGCAGGTCGAGCAGCACCAGCACCGTATCGCGCTGGCGCGCATACCACGCCAGCGCCGCCTCGCCACTGTCGACCGTCGTCACCGTGTAGCCCAGGCCACTGAGCATGGAATGGGCCACTTCGCGATTGATGTGATTGTCGTCGACTACCAGAACATGCTCGCCACGGCTGAGCGGCAGAGGCGCGGAGGTGAAGGCCGGTCGCTTGAGCGCCGCGGCGCGTGGCAGCGGCAGCTCGAACCAGAAGCAGGCACCCTTGCCCGGGCGTTGCTTGAGGCCCAGTCGCCCGCCCATCAACTCGACCAGCCGCCGCGAGATCGAAAGCCCGAGTCCGGTACCGCCGAAGCGGCGCGCAGTGGAGGCATCGCCCTGGGTAAAGGGCTCGAACAGCTGGGCGGCCTGTTCTTCACTGACCCCGATGCCGGTGTCATCGACCTCGAAGCGCACGCGCCCCGCCGGCAATGCCTCGACCAGCAGACAGACACGCCCCTGCTCGGTGAACTTGAAGGCATTGGAGAGCAGATTGAGCAGCACCTGACGCAGACGCACCGAATCGCCCATGACCTGCTCGGGCAGCTGGGCGGAGCGGCGGTCATCGAAGACGATGCGCGTGCTGTCCATCTGCGGCAGCAGCAGGTCGATCACGCCATCGATGGCCGTGTGCAGTTCGAAGGGACGTCGTTCGACGCTGAGCTTGCCGGCCTCGATCTTGGAGAAGTCGAGGACATCATCCACCAGCCCCATCAGCACTTCGCCGCTATCGCGCAGACTGCTGGCATAGCGATGCGCACTGCTCTGCAGCGGTTCGGCCAGCAACAGCTCACTCATGCCGATCACACCATTGAGCGGGGTGCGAATCTCGTGGCTCATGGTGGCCAGAAACTCGGACTTGGCGCGACTGGCCTGTTCGGCCCGCGCCGCCTCGTGCTTGAGAGCCGACGACATCGCCAGCATCTGCAGGCGGGCCTGTTCACGCCCGCGGGCCTGCAGCCAGACCTGACGGCAGACCATCAAGGTGGCCAGCAGCATCAGCGCCAGCAGCAGCAACATCAGCTGCACCAGGCTGTCGCGGCTCTGACGCTCGTGGGCCAGCTCCTCGGCCAGACGTGCACGTACCCGCAACAACAGCGTCTGGGTGGTATCGGCCAGTGCATCGCTCAGCTTCTGGAACTCCGCCGCCTCGCGACCCTCGGGCCCCAGCACCTGGGAGCGCTGTGCAGCGTCAATGTCTGCGGAAGCGTCGTCAGCCTGGGCGCCCTGCACCGGGCCCGTGCCCTCGAACACCGGGCCATGCCGCCACTTTTCCAGCCGCAGATCGAGATACTCGATCTGGCTCATCAACTCATCGGCCAGCAGCGGCACGGCCGGCAGGGTCATCAGGTGGCGCTGGAAATCCCCCCGCCGGAAGATATAGGTGCGGCTGTAGAGCAGCTCGTAATTCTGCAGCACCTCATTCCAGATACTGGCACGATCGGCTGGCCCGGCGACGCGATAGCGCGCTATCGAGGAGGAAAGGCTGACCGCCTCGCGATCCAGCTTGTAGATCGACCAGACGGCGTCGTCGCGGGTGCGGTCTTCCAGACTGACCTGGTTGTGCAGGATGGTGCCGCCGATGCCGATGGAGGCCAGCAGACACAGGATGCTGATCGCCATGCCCAGCCACAGCGGCCAGCGCGCGGGGGAATTGCCGCTTCCGCCCACACCCGACGCGGCAATGCCCTGATCAGCAAGGGACTGATCAGCAGCGGTGCCTGAAAGCGGGGATCTTTCATCCGGCGACTGATTCACTGCATGACTCCATGTCATCTTGCGCCTGAGGGGTCAGGCGCCAGCCCTCGCTCACTCCAGCGTCAGCCCGGTGACCTGCCAGACACTGCGAAAGCGTACCTGCTCATTGAGCAATTCCGGATGAGCATCGAAGGGATACAGCACGAACAAGGGCCCGAGGTCACGCACCGGCATGCGTTCGCCGTCGCGGCGCGTGGCCAGCAGGACATCGAAGTCCTCGATGTCGCTGAGGGGAATCTCGGCCACGAAGTCATTCAGTGCCCGCACCTTGAGCCCCCTGGCATCTTCAGACACCCGCGCTACCAGCTCGCGCAGCAGCGGGCCGGAGAAGCTGACACGTCCCTGGGTCCAGGGGGTGTGGGTGGCCACCACGCGCGACGGCATGGCTTCGAGCATCGCCAGATCGAAACGCGCCCGCGGTGCCTGCAGGGAGCCGGCATTGCCACAGCTGACAGCGCCCTCGACCGTCAACACCACCGGCCCGCTGGGTGCAGGCAGGCAGTCATTGGCCGCCAGCACGTGGCGCTCGCCTGTCGCCAGCGGCGCCTCGGCGGCCAGGGCCGCAGGGCTGAAGAGGCTCGCCGACAGGCTTGTTGCCAAGGTCGCGGCCAGGCTCGCTGTCACACTTGCGGCCAGGGCGACCTTGCGCCAGATGGAGCTGCGCGAGCCGTGCCCGCGGTTGACTGGCCTGGACAGCGGACTCACGAGGCGCTTCGCCGATGGATCATTCATGCCGGTTTCCCATGCTATTGTGCGAACGCCATGTGCATTCAAGGGCCCAACTTTACGCTAGCTCGCGCATGCTTTGCGAGCCTGCGAACCTCGCGCCACGACGAGTTGTCACACTCAACGCACGGAGCCACTCACACGCCCAGGCCCACGCCTGCGCCCATGGCTGGCGTTCGTCGCCTGTTCCGCTATCGCTTGATAAGCGTCAGCTGATGATAGTCAGCTGACCTCTATCCGTCTCCACCTGCCATCGAGCCTGCTTCATGTCTGCCACTTCGTCCGCTTCGCTGCCTGCCAACGGCTCTCCCACACCGACTGCTGCCCTGCCCCGCGTGCTGGCAGGCCCGATATTGCGCCGTGTCACCGCCGAGGGCGTGATGCTGTGGCTGGTGACCTCTCGCCCACAGCAGGCGCGGGTGTGGCTGCTGCCGGAGCAGGACGCGACACCTCCCACGCGAGGTGAGGATGGCCTGCCGACAGCACCGAGCTGTCGGCTGACGGAGCATCTGGCGATGCCGCTGGGGGAGCACGCCTGGCTGCTGTTGATCGAAGCGCATCCCGACACGCCTTTGCCTGCCGACTGCGCCATCGCCTACGAGCTGGGCCTGGCGGAGCCGTCAGCGACAGCGACAACGTCAACGGAAGCGTCAGCAGCATCGACAGACACGCCCGAATGGCACGGCATCGCCGACTGGGCGCCACAGATCTGCTACCCCGGTGAAAGCCTGCCGCGCTTTCGTCTGCCGTCACGCCTGACGCGTGTCGCGCATGGCAGCTGCCGCAAGCCGCATCACGGCTTGAGTGACGACGAGCAGCAGGCGCAGCAGAGTGCGGAAGGCGCTGCGTCGACCGATCGTCTTGAGACGCCGCCACCCAAGGGCCCGGGTGGCGACGGACTGGTGGCGCTGGATCGCTGGTTGAGCGAGCGACGTGAGAGCGTCGCCGAGTGGCCGGAGGTGATGCTGTTCACCGGCGATCAGATCTACGCCGACGATGTCGCGGGGCCGATGCTGGGCGCGATCGATCAGCTGATCGCGGGGCTGGGGCTGCCGGAGGAAACGCTGATGGAGGCCGAGGTCTCTGACACTCGCGAGCTACGCCAGCACCCCTCGCACCTCTACCACCGCCCGCAGCTGCTGCCGGACATGCCGGCCAACGAAGGGGTGGCCGCCAGCTTCTTCGGTGCCAAGCGCAAGCCCATCTTCACCTCCACCGGTGCCGACAATCATCTGATCGGCCTGTCGGAAGTCATCGCCATGTACCTGCTGGTGTGGTCTGACGTGCCGTGGGAGGCGCTGGGCATCACGCTGGAAGATCCCTCGGCGCTCGATGGCCATGACGACGCCACCCGCGAGCGCCATGCCACCGAGGCCCGCCATCTGCGGCGCTTCTGTGGCGGACTCGGTCAGGTACGTCGCCTGCTGGCCAATGTGCCCAGCCTGATGATCTTCGATGATCACGATGTCACCGATGACTGGAACCTCAGCGCCGCATGGGAGGAAGCCGCCTATGGCCACCCCTTCTCGCGCCGCATCATCGGCAATGCGCTGACCGGCTATCTGCTGTGTCAGGCCGCCGGCAACGGGCCGGAGCCACTGGCGGAGCTGCTGGAGGAGACCCGGTCGCTGTTCACTCATGCCCTGACTGGCACTGACAAGGCGCAATCTGATCACACTGAAAAGTCCGCCGACGGCCATTTCGATATCGAGCGTCAGGAGGCGTTGATCGCCCACCTTCATCGCTGCGAGAGCTGGGATTATCAGCTCGACACCACGCCGCCGCTGATCGTGGCCGATACGCGCACCCGCCGCTGGCGCAGCGAGCGCAAGCTCTCGCATCCCTCGGGGCTGATGGACTGGGAGGCGCTGAGCGAGCTTCAGCAACGCCTGGTCGGCCATCCGGCCGTGGTGCTGGTGTCTCCGGCGCCGATGTTCGGCGTCAAGCTGATCGAGAGCATCCAGAAGCTGTTCACGCTGGCGGGCAAGCCGTTGATGGTCGATGCCGAGAACTGGATGGCGCATCGCGGCGCGGCCAGCGTGATGCTCAACATCTTCCGCCACTCGCGCACGCCGCAGAACTTCGTGATCCTGTCCGGCGATGTGCACTACTCCTTCGCCTACGACGTGCGCCTCAAGCATCGCCGTTCGAGCCCGAGCATCTGGCAGATCACCAGCAGCGGCATCCGCAATCGTTTCCCGGTCGGCCTGCTGGATGTGCTCGACCGTCTCAATCGCTGGCTGTACGCCCCGCGCTCACCGCTCAATCTGCTGACTCGCCGGCGCAACATGCGCGTCACGCCGCGCCGTCACGACGCGGCCAGTCAGGGCGAACGCCTGCTGAACGCCTGCGGCATCGGACTGGTCGACCTGGACAGCGACGGCCGTCCCACCGCCATCCGCCAGCTGACCACCGACGGACAGGAGGTGCACTTTGTGCCCCGTCGCTGATGCCCACTGCCCGCCGCTGGCGCTGATCCATCATCCCGGCTATCGGATCGCGCTGCCCGAGAAGCATCCCTTCCCGATGGACAAGTTCAGCGTGCTCAAGCGCCTGCTCGACCGCCAGCTGGCCGACTGCGCCTCGGCCGTCGACTGGGTGACGCCCCAGCCCGCCGAGGAGGACGACCTGCTCAGCGTGCATACCCGCCGCTATGTGCATGAATTTCTCACTGGCACCCTGAGCGCGCAGGCCCAGCGGCGCAGCGGTTTCGTGTGGAGCGAGGCACTGCGCGAGCGCAGCGTGCTGGCCGTGGGCGGCACCATGACCACCGTGCGCGAAGCGCTCAAGCGCGGACTGGCCTGCAATACCGCGGGCGGCACCCATCACGCCCACCCGGAGGCCGCCAGCGGCTATTGTCTGCTCAACGACATCGGCGTGGCGGCGCATCAGGCACTGGACGACGGCGTGAAGCGCGTGCTGATCGTCGATCTCGATGTGCATCAGGGCGATGGTACGGCGTTGATCTTCGCCGACGAGCCGCGGGTCTTCACGCTGTCACTGCATGCCGAGAGCAACTTCCCGGCGCGCAAGCAGCAAAGTGATCTGGACGTGCCCTTGCCCAGGGGCATGGGCGATGCGGACTATCTGGCGGTGCTGGCGCGTACGCTTGAGGAGGTGCTGGCGCGGGTACGCCCGGAGCTGGTGATCTTCGATGCCGGTGTCGACCCGCATGCCGCGGACAGGCTCGGCCATCTCGAGTTGAGCGACAGCGGCCTCTACCACCGCGAGCGGCATGTCATCCAGCGCTGTCGCGCGGCGGGCGCCGCCGTGGCCTGCGTGATCGGCGGCGGCTATGACCGCGATATCGAGGCATTGGCATGGCGCCACAGCCAGCTGCACCGTGCGGCGCTGGATGTCTGGCGCGAGGCGCATGGCCAGCCGGCCCTGTTCGGGCCACCGGCCTGAGCTTGCATACCGTCGTGCCTACCGTATTGCCAAGCGCCTTGCTTACTGTCTTGCCAAGCGTCCCCTGAACGAAAACGCCCGCCATCGATGATGGCGGGCGTTTTCGTTCAGGCCTGTAGGCAAGATTCCAACGACATCACTTGAAGGCGGTGACTTCCACCTCATCGCCGACACGCAAGGTCGGCTTGCGCGAGGGATCGAGCGCGACGAGGTTGTAGCCGAAGTGCACCTGGCCATCCGCGAAGCGGCGCACCCGTGCCAGCGTCTTGAGCGGCTCGCCGTCGCCACGCTTGTCGCCCGTCGCCGGGTCGACATTGACCATCGCACAGCGGGTGCAGGAAGACACCAGCGTGAAGCGTGCCTCACCGATGCGCACTTCCTGCCAGCCATCCTCGGCCCATGCCTCGTCACCGTTGATCACCAGATTGGGGCGGAACTGATCCATGCCATGGTCCGCACTCGGGGTCTGGGCGTTGAGCGCCGCCAACGAAGCCTGATTGGCCAGCAACAGCGGGAAGCCGTCGGCGGCGCTGACGCGCTGCGCGATGATCTCGCGATAGCGCTCCGAGCGCTCGCCCAACCAGCTGAGCCTGACCGGCATGCCGACCTGCTCACTCAGCCAGGCATCAGCCTCAAAGCTGACGCTCAAGGCAGTGAACCGATCGGCCCACACCTGGATGTCGAGACGCTCGGCCTGGTCATCGGTGGCAAAGCTGACGCTGCCGCATTCGGGGCGATCCAGATGCCACAGTCGCCACTGGCCGCTGGCGTCTTCGCGCAAGGCCAGCCGCTGCAACTGGGGATGCGTGCGCGCGGTGACGAACTTGCCACGCGCCGCGACCACCACGAAGCGGCGGTCCTGCGTGAGACCTTCCTCGCCGAGCGTCGCTGTCTCAAGCGCCTCAGCGGCGCCGGACTTGAGGGGATAGCGCCACAGGTGGGTCAACTGCATGAGAGGTTTCCTTGCCAGAGTCCATCAATTCAGAAAGTCAGCGAACGGTGCGTACGAGCAGTGTCAGCTCGCGGACGAAGCAGAGCCTGCGTCATTTGGCGCCTTGGCCTGTGCTGTATTTGTCTGTGTCGCATTCGGCTGGGCCGCACTCGGCTGGGCCGCATTCACCACAGGGATGTCGTCATCCATGGCGTCCAGGCTGATCACGTCGGGGCCCGAGAGCGCCACGCTGGAAATCAGCGCCTTGACGCCCAGCCCGACCTTGAGGCCCAGCTCCTGACACACCAGACGATCGACTCGCGCCCTCACCCGCTGGCCGGCGATGCCCAGCACCAGCTCGGCGCTGGCATGGCCGCGCTCGCTCTCGATCTCGTGGATCACGGCCGGCAAGGCATTGCGCAGGCTGGTGTGGGTCGGCGTTTCCAGTGCGATGCTGATGTCACGCGCCCGCAGCCGCAGTCGCACACGACGCCCCACCGGCATCGCCAGCCGCGCCAGCTTGAGGCTCAACCCGGCGCCCAGCCCCAGACGCGTCAGCTGCCAGTCATCATCGTGCGACAGCACCTCGGCGGTCAGCAGCGAGCCCGCTTCGAAGCGGCCGGTCTGCGGCGCCAGGTCCAGCCGTGACAGCATGTCGCCGATCTCGCCGCTGGCGGTGATGCGGCCGTTGTCCACCAGCGCCAGGCGGTCGGCGACCGCGAACAGCTCGCGGGTGTCATGACTGACGAACAGGATCGGGATCTCGATCTCGCGTGCCAGCCGCGCGATGTAGTGCAGCAGCTCCTGCTTGCGAGCGCCGTCGAGGCCGGTCAGCGGCTCATCCAGCAACAGCATGCGCGGGCGTGACAGCAGGGCGCGGCCGATCGCGACACGCCGCGCCTCGCCACCGGACAGCTGGCCGGGCATGCGCGACAGCAGGTCCTCGATGCCCAGCAGCGTCACCATCTCATGCAGACGTGACTGATTCTGTTGGCGCTGGGCGGGTGTCAGGGCGCGCGGCATGCCGTAGTGGAGATTGCCGCGCACGCTGTAATGCGGAAACAGGCGCGGCTCCTGGAAGACGACCCCGAGCCTGCGGCGATGCGCCGGCACGAAGATATCGTTCTCGCCGCCCGTCAGGCACTCGCCATCCAGGCGCAGGTGGCCATGGTCGGGACGTTCGAGACCTGCGATCAGGCGCAGTATGGTGGTCTTGCCGCTGCCGGAGCGCCCGAAGAGCGCCGTGACGCCGCGCGCCGGCACCTTGAGCGTGGCATCCAGCGTGAAGGCGCCCTGCTGACGATGGAGGTGGAAATCAAGCATCACGCCCCTCCATGCGCAGTCGCGCGCGACGTGCCAGCCACTCGGAGGCCAGCAGCGACAGCATCGCGATGACGACGGCGATGGCGCACAGCCTGGCCGCGGCGCCTTCCTGGCCCGGGGTCTGGATCAGGGTATAGAGCGCCAACGGCAGCGTGCGGGTCTCGCCGGGGATATTGGCGGCGAAGGTGATGGTGGCACCGAACTCCGACAGCGCGCGCGCGAAGGCCAGCATGCCACCGGTGAGAATGCCCGGCAGCGCCAGCGGCATGGTCACCGTGAACAGCACGCGCAGCGGGTTGGCCCCCAGGGTGCGGGCCGCGGCCTCCAGCCCCGGGTCGATGGCCTCCAGCGACAGGCGCATCGCGCGCACCATCAGCGGAAAGGCCATCACCGCCGCCGCCAGCGCCGCGCCCTGCCAGGTGAAGGGCAGCACGATATCGATCCTGGCCAGCCACTGGCCGATGGCACCATTGCGCCCGAAGGTGACCAGCAACAAGTAACCGACCACCACGGGCGGCAACACCAGCGGCAGATGCAGCAGACCATCGACCAGCGCCTTGCCACGAAACTCACGTCGCGCCAGCCACCAGGCCGCCGCAAAACCGGGAATCAGGCTCAGGCCGACCGCGACGCAAGCCACCTTGAGGCTCAGGCTCAGGGCTTCCCATTCCAGCGCACTCAGCATGGATCTTCCTCACACGAAGACAGGTTCTCGCACATGACGTGACGCGAAGCGCCGGCAGAAAACCCCGCCCGCCTTGATCACGCCGATGTGACAGCAGGCTCCCAGTGTAGCGGCCTCATCTTGTCGATGACATGCCAGCGTGTGCCACGAGGCCTCGATGCTGATCAAGCGGCTAGTCGGCCTCTGGCTGCGCAGCAGGAGCCTGATGGGCGAGCGTGCTGAAGCCGAAGCGATGGAAGATGGCGCCGGCCTCATTGCTGGAGAGCCAGGCCGAGAAGGCCTCGGCCTGTGTCGACGGCGCATCACCACCACGGCTGATCAAGGCGGCAGGATAGTGGATGGGGTCATGGCTGCTGTCCGGCAGCAGGCCGATCTGGTGCACCCGATGGCTGATGGCGGCGTCGGTGGCATAGACGATCCCCAGCGGGGCCTCGCCATGCTCGACCAGCGCCAGCGCGGCGCGCACGTCCTCGGCGCTGGCCAGGCGCGAGCGCAGCGTCTGCCACTGCCCCAGCGCTTCCAGCGACTGACGCGCATAGATGCCCGCAGGCACATGGTCGGGGTCGCCGACGGCCAGGCGAGTGTTGCTGCCGGTGGCGGCGAGACGCTCGGCCACATCGGTGACGTCCTCGGCGTTGCTGACACTGGCATCCAGCTGGCTGGGGCCGGGCGCGACCAGCGCGAGACGGTTGCCCAGCAGGTCGTGACGCCCGGTGACGACAATGCCGGCCTGCTGCTCCAGCCAGTCCATCCAGCGCTCATTGGCCGACAGATACAGCTGCGCCGGGGCACCATTGGCCAGCTGACGCGCCAGGGTCGAGGACGAGGCGTAGACCGGCATGATGTCCACGTCGGCGAGACGCTCGTAGCGCGCCTCGATGGCATCCAGCGCATCGTGCAGCGAGGCAGCGGCCATGACACGAATCTGGGGGCGCTCGTCTGCCTGAACCGGCGCGGCGAGCAGTGCCAGCATCAACGGGGCCGCCAGGCTGGCGGCCCTCAACAGCGCTGATGAAGGAGATAGTACTGATGAAGAAGATAGCGCTGATGAAGGAGTTGGCACTGATGACGCAAGCCGTAGCGGAGAGGCAAGCAAGGCGGCCCGGGCGCGCAAGCGGGTAGCGAATGACATCTACAGGGTCCTTGAACAGTGAAACGCAGCGACGAGGCCTGCTGCGCATTGATCTCGCCATGATGCCGCGCTCGCTCGCCATGTGCATCCCATGTGGGCGCAATTGCCGCGCGGGGCGCGGAAACCGTCAACCCTGATTGTCGAACGCCAGCGACATGAGGCTCGCTGGCTGCCTGTCAGCGCCCGTCTGCCATCAGCCACGGGCTGGTCAGCGTAGCCGCCGGCTGGCGGATGTTTCACCGCATCCGGCTACAGGCAAACGCGAATCACTCACATGTATGCCATTCGCTCGACCAGATCGGCTACAATGCTGGCCAAAATGGCAGGGAGACGCTGGCCCACGCCCCAGCAACGACGCGATTCCTGCTTTCATGCTTTCTTTCACGCTATTTGCCGCTTCAACGGCAGACAACAGCGGCGGGTGCCACCAAGTCATGCCTCCAGTACTTGACGAATTTCAGGGCCTCAGTGCCTTCGATGCCATCATGCGCTACGGCAATCTGGGCGCAGGAGCCGAGCATCTCGGTATCTCCAAGTCCACGCTCAGCCGCCGGATCAGCCATCTCGAACACCAGCTCGGCCAGCCACTGCTGCACCGTCAGGCCAACCGCCTGATTCCCACCGAGGCCGGCACGCTGTTCTATCAGTACTGCCAGCAGATGCTGTCGCTGGGCGAGCGCTCGCAGATCGCGCTGGATGAACTGCGCGAGGAGATCAGCGGTGATATCACCGTCAGCGCGCACCCGCACTTCCTGCGTGGCTGGTTCAATCATGTGCTGACCGACTTCATCGAAGAGTATCCGGGCATTCGCCTGACCCTGACCGCCAACCATCTGCCGCCATCACGCGATGACGATCAGGTGATGCTGTGGCTGTGGGAAGGCCCGGCCAAGGACACCGGGCTGCGCGAGGAGATTCTGGGTCAGCAGCAGCAACATCTCTACGCTCACCCCAGCTATCTGCGCCAGCACGGCCATCCGCAGCACCCCAGCGAGCTGACCTCCCATGACTGGGTCAACCTGATCGATCGCCATCACCCCAATCTGGTGCTCAATCACCCCGAGGAAGGCGAGTATCGCCTGAGCCTGCCGCCGTCACGCTTCACGGTCGACAACGTGGTGGTGCATGCCGACCATATCGCGCACGGCGCCGGTATCGGCCTGCTGCCGGACTACCATGTGCGTACCCGGGCGACGGCGCACCCGGGACAGTTCGAGGCCTGCCTGCCCGAGTGGAAGGGGCCGTCGATTCCGGTCAGCCTGCACTATCCCTTCGGGCACCCGCCGCGCAAGCTCGGCGCGCTGCTCGACCATATCCGCCGCCGCGTGCCGACGGACTGGACCCGCTGATCTGTCGGCCTGACAACTCTGCAGGCCGACAGATCAGCGGTTGCTTCAAACTTCTCAGCTCCACGATTTCACAGCTTCACGACTTCACAGCGGCACTGACTGCCCGTCAGGATTGCTGGCCGAACAGATGACGGCGCGCCTCCTCATCCATCGCCACATTGGCGGCCGGATTGATGTCATCGATACGCGCCATTGCCCGCTTGACGCCATCACGCGCGGCGATGCGGGCACGATAGGCGGCGACCGCCGGGAAGCGCGTCAGATCGATTTCCTGCTTCTCGGCCTTCAGCCACGGCCAGATGGCCATGTCGGCGATGCTCAACTCATCCCCCGCCACGAAGTCACGCCCCGCAAGCTGGCGCTCCAGCACGCCATACAGACGCTCACCTTCCTTGTGATAGCGCTCGATGGCGTACTCCACCGGCTCTGGCGCGTAGTGCTTGAAATGATGCACCTGACCCAGCATCGGCCCCAGGCCGCCCATCTGCCAATGCAGCCACTGCAGCACGTCATTGCGGGCACGCGTTTCCTGCGCCAGAAACTTGCCGCACTTGTCGGCCAGATACTCCAGAATCGCACCAGACTCGAACACCGAGATCGGCTCACCGCCATCGGCTGGCGCATGATCGACGATCGCCGGCATGCGATTGTTGGGCGAGATGGCCAGAAACTCCGGCGCGAACTGCTCACCCATGCTGATATTCACCGGAATGAGGCGATACTCGAGACCGGCTTCCTCCAGAAAGATCGTGATCTTGTGGCCGTTGGGCGTGGTCCAGTAATACAGATCAATCATCTGTGGGCTCCTGTGCAAGGACATAGCAAGATGGCTCGAACGCCCATGAGCGTTCGAGCCATCGAGGAGATCATGCTCATCGCCAGGCCCCTCGTGCAGCTTTTCACCAGGGGCATTGCGAGCATGTTCTTTACTGCGGGGGTTACTGCGAACGTTACTGAAGGTGTTATGACTGCGGAATCTCGCTGGCACGCGGCGCCTTGCGCGCCATGCCGTCGTGCAGGTCCATCATGCGCTCGCGCCACTGCACCAGCGGGTCGCCCGCGTCTTCCGTCTCACCGAAGGGCGAGGTATCGGAGACGATGTGTGCCCAGATGAAGAAGCCGAAGACCAGGTAATCCGCCGCCGCCGGGGCATCGCCATCCATGAAGGGCTGATTGGCGAGCAGGCCACGCAGCGGCTTGAAGGCGCTGTCAAGGATGCCGCGAGCGGCCTCGACGTTGTTGAATTCCTCGAAGGGCATGCCGAAGCGGGCTTCGCGGCTGGTGCGGAAGTACTCGCGGTCATCCGGGTGGATGGCCGCCAGCAGATCCAGTGCCACCAGGCGGAAGAAGCCGACCGCCATGACCTGCTCGGTATATACCTTGACGAAGTTCAGGCGTGCCTCGGCGTGTGCATCGCCGATCAGCAGGCCATCACCGCTGTCTGGGTAATGCGCGTCCAGATGCTTGAAGATGTCATAGCTGTCCATCGCCACGCCGTACGCATCCTTGAGCACCGGCACCGTGGTGGAATCGCAGAAGTCGATCGGGCTCTTGTCGGTGAATAGCATCGGCACGAGTTCGGCCGCAAGGCCCTTGTGGGCGAGTGCCAGACGCGCACGCCAGCAGAATGGCGAGAAACGCAGGCGGTCATCACGGCCACGCAATTCATGAAGGACTGGGGTCATGCGGGTCTCCTTTAGTGTCATGAAGGCCAGGTGTCATTGAGGCCTGGTGTCTTTCAAGCTTGATATGAACGGCATGGCTTCGCTGCGCGCGCCCTGCCCTTGGCATTGTTTTGGACGTTGTGCCGCGCAAATGCAAGCAAAATGAGCATTCGTTCAACATCGCACTGAGCGCCACTCAAGGCGCGAAGGCTCGCTCACCCTTGCAGTGACGCGAGGTTGGACCCATTGATGAGGGTTGCATGACCAGGGCCGGACATTGACCAAAGGATATTGATGACACCCGGCCTCGACAGCGCGAATAATGGGGCCCATCGCTTTCGCGCCAGCCACTTCCTGCCCTGATCCCCTCTCTTCATTTTCCAAGGAGTCTCGATGTCCGTCGAAGACCTGCACCTGAACCTGCGCAACCTGCAGGAATCAGACTACCCCCAGCTCAAGCGCCTGATGGACGGCATCTACGACGACATCGGTGGCGCCTGGCCTGAGCACACCATCAACCGCCTGATCGCCGAATTCCCCGATGGCCAGATCGTGATCGAGGATGGCGAGAAGCTGGTCGGTGTCGCCCTGACGGCGCTGGTGGATTACGACGCCTTCTCCAACCCGCACAAGTACGACGACCTGATCGGCCAACGCGAGATCATCCTCAACAAGGAGGATGGCGATGCGCTTTACGGTCTGGATGTGCTGATCGACGTCGACTACCGCGGCTATCGCCTCGGTCGCCGCCTGTACGAGGCGCGCAAGGACCTGTGCCGCTCGATGAATCTGCGCTCGATTCTGGCCGGTGGGCGCATTCCCCAGTACCACGAATACGCCGCCGAGCTCTCGCCCTCCGAGTACATCGACAAGGTGGAGCGTCGCGAGATCCATGACCCCATCCTGTCGTTCCAGCTGGCCAACGGCTTCCTGGTCAAGCGCCTGTTACGCCAGTACCTGCCGGAAGACGAGGATTCCCAGGGCTACGCCACGCTGCTGGAGTGGAGCAACATCCTGTTCGAGCCCGCCGAGCGCGTGCTGGAAAGCCGCAAGACGATGATTCGCGTCGGCGCCGTGCAGTGGCAGATGCGCAAGTTCGACAGTGTCGAATCCGTGCTGCAACAGGTCGAGTACTACGTCGATGCCCTGTCGGATTACCAGAGTGACTTCGCCGTCTTCCCGGAGCTGTTCAACACGCCGTTGATCGGCCTGCTGGAAGACCAGAGTGACCCGGTGCGCTGCATCCGCTACCTCGCCGGCTTCACCGAGCGCTTCAAGCAGGAAATCTCGCGCATGGCGGTGGCCTACAACATCAACATCGTGGCCGGTTCCATGGTCGAGATCGGTGACGACAACGAGCTCTACAACGTCACCTACCTGTGTCACCGCGATGGCGAGATCGACCGTCAGGCCAAGCTGCACATCACGCCGCAGGAGCGCCGCGACTGGATCATCAAGGGCGGTGACGAGCTGGCCGTGTTCGAGACCGACGCCGGACGCATCGGCATGCTGATCTGCTACGACGTGGAGTTCCCGGAACTGTCGCGCCTGCTGGCCGATCAGGACATGGACATCCTGATGGTGCCGTTCTGGACCGACACCAAGAACAGCTACCTGCGCGTGCGCAACTGCGCCCAGGCGCGTGCCATCGAGAACGAATGCTACGTGGTGGTCTGCGGCAGCGTCGGCAACCTGCCGTCCATCGAGAGCCTCGACATCCAGTACGCCCAGTCAGCGGTGTTCTCGCCGTCGGACTTCTCCTTCCCGCATGACGCGGTGATGGCCGAGACCACGCCGAACACCGAGATGATCATGTTCTCGGATCTCGATCTGGAGCGTCTCAAGGTGGTGCGCAGCGAAGGCTCGGTGACCAACCTGAAGGACCGCCGCAAGGACCTCTTCGAGCTGCGTCTGCGTGACTGGTCGTGGAAGTCCGGCAGCCGTCAGGACTGAGCCGATGACGCACTGGTGGCAACGGCTGTGGCAGCGCTCCGCCCGTCACGGCCGTGATATGTCAGCCCCCGACGCCGGCGCTGTCTCGACCGCTTCCCCTGCTGGCGAGACAGCGCCGGATGAGGCGTGGCAGGCAGTTTGCGAGCGCCTGCCGATCCTCGAGGGGCTCGACGCCGAGGCACTGGCGCGTCTTGAACGGCGCGCCCGCCATCAGCTGAGTGACTGGAAGCTGACCAGCGCCGAGCCGCTCGCACAGGTCGAGGCGCTGGCACTGGCCGCTCAGGCGATGCTGCTGCTCAACGGCTGGGCGCATGCCGAGCGCTGGCAGGACGCCGGCGCTCGCGTGCACGAGATCATGCTGCCGCAGCAGGCCATCCGCCGTGAGGTGGAAGAGATGGATGACGCCGGCGTGGTGCATGTCTTCGAGGACACCCGCGCCGGCGAGACCTGGTATCAGGGGCCAGTGGTGGTCACCCAACAGGACCTGGCCGCCAGCGGTGACTGGAGCGGTTTCAACGTGGTGATCCATGAATTCGCCCACAAGCTCGACATGGCCAACGCCACCGATGCCGATGGCTTTCCGCCCCTGCCACGCCATATCAGCGCGGCGGAGTGGCACGCCACCTTCACTGCCGTGTGGGATGACCTGAGCGCGCGCCTGTCACGCGGTGAGCCGACGCCCATCGATGACTACGCCGCCAGCCACCCCGCCGAATGCTTCGCCGTCTGCTGCGAGTATTTCTTCAGCGCACCGGATGAGCTCAATGCGGCCTATCCGGCGTTGTATGCCCTGCTGGAACGCTTCTTCCAGCAGTCGCCATTGGCGCGCTGCCCGCCGCCTTCCGACTGACCACGCCTGGCAGATCTGACCACATGCTTGGCAGATATGACCACATGCTTGGCAGATATGACCGCACGCTTGGCAGACAAGGCGCGAGCAAGCCGAGGAAACAGCGAGAGAAGAGATAGCGGCCGCTTACCGCGCCGAGTACCACCTCAAGCTAACGGTATATCATTCGAAAGCGCGCCAGCAGACACGCCGACTCGCTCAGCAGGGGTCGCAAAAGCCACCTCTGCATCGCTCACTGTGGCTCCGCCAACAGATAATCCCAGACACGCTGTGCGGTGGGGCGCATCGGGCGCTGATTGGAGCGCACCAGCCAGAAGTTCTGCTCGGCGGGAATCGTCAGCGCGAAGACCTGCTCCAGCCCGCCATTGCCGGACGCCAGCCATTGCCGGAAATGGCCTTCATGCACCAGCGCCACCCCCATGCCGAGCCGCGCCATTTCCAGCGTCATCACCTGGGTATCACAGCTGATGGTGGAGGTCGTCTTCTCCAGCCCCAGTTGATCTGCCGCCACCAGCCAGCGCCGCCAGCCCACCGCGAAGCCTGCGGCATGCAGCAGCGTCATGCCGGCCAGGTCCGCCGCCGTGGTCAGCTGCGCGCTCAGCGCCGGACTCGCCACGACGGCCATTCTCTCCTGCCCTGCCCCGACCTGGATCGCCTCCACCTGTGGCCAGTCGCCCTGACCGTAGCGCAGCTCGATATCCACCTGCTCGCCATCGAAGTCGCTCTGCCAGAAGGCACTGACCAGACGCAGCGCGATCTCGGGCTGGTCACGGTGGAAGTTCGCCAACCGCGGCAATAGCCAGGCCTGCTGGCTCATCGGGGTCGCCCGCAGGCTGACCGGTGCGGCGCGCGAGGGGCCGAAGACTTCCAGCGTGCCTTCCTGCAGGCGCTGGAAGCCATCCTGCAGCGCTGGCAACCAGGCCTGACCGGCCGGCGTCAGATTGAGGCTGCGGGCATGGCGCACGAACAATGGCTGGCCAAGGCGGTCCTCCAGCTGGCGAATCCGCTGGCTAATGGCCGACTGGGTGACGCTCAGCTCCTCGGCGGCACGCGTGAAGCTCATCAGGCGCGCAGCGGCTTCGAATGCCTGCAGCCAGGCCAGCGGCGGCAGGGGGCGCGGCAAGGCGTTCGGCGTCGTGGGGGAAGGTTCGTGCATGGCTATCTCGCGTCAGAGCATGAAGGTCAATCGCACACATTAGCTCAGCTAAGTCATGGCCGTCATATTTCGCGTTGGCCAGCCGTGATGACGAGGTGGACAATGGTCTCATTCTCAGGTCACGGCTCAGCCATACGACCCAGCCACGCGACACGCGTTGGCTCACCTGCTACTGCACACACGACATAGGACGGCGCCCATGGAGACTCTCATCGCATCTGCCCCTGACACCCAAGACACTGAAGCGTCACAGGCACGCCATCAGTGGGACATGAAGGAATACCTGCCCCATCACGAGGGCGCGCCGCTGGTGAAGGCAGACCACGACGAGATCCTGGCGTCACTGGCATGGGCCAGCGGTGAGCAGACCCAACTGCCGCTGATCTGGCTGCGCGACCACTGCGCCTGCGATCTCTGCCGTCATCCGCAGACCTTCGAGCGCACCTTCATGCTGATGGACGATGCGGCCCTGACGGTGCATCAGATGCGTGTCGAGCAAGGCAATCTCATCGTCGTCTGGCAGGACGGCCACACCAGCCGCTTCGATGCCGGCTGGTTGCTGCAACGTCGTCCGAGTGATGCACCGCCGGCCACGCCGGTCCCCGCAAGCCAGGCCTGGCAGCAGGGCCATCAGCCTCACGTCACCGCCTTTGCCGATTACATGGCCGGTGGACAGGCGCGCCTGGGCTGGCTGGAAGCGCTGTGCCGCGACGGCTTCGCGATTCTGGATGCCGGCCCGACGGCAGGTGGCGAGATCGACCAGGTGGCCGCGACCATCGGCCCGATCCGCGCGACCAACTTCGGCGGCCGCTTCGAGGTCTTCTCCAAGCAGGCACCCAACAATGCCGCCTACACGCCGATCGCGCTGGAGCTGCACACCGACCTGCCCAACTGGCGTCAGCCGCCGGACATCCAGATGCTTTACTGCCTGGCCAATGAGGCCGAAGGCGGAGACTCCATCTTCGGAGACGGCATGGCGGTCGCCGAAGCCCTGCGCGAGCGGGACCCGCAGGCCTTCAGGCTGCTGGCCGAGACCCCGGTGGACTTCCGCTTTGCCGACGAGACCACCGACCTGGTGGTGCGCGAGCCGGTGATCCATCTGGATGCCAACGACAAGGTCATCGAGGTGCGCTTCAACAACTGGATCCGCGACAGCCTGCGCCTGCCGCTGGAACAGATGCAGGCCTGGTACAGCGCCTATCGCCAGTACTGGAGCATCCTGCGGGAGCCGGCCTTCCGCCTGCATCTCAAGCTGGAAGCCGGCCAGATGGTGGCCTTCGACAACCGCCGCGTGATGCACGGCCGCAAGTCCTTCGACCCGACGACCGGTCGCCGCCACCTGCAGGGCTGCTATGTGGATTACGACATGGTGGAATCCGCGCTGCGCGTCACGGCGCGCCAGCTGGCCGGTGCCAACCTCACTCAGTCGTGAGCACGAAAGCCCTCATGCCGCGGAGTACTTGAAATAGCGTTGAACCGCACGCAAAGGTTGCGGCGGTTCCTCCAGGGCATACCACGCAAGGCAGTGGCATCCTGAGAGTCTGGCAACTCAGGTATCGCCCCATGAATCCCATGACACTCTGCTTTGCGGATGACACCCTGGAACGACGTTATCGGCGTCGACAGATCGAGACCTCACACAAGCTCAGCCGGATCACCATCCCGCTGAGCTGTCTGCTGTTCGCGTCCTATGGGCTGATCGAGATCAGTCTGCTGGATCACTACGAGACCTATCTGCTGCTGCGTACCAGCGTTCTGGTCGGCGTGCTGGGCCTGTTCCTGCTGTCACGCCTCCCGCGTTTCCGACATCACGTCAACGGCATCCTGTGCCTGGCCTCGCTGGTGGCAGCGCTGGGGACGCTGGCGATGTTCCATGTGGGGGACGGTCACGCCGGAGAGCACCTGGTGGAGAGCCACGCCGCCGGACAGCATGAGGACGAGCATGGTGACTTCCCGGTCTACTTCGTCACCCTGATCACCGTGGTCTTCTGGACCTACACCCTGCTGGGGCTGCAGTTCATCTATGCCATGGCCTGCGGACTGCTGATATGGATGGGCTGCACCGCCAGCTGCGCGCTGATGCATCTTGGCTCCGATGTACTGGTGGAAGCCAACGAGGCTTTCTTCATGATGGCCGTCAATCTGCTGGCGGGCATGAGCGCCTACTCGCGCGAGCGCCAGAGCCGGCAACTCTTCCTGCATGAATGCCATATCACCGGCGAGCGGGACGATCTGCGCGACCACGCGATGTGCGACTCGCTCACCGGGCTGCTCAACCGGCGCGCCCTGCTGACACGCCTCGACCAGATACTCGACATCCAGACCCTCGGCACGGTGCAGGCCGCGTTGTTCATCGACCTCGATGGCTTCAAGCCGGTCAATGACCGCCACGGTCATGCCATCGGCGATGAAGTGCTGCGCATCACCGGCGAACGCCTGGGCAACACCCTGCGCGGCAACGATATCGTCGGCCGCCTGGGGGGCGATGAATTTCTGGTACTGATCAGCCGTGAAGGCAACGGCCGCAAGGGTCCTGAGCAGCTGGCGGAACGTCTGATCGACGCCATCAGTCGTCCCATCACGCTGGAGGTCGATGGCGAGCCGCTGATCATCGCCGTCAGCGCCAGTATCGGCATCAGCCTGTTCCCCTTCTCGGGCGCCACCCCGGAAACGGTCATCGCGCGCGCCGACAGCGCCATGTACGAGGCCAAGCAACGCGGGCGGGGCGTCGTCGTCACCGGCAATCCGCTCCGCCTGGTACTGTGACGATCGACGCTCGACGCTCGACGCCTCGAGCATGTCGCCGCGCCACCCTCCCTCTTGAGACAGCGGCAGACGCCCCAATGAGACAAGGATGCCGTTGCGTCCTTTTCCTCATGACCCGCATCACGCCAGGACGCCCCACGACTCATCAATGGGGCGTTCTGGCGCATGGAGCCTGCCAATGACACGCCTGCCGCATCTTGCCTTCTCTCTAATCGGTCTCGGTCTCCTCGGCGGCTGCGCCGGAGTCCCGTCCGGCACCCAGCCCGTCGAGAACTTCGAGCTCGAACGTTACTACGGTGAATGGCACGAGATCGCCCGCCTGCCCAACAGCTTCGAGGAGGGCCTGAGCTGCGTCAGCGCCGATTATTCGCCCCGCGAGGACGGCGGCGTGCGCGTCATCAATCGCGGCTACAACGCCGAGCAAGGGCAATGGAGCCAGGCCGAAGGTCGCGCCTACTTCACTCAGGGCAGCAAGACGGCGGCCCTCAAGGTCAGCTTCTTCGGCCCCTTCTATGGCGGCTACAACGTGCTGGCGCTGGATGATGACTATCAGTGGTCGCTGGTGGCCGGCGCCGATCGCGACTACCTGTGGATACTGGCGCGTGAGCCACAGCTGGATGACGCCACCTACCAGGCGCTGGTCGAGCAGGCCGCCGAGCTCGGCTTCGCGACCGACGCGCTGATCAAGGTCGAACAGGGCAACGCCTGCCCCTCTCCTGATGACACCGAACGCTGACACCGGTAGCTGACACCGAACCCGGTCCCTAGACCCAAGGCCTGACACCAAGGTCTAAACCGGCGTGTGACGTTTATATGGTGCGGACAGCCGCTTTCATCCAACCGACCTCGCATCTTGTCACGCGCGCGTGGCTCGCCAATGGTGAGCTGACAATCTTCCGGGGTAGCGCCTCGCCGAGTGCGCTGCCCTGATGCCAATCGTTTGATGCTGTCGCCCAGTGCCAGTGACGCCTCGCTGCACTGGGCAACTCAGTTCAGAGGGAGCCCGTGCCATGGATATCCAGCAGTTCTTCAGCGCCCTGTGGGATGACTACGTCGCCATGACGCCCCAGGCCCAAAAGATTCAGGATGCCTTCATCGCTGACGGCGAGACCATCGTCAACGACCACGTCGCCTTCCGCACCTTCGATCGCGGGCCGATCACCCTGAGCGCGCTGGAACCTCACCTGCTGGCGCTGGGCTATACCCGCTTCGCGCCCTATGATTTCCGCGAGAAGAAGCTGCGCGCCTTCGGCTATCTGCCGCCGTCACCCGACATGCCGCGCGTCTTCCTCTCCGAGCTGAAATGCCATGAGTTGTCCGAGCGTGCCCAGGCGATCATCGATGGCCTGGTCAGTCAGATCTCGCCGGATGCCGCCACCCAGCCCTCCGTGCTGTGGTCGGGCCGTCTGTGGAAAGCACCCAGCTTCGAGCAGTATCAGCGCCTGATGGAAGAGAGCGAGTATGCGGCCTGGCTGTCGATCATCGGCCTGCGCGCCAACCACTTCACCATCAGCGTCAACGCGCTCAGCCATCACGACACTCTCGACAAGGTGCTGACGCGCGTCGAGTCGCTGGGCCTTGGCATCAACCCGGCCGGAGGGCGCATCAAGGGCTCGCCCGAGGTGCTGCTGGAGCAGGCCTCCACCCTCGCCGACCGCCAGACCTTCACCTTCGCCGGTGGCGAGGAGCATGAGATCTCCACCTGCTACTACGAATTCGCGCGCCGCTACCCCGATGCCAATGGCGAGCTGTATCAGGGCTTCGTGGCGGCCAGCGCCGACAAGATCTTCGAATCCACCAATGTTCGCCAGGAGCCGACTGCCTCGTGATTGCCGACTGGCTAGACCTGACACTTGAAGGCCACGCCAGCGCCCGTGGCATGGGCCGTATTCCCGGTGGTCGCTATGAGATCGTCGCACCCGGCGTGCTGGAGATCACCCCCGACGTCACGGGGCCCAAGGCGCGCCCGTGCGTGATCTCCGCCGGTATCCACGGCAACGAGACCGCCCCCATCGAGCTGCTCGGTGAGCTGATCGCGGGACTGGAGAGCGGCCATCTGATCGTCGGGGCGCCGCTGCTGCTGATTCTGGGCAACCTGCCCGCCATCCGCAGTGGCGAGCGCTTCATCACCACCAATCTCAATCGGCTGTTCAAGCGCGCCGAGGCCAGCGTCACGGGCAACGACTGTCCGTCCGATGACGAGCCGGCGCGCGCGCGTCAGCTGATGGCGGCCGTGGACACCTTCTATGCTCGTTTCCCGCTGGCCGAGGGCACGCGCCGTCTGCACTACGACATGCATACCGCCATCCGTGACAGCCTCTATCCGCGCTTCGCAGTGGTGCCCTTCAGTGATGGCGACGCCATCAGCGCATCGCAGTGGCCGATATTGAGCGCCGCCGGCATCCAGGCCGTGCTGCACCAGCATCAGCACAGCTGGACCTTCTCGCACTATTCGCGCCACTACCATGATGCCGACGCCTTCACGCTGGAGCTGGGCCAGGTACGCCCGTTCGGCGCCAACGACATGGCGGCACTCGCACCGATGAAAGCCCTGCTCGCGGCACTGGCGACCGGCACGGCGCCCGCCGAAGCAGACCCTGAGGCCATCGACTACTTCACGGTGGAAGTGGAGCTGATGCGTCAGTCAGCCGACTTCACGCTGTGCTTCAGCGAGGATGTCGCCAACTTCACCGCCTTCGCCCCCGGCAGCGTGGTGGCCGAAGACGCCGCTGCTGGCCCCTGCATCATCGGCGATACCCCACTGCGGGTGGTCTTTCCCAACGCGAAGGTGGAGATAGGCGCCCGCGCCGCCCTGCTGCTGGCCGAGAGCTCGACACCGACAGACTGAGTCACCAGACACTGAACAAACCGGCACTGAGCCACAAGCGCCGGCGTTCTGCCCGCCCATCCCCCTCAGGGCGCAGCACGATGCCGGCGCGATTGCACTGACGAAAGCCTTACTACAACGACAACAGGCGACCTTGATCATGAAGACTCCTCCCCCACGGCCGGACGGCATCCGCGTGCGTCCTTGCAGGCTCCACCAAAGTCGTAACATTCCTCCACGCCAGATAGCGGTGAACCCTGCGTTGAGCTGGTAGAATCGGCCCCCTTTCCCGTCCACGACATGCAAGCACAGGCATTTTTCGCCTGTTGTAGACGGTCACTGGCAGCGAGAACGACGATCAATCGGACTGATCGTGAGGAACTGGCTATGCCCCTGACGGCATTCTCCGCCACTCCTCCCGTGCCACGCCTTGCCGCCTCATCACGTCTGCGTCGCGCACGTCAGCGAGCGAGAGTGAAAGGCAGTGCCAGGCAGCCGTGCCATGTCGGCAACGAACCTGTATCCCGAGCCCGACCGCCCCGCGGCGGACTCGTGGCGTGTCATTGCCCCCAGGGCTGGCAACGTCCGGATTGGAGTAACTGCATGACCATGAGATCTTCCGTGGCCGAGAGCCCGAGCAGCGACGCGCTGCCTCTCGAGGTCCGCAACATCACCAAGTCCTTCGGCACCAATCAGGTGCTCAAGGGCTTGTCACTGCAAGCACGCAAGGGCGATGTCATCACCCTGATCGGCGCGTCAGGTTCCGGCAAGAGCACCTTTCTGCGCTGCATGAACCTGCTGGAGCAGCCGGACGGTGGCGACATCTTCGTGCATGGCGAGCAGATCGGCTTCAAGGAAAGCCGCCGTGGCCGCGAACCGATGGACTGGCGTCAGGTCGAGCGCATGCGCGCGCGCCTGTCGATGGTCTTTCAGGGCTTCAACCTGTGGTCGCACATGACGCTGCTGGAAAATGTCATTGAGGCGCCGATCCACGTGCTCGGCAAGCCGAAGAAGGAAGCCATCGCCCACGCACGCAGTCTGCTGGACCGCGTCGGCCTGCTCGAGCGCGCCGACTACTATCCGGCGCAGATGTCCGGTGGCCAGCAGCAGCGCGGCGCCATCGCACGCGCGCTGGCGATGGAGCCGGAGGTGATGCTGTTCGACGAGCCGACCTCGGCCCTCGACCCGGAACTGGTCGGTGACGTGCTCAAGGTCATGCGTGACCTGGCCGAGGAAGGCCGCACCATGGTGGTGGTGACCCACGAGATGAGCTTCGCACGTGATGTCTCGAGCCAGGTGGTCTACCTGCACCAGGGACTGGTCGAGGAAGCCGGCAAGCCGGAAGACGTGCTGGGCAATCCCCAGTCGGAGCGCCTCAAGCAGTTTTTGGCGCCCAAGTACTGAGCAAGCGCCCTGATCACCAGTACTGATGACAAGCCCTTGGCCCATCGCTGAGCCAACCGCTCGGCCTGTGGCACATCCCGGCACGGTGATCCCGTGACCGGCACATGATTCAGCACCGCGAGCGCCACGCCAACGGCAAGCCTCGAGGTGTTCAAGACTTCAGGAATGACAAGTAATGAAACAGTTCGCGACACGTGCCCTGCTGGGTCTCACCCTCGGTCTCTCCACCTTCGCCATCACCACCAGCGCCGCCCAGGCGGCCGAGGTGCCGGACCCGCTGCGTCTGGGCATCGACGTGCCCTACGCGCCCTTCGGCTACAAGCTGCCCAGCGGTGAGCTGACCGGTTTCGAGATCGAACTGGGCAACGCCATCTGCGCCCAGCTCGCCACTCACTGCGAATGGACCGAGCAGGACTTCGACGGCATCATCCCGGGCCTGATGGCGCGCAAGTACGACGTCATCATGTCAGCGCTGACCATCAATCCGGAGCGTGAGCGTCAGGTGCTGTTCTCCGAGCCCTACTTCACGCCGCCGTCCGGCTGGTTCGTCAAGGCGGACAGCCCGCTGGCGGGCGCGGACACCCTCGATGCCGAGGCGCTCGCGGGCAAGGTGATCGGGGTGCAGCGCGGCAACCTGCAGGATCACTACGTCACCGACCTCTACGGCCGCACGGCAGAAGTGCGCCGCTACACCAAGCTCGATGACCTGGTGCTGGACATGGACAGCGGCCGCGTCGACGTCGCCTTCCTGGACCTGCCGGTCGGTCAGGACACCCTGGTCAACGCCAACGACGGCAACTTCGTCAACACCGGCAGCGCCATCAGCGAGCCGAAGAAGTACTTCGGCGACGGCTTCGGCATCGCCATGAAGAAGCGCGACCGCGACCTCAAGAAGGCCATCGATGGTGCCCTGGAAGCGCTCAAGGCCGATGGCACGCTCAAGCGTCTCAACGACAAGTACTTCGCCAGCGCCGCCACTGCGTCCGACAACCACCAGTAAGCCGCTGAACGGGTTATTCGGCGCTTCACGGGAGATTTCCCATGATTGACCTACAAGGCTACGGGCCCAGCCTGCTGGAAGGTGCCTGGGTCACGGTGCAGCTGGCCGTGCTGGCCCAGCTGCTGGCCATCGCGCTGGGGCTATTGACGGCGACGGCCAAGATGTCGCGCTCCACGCCTCTGCGCTGGCTCGCGACGCTCTACACCACCATCATCCGCGGCGTTCCCGACATCGTGCTGATGCTGCTGCTGTTCTTCGGCGGCCAGATCGGCATCAACATGGTCACCGACTGGCTGTATGACAGCTACGACATCGACGTCTTCGTCAATGTCGATGAGTTCACTGCCGGCGTCGTCACCATCGGCTTCATCTTCGGTGCCTACATGGGCGAGACCTTCCGTGGCGCCTTCATGGCGGTGGATGCCGGGCAGATCGAAGCCGGGCGCGCCTATGGCATGAACGACTGGAAGGTCTTCAAGCGCATTCGCTTCCCGCTGATGATGCGTCACGCCCTGCCGGGGCTGGGCAACAACTGGATGGTATTGCTCAAGACCACCGCCCTGGTGTCGGTGATCGGGCTGGTCGACATGGTGCGTGTCGCCAGTGAGGCCGCCAAGGCGACCCACGAGCCCTTCACCTTCCTGTTGCCGGTCGCGGCGGGCTATCTGCTGATCGCCACCGTGTCCGAATGGGGGCTGGCACGCCTCAAGAAGCGCTATAACGCCGGATTCGGGGAGGCCAGCGCATGGAACAACTGAATGATGCAGGCCCCTCAGGCATCATCACCCAGCTGGGTCAGATGCTCGAGGATGCGCTGAGCGACAACTACATCTTCACCGCGACCACCCTGTGGCATTACTGGGAAGGGCTGGTCACCACCGTGCAGCTGGTGTGCCTGGCGCTGCTCATCGGCCTGATACTGGCCGTGCCGCTGGCGATTCTGCGCGGCTCGCGTCGTCGCTGGGTGAAGATGCCGGTCTACCTGTACACCTATGTCTTCCGGGGCACGCCGCTGCTGATCCAGCTCTATCTGATCTACTACGGCGTGGTGTTCTTCGACGGCTTCGACATCTCGCTGGGCGTGACCAGTGTGCATGTGCCCAGCATCCAGGAGACCTGGCTGTGGGATTACTTCCGTGATCCCTTCGTGCCGGCGCTGCTGGCCTTCGTGCTCAATACCGCGGCCTACACCACCGAGATCTTCCACGGTGCCATCCAGTCGACCCCCAAGGGCGAGATGGAGGCAGCGCGTGCCTACGGCATGTCACGTGGCAAGATGATGCGTCGCATCATTCTGCCCAGTGCCTTCCGCCGGGCGCTGCCGGCCTACGGCAATGAAGTCATCTTCATGCTGCATGCCAGTGCCATCTGCAGCGTGGTGACGCTTCTGGACCTCACCGGCGCCGCGCGTGACATCTACGCACGCTTCTACGCGCCCTTCGAGGCCTTCCTGTTCGTCGCCGCCATCTACCTGTGTCTGACCTTCACCATCATTGCCATATTCCGGCAACTGGAGAAACGCCTGCTGGCACACTTGAAACCGTTAAGCTGAACGTCAAAAGCGCCCTTTGTAGGGCGCTTTTTTTATATCAGGATATAACGGCAGGAATTCATCTCGTTTAACGACCGTTTGAATTTGTCCATTGACCCTCTTCACCACAGCCTCGGTCTGGGCTAGTGTGGAGCCACTGGCATGACACGCCCCCTTATGTCCGCGGCTCAGACGGCTGGTGTTCAGGAGGGAGTGTCTGATGCCACTGATCAGCCAGTATGACCAACAACAATGATGGATGGGACTGACATGAAGAAGCTTCTGGGAATCTCCCTGCTGGGTGCAGCATTGATGGCCGGTGGCGCTCAGGCAGCCGAATCGCTGCGCATCGGCGTCGACGTGCCCTACGAGCCAATGGAATACAAGACGCCCGACGGTGAGCTGACCGGTTTCGACATCGAACTGGGCAATGCCATCTGCGCGAAGATCAACCGCGACTGCGAGTGGGTCATCCAGGCGTGGGACGGCATCATCCCCGGCCTGATGGCGCGCAAGTACGACGCCATCATGTCCTCGATGACCATCAATGAGGAACGCCGCGAGAAGGTGCTGTTCTCCGACACCTACATCACCCCGCCGTCCGCCTGGTTCGCCCCGTCCGACAGCGAGCTGAGCGCCACCTCCCAGGAAGCCCTGGCTGACAAGGCCATCGGCGTGCAGCGCGGCACCCTGCAGGACAACTACGTCACCGATCTCTACGGCAAGAATGCCGAGGTCAAGCGCTACACCACCGCCGATGACCTGGTGCTGGACATGGAAGCGGGTCGCCTCGACATCGCCTTCCTCGACTTCCCGGTCGGCAAGTCCACCCTGATCGACGGCGGCAACGGCAACTACAAGGCCGTCGGTGAAGTGGTCACCGAGCCCAAGAAGTACTTCGGCGACGGATTCGGTATCGCCATGCGCAAGCGTGACAAGGACCTGGCCGAGCAGATCAACGGCGCCCTGGCCGAGTTGAAGGCCGATGGCACCTACGACACCATCCACACCAAGTACTTCGGCGAGAAGCAGTAAGGTCGCCTCAAGCGGCATGCCAGCCATGCCGTGATGCCTGTGCCGAGATGCCTGCACCGTGAGTCGAGCGGCAGCAGACGCAAGTGACATGCACGACAACAAGCCCCGCTGGCATCCGCCGCGGGGCTTTTGCGTTGAACCCTTGCTCGAGCGCAGCAGACAGCCAGCCCGCCATCTGCACAATTGGTGCATATTCAGAATCAAAGCGGTGTGCTCCAAGGGGCTTATCCGTCGCAGGCCGGCTCTCTAGGATGCCGAGCCAACTATCCTGCTACGGAAAATTCCCATGTCGAGACTGAACTTACGTCCGGCGCGCCTTCCTCGTATCGCTTCTTCCCTGCTGCTGACCCTTGGCGGCCTTCTGGCGCTCAGTGCCTGCAGCGAGGGCAACAGTGAAGAAAACGGCAACGCGCAACAGACTCCCCCGACGATGGAAGTCGTCGCCGCCCAGTCGCAGCCGGTCGCGGCCTGGCATACCTACACCACACGTCTGGAATCTCCCCAGCGCGTGCAACTGCGCCCACGCGTGAGCGGCGAAGTCGAGGAAGTGCTGTTCACCGAAGGCAGTCAGGTAAGCGCCGGCACGCCGCTGGTGCGTCTTGATCAACGCCCCTTCAAGGCCGAGGTTCAACGTCTGGAAGCGGAAGTCGCACGCATCAAGGCTGAGCTGGCCAATGCCCGCAGCGAGTCCGGTCGCGCCGCCAGTCTGGTCAAGCGCAACCTGATCTCGCGCGAGGAAGCCGATTCGCGCAGCACTACCGCCACCGGCCTCAATGCACAGCTCAAGGGTGCCATCGCCCAGCTCGAGCGTGCCCGCCTGGATCTGGACTACGCCACCATCCGCGCCCCGATCGATGGTCGCCTGTCCAATGCGCGCATCACGCGCGGCAACACCGTGCAGGCTGGCCAGAGCGTGCTGACCACGCTGGTCGAGACCCGCCAGCTGGACGCCTATATCGACATCAGCGAGCTGACCTGGAACCAGGACTTCGCGCATGTCAGCGCCGAGGATCATCTACCGGTGGAACTGCAGCTGGCCGGACAGGAAGACTTCCCCTTCCAGGGTGAGCTCGACTTCATCGACAACAGTGTCGACATCGATACCGGCACCTTGCGCATCGGCACCACCTTCAATGCCGATGATCCCGCTCTGCGTCCGGGTGCCTTCGCGCGCCTGCGTCTCGCCTCACCCGAGATCCGTGATGCCGTACTGATTCCGGAACGCGCCATCGGCACCGATCTGGATCGTCAGTTCGTGCTGGTGGTCGGTGAGGACAACACCCTCGCCTACCGCGGCATCACCACCGGCCCGCGCTTCGGCCCGCTGCGTGCCGTCACCGATGGCCTGGCCGCCGGTGACCGCGTGCTGGCCGCGGGGCCTGCCAAGGCAGGTCCGGGCATGCCGATCACCCCCAAGCTGGTCGAGATGCCCGATGACGGTGCCCTCAAGGCACTCGCCGCGCGTATCTCGCGCCTGCAGCAGACCGCCCAGCCGCTGGATCAGGACAACGACCAGGACGCCGCGACACTGGCCGAGGCTGACCGTCAGGCAGCCGGAGGCCGTTCGTGAACATCTCCAGCTTCTTCATCAAGCGCCCGGTCTTCGCCGCGGTGCTGTCGATCCTGATCGTCATCTCCGGGATGCTGTCGCTGTTCCAGCTGCCCATCTCCGAGTATCCGGAAGTCGTGCCGCCCACCGTGGTGGTGCGCGCCAACTACCCGGGTGCCAACCCCGAAGTCATCGGGGCCACCGTCGCCACGCCGCTGGAGCAGGAAATCACCGGCGTCGAAAGCATGCTGTACATGGACTCCCAGGCGACCTCCGACGGCAACCTGACCCTGACGGTGACCTTCGCGCTGGGCACTGACCTGGACAAGGCCCAGGTGCAGGTGCAGAACCGTGTGGCCCGCGCCACGCCGCGACTGCCGCAGGAGGTGCAGCAGCTCGGCATCACCACCGAGAAGGCCTCGCCCAACCTGACGATGGTGGTCCACCTGACCTCCCCGGATGGCCGCTATGACCAGCTGTGGCTGTCCAACTACGCGCGCCTGAACCTGAAGGACAATCTCGCCCGCCTCGAGGGGGTCGGCGACGTGCAGCTGTTCGGTGCCGGCGAGTACTCGATGCGCGTGTGGCTCGACCCGGACGCCGTGGCGGCGCGGGGCCTGTCTGCCGGTGACATCATCAGTGCCCTGCGGGCCCAGAATCAGCAGGTCGCCGCCGGCTCCGTCGGTGCCCAGCCCTCGCCTGACGACAACCAGTTCCAGCGCCTGCTCAATGTGCGGGGCCGCCTGGAGAGCGCCGAGGAATTCGAGAACATCGTCATCCGTGTCGATGAAGATGGCCGCCTGACACGCCTGAAGGATGTGGCGCGTGTCGAACTGGGCGCCGACAGCTATTCACTGCGCGCGCAGCTGGATGGCAAGGACGCCGTGGCGATGCCGATCTTCCAGCGACCCGGCTCGAATGCGATCGCGCTGTCGGATTCCGTGCGCGAGAGCATGAGCGAGATGTCAGAGGCCTTCCCGGATGGCGTCAGCTACGACATCGTCTACGACCCGACGGTCTTCGTGCGTGGCTCCATCGAGGCGGTCATCGACACCCTGTTCGAGGCCATCCTGCTGGTCGTGATCGTGGTGATCCTGTTCCTGCAGACCTGGCGGGCCTCGATCATTCCGTTGATCGCGGTACCGGTCTCACTGATCGGCACGTTTGCGGTCATGCAGCTGATGGGCGTGTCGATCAATACGCTGTCACTGTTCGGGCTGGTGCTCGCCATCGGTATCGTCGTCGATGACGCCATCGTGGTGGTGGAGAATGTCGAGCGCAACATCGAGCTGGGCCACTCGCCCATTGAGGCCACCCAGATCGCCATGCGTGAGGTGACCGGCCCGATCATCGCCATCGCGCTGGTACTGACGGCGGTATTCGTGCCGACGGCCTTCATCAGCGGCCTGAGCGGTCAGTTCTACAAGCAGTTCGCGCTGACCATCACCATCTCGACGCTCATCTCGGCCTTCAACTCGCTGACGCTGTCACCGGCGCTGTCGGCTCTGCTGCTCAAGCCCCACGGTGCCAAGCCTGACTGGCTGACCCGCGTCATCGATGGCCTGTTCGGGCGCTGGCTGTTCGCGCCGTTCAACCGCGCCTTCAGTGCGATGGCCAACGGCTATACCGGCCTGATCAAGAAGCTGCTGCGCTTCGGTGTCATCGTCGGCCTGCTGTATGTCGTGCTGCTCGGCGCCACCGGCAAGCTGTTCGACAGCGTGCCCGGCGGCTTCATCCCGGGGCAGGACAAGCAGTACCTGGTCGCGATGGCCCAGCTGCCGGACGCCGCCAGCCTCGACCGCACCTCCGAGGTCATCGACGAGATGCAGGCACTGGCGCTGGACACACCGGGCGTGGCGCACACCGTGGCCTTCCCGGGGCTCTCCGTGAACGGCTTCGTCAATGCCTCCAACTCCGGCATCGTGTTCGCGACCCTGGCGGACTTCGATGAGCGACAGTCGCCCGAGCTTTCCGGTCAGGCGATCGCCGCTCAGCTGAACCAGAAATTCGCGGGGATCGACGAGGCCTTCGTCGCCGTCTTCCCGCCGCCACCGATTCTGGGCCTGGGCACTACGGGGGGCTTCAAGTTGCAGCTGCAGGACCGCGGCAACAAGGGCTTCGATGAGCTGTTCTCCGCCGTGCAGACCATCACCGCCAAGGGCAACGCTGACCCGCGTCTGAGCAGTGTCTACTCCAGCTTCCGCATCCAGGTGCCGCAGTACGACATCGATCTGGATCGCGAGCAGGCGATGATCATGGGCGTGCCGGTGGAACGTGCCTTCGAGACCCTGCAGGTGTACATGGGCTCGCTGTACGTCAATGACTTCAACCGCTTCGGGCGTACCTATCAGGTGCGCGCCCAGGCCGAGCAGTCGGCGCGTCTCGACCCGGATGACATCCGCAACCTCAAGGTGCGCAGCGACAACGGCCGCATGATTCCGCTGGGCAGCTTCGTCAAGGTGACACCGACCACCGGCCCGGACCGCGTGATGCACTACAACACCTTCGTCAGTGCCGATATCAACGGCTCGCCGGCGCCGGGCGTCTCCAGTGATCAGGCCAAGGCCGCCATCGAGGAAGTGCTGGCCGGCAACCTGCCACAGGGCATCGGCTACGAGTGGACGGAGGTGACCTACCAGCAGGTGCTGGCCGGCAACACCATGATCTACATCTTCCCGCTGGTGGTATTGCTGGTGTTCCTGGTGCTGGCCGCCCAGTACGAGAGCTGGTCGCTGCCGCTGGCGATCATCCTGATCGTGCCGATGACACTGCTGTCGGCGCTGGCCGGTGTCTGGCTGACGGGGGGTGACAACAACATTTTCACGCGCATCGGCTTGATCGTGCTGGTGGCGCTGGCGTGCAAGAACGCGATCCTGCTGGTCGAGTTCGCCCGTGAGCAGCAGCATGCTGGCCAGAGTCGCCTGGACGCCGTGCTGACGGCCTGTCGCCTGCGCCTGCGTCCCATCCTGATGACGTCGGTGGCCTTCACCGCGGGCGTGGTGCCGCTGGTACTGGCCACCGGTGCCGGCAGCGAGATGCGTCAGGCGATGGGCGTGGCGGTGTTCTCCGGCATGATCGGCGTCACCGTGTTCGGCCTGCTGCTGACACCGCTGTTCTATGTCGGTATCCGCCGCCTGGTCGAGAAACGTGAAGCGCATCAGGACGCTGTCACGCCGGATAGCAATAGCGAGTCAGGCCGCCGCATTCATTGATACGACCATTGATACGGCCACTGAGCCATCCACTGATACGACCACTCTCCCGAGAGATCGAGAACAGCCAAACGCCACGGGGCGTCGCGGCTTCAGCAACCGCTGAAGCATTGACTCCCCGTTGGCAACACTGCCATTCCGTTCGTGGCATGTTTACTGCTCACGACTCTCGGCATAATGCCCATCAATATTTACCCACTCGGGAGCAGGTGCCATGTACGCCGATACCTTCAATGATCTGGCCCTCGAGGCCGAACTCGAAAACTTCGCGCACCGCTGGTTCTCCATGCTCAACCGCATGGCGCCTGCTATCGAACTGGCGGAATTGCTGGGCGAGGAGGCTTCCATCCAGCTGCTGGATGAAACCCTGACCGGCAGCGAGTACCTGGCCAACTGGGAGCAGCGTCGCAGCGAGCTGCTGGTCAATGGCCATGCACTCGGCTGGGTGCGCGCCCAGCGCAACAGCCTCGACAGCGCCACCCTGCGCATGGGCGGTGAGCACCGCGCCGCCATGCGCGATGGCAGCGTGTTGCACACGCATTTCGACGCCGAGTGGGTGCTCGACCTGAGCTGGGGCGAGCCGCGCATCCAGAGCATCAAGCTGCTGGATATGCGCACGCTGTAACGCGATAGGCAGACAGCAAAAGGCCCCGTCACCATTAAGTGACGGGGCCTTTTGCTGTCTGGAGGGGCCTGTTTCCAGCGCACGTGACGTCTTGCAGTTTCAGTTTCAGCCTCTGAGCTTCAGCATCGCTGGCGTGTCGATGTCGTGATGGATACCGGCATCACCGACTACCACCTGACGCAGCGCCTCGCGATGTCGCGCGATCACCTCGCGCGCGCCCTCACCGCCTTCAAGCGTCGCAAGCTCTGCCCACAGCGCCCGCCCGAACAGCACCGGATGCCCGGGGCCGCCCTCGCCTTCAAGCCTCGGTCGCACGATATGCACGCCATCGGCCTGAGACTCGGCCCGAAGGGCATGAAAGGTCTGCGCCGTGATCTGCGCCATGTCCGCCAGCCACACTGCTGCCACCTGCACATGCGCCAATCCAGCATCATCTTCCAGCTGACGGAAGACATCGCCGAGACTGGCACCGAGCCCATTGCCCGCCTGCGGCGCACGCCAGAACCGCCCGGCATGCTCACGCGCGAAGTCATCTCCCAGCAGTGCGGCGGGATCATCGTCCTCACGCAGCAGCAGACGCCAGTCCACACCACAGGACATGACCCGCGACAGCGTCGCCATCAGCAGTGTCTGGCCATCCGCCAGATGCGCCTGACGCTTGTCACTGCCGAAGCGGCGACTCTGCCCCGCGGCCATGACCAGAATGATCGACTCATTCATGGGCGATCTCCCTGGCTGCCCCCTGAGCGGCTTCACAGGCTCTCGCGAGCGCGACCACGGCGGATGCGCACGATATCGGCCATCACCGCCAGCGCGATCTCGGCCGGTGTCTTGCTGCCCAGATTCAGCCCGATCGGCATCACGATGCGCGCAATCTCCTCGGCGCTGAGCCCACCGCTGCGTGCCAGCCGCTCGGCGCGTGCCGTTGAGGTACGCAACGAACCCATCACGCCGATATAGAACGCGGGCTGGCGTACCGCCTCGATCATCGCCAGATCATCGATACGCGGGTCGTGGGTCAGCGCGACCACGGCGGTGGCGGCATGACAGCCGCCGGCGGCGATGAAGCGTGACGGCAGCTCGCGGCGCAGGCTGACGCCCTCGAGCGGCGCCTTGCGGGAATCCCAGTCGGCCAGCACTTCCTCGCGTGGCTCGCAGATGATCACCTCGAAGCCGAGGCTGACGGCGAAGGCGGCGCAGGCTTCCGCCACCGGCGAGAGCCCCGCCAGCAGCAGACGCGCCACCGGCCCGACCCGCAGCTGATAGCCGTACGCCTCACCCGCGTGGCCCTTGAGCGGCTCGACCCGCTCCCCCAGCCCGCTGTCGTGCTGAAGCGTACGCGCGCCATCCCCCTCCAGCATCACCTGCCGCAGACGCGGCGTCTGGCCCTCGAGCGCCGCGCGCAACGCCTCGAGATGCGCGATGTCTGCGTCACAGGCCGTGAAGCGCTCGACCAGTACGTCGAGAATGCCGCCACACGGCAAGGCGATTCCCGCGCCCTGGTGGCCGCCCTCGCCATAGCGGATCACCTGGGCGGGCGCGGTGAATTCCCCGTCAGCCAGGCGCGCCAGAAAGTCCTCCTCGACACAGCCGCCGGACAGCGAACCACGATGCTGCCCATCGGCACGCGCCACCAGCCAGGTACCCGGCTCACGCGGTGAGGAGCCGAAGGTGGCCAGCACCGTGCACAGCCAGATCGGGCGCGCGGATGGCTCGCCATCTGCGGGTGCCAGCCAGTCGATCGCCTGATGGATCACTTCAAGATCAAGGTGTTGCATCAATAATCTCTCATATCAGAAGCCTGCGCGCGGTCTGAAGACACGAAACCCGCCACCCGGGCATGCCGGAGTGGCGGGTATCAGAGGCATTCACCGGTGAGGATCAGGCCTCGCTGAGCGCGGCCTTGAGCGCCGCCGGACGCATCGGCAGGTCACGCAGGCGCACGCCGACCGCATGCTGAATGGCGTTGGCGATCGCCGGTGCGACCACCGTGGTGCCCGGCTCACCAAGACCGACCGGCATCTCGGTGCTGTCGACGAATTCGAGATCCATCTGCGGCACCTGATGCATGCGCAGCGGCTGGTAGGCGCCCAGATTCTGCGCCACCGGGCCGCCCTCGCGGTACTCGGTGCCTTCGTGCATCGCCATCGAGACGCCCCACAGGAGCGAGCCTTCCAGCTGTGCCATGGCACCATCCGGATGCGCCAGCGTACCGGCATCGACCACGCTGGTCAGCTTCTCGAGCTTGACCTCGCCCGTGGCGCGATCGACCTTGACCCGTGCCACGCAGGCCACCCAGGTCGGCATGCTGCGCTCCTGACCGAAGCTCAGTGCCACGCCCATGCCGGTGTCTGCCGGCAGGCTGTCGCGCTCGCTCCAGCCGGACTTCTCCATCACGCGCTTGAGCACGTTGCGCAGACGCTCGGCGCCGCCGGTGCTGACCGGCGCCTTGCCGGCGTTGCGGCCTTCGGCGTCCAGCAGCGCGAGACGGAATTCGGCCGGGTCCTGCTCGGCCGCCAGTGCCAGCTCATCGATATGCTGTTCGACCGCCCACAGCGTCCAGCCCGGTGCGACGGAGCGCAGGTAGCCGGGCACGAAGGCCTCGTGGGCGACCTTGTTCTGCTGCGCCCAGACACGCTGGGTGCCGACGTTGTACCAGTGATCCGCGCCGCTGATGGAGAAGGAGTCCAGCTTGCCGCCACCTTCGATGGCTTCTGCCATGAAGGCCGGCATCAGGGCTGCCGTCGGCCAGCCGGCGGCGGCGGCGTGCTCGGAGGCCACGACACGTCCCTCGGCATCGAGACCGGAACGCAGGCGCTGCACCGAGGGCGAGCGCACGCAATCGAAGCGGCTGTCATCCGGGCGTGTGAAGATCATCTTCACCGGACGCCCCACGGCCTTGGAGGCCAGCGCGGCCGGCACGGCGTAGTCACCGTGCAGACGACGGCCGAAACCACCGCCCAGATACAGCTGGTGATGGGTGACCTTGCCTTCCTCGAGCTCCAGCGCCTTGGTGACCAGCGAGGTCAGCAGGGACTGCTGCTGGTTGCCGCAGTGGATGTGCCAGTGGCCATCCTCTTCGTAGGCCAGCGCATTGGCCGGTTCCAGCGTGAAGTGCAGCACGCTTGAGGTGGTGAAGGTGGATTCCACCGTGGTGGCGGCATTCTCGAGCAGCGGCGCAGGGTCGCCCTGATCCACCAGCAGTGAGCCGTTGTCGCGGCTCGGCGAGCTGACCAGACGCTGGCCCTCGGCTTGGATCGCCGTCTCGTCGACCTGATAGCTGTCGCCCTTGCTCCACTCGACCTTGAGCAGATCGGTAGCGCGCATGGCCGCCGAGAAGTTGTCGGCGATGACCGCAAGCCAGCCCTGACAGATGCCGGACGGGTCCTTGAGCTCGATGGTCTGGCGATAGCCGATGACCTTGCGGGCCTCGCTGTCATCGACGGCGGTGACCTTGCAGCCGAAGCGGCTCGGCGGCATTACCGGACGCGCATGCAATGTCTTGCCGACACGCGCCTCGATATCTTCCGGCAGGGTGTAGTCGATGCCGTAGACGGCCTGACCGTTGGTCTTGGGCGGCACGTCCAGCGCGTTGCCCCTGGTGCCCAGCACGCGACGCTCGGAGGCCGGCTTGAGCTCGATGGCCGCAAGCTCCTCCTCGGAGAAGCTGCGCTCCAGCCCCACCGCGACGATCTCGCCGTAGCTCAGCGACTGATCGCCACTGATGACGCGACCCTTGCGCGCCTTGCAGCTCTCGACCGCCACGCCCATCTGCTGAGCGCCCGCCTCGATCAGCGCGATACGTCCCGCCGCACCAGCCTGTGACAGCGGCTGGTAGCTCTGGTGAACCGACCAGCTGCCGCCGGTGATCATGTAGCCCCACTTGGGGGCGCTGTCGACGTAATCGACCTTGACGCTGTCCCAGTCGGCTTCCAGCTCCTCGACCACCAGACGTGCGAGGCTGGTGGCGACGTGCTGGCCCATCTCGGACTTGGTGATATGCACGGTGACGGTGCCATCAGTGGCGATGGCGTACCACATGGTCGGCTCGAAGGCCCCGGCGGACAGCGTCTCGCTGGCCGAGCCCTTGCCGTCTGACCCGGCGGCCAGCGCCGCGCCGGACACGCCGAAGGCCAGCATGGTGGAACCCGCCACACTGCCGATCAGGAAGCCACGCCGCGTGATACCGCCGCGGCTTGAGGAAGTCTTGTGCGCGGCAGCAAGCTCGCGCTGATGCGCGGCCAGCTTGTCATCAAACCTTGCCATGAGACGTCTCCTCGACAGCAGAATGGGATACGGTGCCTGCCGTGGCACGCGGATCGAAGGTGCCGACGCCGGCAGTCGCGGCCGTGGCGTCGGTCTGCTGACCGCTCAGCTGGCTGGTGGCACGCTCATTGGCGATGGTGGCGGCACGCTTCACTGCGCGATGGATGCGCACGTAGGCCATGCAGCGACACAGGTTGCCGGCCATGGCGGCGGTGACCTGCTCATCGGTGGGGTCGGGCGTGTTCTTGAGGAAGTCGGCGGCCTGCATGATCTGGCCGGACTGGCAGTAACCGCACTGCGGCACCTGCTCCTCGACCCAGGCCTGCTGCAGCGGGTGGTCATCGTTCTCGGCCAGCCCCTCGATGGTGACGATGTCACCACCTTCGGCGGCCAGAACCGGCAGGACACAGGTACGCGCCGCTGTGCCGTTCAGGTGCACGGTACAGGCGCCGCACTGGGCGATGCCGCAACCGAACTTGGTGCCGGTCAGACCCAGGTGCTCACGCAGCACCCATAACAGCGGGGTTTGCGGATCGACCTCGAGACTGACGGCCTTGCCGTTCAGAGTGAAGTTGGCCAAGGGGCTTCTCCTCAGGAGCATGAAGCAGGGACAGGATTGAGATACAGGGCTGGGATACAGAGCGGTGCGACGGCATGACTCGACATGGCGTCAGTAGACTGACGCTGCGTGTGTCCGGTGTCAGGGGGCGAACGGCACGTTGCATGTCGGGCAGGCTGCGCGATTGGCATACCCCGAATGGCGAAATTCTACAGGTCACGACTCAGCACCATGGTGCCAAACGGGAAACAGTGTAGTGTCGCGAGACCGGGGCATGTCACCAGGCCGGGATATGGCACCCGCCATGGTAAACAGCGCATGTGACATGCATGACAGTATAGCGTTTCGCGGGGGGCGATCGGCAGTGGATTCCACGCAAGCCGGGCACGATTCGTCACCGATGCCTGGCGGCGCCTGATAGCTGACAGTCCCTGCCCGTTCCTGAGGCTTTTGCTCGTTCCTAACGCCTCGTGAAAAAGCGCCCTGCGCTGGTCAGACCTCAACGCCAGTGGCGAATGAAGGCCAGCATCCATTGCGTCATCACGGCGCTGTCTGGCGCGACACTCAAGGAGGCTTCGCCCTCGCGCACGCGATGTTCGCCGATCTGCTCGCGACGCAGCCTCATCAGGTCACGTGAGTAGGCGGGACTGAACTCGGGATGCCCCTGCACGCCGAGGCAGCTGCCCACCTCGATCAGATAGAAGGCGCAGAAGGCGCTGTCCGCCAGCACCCGGGCATCGGCAGGCAGGACACTGACCTGATCCTGATGGCTGACGATGAGATCCAGCCCTGCTTGCGGCGGTTGCATCCAGGGGCGTTGCGCACGGACACGATTGAACGACAGGCCCACACCCCAGCCGCGTGCATGTTTCTCCACCTCGCCCCCCAAGGCCCTGGCGATCACCTGATGGCCGAAGCAGACACCGACCAGCGGCAGCTTTGCCGCATGCACGCGCCGGACGAACTCGCACAGTGTCGTGATCCAGGCGAGCCCATCATTGACGCCATGTTTTGACCCGGTGATCAGCCAGCCATCGCAGGCATCCAGCTGCTCGGGAAACTCGCCATCCAGGCAGCGCCAGACGCTGAGCCGGATATCCGGGTCACTGCGCGTGAGCAGGGCCTGGAACATGGCGGGATAGTTGCCATGCCGCTCGATGAGGGCCGGATTGACGTCATCGCATTGCAGCAGACCGATATGCATCACTACCTCCTGAGGTGGCGGGATCGACGACGTCCGCGGCACGACCATACGTGACAAGCAACGACTGCGCTGTCGCTTCTGCTACCGTCGTTGACGTATTCGGGATGCGCCCATCCATGAGAATAAAGTGGAATATAGAGACCAAGGTCTCAAGGTGATCTTCCGCCCACAGGCAGTGGAGTCCGCAGCACAATGATAACGACAGGGGTGGGCCAGACATGCAACTGAACTGGAAGGCAGCGATCGCGTTGGCAGCGCTGATTCTCGCCATCAATACCGGCGCGCGGCAGGCCATGGGCTTCATGCTGCCACCGATGGCCAGCGAACTCACCTGGGGCATGGGGAGTCTGTCATTCGCGCTCGCCATCCAGAATCTGGTCTTCGGACTGGCCGCGCCCATCGCCAGCAAGCTGTCGGACCGCTTCGGCACGCTCAGCGTCTTCCTGGTCGGTAGCCTGTGCTACGCGGTCGGCATGGGCGTCACCGCCCTCTGGCCGACCCCGACGGTGTGGATGCTGGGCGCCGGCGTGCTGGCCGGTATCGGCATCGGTGCGACCACCTTCCCGCTGGTGCTGGCTGCCGTCACGCGCGTGGTTCCCATTCAGCATCGTGGCATCGGGCTGGGCATCGCCTCGGCCGGCGGCTCCTTCGGGCAGCTGATCTACTCGGTCGCGACCCCGATGCTGGTACTGATCGACTGGAAGATCGCCATGCTGGCCCTCGGCGCCAGCTGCCTGCTGCTGATTCCCATGGCCCTGCCCTTGCTGCGTCGCCCGCCGGCCGGCAGTGAGGCACCGGCGGAGGATATCCCGAGTCAGGGCCCGCTGCTGCAGGACCGGCGCTTTCTGGCACTCGCCGGCGGCTTCTTCGTCTGCGGCGTGCACGTCGCCTTCATCGCCACCCACCTGCCCAATTTCGTGGTCGCCTGCGGCCTGCCCCTGAACGTGGCCGGCAACACGCTGGCGATCATCGGCGCGCTCAATATCGCCGGCACCATCCTGTTCGGTGCCTGGGGCGGCCGCCGTCACCCGCCGCAGCTGTTGATGCTGATCTATCTGTGCCGCGCCGCGCTGGTGATGGCCATGGTCGTTATCCCGCCCAGCAGCATGCTGCTTTACGCCTTCGGCGCGATCATGGGCATTCTGTGGCTGTCGACGGTGCCGCTGACCAGCCAGGCCGTCGCGCTCTACTTCGGCCAGAAGCGTCAGGCCTTCGTGTTCGGCATGGTGCTGGCCGCTCATCAGGTCGGTGCCTTCCTGGGGGCCTGGGGCGGTGGTGTGGTCTATCAGCTGACCGGCAGCTACGACCTGCTATGGATCTCCAGCGGCATCTTCGGCCTGCTGGCCGCCATCGTGCACTGGCCGGTGCGTCGCGAGCCCACGCGCGTGATTCAGCCACAGCTGGCCTGAGTCGCGCCACGGCATTCGCCTCTCAGATCTCAACTCTCAGATCTCAACTCTCAGACCACATATCCACAACGACACAGCCCCCACCGGCGAACCCGATGGGGGCTGTGTCGTCCAGGACTTCAGCGAGGGCGATCAGCGCTGGAAGGCGTAGACATTGCCGACCTTCAGCAGCCGCGTCAGCTCATCCAGTGCCGCCAGCGTCTCCTCGGCCAGCTGCGGATCGGCGAGGTCTGCCGGTGTCAGGCTGTCACGATAGTGACGCTTGACCCAGTCACCCAGCTCGGCGTGCAGCGTGTCGCTCATCATCACGCGTCCGGACAGCGCGGCGCGCTCGGCGTCGCTGAGCACCACGCGCAGACGCAGACAGGCCGGGCCACCGCCATTGCGCATGCTCTGCTTCACGTCCTTGACCAGCACTTCGCCGATCGGGTTCGGGCCGGCCAGAATCGCATTCTGCAGCGCGTTCCACACCGCCTCGTTCTCCTGACACTCGCCCGGCACCACCAGCGTCATGCTGCCATCGTCGTTGGAGAGCAGCTGCGAGTTGAACAGATAGGACGACACGGCATCCTCGAGGCTGACGGCTTCCAACGGCACGCGGATCGGGATCAGCGGCGTGGACAGCTTGGCGCGAATCTCATCGAGCACCGCCTCTTCATCGCGGAAGGCCAGCTCGTGATAGAACAGCACCGGGCCATTGCCCACCGCGATGACGTCGTTGTGGAAGACGCCGGCATCGATGGCGTCCGGGTGCTGCTGGGCGAACACCACCTGCTCTTCGCTCAGGCCATGCTGACGCGCGACGGCCTGACTGGCTTCCAGCGTCTGGCGCGCCGGATAGCGACGCGGTTCGACGCCGTCACCGCCGAAGGCCTGACGGCCATAGACGTAGAGGTGCACGCCCGGCCCGCCGTGGCCATCGCACAGCCGCGTGTGGTTGGCGGCGCCCTCATCGGAGAAGGCCGGCGTCGCGGGCAGCGCGGGGTGATGCGCGAAGTGGCCATCGTCGGCGAAGATGGCGCCCAGGATACGCCCGGTGGTCGCGGGCTCCAGGTAGCGGTGGAAGCTGGATTGCAGGTTGGCTGGCGTGAAGTGCACGCGGCCATCACCACTGTCGCGCGACGGCGTGACGGTGGCGGCGTTGGCCGTCCACATGCTGGAGGCGGAACACACCGCGCGCAGAAGCTGCGGTGCCTGCTCGCTGGCCGCCTTCAACACCTGGGCGTTGCTGCCGGTGAAGCCTAAATCACGCAATGCGCCAAGGTCCGGGCGCTGCTGCGGCAGTAAAATCCCCTGTGCATAACCCAGATCCGCCAGCGACTTCATCTTGTCGAGGCCCTGCAGCGCGGCTTCGCGCGGGTTGGAGGCCAGCCCGCCGTGACGCATCGAGGCCACGTTGCCATGCGCCAGACCGGCGTAGTTGTGGGTCGGGCCGACCAGGCCATCGAAATTGATCTCTTGATACAGGGTGTCGGACATGAAGGTCTCCTGCCACGACGCCTCGCCAGCTCAGCAAACAGGCACGGCGGGCGTCGTGGTCAACAATGGGTAAGCGGCAACGGTGCCCGAACGGACGGCCTTACAGACGGATACCGGCCGGCAGGCTCGCGGGCAGCGCCAGCTCCTCGGCTTCCATCGAGGCGACCGGATAGCTGACATAGTCGGCGGCGTAATAGGCGCTGGGGCGATGGTTGCCGCTGTCACCGATGCCGCCGAAGGGCGCATCGCCGGAGGCGCCGGTGGTCTGGCGGTTCCAGTTGACGATGCCTGCGCGAATGCGCAGCAGGAAGTCATCCCAGTCAGCGCGATCGCCACCGATCAGCCCGGCCGAGAGGCCGTAGCGGGTGTCATTGGCCAGCGCGATGGCGTCGTCCCAATCGGCGTAGCGATGGATCTTGAGCAACGGACCGAAGAATTCCTCGTCCTCGAGCGCAAGGCCAGTGACATCGATCAGCGCCGGGCTGAGCAGACTGGTGCCCTCTTCCACCTGCTGCATGCGCACGATGACGTTGCCGCCCAGCGCTTCGAGATCGTCCTGCGCCTTGAGCAGCCCCTCGGCCGCGGCGACGCTGGCCAGGCCGCCATAGAAGGGGGCGTCCTGCGCAAACTGCCCCGCCACCCGCAGCTCGCGCAGCGCCGTGGCCAGTGTCTCGATCAGGCGATCGCCGACCTCGCCCTGCGGCACGATCAGGCGCCGCGCACAGGTACAGCGCTGACCGCCCGAGGCGAAGGCCGACTGGATGATCGCCAGCACCGCGGCGGTTTCATCCTGCACATCGCGCACCACCAGCGGGTTGTTGCCGCCCAGTTCCAGCGCCAGCAGCTTGCCGACCTGACCGGCGAACTGACGGTGCAGCAGCTTGCCGACCTTGGCACTGCCGGTGAACAGCAGCCCATCGATGCCCTCGGACTGGGACAGGGCCTGGCCGACTTCCGCCGCGCCCTGCACCAGATTGATCACGCCGGCCGGCAGGCCCGCGGCCTCCCAGCACTGCAGGGTGAGATCGGCGGTGGCCGGGGTCAGCTCGGAGGGCTTGAATACGCAGGCATTGCCCGCCAGCAGCGCCGGCACCATGTGGCCGTTGGGCAGATGACCCGGGAAGTTGTAGGGGCCGAAGACCGCCATCACGCCGTGCGGACGGTGGCGCAGGACTGCCTGGGTGCCCGCGACATCCTTGGCGCGCTCGCCGGTGCGCTCATGATAGGCCTTCACCGAGATCGCGATCTTGCCGATCATCGCGCCGACCTCGGTGCGCGCTTCCCACAGCGGCTTGCCGGTTTCGCTGGCGATGCTGATCGCCAGCGCTTCGCGATGCTGCTCCAGCTGATCGCGGAAGCGCTCCACCACCGCCAGACGCGCCTCGAATCCCAGGCGCGCCCAGGCCGGGAATGCCTGACGCGCTGCCGCGACGGCCTGCTCGACCTGCTCGGCAGTGGCAGCGGCGCCTTGCCACAGACGTGCGTGGGAGACGGGGTCGGTCTTGGTGAAGGATGCGGCCTCACCCGCTTGCCATGCGCCGTCGATGAAGAGCTGTTGACGCACGTTGAGTGTGGCGGGAGTCGAATTCGTAGTGGTCATGGCATGCCTCATCGAAAGGGCGCGCCGCGCGAGCGACGCTGAACAAGGAGATCACGGGGCAGTTGGCGATCTGCCCCGCTGATGGCAAAAGGACGCAAGGCGGTGTGCGCCTGCGAGATGGCGCGAAGAAGCGGATGCCCGGGGCGGCGCTTCAGCCGGCCAGCACGCGCAGCGTGTCGCCGCCGGTGACGCCGAGGCGTTCGGCCTCATCACGGTGCAGGCGCACATGGCAGGCGCCGGAGTCGTCCCGGGTGACGTCGTGGCTGATCCAGCAGGCACGGAAGTCGGCCATGCCGGTGGTGGCAGCCATCACGGCGGGACGCTCGCAGGCCGGGGCATCAGACGCGATCACCTCGACACTCGCCAGCTGGCTGTCACGCACGGCGCGCACATCATCGATATAGGCCTCGACCGTCGGGCCGCCATCGAAGATGTCGACGTAGCCTTCCCAGCGCAGCCCTTCCTTCTTGAGCATCGCCACCGCCGGTCGGGTGTGCTCATGCACCTGCCCGATGGCGGCCCGTGCGGGCTCGGAGAGAAACGGCGTATAGATCGGGAACTTGGGCATCAGCTCGCCGATGAAGCTCTTCTGGCCCATGCCGGTGAGGCGGTCGGCCTCATTGAAGTCCATCGGGAAGAAGTGGCTGCCCAGACACTCCCAGAACGGGCTGCGCCCTTCGGGCGTGAAGACACCGCGCATCTCGGCCAGCACCTTGTCGGGGAAGGCCGCGCGGAACTGGGCCATGAACAGCCAGCGCACCTTGGAGAGCAGCGCGCCGTTGCGGTCCTTGCGCCAGCCTTCACGCAGGAACAGCGAGCAGACCTCGGCATCGCCGGTGTGATCGGAGCACAGCGTCAGCGTATCCAGGGTGCGATGCAGATCGAGCTGCACCGAGGAGTGCGCCAGCGAACCGAGACGGTAGTGATAGAACGGCGCATCGGTGCCCACACAGGCCTCGATGGCACAGCAGCCCGCGATGCTGCCATCGCGATCATCCTCGAGCACGAAGAAGTACAGGCGATCATCGCTGGGTTCGCGGCCCTCGAAGGCAGCCAGGGTGCGCTCTATCTTGGCGCTGAGAAACTCATGATTGTCCGGCAGCGAGGTGAAGCCGACACCGGTTTCCCGCGCCAGTACCTTGAGGCCTTCGATATCATGTCGAGCGATAGGACGAATGCGCATTACAACTCTCCCTCATCCATCGTCGGCAATGGCATCGGCACGGCAAGCACCGCACGCCCCTCTTCCACACCCAGCACCTCGGCCTGCTGCGGCGTCAGCATCAGCTGGCCGGTCGGCGTCAGGGCATAGCGCGCCAGCACGCAGCGGAAATCGCCGAGACGCTGGTTGGCCACCATCGCCGGCACCGCATCCGGCAGGCTTTCCTGCGGGCGGATACGCACCGGATGCCAACCGCACTGCTTGAAGGTGTGCAGTCGCTCGCACTCCGCCAGCAGCAAGGGGCCGGCATCGAAGATGTCGACATGACGCGAGCGCGAGAAGCCCTCGGCGAGCATCTCCTGCATGGCGTACTCATGGCGCGGATTCTCACGCCCGATGGCGGCGCGCGCCTGGGGCGTGAGCAGCGGCAGATAGAGCGGGAACGGCGGCATGACCTCGGCGATGAAGCTCTTGGAGCGCACTCCTGCCATCTGATTGATTTCATTGAAATCACGATCAAAGAAGTGCTGGCCGACGCTGTCCCAGAACGGACTGACCTGACGCTCGTCGCGCGTTTCCAGATAGCCCGGGAAGGCCACCGCCAGTTCCGTGGCGAAGCGCTCCGGGTACTGAGCGATGAACATCAGGCGTGCGCGGCGCAGCAGGCTGTCCGCATCCGTCTCGCGGTAGCGGGCATCCAGCGACAGCGCGCACAGCAGCGTGGCATCCGACACCTCATGCGACAGCGACAGCGTCTGCACTTCGTGGCGCACGTTGAGCTGCTGCGAGGCGTGGATCAGCGTTTCCTGACGATAGGTGTAGTAGGCCTCCCGCGCGCCAGCCTCGGCGCGCAGTGAGGCGGTACCGACCACTTCGCCGGTGTCGAGATCTTCCAGCACGAAGCAGTAGATCTCATCGCCCGGGAAGTCGATCTCGGCTCGCAGACTGCGCTGGGAGCGCAGAATGCGCTCCTCGAGGCGGTCACGATGTGCCGGCAGATTGGTCAGGCGAGGCGTGGCCGTGGCCGCGAGCCGCTCGAGGGCGAGTAGATCGCGGCTTTCGGCAGGCCGCACCACCAGCATCGGGGCACTGCTCATGGCGCTGCTCATGCAGATGCAGAGGCGGCGACGAAGTTCGCCACGGCGCGGTCGAGCTTGTCGAGACCGCTCTGGATCTCCTCTTCGCTGATCACCAGCGACGGCGCCAGACGCAGCACGTCAGGACCGGCGATCAGCACCATCAGGCCTTCTTCCATCGCCAGGTTGAGAATGTCCTTGGCACGCCCCGCGTAGTCCGGCGCCATCTGGGCACCGATCAACAGGCCCATGCCACGTACTTCCTTGAAGACACCGTGACGCTTGGCGATGCCCTCCAGGCCGTTGCGCAGCAGCTGGTGGCGGTGCGCGACACCGTCGAGGGTTTCCGGGGTGTCGATGGTCTCGAGCGCCGCCAGACCCACGGCACACGCCAGCGGGTTGCCGCCGTAGGTAGAACCGTGAGTGCCGATGGCCATGGCCGGTGCGATGCGATCGGTGGTCAGCATGGCGCCCAGCGGGAAGCCGCCGCCGATGCCCTTGGCGGTGGTCAGGATGTCCGGCACCACACCGAAGTGCTGGTAGGCGTACAGGTGACCGGTACGCCCGGCACCGCTCTGGACTTCATCGAAGATCAGCAGCGCATCGTGCTCGTCACACAGCTCACGCAGTCCTTCCAGGAAAGCCTGCTCGCCGGGGATGATGCCGCCCTCGCCCTGCAGCGGCTCGACGATGATCGCGCAGGTGTCATCGCCCATCAGCTCGCGCACGGAGTCGAGATTGTTGAATTCGGCGTGCTGGATACCGCCCGGAATCGGCCCGAAGCCCTGGGAATACTTGGGCTGGCCACCGACGCTGACGGTGAAGAAGGTGCGGCCATGGAAGGACTGACGGAAGGAGATGATCTTGTCCTTCTTCTCGCCATGGGTGTCGTGGGCGAAACGACGCGCCAGCTTGAGCGCGGCCTCGTTGGCCTCACCACCGGAGGAGCAGAAGTAGACCTTGTCGGCGAATGTGCGCTCGGTCAGCGCCTTGGCCAGCGCCAGTGCCGGCTCGTTGGTGTAGACATTGGACAGGTGCCAGACCTTGTCGGCCTGGTCCTTGAGCGCCTTGACCAGCGCCGGGTGGCAGTGACCCAGCGAGGTGACGGCGATGCCACCGGCGAAATCGATGTACTCGCGACCTTCCTGATCCCACAGACGGCTACCCTCGCCGCGTACCGGAATGGCAGCCTGGGGTGCGTAGTTGGGCACCATGGCATGGTCGAAATCGGCACGGGTCAGCTGGGTCATCGTCTCTTCCTCATCGCGGGGTCTTGGCATGGCCGGCCGATGATCGGCAAGCCACGGGGCATGACACTCGAGTATAGGGAGGCGAGATGACAAAGACTTTCAGCGAAAGGACGACGACTTATGTCAGGAGGCGACTTTTGTCATCCAGGGAAGGTGTCAGGCCTGCAGCATGAGACGTTCGTCGCGGGGGCTACGCCCGAAATGGTTGCGAAACGCCGTGGAGAAGTGAGCGGCGCTGGAAAAGCCGGTGGCCAGCGCGATCTCGCCGATCGGCTGATCGCTCTCGCGCAGCAGCTGACGCGAGCGCGCCAGGCGGAGATCCAGATAGTAGCGGCTGGGCACCGCCTGCAGATGCTTCTTGAACAGCCGCTCCAGCTGACGCCGCGAGATGCCGAGGTGCTCACCGATCTCGTGGGTGGAGAGCGGCTCCTCGATATTGGCCTCCATCAGCGTCACGGCCTCCACCAGCGGCTGGGGCGCATGGGCGAAACGGTTCTTGAGCGGCACGTGCTGCGGCTCGTCCGCCAGCCGGATGCGCTCGCAGACGAAGTGCTCGGAGACCTTCTCGGCCAGCGCGCGACCATGTTGCTGGGCGACCAGCGTCATCATCATGTCCATCGCCGCGGTACCACCGCCGCAGGTGACACGATCGCGGTCCAGCTCATAAAGCTGATGAGAGACGTTGACCTGCGGGAAGTCGCGGCGGAAGGATTCGGCGCGCTGCCAGTGAATCGTCGCACGATAGCCATCGAGCAACCCGGCGCGAGCCAGCTCACGGGTGCCGGTGGAGATGCCGCCCAGCATCACACCACGCTCGGCCAGACGCTTGAGCCAGGCCAGCAGCGCGGGATTCGAGGCCACCTCCTGCAGGCTTGCCTCGCCCGCCGGCTGAGCACCGCACACGAACAGGGCGTCCAGATGGCGCGAATCACTGGCGACCAGACTGTCCGGCGAGAGACTCAAGCCCGCCGCGGACGCCACGCCACGTCCGTCAAGCGCGAAGGTGACGGCCCGATAGAGTGTCTGCCCCGCGAGCTGGTTGGCCACCTGCAGGGGCTCCAGCGCACAGGCCTGGGACAACAACGAGAAGCCGGGCAGCAGCACGAAGCCTATCTGGCGTTGCTGGGCCTGGGGGGAAACCAGTGAATCCACGGGCATGAGTGTGAGTCGGGGTCCGTCGCGTGAGGGTGGCACCATATTGTGCCATGCCTCTGGCACTTGTGCCTGGCCCTCACTGGCATGACGCTCGAGATGAGGCCGCCACACACGACGACGCCACCCCGAAGGATGGCGTCGTCAGTGCTCAGCTGTCAGTGCTCAGCTGTCAGTGCTCAGCTGTCAGTGCTCAACGTGCAGTGCTCAGCGGTCAGCGCTCAGGTCTCAACGGGCAGCGCTCAGCGAGCTGCCACTCCCTCTGCGCTTATGCCGAGGCGCGCTTATGCTGAGGCGCTCTTACATCTGAACGACATCGAACTCGACATCGGTGGCGACATCGGCATCGTAGTCGACGTCGTCACGGGTGAAGCCGAACAGCTTCAAGAATTCCTGCTTGTAGCTGGCGTAGTCGGTGATGTCGAACAGGTTGTCGCTGGTGACCTGCGGCCACAGTTCCTGACAGGCCTGCTGGACGTCGTCCTTCAGCTCCCAGTCGTCGAGACGCAGACGGCCGGACTCGTCGGTGGCGATCTCGCCTTCGCCGTAGAAGCGCTCGGCGTAGAAGCGGTTGAGCTGCTCGATGGTGCCTTCGTGCAGGCCCTTCTCCTTCATGATCTTGTAGACCATGGAGATGTAGAGCGGCATGACCGGGATCGCGGCGCTGGCCTGGGTAACCACGGACTTGAGCACGGCCACGTGGGCACGACCGCCCTTGGCGGACAGCTTCTCGTGGATGCTGCCGGCGGCGCGGTCCAGATCTTCCTTGGCGCGACCCAGCGCACCGTGCCAGTAGATCGGCCAGGTGATCTCGGTGCCGATGTAGCTGAAGGCGACGGAGCGGGCGCCCTCAGCCAGCACGCCGGCGTCGTCCAGCGCCTGCATCCACAGCTCCCAATCCTGACCACCCATCACGGTGACGGTATCTTCGATTTCCTGCTCGGTGGCCGGCTCGACCTCCGCTTCGATGATGGTGTCCTTGTTGGTGTCGATGGCAGTCGCGCGGTAGGTCTCGCCGATCGGCTTGAGCACGGAGCGCTTCACTTCACCGCTGTCCGGCAGCTTGCGCACCGGAGAGGCCAGCGAGTAGACGACGAGGTCGACTTCGCCCATGTTGGCCTTGATCAGCTCGATGGCCTTGGCGCGTGTCTCGTGGGAGAAGGCATCGCCGTTGATGGCCTGGCTGTAGAGGCCTTCCTGCTTGGCGAACTTGTCGAAGGCGGCAGAGTTGTACCAGCCTGCGGTGCCGGCCTTCTTCTCGGTGCCCGGCTTCTCGAAGAACACGCCCAGGGTATCGGCGCCATAACCGAAGGCTGCCGTGATGCGTGCCGCGAGGCCATAGCCACTGGAAGAACCGATCACCAGCACCTTCTTCGGACCACCGTCACGCTTGTCACCGACTGTCTTGCGGGTGATGGCGATCTGCTCGGCGACATTCTGCTCGCAGCCCTTGGGATGTGTGGTGGTGCAGATGAAGCCACGAACCTTGGGTTTGATGATCACGTAAAGAACCTCGTTTGCTGTTGGCCCGGCGTGTACCCGCCGATGCGATACTCGCTTCACCCTGACAGCAGGCAATGGCCGTCCTTGGATGGTGAAGCGTATCGTGAAATAGGGCGTTCGAATCCCGTAAAGCAGGCTCAGTGCCAGCTCATGGGCGCTATTCTAGCGGCTGTCGGCGACGCTGTCCGCCCTGCCGTCATGATCCGCCATCTACCTGCATATCACTGGAGCCAGCCGCGGCGGCTGCCGTATCATGTAGGCCTTTTCACGTACTGCCATTCCACTGCCGTCCTGCATTCGCCGCTGGTTGCCAGCCGCACTGTCCGACAGGCTCTGCCCAGGATGTTTTCATGAACGATCAGAACGCTCACCTCGCCCCCGATGTGGCCGCCCTGCTCGAGCGCCGACAGGACATCTGGCTGGCGCTGTCTCCACTGTGGCTGGAGCGCGACCCACGTGAAGCCGAGTATCAGCACATGGCAGAAGTTGTCGAAGCCCAGGGGCTGAGCTTTCAGGAACTGGAAAAGCTCTATCGGCTGGAGATGGCGCCGGTACTGGTGCGAGAACAGGTCAGCATGACGCCCAACTTCAAGGGCTTCGATGACAGCCAGCTGCTGTCACGCCTGCTGCAGCATACGCATCGTCTGACACGTGGCCGGCGCATGTTCTGGCTACTGTTTTCGGGGCTGGCCACGATGCCGAGTCGCCATCGCTACGGCAATCTGCTCGAGATTCTGCACCTGCGCGGCAATACGCCCCGTTAGCGCCCCGCCCGCAACCTGCATGGGGAAGCCTGACGAGGGCTCTGGCCTGCAACGCCCGAATGGCAAGACACCCCGCGACCGGAAGGTCACGGGGTGTCTTGTCGTGCTGTAGTGCTTAGTAGTGCTTAGAGCAGAGCTCAACCGCCATTCCTCGAGGGGGCTTACGCCGCCGAGCTCATGGCCGTTTGTGGCGCGGCACTCTCAGCACCCCTTGTGCACGGCGCTTCTGCCAATCAGACAGACTTGAAAGGCCTCGGCTATCACTGATGCGCTTGCCCCCTTCCAGACGTTTGCTCATCCACAGCGCACTGCCATTGAAACTGTAGATAGGCAGCAGGTCCGTGCGCTCACTGGCCGGCAGGATGGAACTGTTCAGGTTGTCCAGTACATCAGGATTGCGCGTATTGGCGCCCTGATAGGTCACGACCATGTGGAACTGGTTGAGGCTGAGCGCCTTGACGTAGTGCAGACGCAGGCGGTCTTCCGGTACGCCAAGCTCGCGCAGGGTCAGGTACTTGGCCATGGCGAAGTCGTCGCAATCACCGGCCCCTGCCCCCAGAAACTCCTGCGGCGTCGCCCAGTAATCGGTCGCTCCCCAGACGCTGAGGTCATCGGTGAAGTTGAGACGATTGAAGAAATCGTTCACTTCGCTCAACTGGCGCCTGACCGGCGCGTCCTCCAGGCGCTGCAACAGTTGCTGCCATTGCTGCACACGATGCCAGCCACCTGTCCCGTAGATCTGGATGAACTGGCGGGAATCCACCGCCTGTGCCAAACCCGCACCGAGCGACAACACCAGCAGCACCCCGACCGCAAGACCCTCCCACCAGCGGCGATGATTCATGTCGAGGCACCCTGAATGTCACTTAGCGAGGCATATCTTCTGCTGGACTGGCGAGCCTTGCCATGACATCGACTGCCGGTGACACGAAGCCCTGATAGCCATCTGCGCCCAGCGACATCGCCCGCTCCTGATCCGCCTCGGACTCGACGCGGGTCACGATGACCTGCGACTCGACCTGATGCGCGGTCATGCACAGACTCTGCAACAGCTCGGTGTCGACGTCTTCGCGCTTGAAGAACGCCTGGTCGATCTTGACGTAATCAGGCCGCAGTGCCGACAGATAGCTGAGCTCCTTCAGCTCTCGGGCGAAGCGGTCGATGCCGCCCCGCGCGCCCAGTCGGCGAGCATGTCGGAACAGCATCTTGATACGCTCCTGATGCCTGAGGGCGATGCTTTCGGACACTTCGATATCCAGACGCTTGCACAGGCGCGGATGCGCCGCCAACCAGTTGAGCAAACCAATATAACTGGCTTCATCGTCGAAGGTTTCTTCGGTCAGGTTGAGCGCCAGCCTGGGCACTTCAATCCGGTCGATATAGGACGCCAGCCACTCCAGAGCGCGCAGATCAAACTGCGCCCCCATGCGGAAATGGCGAATCACGGGCAGGAAGTCACCCGCACGATGCAGTTCATCACCATCGCGCAGACGGGCAAACAGCTCGCGATGGAGCTCACCACCATCGTTGAGCAACACCGGCTGGGCAACGAAGTCGAGTCCCTTGGGGGAATCCAGGGCCTTTTCGATGATCTCGCGCCACTCGCCTCGCGGACGCGCACGCCCACCCGCAGGGGCCAGTTCCACGCCAGACCCTTGCTCGATGGCCTGACGAAGCGTGGCATCTGCAACGGCAAACATCTGGGTGCGCTGCATGCCCGGCTCACGCCGAACGGCGCCAAAGGCACAGTTCTCCGGCGGAGTATCCACCAGCGGATTGGCATCCAGCAGGTTGTCGATATCCTCCGCCAATAGCGTGAGAAACTCCTGAAGCCGAGCCTCGTCGGTTTCCGGCAGCAACAGGCCGAAATCACTATTGGCCAGACGCGCGGCAATGATCGCCTCACCCGCCAGTTCGCGATCTTCCAGCTTGCGCGCGATGGCTTTCACCAGGGCGTCACGCCCCTTGTAGCCCTGCTCGCGATACACCACCTCGATATGCGACACGCGCAGCAACGCGAAGCTGCCACCCATCGGCTCGCTCAGCCACTCATCGACCGCTCGATTCAAATAGCCGCGGTTGCCAAGCCCCGATACCGAGTCTTCTTCCGCCTGGCGCTGCAGACGCGCCAACTGCGCGGCCTGAGCCTCGAACTGGGTCTGCAGGCGCTGTCCAAGACGATTGACCGCCGAGGTGATGCCCTTGAGCTCCGCCACGCTGGTCTCTTCCAGCGGCGCGTCGAAGCGCTGTGTCTCCATCTCATTGAGGCGAGACGAGATACGCTCCAGCGGGCGCAGCAGACGACGCATGACCAATGAGGCAATCAGCAGCGTGATCAGACCGCCCAGCAGCAGCCACAGCGCCAGACGCTTGGCCAGCTGCCAGAGCTGGTCATAGCCCTGGGCAGATTCGCCGGTCAGGCTGATCGTGCCCAGCGACGCCCAGCCACCCGGCAGCTCGCGACTCGCAGATTCCACCGGCATGGGAATCAGGTCACGAAACCACTGCGGTGCCAGACTCTCGCGCACGACATTGAAGGCGATGGGTGTCGCGATGGCCACGCTCTCCAGCCTGGCATCGCGCACATGACCACCATCTACCGTGGCACGCATCAGGGCTTCGGCACTGGCGGCATCGCCAAGCTCTACATGTGGCACCAGCGCGAGACTCAAGCTCTGGGCGAGATTCGAGAGTTCGACGCGTTGTCGTTCGGCCAGTGCATCACGGGTGTTGTTGACCTGGATGAAGAAGATACCGAGGGAGAACCCCAACAATACCAGCAACATCAAGGTAAACAGGCGGCGCGAAAGACTCATCTGATTTCCTCATCAACCATCAGCATGGCAACGGCGCACCCAAGGTTCGGGAGCGCCGTGGGTGGCTTAGCCCTGTTGTTGGACGGGGACGGCAACACTCATGGAATCCAGCAGAGCGCCGGTCGCCGACAGCAGGCGATAGTTGGCGGTTTCCAGATCAAAACGGGCGCGAATCAGGTTCTGTTGAGAGGTGAACAGCTCACTCTCGCTATCCAGAAGGTCCAGCAATGTGCGGCGTCCGATATCGAATTGCTTGCGATAACTCTCGCGGGTATCGGTCGCGGCACGCACATAACTTTCCAGGTAATCGATCTGACGCTTGAGGTTCTCGCGGGCATTCCATGCCAGACGAATCTCGTCACGCACATCGCGCATCACGCGATCATTGTCGTGCTCGACCGCTTCCAGCGCTGCCTGACGACCGCGGATCTCGGATTGATCACGGCCGCCACGATACAGGTTGTAGCGCATGACCAGTTCGACGCTCCAGTCGTCTGACTTGCTCTTGTCCTGGTCATAATCATTGTCCAGCGTGCGATTGCCCTCGAGACTGAACTCGGGGTAGTTATCGCCCTTCTCGGCGTTCACTTCATGGCGTGCAGCATCAATGGAGACCCGCGCTGCCGCCAACAGCGGGTTGCGCTGATTGGCCTGCACGTAGGCGCTCTCGACATCCTCGCTGAGCAGGCTGGTGTCGATGCCCGGCATGCTGAGGTCCGACGGCATCTCACCCACCAGACGCAGATAGGCTGAGCGGGAATCCTCGAGATTGTTGATCGATGACAGCACGCTGGCTTCGGCATTGGCCAGACGACCATCCACCTGACGCACGTCACTGCGCGCACCAAGGCCGGATTCCGCACGCCGCCCGATATCATTCGAGATACGACGGTGAGCCTCGAGATTGGCTTGTGCATACTTGAGAATCAGCTCATCACGCATGACCTGCAGATAGGCACCGGCCGTATCCAGCGCGATGTCATTGGCCTCGGCCGCGACCTGCAGGCGCTGGTAGTCCGCCTCTGTCTCGGCCTGGCGAATGCGCTCGATTGTCGTGTTGCCGTCCCAGAGCAACTGACGGATGGTCAGATCAAGGCGCGTGTAATCGTGCCAGTCGTCATCGTCATTGACGCCGTCATCTTCCGAGTCGAACTTGCCATAGCCCAGACGACCGGTCAGATCCACCGTCGGGCGATACGCCCCGCGCTGGGTTTCCGCTTCTTCGAGTCGCTGGATGTGACGTGAAACCTGAACGCGCGTGCGTGGGTTTTCCATTACCGCTCGGGATACGGCCTCTTCAAGAGTCGCAGCCGAAGCCTGAACGCCAAACCCCATCCCTGCGGCGATGCTCAACGCCAAGAGTGTCTTTTTCATTATGAGTTACCCTCGAATCCATCAAATCCTTGATCAACGTTCACGCAAGGCACCTTGCCTAGCGCGCAGAATCGGCTTCATCAAATATTGCAGTACGGTCTGATTGCCAGTGATCACATCGACACTGGCCTGCATGCCCGGGATGATCGTGAGCGGATCCGAGTCACTGCCAAGGTGGTTCTGCTCCGTCAGCACCTTGATCTCGTAGAAACTGTTGCCTTCTTCATCCTGCACAGTATCCGCACTGATCTGATCGACCTTGCCTTCCAACCCACCGTAGATGGTGAAATCGTAGGCAGATAACTTGACGACGGCCGGCTGTCCGATTCTCAGGAAGCCGATGTCCTTGGGAGCGACTCGCGCCTGAACCAGCAGCTGATCCTCGATGGGAACGATCTCCATCAGGTCTTCCCCGGGCTCGATGACGCCGCCTATGGTATTGATATTCAGCGTCTTGATGGCGCCCTGAACCGGAGAGGTCACCAAAGTACGATCGAGTCGGTCCTGAAGACTGGTGCGCCCCTCACGCAAGCGACCCAGATCCGCCTGGGTCTTGGCGAGCTCTTCCGCGGCACGTGAGCGGAATTCCTGCGCGACGCCGACCCGATTCGAGATGGCCTCATCCAGCTCCGATTGCTTGCCCGGCACGGCCAGGCGCGCCGATTCAAGATCACCCCGCAGGTCGTTGACCTCACGCTGGATCTTGAGAAGGTCCACCTGAGAGACCACGCCTTCACGCACCAGCGGGGCCGTCATGCCGAGCTCGCGACGTGACAGTTGATAACTGCGCTCGAGACTGTTGATGCGCGATCTCAACTCACGCAACTCCTGCTCCTTCTGCAGAATCTGTTCACGCGCGCCATTGAGGCCGCTATTGAGCTGATTCAGATGTGTGCGATACGCCGTCATCGCACGCGACACCAGAGCGGGACTGCGCGCCTTGAATTCCTCGTCGAAGGGCAACTCGATATTCTTCACGCTCACCTGATCCTTCCAGGCATCCGCGGAGGCGTTGACCTCGATGGAATCAAGCTCGGTGTCGTACTGCATGATGGTGGCCTGCAGGCCATCGAGGGTCGAGACACGCTCGCGCAGATCGGAACCTGCACTGGTGTCGTCGATGCGCAGCAGTGGCTCCCCCGGCGAGACGACCTGACCTTCCTTGATATAGATCTCGCGCACGATACCGCCTTCCAGGTTCTGGACGACCTGCAAGTGCGTCGAGGGCACGACCTTGCCGGAGCCGCGCGTGACGACCTCCAGGCTCGCCTGACTGGCCCAGATCACGAAGATGACCACGAATGCGAGCACCATCCAGATCAGGATGCGCGACTTCCAAGGAGTCGCCAGCAACACGGCCGAACTGACATCGTCGAGATGGTGAAGGTCACGCTGCTCAATCGGTGCCTTAGCCACGATTCACCTCCTGCTTGCGCCCGGCGACACGGCCTTCATTCAGGGCGCTCAGCACCTGCTGCTTGGGCCCATCGGCGACGATGCGCCCCCCTTCCATGACGATGACGCGGTCTACCACGTCGAGCATGCTGCTCTTGTGGGTGACCAGCACCAGCGTCTGGCTGCGTGGCAGGGACTTGAGCATTCTGCGCAGGCGCAGCTCGGCGCGGTTATCCATGTGCGAACCGGGCTCATCGAGCAGCAAGAGCGGAGGACGCATCAAGAGCGCGCGTGCCAGCAAGACCGTCTGACGCTGACCGCTGGAGAGCATGCGCCCACCCTCACCCACCTGACGGTCCAGTCCTTCAGGGTGATGACGAGTGAATTCGGTCACACCGGAGGCATCAGCCGCGAGTTCGACCTGTACGTCACTGGCGTGTGGTTGGCCGAGGGTGATGTTGTCGCGAATGGAGCCGAAGAACAGTGAACTGTCCTGGCCCGCATGACCGATATGCCGACGTACGTCGGCGGGATGCAGCTGATTGAGATCCAGTCCATCGATTCGAACGCTGCCCGCCGTGGCGCGATACAGACCAGAGACAAGACGTTGCAAGGTACTCTTGCCAGCACCGATACGCCCGATGATCGCGATCCTCTCACCTGGATTGATGGTCAATGAGATATCCGACACGGCAGGCGGCGTATTCGGCGCATAGGCAAAGCCGACGCGATCGAATTCGATGCGCATCTGCAGGTGCTCGCGGTGAACGTAACGACGATCTTCCGACTCTTCCGGCAATGCCATGATCTGCTCAAGCGCACTCATGGCACTGCGAGTCTGGCCGATGCGCGTGATCAGCAACGCCAACTGCCCCAGCGGCTGCAACGCACGCCCGGACAGCATGACCGCGGCGATCAAGCCACCGACAGACAGGCGTGCATCCGCGATCAGATAGACCCCGAACACGACCAGCGCCACCGTGGTGGCCTGTGTCAGCGACATGCTCAGAGAGCTGACAGAGGTCGTCAGGTTGCGGCTTTTCACCCCCCAATGCGCGATCTGCCCGACGGCGCGTTCATATCGACGCTGGGTTTCGCCCTGAGCATTGGCCAGCTTGAGGCTCTCGAGGCCGGAGACTGCTTCGACGAGGCGCGCATTGCGTTCCGTCGCCAAGCGCGACCCCTGCTCGATGCTGCTGCGCAGCGGCTTCTGGATCGCCAGACTGTAGATGAGCAGGATCACGAGCGCGGCGAAGGGCACCAGAACCAATGGCCCCGCCACGATCCAGATCACCAGCAGGAACAGCAGGGCAAACGGCAGATCGACCAGGGTGGTCAGGGTCGCGGAGGTGAAGAACTCTCGAATCGAATCAAACTCCTGCAGGTGCTTCACATAGCCACCGACAGAGCCGGGACGCGCTTCCATCCGCAGGTTCATGGTCTTGGAGAAGAGTTTCGAGGTCAGCAACACCTCGGACTTCTTGCCGGCCGTGTCCATGAAGTAGGCGCGTGTCTGGCGCATCACGAAGTCGAACACCATGATGATCGCCATGCCCGTCGCCAAGACCCACAGCGTGTTGAAGGCCAGATTGGGCACGACCTTGTCATAGGCGTTCATCACGAACAGTGGCGATGCCACGGCAAACAGGTTGATCAATATCGACGCCAGAATCACGTCACGATAGATCGGCCGCGACAGCTTCAGCGTTGACCAGAACCAATGGCCATCGCTCTGCTTGAGCGTTTCCGGTGCGCGTTCATCAAAGCGGTGCTCCTGCTTGAGATAGACGACACGCCCATCATGACGCTCAGCCAGTGACTCGATGTCCACCAGCTCATCACCCTCGGCCTCAGGCTGATGAATCCTGGCCTTGCCTGCGTCGTTGTCGACCTCCAGCAAGACGACAGCACGCTCTTCCTTGAGTATGAGAATGCACGGCATCAGCATGTCGCTGATGGCCGTGATCTGCTGGTTGACCAGTTTGGCACTCAGATTGGCACGTGCCGCGGCACGACTGACAAGCGCCAGGGGAAGACGGCCTTCCTCCATGGGAAGGCCATCGACCAGCACTGCTGCAGATCTGGGATTGCCGTGGTAACGCGCCATGAAGACCAGCGCATTGAGAAGGGGGTCGCCCTCCCTCTCGCCAACGGGCTCCGGTCTTAATGGCGTGGGTTGATCGCTCAACCTGTCCTCCTTAGTAGGGCACTTCGCAGATGTCTCTACGGCAAAGTCTAATACAGCAAGGGGAGACAGCCTAAGCCATCTCCCCTATCACATCGATTCAGCCGTCAACGTTCGTCTTGAGACTGTTGCTGTCGAGCAGAGATTGAATGATCTGCGTATCCGTGTCGCCACCTGATGTCAGGTCGACATCCTGCAGATTGATCTCTTGCGTGATATTGCTGCCGTCGGATCCATCGACACTGATCTCGATATTGGTGCCACCTTCTCCATCTGACTCGAAGTGCAGGAAGCTCGAGAGCGTATCGGCATCTTCGTTGGACTGAAGCAGATCGGAAAGATCGATGACATCGCCATCCGCGACACTGAAGTCGGTGATGGTATCCGTCGCCATGCCGCCTTCGCTGTTGATGTCATGACCGCTCAGCCACTGGAAGGTATCGGCACCATCGCCGCCGGTCAGGATGTCATTGCCGGCACCTCCGACCAGAAGATCATCGCCCTCACCACCAGAGAGGATATCGTTGCCGGTGCCGCCCCGCAGCGTATCGTTGCCGCTGCCACCTTCCAGACGATCGCTGCCCTCGCCACCGCTCAGGGTGTCATTGCCGCCTTGGCCAATCAGATAGTCCGCATAGAACGGGCCATCGCCATCGCCCGTCAGGGACTCGTTGCCAGAGGTCCCGATCAGGACCGACAGCTTGTCGACGTCGATGCTGACACTTGAGGCGTTGGTATCCCCGTCATTGTCGACCGTCACGTAATCGAAGCTGTCTGTGGAGCGCTCAGTAACATTGCTAGGCGGCGTGTAGGCGAAGTCACCGCTCCCCAGATTGAACAGCATGCTGCCACCCAGGTCCGTAGAGATGGTCAACTCCAGGCTGCCCGCATCGTAGCTGCTATTGTCCGTGCCCACTGCAGACACGGTGTTGGTGGCCGGGTCATAACTGTAGGTCGTGCCATCCACGGTGACCGATTGCAGATAACCGCCATCCGCCCCCAACAGACTGCCATCCACGGAGCTGCCCGAGACAAGCTGACCACTGACCGGTGATTGGACAGTAGCGGCGAGGGTATCGTCGAGATCCTCAAAGCTGGTAACGACAGTGCTATCGAGGTCTTCATCCGCTGAACCGTCATAGGCAATCGGATCAAGGTTGGACTCTGTGACGTTGCTACCCAAGCCGATAGCGTAGGACTTGATGCCATTATCGACCAGGAAGTCAGTCCAGATATCCTCTTCATCGTTCGAGATACCGGCATCTGCTCTGTAAATGGTATTCCCCACAAGCACATTCAGCGCTTCATCATCGCCATCGCCAAAGTTTGGCTCACCATCAGAGAAGAAATAGGAAATGCTTTGCGCATCCTCCAATGCTCCATCTTCAGAATAATTCTCGATAGCTGCTGCAAGAGCGGAATCATAATTGGTATAACCACCGGCCTGCAGGTTATCCAGAATGCTCTCAGCCTCTCCTACGGTCACCCAAGCATTCTGAGCCGTACCGATGGATGAGAATGTCACCAGATTGATACGTACGTCACCAAAGTCATCGTAGGCCTCAATCAGAGACTTGATGGAATCAATAGCACTCTGCAGGCGAGTTTCACCATCGATTCCATCAGTTGCATTCATGGAACCTGACACATCAAGAATGATAGTGAGATTGGTATCCACCAGGGTCGACGAGAAGCTCTGCGCTTCCTGCTGCTCTGGGGCATCATCCTCGATACCGATGGTCAGCGTGCCGATGGAGCTGGCGCCTTCGCTATCCGTTGCGAGCACACCGAAGTCCAGAGACAGGACATCTTCACCATCACCCGAGTGATCAACCGCCTGACTCAGAGTGAAGGTATAGGCGCCGCTGTCATCGATGGTCACCGTCGCGACTTCATTGCCATCAGCATCGGTTGCCACCATTGACTGGGTGCCGCTGCCGGACCAGGACACCGCACTGCCACCGGAGGTGATGGCCGTGGCAGGAGCCGTCAATACCAGCGACACGCTGTCACTGTCGACATCCGTGACGGAAACCGTACCGGTGACAGTGGTGGCATCGGTGGTATCCGTGAAGCCATCAGCCGCATCGCTGTCGGCGATACCGCCTTCGAGCCCTTCTTCGCTGACGCGACCTTCAGTCGCAGTCACCACCGGGGCATCATTCGTCCCTTGAATGGTAATGGTGACATCCTGGGTAGCTGTCGCTCCCGCCGTATCCGTGACAGTGACGGTGTAGGTCAGGACCAGCGACTCGCCTGCAGACAGGTAGTCGAAGCTTTCCCCGGCAGCACTGCTGTCGAAGGACCAGTTGAGCGTACCTTCAGTGCTCTCGTCATCGATGATGGCCCCGGTATCCACGCCCAGCAGCGCAAGCAGGCCATCGTTGTCCAGCGTGCCGGTATCGCCATCACTGGAGACGCCGGTGACGCTCGGCGTCACGCTGTTGCTGAGATCCACGTCATCCACCGACAGAGTCCCGCTGGCACTCAGCGGTGAATCCGTCTCCGTCAGGATGGCGGCTGCACTGTCGCCACTGCTGACACTGATCTCCGGCGCATCGTTGCTACCATTGATGGTGATGGTCAGCGTGGTAGTGGCGGTATCACCGTCAGCATCCGTGATCACGTAGGTATAGACGTCCGTGACCGACTCACCGGCCGCCAGGTACTGCAGGTCGTCGCGTGCTGACTGATAGCTGTAGGAGCCATCCGCCGCCAGGGTCAGCTCGCCGTGCTCACCCGTGATCACGGCCGCCGCGCCATCGCTCACCGGGGCAGTCTCCGTTCCGGCGATGACGGCAGTCACGGTTACCGCATCGGCACCCAGAGTATCGGCAGTCGCCGATGTGCCATCCACGACATTGCCGGTGATGGCAGCATTGCGATTCTCGCCAATGCTGCGCGTATCAGCGTTGGCTACCGGCGCCGTATCCAGCACCGTGACATCGAGACTGTCACTGGTACTCTGGCCTGCCAGATCCGTCACTACGACGGTGAAACCATCGACGACGCTGTCATCGCCATCTGTGTGATCAGCCGCTGTGCCATCTTCCTCATAGGTGTAAGACACAGTGCCGGAATCGTAGCCCGTAATGGTCAGCGTGCCTTCACCAGCTGGATTGGAGATCACTACCGGTGTGGTGTTGGCATCCGTGATATCCACGCCAGCGATCGTCACTGCCGCGATACCTGCTGCAGCTGACACGGTAAAGGTATTGGTGAGCGTGCTTCCGGTCGCTTCGGTGACAGACTGGTCTCCCAGTGAACTGATGACCGGCAGCGCATCATCAGTCCCCTTGATGACGATATCCACTGTCGTGCTGGAGCCATCGCTGAGCTGCACGATGTACTGCTCATTTATCGTGTCGGCAGATGTCAGCTCCTGCACAGCGGCAGTGTCGTTATCCAGCGTATAGGTCCAGTTGCCGTCAGCATCGACGACGAAGGTACCGTAGAGACTGCTGTCGTCAGTGGCCGGCGTGAACGTCGGCGCGTCACTATCGACATCGGTCGCGGTCAGCGTCCCTGACGCTTCCGTCACACCATCTTCGGCAACAGCGCCATCATCGGCACTGATGACGACAGGGTCATCAATCGCTGCGACGTCCTCGAAGCTGAGAATGGCTTCATCGAACTCGGTGCCATCCGTGATCACATAAGTGGTGTCGGGTACCGGACCGTTGTAATTCTCACCGGGCGTGAAGGTGAAGGTACCGTCAGCATTGATCAGAAGTGTGCCGACTTCGCCAAGATCCGCTGTCTTGCCCGGGTCGTACGTAACCCCGTCAACAGTGAAGCTGACGACGCTCAACTCATCACCATCGGCGTCGACGTCGTTGTTCAGGACGTTGCCGCTGACCGGAGTATCTTCCTCGACCACGATCGGACCATCGTCATAGGCCACCGGCTTGTCATTCAAGCCCTGAACATTGATGGTGATGTCGGCGGTATCCGAGTCGCCATCCGCATCCAGGATGGTGTACTCGAATACTTCCTTGACGAGGTCACCGGCACCCAATGCCTGAGCGCGCGCATCATCAAGGTCATAACTGAAGGTGCCATCGGTATTGATGGTCAAGCTACCGTAGCTGCCATCGACGGTAACGCTACCCTCATTGTCTGCCAGTGAAATGCCATCCAGATGCGTGATGGTCACGCCATCAGCGCCCAGCTCATCCTGTCCGCCGCCGACAACACTGGAAATGACATTGGTGTTGATCACCGGCTCACCATCCGGAGACGTATCATCTTCGCGAATGGTGTAGGTGTCGTCATTGGCGACAGGCGCGGTATCCACAATCTTGACGTCAAGGCTGTCGCTGGTGCTCTGCCCGGCCAGGTCAGTGACGACCACGGCGTAGTTGTCGAACACGCTATCGTCGCCAGCCGAGTGATCCGCAGCCGTGCCATCCTCCACATAGGTGTAGGACACGGTGCCGGCATCGTAGCCAGTGATGGTCAGCGTACCTTCGTCATCAGTCGCACCCGGAATCACGATGGGGTTATCCACTGACGCCGAAGTGATGTCTGTGCCATTGATGGTGACGCTGGCGATGCCGGCATCCGCTGCCACCTCGAAGGTGTCAGTGACCGTGGCTCCTGTGGCCTCGGTCACTTCCTTGTCAGCCAGCGTGATAACCGGCGCTGCGTCGGCCGAGCCCGTGATATTGATGGTCAGCGTGGTGCTGGAATAATCGCCATCGCTGTCTTCCAGCACATAGGTGAAGACGTCTTCCGCCGGTTCACCCTCTGCCAGAGACTGCGTCTTGGTGGTGTCCAGAACGTAGGTATAGCTGCCGTCGCTGTTGAGCGTCAGCGTGCCGTAGTCACCCGTGACCGTGGCACTGCCGCCGTCGGCAATCCCGGTATCGTTCAGTTTGCAGACCATGAACGGCGCATCTGCACCCAGGATGTCCTCATTGTCATTGGCACCATCAATCACGTTGCCCGTGAGCTCGTCCGTCGCATCTTCATCAATATCGCGCTCATCCGGCTTGGCCGTCGGCGCAGTATCCAGAATCTTGACGTCAAGGCTGTCGCTGGTGCTCTGCCCAGCCAGGTCAGTGACGACCACGGCGTAGTTGTCGAACACGCTATCGTCGCCAGCCGAGTGATCCGCAGCCGTACCATCCTCCACATAGGTGTAGGACACGGTGCCGGAATCATAGCCAGTGATGGTCAGCGTGCCTTCGTCATCAGTCGCACCCGGAATCACGATGGGGTTATCCACTGACGCCGAAGTGATGTCCGTGCCATTGATGGTGACGCTGGCGATGCCGGCATCCGCTGCCACCTCGAAGGTGTCAGTGACCGTCTCACCCGTGGCCTCGGTCACTTCCTTGTCAGCCAGCGTGATGACCGGCACTGCGTCGGCCGAGCCCGTGATATTGATGGTCAGCGTAGTGCTGGAATAGTCGCCATCGCTGTCTTCCAGCACATAGGTGAAGACATCTTTCGCCGGTTCATTCTCTGCCAGAGACTGCGTCTTGGTGGTGTCCAGAACGTAGGTATAGCTGCCGTCGCTGTTGAGCGTCAGCGTGCCGTAGTCACCCGTGACCGTGGCACTGCCGCCGTCGGCAATCCCGGTATCGTTCAGTTTGCAGACCATGAACGGCGCATCTGCACCCAGGATGTCCTCATTGTCATTGGCACCATCAATCACGTTGCCCGTGAGCTCGTCCGTCGCATCTTCATCAATATCGCGCTCATCCGGCTTGGCCGTCGGCGCAGTATCCAGAATCTTGACGTCAAGGCTGTCGCTGGTGCTCTGCCCAGCCAGGTCAGTGACGACCACGGCGTAGTTGTCGAACACGCTATCGTCGCCAGCCGAGTGATCCGCAGCCGTACCATCCTCCACATAGGTGTAGGACACGGTGCCGGAATCATAGCCAGTGATGGTCAGCGTGCCTTCGTCATCAGTCGCACCCGGAATCACGATGGGGTTATCCACTGACGCCGAAGTGATGTCCGTGCCATTGATGGTGACGCTGGCGATGCCGGCATCCGCTGCCACCTCGAAGGTGTCTGTGACCGTCTCACCCGTGGCCTCGGTCACTTCCTTGTCAGCCAGCGTGATGACCGGCACTGCGTCGGCCACGCCGGTGATCAGGATGTCGACCGTGGTGGTCGAGTTATCGCTGAGCATCACGGTGTACTGCTCGGTGACGGTCTCGCCCGCGGCCAGCGCCTGGGTCTCGGCGGCGGCGTTGTCGAGGGTGTAGGTCCAGTTGCCATCGGCGTCCACGCTGAAGCTGCCGTAAACACTGCTGTCATCGGTAGCGGCGACGAAGGCCAGATCGGCATTGTCGGCATCAGAAGCGGTCAGCGCACCGCTGGCTTCCAGGGTGCCGTCTTCCTGCACGGCACCAGCGTCGGTGGAGATGACCGGCGCGTCGTCGCTGCCGGTGATGGTGATGACAACGTTCTGGGTGTCAGTCGCGCCAGCGGTGTCCGTGACCGTCACTGCATAGGTCAGCGTCAGCGTCTCATCCGCCGCCAGGTAGTCAAAGTCTTCCCCGACCGTGCTGCTGTCGAAGTTCCAGGTGAGATTGCCGTCAGTGCCGGTGCCCTCGATGATGGCCGCGGCATCCACGCCCAGCATGCCGAGCAGATCGGTCTCGGACAGCGTGCCAATATCCCCCTCAGCGTCGACGCCGGTGACGCTCGGCGTGACGCTGTCGGTGAGGTCCACGTCCGACACGGACAGCGTGCCCGTGGCCGACAGCGGCGCATTCGCTTCTGCCAGACTGGCCGCGGCACTGTCGTCCGCGTCCACACGGATCAGCGGGCCATCGTTGTCACCGGTGATGGTGATGTCGACCGTGGTGGTCGAGCCATCGCTCAGCGCGACGGTGTATTGCTCGGTGACCGTCTGGCCCTCGGCCAGCGCCTGGGTCGCCTCAGCCTCGTTGGCCAGTTCGTAGGTCCAGTTGCCCGCATCATCGACCGTGAAGGTGCCGTAGTCGCTGCCATCGGTGGCTGCGACAAAGGCCAGGTCGGCGTTGTCGGCATCCGTCGCGGTCAGCGTGCCGCTGGCTTCCGGGGTGGTGTCTTCTTCCACGGCGCCAGCGTCGGCGGAGATGACCGGCGCGTCGTCGTTGCCGGTGATGGTGATGACAACGTTCTGGGTGTCAGTCGCACCAGCGGTGTCCGTGACCGTCACTGCATAGGTCAGCGTCAGCGTCTCATCCGCCGCCAGATAGTCGAAGTCTTCCCCGGCCGTGCTGCTGTCGAAGGTCCAGGTGAGATTGCCGTCGGTGTCGGTGCCCTCGATGATGGCCGCGGCATCCACGCCCAGCATGCCGAGCAGGTCATCATTGTCCAGCGTGCCGGTATCCCCGTCACTGGAGACACTGGTGACGCTCGGCGTGACGCTGTCGGTGAGGTCCACGTCCGACACGGACAGCGTGCCCGTGGCCGACAGCG